>CAVVSL010000054.1:0-90092 GCA_963750825.1 uncultured Bacteroidota bacterium | reverse complement strand
ATCCAATGTGAATCGCTTTTGCCTGCCTTCAAACAGAAAGCCTTTGCCGAGCTCCAGCATAAAATGCTCGATCTTATTGATGATGGCATTTTCCAGGTCAGATTCTGAGTACCGCTCGTCTTCCCTTAAATTTAGAAACTCAAGAACGGTATGATGCTTTAAGGCATCCAAAGGCTTTTCGATGATTTGCCCTCTGCGAGCCAATTCCTTTACTGACTTTTTATCCTTACATAAAGCCAGGCGTTCATAGAGGGAGGAATCAAACTGCCTTTGCAATTCCCGAACGGACCAATTATTTTTTCCGGATTCAATTTCATAAAATCTCTGTTCGTCTTTGTTGTCAATTTTCAGTAAAAGTATATAATGAGACCAGCTTAACAGAAAGCTTTGAGAAAACGCAGACAGTGTTTGCGAAATTGAATTTTTGCTTTTAGCTGATTTCAACTTACTTGGTCTGGCAGATTTCGCAGACGGTGTTTGCGAAATTCGATTGCTGTAATTGAGGTAGAATTTTCTAAAATATTCAAGATTCCGATGAGAAAATCCTTTTCCAAAATCCCTTGTCAGATCAATGCTCAATTGCTTAAGCGTTTCGTCTGCATATCCGGCTCTGGATTTTCCGCATTGTTCGTCCTCAACTATCATTCTACCAATTTCATAGTAAGTCAGAATAATACTGATATTTACTTTTCGGACAATTTGTGCTTTCGACTCTTCAATTAATGATTTTATTGATTCGTAAAGGCTATTGCTTTTCTTTATTTGTTTCATGTTGTTTTAATTATTGCGCTGGCGTATCTGACGATAAGCTTAGCCTATTCTTCAACCTCTGCATATCCTCACTTACTTTAATATCCAGTACCCTTGCATAATGCTGAGTTGTTGAGATCTTTTTATGACCTAGCATTTTGCTTACGGACTCTATTGGTACGCCATTACCTAGGGTTACTGTTGTTCCGAATGTATGGCGGGCGGTATGCGTGGTAAGTGTTTTTGTAATTCCGCAGATTTCCGCAATTTCCTTTAAGTAGGAATTGTATTTCTGATTACTTAAAACCGGGAGAACTTTATTGGCATTAATACAGGCGGGATTGTCTTTGTAACGATTGATTATTTCCAATGAATTCGGTAATAAAGGAACCCTCGATTTGATGCTTGTTTTGAGCCTGTCTGTGAATATCCAAAGTTCATTATCTATACCTACCGAAATCTCAGTACGCTTTAGTTTTTCAACATCTGCATAAGCAAGGCCGGTGAAGCAACAAAAGATATATACATCCCTGACCTGACTAAGCCTTTCCATAGAAATGTCTTTCTCTACAATGCGTTTAATTTCCTCTTTGGTAAGGAAAGTTGGGTGTACTTCTTCTTTTTTAAATTTAAATCTTGCAAAAGGATTATGAGAAAGCCACTGATTGTCCACGCAATAAAGGATAATCATTTTTAAGATGCTTATATACTTAATCGTCGCATTATGGCCGCACTTCCTGGCTGTCTTATACCAGATTTCCAATTCAGATGCAAACTCAAAGTTTATCTGTTGAATGTGAATGTCATCAGTGTTGTATTTAAATTTTACAAATTCCTGGGTAAGCCGTTTTGTACGATCATATTTTGTCCAGGTAGATTTAGAATAATCTATACCAATTAGTTTCTTCACGTTGTCATTATAGTTTTCAAAAATCCTAATCAGCATTTTCCCTCTTTGATCATTGCCGAGGAGCATATCTTTAATTGCATGTGCTGAAATTATCTGACCGCCATCGACAAGCTTGCGCTTCGCTTCATACACTTTAGATTGATAAGATTCGAGGTAAGTATTTAATGACTTAATACTTTCTTTGGTCCCCATTGCTCTGCCTGACGATGAATTCCAACGCTCCGGATCGCAACTTCTTTTTATTGATAATTCTTTGGAAATACCATCAACGGTAACACGCAAATAGATTGGTATTTCACCTTTCTGATAATTCTTTGGCTTCTTCAAATAGAAGAGCAAACCGAAACTCTTGTCTAACATTTCAAATAGATTTAAGTGTTTACAAATTTCGATTTACAAATACTACTAAACAAGATGTTCAGCTATTGAACAACTTAATAATCAGTAAGTTATTAAGTTTTCAGTGAGTAATTTTTTGTTAATAGCGAACTCACTGAATTACTCACTGGTTTTTGGAGAAAAGTGTAGTGATTTGACAAAGTACAAAAACGAAAAAGCCTGCAATATCAACGATTTGCAGGCTTTTAGTTTGTTTTGAGATTGACTCTGGCGGACCGGACGGGACTCGAACCCGCGACCTCCGCCGTGACAGGGCGGCATTCTAACCAACTGAACTACCGATCCATACGATTTATCAAAGATTGATAAAAAGATTTATTTTTCTGAGCCTTTAGGAATTTCTCCCTTTTAATGGCATCTGATTTAAAATACACAAAGAACTTTTTGTCCCGAAGGACTCGAACCCGTCCCGAGTACTCGGGACCGTGACAGGGCGGCATTCTAACCAACTGAACTACCGATCCATACGATTCATCAAAGATTGATAAAAAGATTTATTTTTCTGAGCCTTTAGGAATTTCTCCCTTTTAATGGCATCTGATTTAAAATACACAAAGAACTTTTTGTCCCGAAGGACTCGAACCCGTCCCGAGTACTCGG
Organism: uncultured Bacteroidota bacterium; assembly: GCA_963750825.1. Taxonomy (GTDB): domain Bacteria; phylum Bacteroidota; class Bacteroidia; order Chitinophagales; family Chitinophagaceae; genus Sediminibacterium. Next base: position 87,433 of record CAVVSL010000054.1, on the reverse strand, counting down.
GACCGTGACAGGGCGGCATTCTAACCAACTGAACTACCGATCCATACGATTTATCAAAGATTGATAAAAAGATTTATTTTTCTGAGCCTTTAGGAATTTCTCCCTTTTAATGGCATCTGATTTAAATGAGAATTCTTCAAAGTAAACCAAAATCCATGGCATTTTTCTACTCGTATAAGCAGATTCACCATTATTATGTTGTAGCACTCTTTTTTCAAGGTTTTCTGTAAAACCAATGTAAAAAGAAGCATCAACTTTACTTTGCAGAATATATACAAAATACATAAAGAACTTTTTGCCCCGAGGGACTCGAACCCGTCCCGAGTACTCGGGACCGTGACAGGGCGGCATTCTAACCAACTGAACTACCGATCCATACGATTTATCAAAGATTGATAAAAAGATTTATTTTTCTGAGCCTTGAGAAAATTCTCCCTCTTTATGGCATCTGATTTAAAATACACAAAGAACTTTTTGTCCCGAGGGACTCGAACCCGTCCCGAGTACTCGGGACCGTGACAGGGCGGCATTCTAACCAACTGAACTACCGATTCATACCAAAATGCGGTGTTTAACCCGTTTTTTCGGACGGCAAAGATAGGTGGAAAGAACTTTTAAACAAATCTTTTCAAAAAAAACTTTCAACCCCTAATTTTACTGTCTCAAACATTGCTATGCCTCAATACCCAAACAGACAATTCCTTGACTTCGAGACGCCTATTAAGGAAGTATATGAGCAGATTGATGATACCCAAAAACTGGCGGAAAAGAACCCCAAGATTGATTATACGGCAACACTGAATCAATTAAAGGATTCCATACTGGAAAAAAGGAAAGAAATTACGGCCCACCTAACCCCCTGGCAGCGGGTTCAATTGAGCCGTCATCCTGACAGACCTTATACCCTTAAGTATATAGAAAATATGTGTACCAATTTTGTGGAGCTCTTTGGAGACCGCAATTTTAAGGATGATAAGGCCATGGTTGGGGGATTTGCACAATTGGATGGAGAAACCGTTATGATGATTGGCCAGCAGAAAGGGATCAATACCAAATCACGCCAGTTGCGCAATTTTGGAATGGCCAATCCGGAAGGGTACCGCAAAGCCCTTCGGTTAATGAAACTGGCTGAAAAGTTCAATAAACCCGTTATCTGCCTGATAGATACCCCAGGGGCTTTTCCGGGTCTGGAAGCAGAGGAGAGGGGTCAGGGAGAGGCCATTGCCAGGAATATTTATGAAATGATCCGGTTGAAAGTACCGGTAATAGTAGTTATTATAGGAGAGGGAGCCAGTGGTGGTGCTTTTGGTATCGGGGTGGGAGACAGGGTTTTGATGATGGAAAATACCTGGTATACGGTAATATCACCCGAAAGCTGTAGTTCCATTCTTTGGAGAAGCTGGGATAAGAAAGAAACGGCTGCAGAGCAATTACGGCTTACCGCAACCGATATGAAAGGTTTCGGACTGGTGGATGAAATCGTAACTGAACCGCTTGGGGGTGCCCACTGGGATTATGCGGAAGCTGCGGCTTTGCTAAAAACTCAAATACTAAAGTCACTGCAGGAGGTTAAACAGTTTGATCCTAAACAAAGAACAGATTACCGTATTGAGAAATATGGAAAAATGGGTTTTTGGGAAACAATAGAAAGTTGAGGGGTAGGAAGTGGGAATGGAATATCAGTATAGAATAAAAATTTGTATTTAATAATTATTGAGAATGTCGTTACGTGAGCAGTTAATAGGGACAGGAGTTGCAATGGTTACCCCATTTACCCAAAATGGTGAAGTAGATTATCCTGCTTTGGGAAAAGTGATTGATTTTCTGATCAACGGTGGCGTGGAATACCTGGTTACCCTGGGTACCACAGGAGAAACCCCCACACTGGACAAAGCCGAAAAACTGGCGATTGTACAATATACTTTTGATAAAGTGGCAGAAAGGGTGCCTGTTGTGGTTGGTATCGGTGGAAACAATACGGCCGAACTGGTAAAAGACCTGAAATCATACCCACTCGACAAAGCCATTGCGGTTTTAAGTGCTTCACCCAATTATAACAAACCTTCTCAGGAAGGCATCATTGCGCATTATAAGGCACTGGCAGAAGCATCACCCAGGCCCATTTTGCTGTACAATGTTCCAGGCCGTACAGGTCGAAATATGACAGCTGCCACTACCCTGGCTTTAGCTGAAATACCCAATATTGCAGGCATTAAAGAAGCCTCCGGAGATATGTTACAATGTATGGAACTGCTGAAGCACAGACCCAAAGATTTTTTAGTGGTAAGTGGGGATGATTCGCTGGCTTTGCCACAACTGGCTTGTGGCATGGACGGTGTGATTAGTGTGGCAGCCAATGCCTTCCCAAAAGAATTTTCCCATCTCGTGAGGCTTGGGCTGGATAATCGTTTCCCGGAAGCCAAAATGGTTAATGATGCTTTACTGGAGGCATACGATTTAATGTTTGCTGAAAACAACCCGGCAGGTGTAAAAGCATTCATGGCTGAAATGGGATTGCTTATGAATGCCGTTAGGTTACCGGTAGTTCCCCTCAGTAATGCACTGCATAAAAAAGTTTCCGGTTACCTTGCCCAATAAGGGATTCTTTTGTCGGATCCCCTTCCCACAGTATTGGTGATAAGTTATCGGTAATTACCTTTTGGCTATTGTTTCCCGTAAAATCTTTCTGTACTTTTCCTGAAAAGACTTTCATGCCGGATAACCTGCTTATTAAAAAGAGAATTGACTCCATTGATGTGCTTAGGGGAATCATAATGGTAATAATGGCGCTGGACCATGTGCGTGACTTTTTTCACATTTCGGCCATGACCTCAAATCCGACCGACCCTGCTACTAACACTGTATGGCTATTTTTTACCAGATGGATTACCCATTTTTGTGCCCCAATTTTTGTACTGCTGGCAGGTGCTTCTGTTTTTTTGGCCGGTAGAAAAATGAGCCAAAAAGAATTGTCGTTGTATCTGGTAAAGCGGGGTTTTTGGTTGGTAGTATTGGAGTTAATTCTGTTTAACCTCATTTTCAGTTTTGATCCCTTTTATCATTTTATTGTAATTCAGGTTATTTGGGTAATCGGAATATCCATGCTTATTATGGCTTTGTGTGTTTACCTGCCCGTATATGCCATCCTTGCAATCGGTATTTTAATGGTTGCGGGTCACAACCTGTTGGATGTATGGAATGCGCCACCAGCTTCGCCGGTTTCATTTTGGTGGGGAATATTTCACCAACAGAATTTTACTGAGTACCAGCCAGGATATGTTTTTGGTGTATTGTATCCGCTGCTCCCCTGGCCGGGGATTATGATGATAGGATATGCCATGGGTTCCTTGTTCACCAGCCATTATGATCCTATCAAAAGAAGAAAAATATTGATGAGGTCGGGAATGGTTGCCATTCTTGTATTTTTTCTGCTCAGGGGGATAAATGTTTACGGCGATCTCTTCCCCTGGCAAACGCAAAAAAATACCACGGCTACTATGCTTTCTTTTTTAAACCTTACCAAATATCCGCCTTCTTTTCTGTTTTGTTGTATGACTATTGGCCCGGCATTGGTATTGCTTGCCTGGCTCGAAAAAATAAAGTCTGTCATTACTGATCTGATGGTAATATTTGGAAGAGTACCTATGTTTTATTATATCCTCCACTTTTTTATCATTCACCTTTTAACCGTCATCGCCTTTTTTATTAGTGGATTTACTATTGACCAGGCAAATACCGGAATGATCTATTTCAGACCCCTTAATTTTGGCTACCCATTATGGGCGGTTTACCTTATCTGGATTGCCCTGGTAGCGGCCTTATATTATCCCTGTAAAAAATACAGTGTATTCAAAGCATCCCATACCTATTGGTGGCTCAGTTACCTATAAATGTGGTTGATTATTTGGGTTGAATCAGATCCCATAAATTACCATAAAGGTCTTCGAATACGGCCACTGTGCCATATGCTTCTTCAGCGGGTGGTCTTACAAAACGAATGTGGTGGGCTACCATTTCATGGTAATCACGCCAGCAATCGTCTGTATGCAAAAATAGAAAAACCCTTCCCCCTGTCTGGTTGCCCACCCTGCTCAATTGTTCTTCATTCGCAGCTTTGGCCAGCAGGATGGCTGATCCGCTGGAACCCTTGGGTATGATTAATACCCATCTTTTGGTGGGGCTCAGTTGGGTATCTTCCAGTAATTCAAAATGCATTTTTTGTGTATAAAAGGAAATGGCTTCATCATAATCCGCCACCACCAACGCCATTTGTGCAAGGGATTGTTTCATAGGTTAATATTATCAGTGTATAATTAAGTATTGGTTCATCGCTGCCTTGATCGGGTACCTCATTTCAACAAACCTTTGATCTCATTCAGTTTCATCAAAGCTTCCACAGGTGTAAGGCGGTTGATATCCATTTCGGTCAGCATTTTTCGAATTTCATCAAAGGTTTGGGAGTGTGCATCAAAAATAGAAAGCTGCAATTTGGGTGCAGAAAGTTGTTGCAGATTTTTTCCGATAGATTTTCCGGGTAAGTCTTCCACGTGTTTTTCTTCCAGTTGGCTTAATACTGCATTGGCCCTTTCTATCAGGGAAGGGGGCATACCGGCCATTCTGGCTACATGTATACCAAAACTATGGGTACTGCCGCCTCTGGCCAGTTTGCGCAAAAAAATAATTTTATTGCCAATTTCCTTATTGGTTACATGGTAGTTGAATACCCGGGGCAATTTCTCTTCCAGTTCATTCAGTTCATGGTAATGAGTGGCGAAAAGGGTTTTGGGTGCTGTAGTAGCCGACTGCAGGTACTCTACTATACTCCAGGCTATGGATATACCATCATAAGTGGAAGTACCCCGTCCTATTTCATCCAGTAATACCAGGCTTCTACTGGATATATTATTGATAATACTGGCGGTTTCATTCATCTCCACCATAAAAGTAGACTCACCACCACTTAAGTTATCGCTCGCCCCCACACGGGTAAATATCTTGTCGGTTAAAGGTATACGGGCTTCGGTTGCGGGCACAAAACTACCCATGTGCGCCATCAGCGTAATGAGGGCTGTTTGCCGGAGAATGGCACTTTTACCACTCATATTGGGACCGGTAAGTATGATGATTTGTTGCTCCGAAGGATTCAGTGTTATGTCATTGGAAATATAGGGTTCCCCTGCCGGCAGGTTCCGTTCAATTACCGGGTGACGGCTTTCTTTCAATTCCAGTTCAAGCCCCTCGTGTATCACCGGTTGCTTATAGTTGAAATGCAATGCATTTTCTGCAAAGCAAAGGAGGCAGTCGATGGTGGCAAGGATATTTCCATTTACCTGCAGTGGCGACAAATAATCCTGCAATGCCAGCAATAACTGGTCATACAATGCAAACTCAATCGCCTGTATTTTATCTTCTGCACCGATTATTTTTTCTTCGTATTCTTTTAATTCGGGCGTGATATACCTTTCGGCATTTACCAGTGTCTGTTTTCGTATCCAGTTCTCAGGAACCTTATCTTTATGTGCATGCGTTACTTCCAGGTAATAACCAAACACATTGTTGAAGCTGATTTTTAAAGAACTAATTCCTGTTTTTTCTGCTTCTCTTTGCTGGATACCGATTAAATATTCTTTTCCCCCGGTGGCAATGGCCCTTAACTGGTCTAATTCCTGGTGAACGCCGCTATTGATAACACCACCCTTGGCGGCAGATACGGGCGGAGACTCAGGTATTTCCACAAGGATCCTGTCCAAAATGAGCTGACATCCATTAAGGGCATCCGAAAGCCTTTGCAGGAAAGGGTTATCAGCTGCAGCACCCGCTTTTTTGACCAGTTCTGTTTGTTGTAAGCCCCTGGCCAGTTGCATAACTTCGCGGGGATTTATTTTTTTGAGGGGAATTTTACCGGCCAGTCTTTCAATATCGCCACATATTTTAATTGCCTGAGAAAGTTGTTTGCGCAGTTCCGGCTGTAAGATAAGGTAGGCAACCGTTTCGAGCCGTTCCTGTATCCTGGCCGCATCCATTAGTGGAAAAAGTAACCACCTTTTTAGGAGTCGGGCGCCCATGGGACTAACCGTATTGTCCAATACTTTCAACAGGCTATTCCCGGAATCCTGTCCGGTATGGAGTAATTCGAGGTTACGGATGGTAAAACGATCCATCCACAAAAAATCGTCCCTTTCCATTCTCTGCACAGAAGTGAGGTGTTGCAGGTTAGGATGTTCTGTTTCCTTCAGGTAATACAGAATGGCACCTGCGGCAACTATACCCTGGTGCATCCCTTCAATACCAAATCCTTTTAAAGAATGTGTTTGGAAATGTTTTAACAGGCTTTCAGTGGCAAATGCCTCATCAAAAAGCCAGTTCTCCATGGTATACGTGTAAAACCTTGTTCCAAAGTTTTCCTTGAAGTGTTTCTGGTAATTTCTTTGAAAAATGACTTCTGCAGGTTGCAAACTCTGGAGTAACTTATCAATATACTCCTCATTGCCTTCGGCAATAAAAAATTCGCCTGTTGAAATATCCAGGAATGCGATACCAATACGGGTATCTGTAAAATGCAGGGCTGCCAGAAAATTATTGCTGTTGTGTTCCAGTAATTTATCATTGGTAGCAATACCCGGAGTAACGAGTTCTGTAACGCCTCTCTTAACAATACCCTTTACTGTTTTAGGGTCTTCCAATTGGTCACAGATGGCCACCCGGTAACCGGCTTTCACCAGTTTATGGAGATAAGTATCCAGGGCATGGTGCGGAAATCCGGCGAGCTCGCTGGAAGCGGCGGCACCATTGTTTCTTTTGGTAAGCGTAATGCCCAGTACTTTGGAGGCAATAATGGCGTCTTCACCAAATGTTTCATAAAAATCGCCAACCCTGAATAAAAGGATGGCATCAGGGTACTTTTGTGTAATAGCCCTGTGCTGCTGCATCAATGGAGTATCTGTGCCCGATTTCGCCATGGGCAACAAATATAATGATGCCCTCTAAGTAGGAGGGGAGAAAGGCAAAGGATGTGGATAAGAAGTCAGGGGTTAAGTGATAAACCTCACTTAACCCCTGACCACCCATTACAACCACAAACCCCTAAAACCCTCCCTGTCTGGCTTTCGGCATTTCTTTGCGGGGTAATTTATTGTCACGCTGGGCTGCATTATATACGAAGGCAGCAACGATGGTAGCAATTTGTTTCAGGTCATCCCCAATCAGGTGGTCATACACATCCATATTACTGTGGTGGGTTCGGGTATTGTATTCAATGGGATCCTGTATAAACTGAAAACCGGGCAGGCCAACTGCATCAAACGACTGGTGGTCAGTACCACCCGTATTGCTGATGGTTATTGTTTTGGCGCCCAGGTCATTAAACGGAGCTAACCATTGGGTAAAGATGTCCTTACAAGCCTCATTCCCCTGCAGGTAAATACCCCTGATTTTTCCCGTTCCATTATCAATGTTGAAATAAGTAGAAAATTTTTCATGGGCTGGTTTTAGTTCCATGGTTGCCGGATCCGCAAAAGTATTTTTTACATAGCCGCGTGATCCCAGTAGTCCCTCTTCCTCACCACTCCATAAACCGATACGGATGGTTCTCCTGGGCTGTATGCCCAATGTTTTTAGTATCCTGATGGCTTCCAGCATCACAGAAGAACCTGAAGCATTGTCGGTAGCCCCCGTTCCGGTTTGCCAGGAATCCAGGTGTGCCCCTATCATTACAATTTCATCTTTCAGAGCAGGATCAGACCCTGGAATATCTGCGATTACATTATACCCTTGCAGGTCCTTGGTTTGGAACCGGGTCTTCACCTCTACGTCCATCTTTACAGGCATACCTGCTTTGGCAATCCGCAGGATGGTATTATAGTCTTCAATACCCAAAACGATATCAGGAAAATTTTCAGGATCATCTTTTTTATATGAACCGCCACCGGAAGCAAATATCGTTCCATCATGGCTTCTGGTTGAACCATTGCTGAGCATTGCAATGGCTCCCTCAGTCCTGGCCATTTCTTTTAACAGGGCCATTACCCTGGCTGCGCCGCCACCTCCGCGACTGGCCATAAATTCGCGTTGCCTTCTCAGGGCAGCCGTATCATTGCGGTCAAAAGCCTGTCTGGGTGCCTGTGGCTTGGCATTGGTCATTGTTTCCAGTTCTGCATCCGTATAACGATGTGCATCTGCTGTAAAGCTTTGTTTATAATCAGTTAATTGATCCAGTATAAGCAGTTTACCCTTCAATGTGCCACGATAAGATTCCAGTGAGGCAGAATCTTTAGCACTGATCACCAGTACTTCGGCACTTTTCATTCCTTTGGTGCCCGCAGTCCATGCTTTTGGGTAGGCGGACAATGGCTTATAATAAGGCGCAGTGATAGCCAGATAGCTTTTTTCCAGTTCCCATCCTTTTCCAAATTCACCCCAGGGTTCAATGGCTGCATTGGATAATCCCCAGGTTTTCAGCATTTCTTTGGCGTAATTGGCTGCACGCATGAAACCGGGAGAAGCTGTTAACCGATGGCCATTCTTGTCGGTAAGGTTAAATGCAATATCCATTACCTGTGAATTGTTAAGCCCTTCCTGACGAATTTTCTGCATCATTGCAGCGTCAATTTTTTCAGACTGGGATTGAACAGCAAAAGGGGTCATTACGGCCACTAATAAGGCCAGGGAGACTGTTTTTCTCATGGTTTCAGTTATTGGTTAAGGTTAAACAAAATAAGGGTTTTCACCGATTTTGCGCTTTCGTTTATATGAACGGATGGGTTTACCTTTGCAGGATGCGAAAACTGAGCATGGAGGAACTGGGAAGAATGTCGGTAGACGCATTTAAGCAGTCACCCAAGCATCCGATTATGGTTGTTTTGGATAATATCCGAAGCATGCATAATGTGGGAAGTGTATTCAGGACAGCGGATGCCTTCCTGGTAGAAGGAATCTGTTTATGTGGGTATACGCCACAACCACCCCACAGGGATATTCATAAAACAGCACTTGGCGCCACTGAAACTGTAGATTGGATGTATTATCCTACTACGGTGGAGGCTGTGGTTGCTTTGAAGCAATTGGGTTATCGGATTTTTGCCGTAGAACAAGCCGAAAAAAGCCTTTCCTTAGCCCATTTCAGCTTACCCGAAGCCAAATCAGCCCTGGTTTTCGGAAATGAAGTGGAAGGTGTTCATGATTCGGTTCTGGCGCTTTGTGATGGCTGTATTGAAATACCACAGTCAGGGATGAAACATTCCCTGAACATATCTGTAGCTGCGGGAATCGTGATTTGGGAATTGGTAAAAGGACGCATTACCCAATAGGGTTTTCCTGCAATAGTAATAGGGAATTGTTTTTTAATATTTAGTTAGTGCAAATATGGTTACGGTTAAGAAATATTTGAGTCTGGTAAAATTTTCGCATACGATTTTTGCAATGCCATTTGCGATGATTGGATTTTTTTTAGGCGTATCAGAAAGAACGGCCTCTCCCAACCCTTCATATGCTGTCAGTTCAGGCTTGCATAATTGGCTGCCCCCCATGGTGGCCATTTTCGGTTTAGTGTTGATTTGTATGGTTACCGCAAGGAATGCTGCAATGGCGTTTAACAGGTACCTGGACAGGCAATTCGATGCCAAAAACCCCCGAACAGCCATCCGTGAAATACCCCAGGGAATCATTTCAGCCAATAGTGCATTGTGGTTTGTTATTATTAATTGTTTGATTTTTGTAACAGCTACTTTTTTGCTCAATCCTATTTGCTTCTACCTGTCGCCTGTTGCCCTGTTTGTTATATTGTTTTACAGTTATACCAAAAGGTTTACAGCCTTTTGTCACCTGGTGCTCGGACTTGGATTATCTCTTGCTCCGATAGGGGCTTACCTGGCGGTAACCGGGCATTTTGCTGTATTGCCCATCTTGTTTTCATTGGCAGTTGTTTTTTGGGTAAGCGGTTTTGATATCATTTATTCCCTGCAGGATGTAGAATTTGACCAATCCGAACAATTGTATTCCATACCCTCCCTTCTGGGAAAGCCAAGGGCGCTATCCGTCTCTGAAATACTGCACCTGGTAAGTGCCCTTAGTGTTATTGCTGCAGGAATCTATGGGGAATTTCACTGGCTATATTGGATAGGAGTAGCTGTTTTTATAGGGATGCTTTATTACCAGCATTCTTTGGTGAAACCGGATGATTTGAGAAGGGTTAACCTGGCATTTATGACCGCTAATGGAATTGCCAGTGTTGTATTTGGGGTACTGGTAATTGCAGACAGGCTGGTATTTTAGCAAATGCAATGGAATAGCGACACCCTTAGGATGTCAATAAATTCCAGGGTACAAATAAAGGATTATGGGCAGAATATTATGTATTGATTATGGTGGTAAGCGAACAGGACTGGCCGTGACAGACCCCCTCAGAATTATTGCAGTAGCCCTGACAACCATTGAAACCAGGGAACTATTTGTATTTCTGAAAAAGTATATGCTGCAGGAAACAGTTGACCTAATCCTGATTGGGGAGCCCCTTAACCTGGATGATTCTGCAACACATGCCACTCCACTGGTGAAAGCTGCCATACTTCGATTAAAAAAGGAATTTCCGACTATTCCCGTTGAAACAGTAGACGAGCGTTTCACCTCCAAAATGGCTTCCCGTGCGATGGTGGAAATGGGTATGAAAAAGAAAGACAGACAGCAAAAAGGGAATATCGACCAGATTGCTGCCACCATCATGCTACAGGAATACCTGCAGTCAATAAGTTAAATTACCTGCTTTTGTGTTTCCCGGTGAGCAGACGCAGCCTGTTTAGTGCTTTTCCGGTATTTTTGCGAAATTGTATTAAACCCAGCACTATAACATGATTTTTCCAATTGTTGCCTATGGGGCACCTGTTTTGCGCAAAGTGAGTAAGGAGATAGCGCCTGATTATAAAGGGCTGCCAACCCTGTTAGAAGATATGTGGGAAACCATGTATGCCAGTAATGGGGTAGGATTGGCTGCACCCCAAATTAATAAAGACATTCGTCTTTTTGTAATTGACAGTCTCCAGATTTTTGAGAACCTGGAAGAAGATGAAATGGATATTTATCCTGATAGCCCCGGTGTGAAAAAGGTATTTATCAATGCCAAAGTTGAGTCGGTAACCGGGGATGAATGGGTGTATAACGAAGGTTGCCTGAGTATCCCTAAAATCAGGGAAGACGTGATGCGTGGAGAAACAGTAACCCTAACTTTCCAGGACGAACATTTCCAAACCCATACCGAAACTTTTAACGGAATTACCGCCCGGGTTATATTGCATGAGTATGACCATATTGAAGGAAAACTTTTTATTGATTACCTTAAACCACTCCGTAAAAAACTCTTGAAGGGAAAACTCAATGATATCAGTAAGGGAAAGGTAAAAGTTGATTATAAAATGATATTCCCCAAATAATGCGCTATTCTTTCTTTTTCCTCCTTTTCGTATCCCTAAAAACCTTTTCACAGGATACTTCTGTGATCATAGATGAGCATAGGTTCACCCTGGCAGAAGTGGTAGTGAGAAATAATTTTGATTACAGGACACTTCTCAACCAGATAAAGGAGGACACCACTTTTTACAAAGCTTTCCGTAACCTGCACATCCTGGGATTCAGCTCCTATAATGATATTAAAATGCTGGATAAACAAGAGAAAGTAAAGGCTTCCTTATTCAGTAAAACCCGCCAAAACAGGTTAAATGGCTGCAGAACCATGGATGTAATCGAGGAAAAAGTGACCGGCGACTTTTACGATAAAAAGCATGCGTATAATTACCTTACCCCGGAATTGTATGCCGGACTTTTTTTTACAAAGGATACTATCTGTGGTGAAAACAATATTGTAAAGGGTCGTAACCTGCAGATAAGTGAAAAAAGGGGAATGGCCAAACACAAGGAACAATTGAAGATGTTATTTTTTAATCCCGGTAAAAAAATCTCCGGTATTCCATTTATTGGTGACAAACTTGATCTCTATGACGAAAGTGCGCACAAGCTTTACGATTATAAACTGGATATAAAAGAATACAATGGTGTATTGAGCTATGTATTCTCTATTGTTCCCAAAGAAGAAAAAGTAAAAAGCGACAGGGTAGTAGTAGACCAGATGGTAACCTGGTTTGACCTGAAAACGCTGGAAGTATTGGCACGTAACTACTCTCTCAGTTACAAAGCCGGTGTCTATGATTTTGATGTAAGTATGGAAGTGGAAATGACAAAGTTCCAGGGCTTGACAGTACCCAGGGTGTTAAGGTACAAGGGTAACTGGGATGTCATTTTTAAGAAAAGGGAACGTGCCATTTTTACCGCTACCCTTTTTGATTTCAAAAAATAAGGACTGATAATATCCGGCAGCTTTTATAATTTAGCTAAATCACTTTATTTACAAACTATTGAGAAAGAGAAGGATATCTTTCAGACTGGCCCTATCAGGTTTAACCTGGTAGGCAGTAACACTCCCTACATCATTTACGTCCTTTGTTCCCAGATACAGATCCCCGCCAATCCTGGATATACTGACAATCTTAATCTTGCTAAGTAAAGGAATATTGATGGCAGCAAATGACCGTGATGTGAAATCCGCTTTCAGGTTAACGATGGTTTTCTGGTCTGTGAATACAGCAAACACAGCCGTATTTTTATTGGTAAAATTCAGTGGAAGGATGGCTGTAATCTTTGTTTTTTGTCTTGTGCTATCCACATACCTTTCTGCTGATAGCCAGCGAAGGTTACTGGAAACGATTTCGTAGCCGTTGATAACCGTTGTTTGAGACTGGGTTGTTACTGTTTTCTGGAAAGTTTTCAGGTAGCTGGTGTCTGCATCCCTCACCCAGGTGAAATTGGTATCTATGATATTAAAAGGAAAGGATGGGTAAGGGGTGGTTTCAGCCCCATTAAATAGCTGCATATTGTTTTTGACAGCCTCTGTATCACTGAAACGGATTCTAATTGTTTTACCCGGTGCCAGAGATAGTTCCTTACCATCCCTGCTGATGCGGATGAAAAAAGCGCCACCGGTTTCAAGCAGGTAATTATTGGCAGTAGTGGGCTTATACAACTTGATAAAGTCCCCTTTTGTTTTCAACCTGATTATTTCAAGACGTACTTTTCCGGGCGCGATACTTCCGGCAGGCCCACCACCGGTTCCTGTGCCAATCAGGGAAGAACCGCTGATAAATACCTCCAGACTGTCGCCATATGACAGGGTGGTATCCCTGCTCACTTCAAAAGAATCAATAACAATAGTGGGGGATAATAATCCTATCAGTTCATTCACGGATGCACTGCCCGAAACATTTCTTACCCAAACAGTATCGTTTAAGGGATTGCCCGTGTACAGGTTAAAATCATCCGAAAGTTCTTTTTTACAGGAGGTAAAAAAGAAGGCAAATAATGCGGTGGATATGAATAATATTTTTTTCATTTTTTGTGTTCTCGCTTCATTTAATTAGATACCGTATGGGTTGTCACTGTTGCTTGCAAAATGTTAATTAATACCTGTTAAGGTTAAAGCGCAAGCCCAAGGATATGCCACCTAAACTAAATCTTTGCTTATAACTCGCCTGCGGATTGGTCATATCCGAAAGGTTATACCGAAAGTAGGGTTCGGCAAATATGTGGAGGTCATCACTGAGCTTTTTCACTATACTGATTCCGCCATATAGCCCCAGACCAATATTACTTTTATAAATCATGCTGCTATTGTCTTTTGCCAGTGGTACTGTAGCCAGGGAACTATCGAGTATCACGCCCTGGTACCAGGAAGACAGGTTCACAATTACGCCGGCATTGATGCCAAACCTGAGGTCCTCGTTGCCAAACTGGTAGCCGATGGTGATCGGAATGTCCAGACTGCGGAACCTGTTTTTTACCGTATTATTTTTATAACCTACCTGCATCAAAATACTCGTGTCTCTTACTATAACTGTATCGCCCGGAGCCCTGATAATGGTACGAACAGAAACCACTGTGGTAGTTTTTACTTCATTTTCTGTCCTGTAAACGTATTTTTCATTTATCTGGGAATATTGCAATCCCGCTTTCAGTAATATATTTTCAGTAAGGGGTTTTACCAGTCTTACACCGGCTGAAAAACCTACCCGCATAGATTCACTACTGTCTTTCCTTGCCAGGAATTGTTGAGAAGCTGTATTATTGGTAACAGATTTAAAAGCAATATCAGGAGACAGGTATGTCTCCACATACCAATCCGAGTTTAACCCACCTCTTACAGGGGGACAAATGATGACGTTCCTGAATTGATTCGTATGGTTATTTCCTAACAGCTTCTTATCCACCATACCCTGTGAAAGTGAATACCTGTTAAGGTTTCCCGCTATGGTAAATGCCGTTAACCGATTGTGTTGGTAATAATCGGCTGATTCGGTTGCTTCATTATCAGGTATACCCGCTTTTTCGGATGCAGAAAACTGGCCATTATGAACGGTGTTGAAAGGGTCTGTATAGACAGGCAGGCTGGTATTTTTATCCGGTGATCCGGGTTGCGGGGTTTTAAAGCCTTGTAGATCTGATGAAGCGGGTTTATGCTTACTGTTTCCGGCAAGGGAGGTCAGGTCTTCTTTTTCGGTATTTATCCCATTAGTATTTGTGGAAGGCGATGTTTGTTTATTCAGCATCTCCGCTTCCAGGGGCTTTACATTGCCTGAGGGTTTGGCTTCCCCTTTCGTATTGTTCGGATTGATTTCTGGTAAAGCGGATGGAGGTTGGCTCTTTTCCGGTAAGGCCTGTTCAGATATTTTGGGGGTATCGTTACCATTTAAGAATTGGTAGGCGGCAAAAGAGCCACCCAGCAATAAAGCCAGTAACAAAATGGCAGCAACAGGGTACCTGAAAAGAATAAAGCCCTTTCTGTCATCCTTTTCTTCCGGCTTAACTTTTTCCCAGAGTCCATCGGGTACGGGGGCTGAGTGACTGGTAAGTTTACCTGCTACAAAATCATCCAATTGGCCGTCAGTAATTTTTTCCCAAAGGTTATCGGGCAGGGGAGAAGAATGGTTATATAATTTATCGGCAAGAGTGTTGTCAAACTGCGTGTCAGTGATTTTTTCCCAAAGTCCGGCAGGAACCGGAGCGATAAAATCATTCAATTTGTCGTTGATATGTGCATCCATTTGAGTATCCTTCACTTTATCCCAAAGGCCTGCCGGCACGGACGCAGCATGGTCTTTTAGTTTATCGTTAAAGAATTCATCAAATGAAGTATCGGTCATTCTATACAGCAATTTTTTGCAATTGTAAAATTTGGTGTTGCAGCATTTTCCGGGCTTTTACCAACTGGCTCCTACTCGTGCCTGGCTGGATATTCAGCATAACAGCAATCTCTTCATGGCTATACCCTTCAATCGCATTCAGGTTAAATACCATTCGGTAGCCATCGGGTAGCTGGTTAATCAGTTTCATCAGGTCATCTTCACCAAGGTGCATATAAGCTTGTGGGTCTATGGAGGGAGCGTGCGGACTGTTGTCTTCCATGTCCTTAAAATGAATTTTCTTTTTTTCAAGGTGACGGATAGCCGTATTTACCACAATCCTGCGGATCCAGCCCTCAAAAGCACCTTCAAACTTAAACTGGCCTATGTATTTATATACTTTGATAAAAGCATCCTGAATCATATCCTCCGCTTCCATCGTATCATTGGCATAGCGCAGACATACGCTCATCATCTTGCCCGCATAACGGTCAAATAGCATGCGCTGGCTTCGCGCATCCTGCTTGATACAGCCCTTGATTAATTCGTACTCGTCTGTCAATTCGGGTGATTTTGGTAGTTTGGTAATTTATAGATACCGGAGCAAGTTAGTTCGTTGCCCTGAATACTGATATTTTTGGAGGTTGATTTTTGCCCTACCTCAATAGGGGACAGGCTTCCTTGCTTTTGGGGATTACCAGGGTCTATGGAAGTAATGAATTGCAAATCATATAGTTATAATACTTATTTCCAATATATGGCCTTGCCTGGGCTACAAAGGATGCTTTTAGGGGTAATTTTTGGGTTTTTATTGGCTGTTACCCTTTCCTTCAAAGCGTCCTGATTGTCTCTCCCTATTTATCGACTATACCTTTCGAGCCAAAAATCCGGTAATCTGATAGTGATTTGTAGTTAGTAATCGCACAGTAGTGGGTTGGATGATTAAGGGAAGCGGTCGAAACCGGACAATTGATAAGTCGTTGATCTGACTGGTAATTTTCACTGGTTACCTAAAATGGTAGAGGAAAAAAGGGCAAACTTTTCAGGAATAGAGGTTCAGACTGCCAGAAACGAGTCGTGGATATAGTCCACCACATCCACCAGGTTACCGGTTTCCTTGAAAACTTCCAATTGCCTGTCAGCCCCAGTTCCTTTGTCAAAAATGTTGGCTACGTGGTTAATCATATGCCTGCTTCCCAGGTCATCAACCACATCATCTACGAAATCCAAAAGTTCATTGATTAATAAACGGGTATTTACTTCTGATTCTTTGCCAAAATCAATCATTGTGCCGTCGATGCCATAGCGGCTGGCCCGCCATTTATTCTCATTGATAACCGAACGCTGGTAGATCATGAAATTGAGGTTCTTGCTCCTTAATTTATATATTTTGGCAGTTATCGCCTGGAACAGGGCAGTGATCGCCATCGTCTCATTAAGGGTCATGGGCACATCACAGATCCTGTATTCGATGGTATTGAAGAAGGGGTGTACGCGTACATCCCACCATATTTTTTTAGCATTGTCAATACAATTCGTCTTAATCAGCAGGTTAACATAGCTTTCATAGGTTTCAATGCTGTCAAAGTAATCCGGAATGCCGGTACGGGGAAACTTGTCAAATACTTTTGTCCTGAATGATTTGTACCCCGTATCTCTTCCTTCCCAAAAAGGAGAGTTGGTGCTCAGTGCATATACGTGTGGCAGGAAATACCTGGCCGTATTGGCAATGTGGATAGCCATTTTCCTGTCCTCCATTCCAACGTGTACATGCAGCCCAAAAATCAGGTTACTACGCGCGGCTTCCTGCAATTCATTGACTATCTCACTATACCGGATATGGTCAGTAATTAACTGGTTTTTCCAGTGACTGAAAGGATGTGTTCCGGATGCACCCACCCAAAGGCCAAGGTCTCCGGCAATCTGGGCAATATTGCCCCTGAGGGAAGCAACATCTTTATACGCTTCATCAATGTCGCTGCAGATATCTGTACCTACTTCAACAACTGCCTGGTGCATTTCTGCCTTTACCTTATCTTTTAGTATTTTCTGACCTTCCTGGACAATCTTTTGTTCATGGCTTTTCAACTCCCTGCTAACAGGATCAATTACCATGTATTCTTCTTCTACGCCAAGGGTGAAGCTTGCAAAGGATAGTTTTGCCATAAAAAAGTGCCTGTTAGTATCCTATTCTGGACAGGAAACCGGGTTTGAATTACAATTTCTGTTTTAATAAAGTGCAACGCCGCTGCTTCCTCTCTTTATATATTCACCCCAGGTAAGGTTGTCGGCACCTTCCTTGAGTGTTTGGGCTTTTTCAATGGCGTAATTGGCTGAGGTTTCCACTACCCAGTCAAAATTTTCCTGACCCACACTTTTAATGTCTGCATCCGGAGCCGGGTTACAGAAATCAATGGCATAGGGCACTCCATCTCTAATGGCCAGTTCTACCGTATTGAAATCATATCCCAGGTATTTATTGATGCGCAATACAATTTCCTCCATCTGTTTTAATCTTTCCGGCGATG
The DNA here is from genome assembly GCA_963750825.1 of uncultured Bacteroidota bacterium. Taxonomy (GTDB): domain Bacteria; phylum Bacteroidota; class Bacteroidia; order Chitinophagales; family Chitinophagaceae; genus Sediminibacterium. Next base: position 69,690 of record CAVVSL010000054.1, on the reverse strand, counting down.
GCTGAAAATCGGCTACATACCTGAGGTGATGCGGATTTCTGGGTTCATAAGACATGATACGTACATGCTTTCCGCCAATACAATAGCAACGGTAATATTCTGTAAAAATAATTTCCTCCTGTAACAACATCACCAATTGATTGGTTTCACTGTGCTTTTCAAAAAAATCTTCCTTGTCGTGTAGTTTATATACATTTTTCCATCCGCCACCGGCAAAAGGTTTCATATAAGCCGGAAAGCCAATATATTCGAAAATATTTTCCCAGTCCAGGGGATAAGCCAGGTTACTAAATGACTGGTCTGAAGTATCTGGCGGGAGGTCTCGTGAAGGAAGTATGACCGTTTTAGGAACCGGCACTTCAATTTTAGTGGCCAGGCAGTTGTTGAAGAACTTTTCGTCTGCACTCCACCAGAATGGGTTATTAATAACTGCGGTCCCGCATAGGGCTGCATTCTTCAGATAAGCACGATAAAAGGGGATATCCTGGCTTATACGATCGATAATTACATCATACCCACAGGGCTCCCCCTGTTTTACTTTATCGATTTTAACGGGCTCTGCCGTTATACCCGGAATCTGCTTACTGTTGATTCTTTCTACAAACGCCAACGGAAAACTTCTTTCCTGTCCGAATAGGATACCAATTTTTTTCATAACTAAACTTTTGAAGTTGTTAACTAACTATTCCCGATGGGATATTTCCCTTCAATTTAAGCAAACTCAATTAAAATAATGCAGGGAGATGGAAAAATATTTTAAGCTGTTTCATAGGTATTCTCTTCTTTGTGATAAAACATGCGGGTTAAATGTGCAGATTTCTTCCTTTTATATTGTTATCATTCCATTATTTTTGGAGATATGGCTGAAACAAAACTTAGTCCGTTATCAACACTAACCGTTGAGGAGGTTATTATCGAATCCGATTATCTGGAGAGAGAAGTGATTTTTGATATTTACCTGCCCCTTGGATACAGTGCTGGGGAACCATTAAGCTTATTATTGATAAATGATGGGCAGGACCTCCGGGTAATGCAGTTTGAAAGCATTCTGGAGGGGATGTACAGGAAAGATTCTCTCAAACCCCTTATTTGTCTTGGCGTTCATTGCGGACCCCAGCGAAAGATGGAATATGGAACTGCTTATTCAGCCGATTACAAAGGAAGAGGTTCGCGGGCAGGCTTGTATACTAAATTTATTTTTGAAGAATTGCTCCCACTGGTTAGGCATAAGTACCAAATACCCTCATTCCGGGATAAGTCTTTTGCAGGCTTTTCCCTGGGTGCGTTGAGTGCACTGGACATGGTATGGAACCACAGCAGTGAATTCACGCGGGTGGGTCTTTTCAGTGCTTCACTCTGGTGGCGGCGTAAAGGATATAATGATGGATATGATGATGAAATGGACAGACTCATGCACCTACAGATACGAAAAGGAAGTTTTCATCCCTGGCTGCGCTTTTTTATTGAATGTGGTAAACTGGATGAAACGGCTGATAGGAATAACAATGGTATTATCGACTCTATTGATGATGCACTGGACCTAATTGTAGAGCTAAAGGCCAAGGGTTTTACAGATGAACATATTCATTATCTGGAACTGGCAGAGGGTACACACGATGTTAAAACCTGGGCAAAAGCAATACCGGATTTTCTTAGCTGGGGTTGGAAAAAATAAAGCAGAAGAAATACTATCGCAGATTCTCTGAATTAAAAACGGGTTATAAAAAAAACCGGACCATTTGGTCCGGTTTTTTTGGGTATAAAATTCGTATCAATTAAAATATATATCTCAGACCCATTTGTAAACCCCAGGTACTGAAGATACTCAGGTTATCCTGGAATGGTTTGGTCACCAACTGTCCACTTAACTGGGCAAGGTTGAAAGTAGGCTGACCACTGGTGTTATAACCCCTGAAAACGAGGGGATTGGCAATTGTAGTGTTTTGCTGAACACCCCACTGTTTGTTGATGAGGTTGCTGGCATTCAGGATATCAGCAGAGATCTGCAGGGTATGTTTCCTTTTACCAACTGTAGTAAAGATATCCTGCAGGATTCGAACATCAAACTTAGCATACCATGGATAGTAGGCTGAGTTTCTGCCTGCATAAGTTTCCAGGTTCTGTTTGATGTAGGGGGTATTATCAATAAACTGGTTCCAGGCATCCTGCTGCTCTGCAACAGTACGGGCAGGGTTACCGCCACTGGCTGATTGTGCAACAAAGAGTACATTTCTTGTCATATACATCAGGTCAGTAGAACTGTTACCATCATTATTAACGTCTCCATTGTAAACATAGCTATAGTTCCTTTGCTTATTAATTTCAGCAAAAATAGAAATGGTGGTAGCCAGGTGTTTGGCATACTCTACACGATAGGAGAGATTACCCACGACTCTGTGTGGCATTACATACTGTGAATTGTACAATTCCAGACTGTTCTGGGTTCCTATAGCGGCATTGCTGTTCCAAACGGAGGTAGCCTGACTTCCTGGATTCGCAGATACTTCATAAGCATAACTCATGGTATAAGCCAGTGAACCATAAAAACCTTTCGTGGCTGCTTTCGCTACCTGGAAGGTTAAAGAGCCACTGGATCCCTGGTTGGTATTTTCAAGAACGATGGCGGTACCGATATTGCTGTAAATCTTTCTGTCAGCAGTTGCCAGGTAGCGGGGTCTGGTGTCACCACCATTGCTAACAGTTCCGTTAGGGTCTTTCTGGTTCGCATTTCTCATAACCACTGCATTCAAATCCTTAGTGTATAAAAGGTCCATGCTAAATGACCAGCCATTACCAAAACGCTTGTCAAAAGCCAGGTTGGAGCGCCATACCTGTGGAAACTTAAAATTAGGATCGGTCATCACGATATTAGCACCACTGGCTAATATACCAGGTGTTGGGGTGAAAGTGCTCTTGTATGCATCCGGATTCGGGTTAAACAGATAGTTCTGTAACAAAGCCGGACTGGTTACCTGCTGGCTTTGCTGGTACATGGAACTATTGGTAGGAATGTTTGTCAGGTAAACAAATGGAATCCTTCCGGTAAATATGCCGGTACCCCCTCTGATCACCAGGTTTTCCTCATCAATCTTGTAACGGAAACCTATTCTTGGGCTCCAGTAAATGGTGCTCTTTGGCCATGCACCAGTTGTATAATTGGTGGGTTTACCGTTTTTGTCAGGAAAATTTAAAGCTGTAATGTTTGGGTTTTCCAGCGGCTGCTCAGGATATACAGGCTTATCGATACGTAATCCAAAAGTCAGTTTCAGGTTCTGGTTAACATTGTATTCATCCTGCGCATAGATACCTAACTGACCGATTTTCAGGTTAGCTGAATAAACAGCGTCCTGACCAGGTACCAGTGAGAAAGTATAGGAGAACGCGGCCGGTGCCTTATTGGTGATGAAGTCATTCAAAGAATTGAATGCATAATAGCTCGCACTTCCCGGCATGAACATATTACCCACACGCTGGTATTCATAAGAAACTCCACCGGTCAGGGTATGATTCCCGGCATAATAACTGAAGTTATCGGTAAAACTATAAATGTCATTGATTACGTCATTATTCCTGGTAAAAGGATCTGCACCCAGGCTCATGTAATTCTGACCATTGTTGTTGAAAATATCGACTGTAGGAAATACCACGCCACCGGGAACGGTTCTTGTATCCTGTACTTTGGTTACTGTCAGCAATAACTGGTTAGAGAATTTACCCCTGAAATTGGAGTTCAATTCAAATGAACCAGATCTTACTACATCTTTGAAACCATAGTTGGAATTGGCAAAAGCCATTGAGTTTAAGCTGAAACGGTTATTGGGTAAACGACTGATAGATCCGGAACCTCCTGCTGGTGAAAAGCTGGGGTTATTAGGAATAGAACTTCCGTTCAAAGCCTGGTCATTGGTATTTACCAGTTCACTATACTTCAGGGTGAGTTTATGCACGTTGCTGATGTTCCAGTCAACCTTGGCCAGGAACTTGGTGTTCTTGGTCAGGAAGTTCGGAAAATTATCATAAGCACCTGGATTGAAGTTGAACTTGGACTGAACAAAATTGGCCAGTTTGCTCAATGAATCCACACTGGTATTGGATACGTTACCGTTTCCGGATCCGCCTTTAGGACTGAAAGTAATACCCGGAACACTTTTTTCTTCAGACTCATAGTTAACGAAGAAGAAAAGTTTGTTTTTGATAATGGCACCACCTAATGAACCACCATAGATCTTATTTTTTGAAGCAACGGGTTCAGGTAATTTTACATTACCTACATCTCTTCCGTTATAGCTTTGGTCACGGTAAAAAGTATAGGCGGTTCCTTTCAAAGTATTGGTTCCGCTCTTAGTGATGGCATTGATACCCGCACCTGTAAAGCTGGATTGTTTTACATCATAGGGAGCAATACTAACTGAAATTTCCTCTATGGCATCCAATGAAATAGGGTTAGAGCCACCACCGGGTAAAGGATCGCTGCTCAAACCAAAGTTGTTGTTTAGGTTGGCACCATCTACCACCGTGTTGTTATAACGACCATCACGACCTGCAAAGCTGGTTCCGTTTGCCTGGGGCGTTAAACGGGTAAAGTCGGTAATGCTCCTGCTGATAGAAGGCAGGGTACTTATTTGACGTTGGCCAATCACAGTAGTAGCATTTTTATCTACCCCCGATTTCCGCCTTTGGGCCAGTACCACTACATCGGTCAAAGCTTTGTTGGCATCCACCAAAACAGCATTAATACTGTATGGCTCACCCAAAGCCAGGTAAATGTCCTGAAGCGTCTCGGTTTTTAAACCTACAAACTCAACCTTTACGGTATAAGGTCCCCCGGTACGCATACCTGGCAGGTTAAATTGTCCGGTCTTTTTAGACACAGTAGCATAAACGGTTCCCGAAGGAGTATGGGTAGCAGTAATGGAAGCCCCTTCTAAGGGAGTTCCGTCATTTGTTTTCACAGTTCCCGCCATACTACTGTTCGTAACCTGAGACATAGATGTAGCGGCAATAAATAACACCGGCAACATCAATAAAATTCTCTTTAAAATTCGCATATAAGCATAGTTTTAGATTGTGCAAATATGCCACTTAAACCCCGTTTTTAGATGCTTCTTTCGAAATTAATGTTAAATTAAAATACACAGACTATAGAATTGTTGATTAAATGGTGATAACCTGCTCGTTTTCAACACACTTTTTACCGAAATTAATTGTCCTTTGGGGTAAAAAGGTGCTTTTTTCTATCAATTTGCTTTCATCACCAACTTAACCTGAAACCCAGTAAAGCTGTCCATGATGACCTGAATGCAGGATTAGGACCATTACTGGTTATCCAGGGCGGGGAATTTAATTTTTGGGGGTCAAATTGGTATTGTGGTTTCATTTCGGATGCAGATACAAATCCGGCAAAATCCAGTAACTGATAATTATTGAATGGAACATAATATTGGTGGCACCATTGGTTGTTTACCAGGTTTAGCAAATTATACAGGTCAATACTCCCTTGTAGGGTATATTTGGTTTTGCCTATCAATAGTATAAATTCCTTTTGAAGCCTGACATCCATCCGGTGTACAAATGGGGTACGGCTGCCATTTCTCTGCGCATATTTACCCCTGTTGTCCCTGAGATAGGCGGTATTGGTCAGGTAGTTTTCAAGGGCTTCCCTTTGATTTTCAGGTAAATAGGTTACTCCATTGGTAGTAAAAGGCAAAAAAGTCATTTGGGCCAGTTCGGCTTCCCCGGGAATATAAATTAGTTCATAGCCCCCCAATTTACCATCATCCCTCACCAGGCTTTTTCCACCGTAAACATAACTGAAAGGTGACCCTGACTGGCCGGAATAAAACAAAGAAATACTAATCCTCCTGTTACCACCTTTTTTATAAAAAGATTTGTTAACACGGAATGCCAGTTGGTGTCCCGGACTAAAGTCCGAAACAGATAGCGACAGGTGATTCCTTCCTCCCACAGATTCCATCATTCTCCATTGGTTAAAGTTTACAGCGTTTGTGCCTTCATGAGCTACAAAAGATTGGCCAAATTGGTATCGAAATCCCCCTGAAAAATCCTTTTTTTTCAGGGAAAGGTCGGCTGTGAACCCATACGCATATCCCGAAGGATTTTTTTGGTTACTTAAAAGGACGACAAAATCATATGGGTTAGAACCATCGGGGTTAACTGGTATTTTACCTTCCAATTTATCCGTATACACGAGCCGGTTATCCGGTCCTAAAACAGTGTCCAGGGGTGGCATAAGATTGACATTGGTATACCTGATTTCCTGCAGGTTCCTGCTGAAAGTTGCCTCGCCCAAAAAGGTGAGAATATTTCCCATTTTTTTCTCTACCTGCAAAGAACTCCTGATAAGTGAGGGCATATGTAACCTTGCCGATACGATATCCAATGGTTGGTTATTGGGGGCTATTCCCCAATTTGCGGGTTTCCACTGCTGATAAGGGTTAGCCCTGAACCTGATTTGTGAAAGCTGCTTGTCGGTAGCTTGAAATCCACCTACCTGCAAGCCATTATTCGCATAGGTTCCGCCCGGCCAAACAAGGGGCATTCTTCCCGTAAAAATACCTATACCACCACTGACCTTCATTTTCAGTCTGGGTAAGCGCCAGCTAAAACCCAGTCGTGGTGAAATGGCTAAAGGGAAAACTGGTTTTTGTCCGGATGCCGCACCCTGTATATCCCAGTACCCGGATAGTATGGGTAAAACATTTTGCGTAAGGGTTGAATCCCTAGCAGGATTATTGAGAAAGGAATGTAAGTCTAACCGCAATCCGAGCTGTACAGAAAACTGTCGCTTTTTCACCATTTCATCCTGTATAAAAATGGCAGCATTCAGAAATGAAAACCTGGCAGAAGCATTGGTTGTTTCGTCTATTTTTTCATCAACCATCGAGTAACCTAACTGGTAAGCCGAAGGGGCCGCATTGGTTAAAAAATCTGCCAGTGAATAATAGGCATACTTACCATATGATTGCTGTATAAATGCATTGCTGATAATAGAAATGGCTGCATCTACTCCTGCAGAAATTGTATGATTCCCTTTTAATAAAGTCAGTTTGTTGAAAAGGGTAATATTTTTTTGCGCCAGTTGGTTGGTAGTGGAACTGATATCCGATCCCAGGTAAATAGTGCCATTTCCATCATAAATTGTCAGACGCGGGAATTTTTTACCCATTGGGTATCTGTTATCTGCAATGTCCGTAAAGCTTATGGCCAGTTTATTGGCCGATTGCCGTGACAGCCTGCTTTTCAATTCTACAGCAACCGAAAGTGTTTTATTATCCAGTTGGTAACCATCATTACTGAAATGTACCGTATTGGATTTGCCGGGATTTGAATGTAATCGGTATGCATGGGTATACCTTAGTGCAATAGACATTTTGTGAGAAGCAGACAAGTTCCAGTCTATGCGGCTGATTAATCTGTCGGCTTTGATTATTTCCCGGCTTTCCCAAAAAGATCCCGGATCATATTGGTAGGTTCCTTTCAGGGTATTGGTAAGGATTTGTAACAGTTGGTTGTTTTTAGTATTTCCCACATACCTGTCGAAAGAAAATGTTTGCGGGTAAACATCTTTTTGCCATTCCCCATTCAGGTAATAAAAAATTTTGTTTTTGGTAACTGGTCCACTCAGGCTGAATCCCATTGTTTTTCTCGTAAATGAAGTAAGAGAAGGTTCCTCAGAAAGAGAATCAACGGGTAATCTTCCCACCCATCCGGGGGAACTTGTAAAATGGTATATAGCCATCTTTTTTTGGTTGTTTCCCGACCGGGTCACACTATTGATAGTCCCTCCCGTAAAATTACCCTGCGATACATCAAATGGAGACACCATTACCTGCAACTGGCTAATGGCTTCCATTGATAAAGGGGGGATGCCTGACTGTCCGCCATTGGTTCCTGAGGCAGCCAATCCAAATACATCATTATTCATAATTCCATCGATAAAAAATGAATTGTATCGATTATTCTGTCCGGCTAATGATATGGCGCCCTCGTTTCCTGAAACCAATTTGGTATTGGGCAGGTGAGAAAGGTAATCCGAAAGAAGCCTTCCGGCATTGGGAATAGTGTTTAATCTTTCATGGTCAAGCAACCCCGGGAAACTACTATCTCCTTTTAGGGAATTTGCTGAAATATGGGCAGCAACAATGACCTCTTTTAAAAAGGAAGTAACAGGTAGTTAATTGAACCTCTTCCCAAATGATTTCACCCAGGGGCAGGGTTATCATTTTCTTTATTACAGCCTGGTAATTGGTATAGGTTACCTCCAGCGTGTATGCTTCACCGGGGTTGATGTTTATAAGGCTGTATTGGCCCGATTGATTGCTTTGTGCAAAATAGATAGTACCACTGGTTTCATGCAATAACCTGATTTGGGCGCCTGGTAGCGGATCACCCTCTGCTGATTTAATTATTCCCCTGACACCACTGGTAGTGACCTGAGCAGCTGTTCCCATACTCAAGCAAAAAGTAAGGCTTACCAGCAGGAGGCGGTGCTGTTTCATTATTTTTTCTTTCTGCTAAGGAAACAAATGGCTTTTCCTCCTGTTTAAGTATTAGCCGAATTTTCGAACCGTTTTTTAACGGATAATTTACCTATTGCAAGTAGGCTTTTTTGAGAGGCCTGCGGAGATGAATTATGTGCCCTTATTTATTTCGATATCCGTAAAAAAAGGCAGTACAGGGTATTTATGGGACTTAATTCGATGCTTCGGGTTAATTTTGCCCAACAATTTGAACTTATGTTAGACAGGATTGAACATGCCATTGAAGATATCCGTAAAGGAAAGATGGTCATTGTAGTGGATGATGAGGATCGGGAAAATGAGGGTGATTTTATTATTGCAGCTCAGCATACCACACCGGAAGTCATCAATTTTATGAGCAAGGAAGGGAGGGGACTTATATGTGCTGCACTAACCGAAGAAAGATGCGCTGCACTTTTACTGGATCCAATGGTGGTTTCCAATACTTCTCTTCATGAAACAGCTTTTACGGTTTCAGTTGACCTGATTGGACAGGGAACTACCACCGGTATATCGGCCAGCGACCGCTCAAAGACTGTTCAGGCCCTGGTTAATCCTAATACCAAGCCCTCAGAATTGGGCCGTCCCGGTCATATATTCCCGCTGCGGGCAAAAGCAGGTGGCGTTTTACGGAGGACAGGACATACTGAAGCCGCAGTAGACTTAGCCAGATTAGCCGGACTGGAACCAGCCGGGGTATTGGTAGAAGTAATGAATGAAGACGGTACGATGGCTCGTTTACCTGAGCTAAGAGAAATTGCCAAAAAATTTAACCTGGCCATCATTTCTATCAAAGATTTGATTGATTACCGTTTGCAAACCGATTCCCTGATTGAAGAACTGGTAAGGGTAGATATGCCTACCCAATTCGGACATTTTACTCTAGTGGCGTTTAAAGAAAAAACCTCAGGTGCAGAGCACCTGGCCCTGGTGAAAGGTACCTGGGAAGAAAGTGAACCCGTTTTAACGCGGGTGCATAGTAGCTGCTTTACGGGTGATATTCTGGGGAGTTTCCGCTGTGATTGTGGTGAACAGTTACACAAAGCGATGGCCATGGTAGAGGCAGAGGGCAAAGGCATCATTTTATACATGAACCAGGAGGGAAGGGGTATTGGCCTGATCAATAAATTAAAGGCCTACAAATTGCAGGAACAGGGTATGGATACAGTAGAAGCCAACCTGCACCTTGGGTTTGGTATGGATGACAGAGATTATGGGGTTGGTGCCCAAATGCTTCGCTACCTGGGAGCCAAAAGACTGAAACTGATGAGCAATAATCCCAGAAAGCGTGCAGGCTTAATGGGGTATGGGCTGGAACTGGTAGAGTATGTGCCTATTGAAGTGTATCCTAATTCCCACAACCTGCGATACCTCGAAACCAAAAGAGACAAATTGGGTCATGAGATTCTGGGGGAATAACATCTTCTTATAGAGAAAAAAAATGTCCCAATCAGGTTAATTGGGACATTTTTGTGTACGCACTCATTTATGGTATCCTGACTCGGCGTCTTCCTTTTCTTTCTCCTTTTCATAAGCCCTGATAATGGCTTTCACCAGTTTATGCCTTACCACATCTTCCTCATTCAGTTCAATATGCGCAATTCCGTCCAGATTTTTCAAAATGCGGGTAGATTTTTCTAGTCCGCTGCGCATATTTCTGGGCAGGTCCACCTGTGTGGGGTCCCCGGTAATAATGGCTTTGGCATTAGCTCCTATGCGGGTCAGGAACATTTTCAATTGCAGGTCATTGGTGTTTTGTGCCTCATCCAGGATGATGAATGCATTATCAAGAGTTCTGCCACGCATATACGCCAGAGGGGCAATTTCAATAGTCCGGGTGCTCATATAATAACCCAGTTTGTCGGCAGGTATCATATCGTCCAGGGCATCATACAAAGGCCGCAGGTAAGGGTCAATTTTTTCTTTTAAATCACCGGGTAAAAATCCCAAGCTTTCTCCTGCTTCAACAGCAGGTCGGGTGAGAATAATTTTTTTGACCAGTTTGTTTTTCAATGCCCTTACAGCCAAAGCTACTGCGGTATAAGTTTTTCCAGTACCGGCGGGTCCGATGGCAAAAACAATATCGTTTCTGTCAACAGCATGCACCATCTTTTTCTGGTTCTGTGTCCTGGCCCTAACGGTCTTTCCATTGGGCCCGAATACGAGGATGTCATTGGGATTTGTGTCAACAAAATGATCAACCGTTTCCGCATCATCACCGCCCAGAATTTGTTCAAAATAATTTTCACTCAGGTGCCCGTTTCGTTCCAGGTACTGAATAATCAGGTCAATCTTTTCTTTTGCTGTTTCGATTTGTTCGGGTGCCCCGCTCAGTTTTAATTGTGTCCCGCGGGAGAGGATCTTTAGAAGAGGGAATTTCTTTTTTAGCAAATCAAGCTTTCCGTTATTTACGCCAAAAAATTCAATGGGATTAACGGATTCGAGGTTAATGATGGTTTCTGTCAATCTGTTACGGTTTAATGGGTGGATAAGAACTTAGTATTACTGCTTACCCAAATTTAATCGGATATATCATAGAAATCCTAACACTGTTTATGCACAGGTGTGGATAGTGTTTTATGTACGCATAGAAATTTTACCTATACAAATGGTAATTGTCAGACGATGCTATTTTATTTGTCTCCTGAGTCTTTGGGGGCATTTATAATTTTTTTAAGGCTGCTATAGTGGCTGCAGGATCGTCGGATTTAAACACGGTATTGCCTGCCACCAGCACATCTGCACCTGCCTTTAAAACGGAGCCCGCATTGGCTAAAGTAATGCCCCCATCAACCTCAATAAGCGTAGGCAGGTTCCTTTCTGTTATCATTTTTTTCAGCTCACGTATCTTTTCCAAAGTATGAGGGATAAACATCTGTCCGCCAAATCCGGGATTGACGCTCATCAGTAAAACCATATCAATTTCAGACAGAATATCGGTTAATACCTGCACAGGTGTGTGTGGATTGAGTGCTACTCCGGTGCGCATACCCAGGCTTTTGATTTGTTGCAGGTTTCGGTGCAAATGCGGGCAGGCTTCATAATGTACTGTAAGAATATCCGCTCCTGCTTTTTTGAATGCTTCTGCATATTTACCCGGCTCCATAATCATCAGGTGTACATCGCAAATTTTTTGAGTGGCTTTTCTCACTTTTTCAATTATAGGAAAGCCAAAACTGATATTTGGCACAAAACTGCCATCCATTACATCCAGGTGGTACCAATCGGCCTGGCTGGCATTCAGCATATCACATTCTTTTTGCAAATTCAGGAAATCGGCACTTAGCAGGGAAGGAGCGATAATGGGCATAGTGTATAATTATTATAACGAATTTGCGTAAAATATTTTTCTTCTTATTTTTTATTTACCCCCTAATCTGGTCAGGGCCTCTTTTGCCTCCCTTATGTCAGGGTCAAGGGTTAGGGCATCCTGGTAATTTTTTACAGCCGCTTTTGGGTCATTCAGTCTTTCGTAGCATTTAGCCTGCCAGTAATATCCATCTGCATAATTATTCTTCACCCTGCACACTGTTTGAAATACCTGTAAGGCTTCCCTGGTTTTTTGCGTATTATAAAGAATAAACCCTTTTTCCATATAAGCTTCCATATACTGGTAATCGCTGTAGATGCATTGGTTAAATGCGGTTATTGCTTTAGAAAAATTTCCCGATCTGGCATAATAAATACCGGTGATGAAATGGCAGTGGGCAGTGTATTCTGCACCCATACGTAAACTGGCAACCTGCTGACAAAGCACCAGTGCCGATGGATTTTGTTGTTCTGCCAAAAGATTGGCTGAAGCCAGTATCGCATCGGGAGAAGGATAAATTCTCACAGCATACCTGTAAGATTTGATAGCCCCTGAAGTATCCTTTGCGGCTTCTTGCAATTGTGCTTTGCGATACCAGAAATTATAATTTAAGCTGTCTTTTTTGATCAGTTTATCCATCTCCTCCATAGCTCTTATTTCATCCCGGATACTATCCAGTTTATCCACCAGTTGGAGACGGAGTCCAATACTGTCGGGATGTGTCTTTACCTCCTCATATAACTTACTAACAGGCGCTGGCAGCTGACTTGTCGGGTTTTTGGAAACGGCTCGTTTTTCCTCCCCTGCATTACAGGCAAATAATACAACCAGGAAGAAAAAGGGTGCACCGGAAATTTCATCCCGCAAAAATATGGCACTATCCATTCTAGTGACAGTTTTTTGACAAAAGACGAATCCGTAAGGCTTATTTTTACCGAATATTAACAGATATGAAAAAGCAAATTTCCTTTTTACTAACCATTTTTTGTGGGATGTCTATTGTTTGGGCGCAAATGCCAGTTGTGGATTCCGTATTGTTGGCAGGCGAAAAGCATTTTAAAAACATCCGGCAACTCACTTTTGGCGGGGACAATGCAGAAGCTTACTGGAGTTATGATGGAAAGTCAATAATTTTTCAGCGCACCAATCCCAAAGAAGGGTTGTATTGCGACCAGATATTTATTGGCAAACTTCCTGCAAAACCTGATGAGCCCTTTACTTATAAAATGATTAGCAGCGGCAAAGGCAGAACTACCTGTGCTTACTTCTTACCGGATGGTAAACACATTATTTATGCTTCCACTTTTAAAGGTTCGGATACCTGTCCACCTGTACCCGACAGGGCCAAGTATGGGAATAAATACATTTGGCCATTGTACGACAGCTATGACATTTTTATGGCTGATATGAATGGCAATATCGTAAAGCAACTAACTACTGCCAAAGGATATGATGCAGAAGCCACCCTCTCTCCCGACGGGAAAAAAATGATTTATTGCAGTGACAAAGACGGTGACCTTGATTTATACATTATGGATCTGAAAACCGGTAAAGAAAAAAGAATCACCCATACCCTTGGCTATGATGGTGGAGCCTGGTTTAGTCCCGATGGAAAGAAAATTGTATGGAGTGCTAGCAGACCAACAACTGATGCGGAAATAAAAGAATATAAAGAATTACTGGCAGAAGGGTTGGTGGCGCCAACCCATATGGAAGTGTTCGTCGCCAATGCTGATGGCAGTAACGCCCAACAGATAACCTTTCTGGAACAGGCAAACTGGGCCCCCAATTTCACGCCCGACAGCAAAGAATATCCTCTTTTGCAGCAACCATGAATACAAACGCGGATTCCCTTTTAACATGTACCTGACCGATCTCAATGGAAAAGGATTTGAGAAAATCAGCCGCGATAAGGGTTTTGATGCTTTTCCCATGTTTAGTCCCGATGGTAAAAAAATCATTTTCGCTTCAAACAGAAATAATGGTGGAACACGGGATACCAACTTGTTTGTGGCAGATTGGGTGGAATAGGATGGTTTGTGGTTTGTAGTTTGTGGTTTGTGGTTGCTTGGGAAATAAAGCTTATTTTAGTCTCCATCATTAACTATTAAATCTATTTTATGCAAACAGGATTGCTGCACCTTCATAATTTTTTGCGCTGGATTATTTTGATACTGTTACTGGTTTCACTGGTGAAAGCTTATTCGGGTTGGCAGTCCAAAAGATCCATTACCCAGGGCGATAAAAAAGTTTGGCTATTCACGATGATAACCGCACACATCACATTACTTTTAGGACTGTACCAGGTTGCATTAGGAAGGTTTGGGATATTCAATACCCAATTGCCTGAGGGCAGTTCTGCTATGAAAGATAGCTTTTACCGGTTTTATTGGGTAGAGCATCCGGTTGGAATGATTATTGCCATTGTATTAATTACCCTTGGATACGGGATGGCGAAAAAACAGGTGCCGGATACGGTGAAATTTCGGAAGGCATTTTATTTCTTCCTGTTGGCTTTCATTGTAATCATGCTGAGCATACCCTGGCCTTTCCGGGCAATTATAGGAAGACCACTAATGCCCTAAATATTTATAGGAGTCAAAGACATTAAAAAGGAAACGTTTTCGTTTCCTTTTTAGTTTTCAGTACAGTCAGCTTTTACTGTTTTCTCTGAAAATCGAAATAAATTGCTGCATTTCATCTTTGGTTCCCAAACTTACCCTCGCCCATTTACCATCTGCATAATTTTCAGAACGGACAATGGTTTTTCGGGCAAGCATATCCTGTGCAAAATTCCCAGGATAATTTCCCAGGGGAAAGAAAATAAAATTGGTATAGGAGGGTATACAGGTGATACCAAATGCTGCTAAGGCTTTAATAGTATAATTTTTGGCAACTTCATTTTTTCTTTTGCAATCCATTAGGTAGCCGGGGTCTTTCATGCTGGCCATTGCAGCGGTTATAGTTAGATTGCTGATATTCATTTTTGATTGGGTGAAAAAACTGCCTTCCAATTGATCAATAAGGGTGGGGTGGCCAACTGTGTAGCCTATTCGTAAACCAGCCATGGCATGTATTTTGGAAAAAGTGCGGACTACCAAAATATTGGGATGGTTGTTGACCAGGCTGATCACAGACTCTTCTTCGGGCTGGTCCAGAAAATCTATATAAGCCTCATCAACCACTACGACTGCTTTTTGGGAAGCCGCTATGCAAAATTCCTGTAATTGTTTTGAGGGAAGAAGTGTGCTGCTGGGGTTGGCCGGGTTGCAGATATATACGAGCCCCGTATCCTTGTTCATTGCCCGGAGCATGGCAGGCAGATCATGTACTTTTTCTTTGGTAAGGGGTACTTCAATTACCTGTGTGCCTATTTTTTTTGCCGTATTGGGCAGGGCTGCAAAAGTAGGTGTGGCAGTTACCAGATTACCTTTGTTAAAATGTCTCGCCAACCTGATAAGTGCTTCCCCGGAACCTGCTGTGCAGATTACCTGATCATCACCCACTTTGCAATAAGCAGCCAATTGCTTTTCAAAATCCTGTAAAGAAGCCACATTGAATTGGTACCTGTTGGCTTCACCCAACATGCCCAATATAGCTTCTTTGGCCATGGGTGAAATGCCGTAAGGATTTTCATTGGCTCCCAGGTTCAATAATCCCTGTGCTGCACCAAAATTCCTTAGCAATCCTTCTTCATTGCCCATAGAAGGAAGTGCAAAACCCAGGGCAAGGGCCGCCAGAGAATTCTTTTTCAGCCAGTCACGGCGATGGATGGTCACAGACATACACCTACATTTAGGTAGAAAAGTTACTGAATTTTTAAATAACTGTATTACCGGTTACCCAACTCTATCACTTCACATTCCCTTATATCCTTACCGTCAATAACAAACCGGATGAGCGTCCTTACTTTGTGCCAACCCTGTTTGCCGGCAGCCCCGGGGTTCATATGTAAGCATTGCAATTTTTCGTCATACATTACCTTCAAAATATGTGAATGTCCGCTGATGAATAACTGCGGTTTGTGGTCCAATAGCTGTTCGCGGGACCATGGGGTATATTTGGGAGGGTAGCCACCTATATGTATCATACCTACTTTCACTTC
Source organism: uncultured Bacteroidota bacterium (assembly GCA_963750825.1). Classification (GTDB taxonomy): domain Bacteria; phylum Bacteroidota; class Bacteroidia; order Chitinophagales; family Chitinophagaceae; genus Sediminibacterium. Next base: position 53,735 of record CAVVSL010000054.1, on the reverse strand, counting down.
CTCGCATAACCAGAACAATGATTCGGGAAATTCGTTTCGAATATCATTGCCATCAATATTACCATAAACACCTTTCAGCGGTTTAAAAGCTTTCAGCGAATCCGCAATTGGTTGGGTTCCAAAATCACCCGCATGCCATATCTCATCACAATTTTTGAAATGGGTGAATACAGACTCATCCAAATAATCATGCGTATCTGATATAAGACCAATTCTTGTCATAGCGAATAAAGGTAACCAAGGCTTGTAAAGACTTACCATAAAAACGCGTTTAATATTTTACCTTTCCAAAAGCGATCAATCGTTTTGCTGTATGAAAAAATATTGGGTATCAGCAGTTATGTTGTGCGTACTGGATTCTTGTCAGGCTATCCATACAATGCAATTCCCTGTCAAGGATACCCAAAAGCATTTACCCTCAGGATCGGAATTTTACCGGGAGGCCGCAACCTGGCAATGGCGAAAACGCGATTCCGCAGCCCAAAGCCAGATACTATCCGGGAACCTGCCGGCTTTCCTGTCAAAGTTTTGTAAAATTGAAACAACCCTTAGCGATCCCAATGGTAAATTAGTAAAGGCATTTTATTATGTATCTCCTGATTACCTGTCTATCGGATCGGACGCAGACTGGGCGAGAATTCCCTTAACACCCATGGCTGCCCAGGCTATAGCAGATAGTTTCCAGTGTTTCTTACCTACCCGAAAAATGGTTAATGACATATACCGGCAGGCCAATGTAAAACTGGAGCCGGTTCCCATGTTTGCTTTCCGGGACAGTACCGTAACATTTTGGCAGCACCACCTGATGATTGAAGGACAAAGGAAGGGCAGAAAGGGTTTGATTGCCGGGATAAAGAAAGACCTGGTGATATCTGCCAAATTAAAAAGGGAAACCAGCGCTAATAAAGAGGCCATATATGGCTGGCATAAAACCGATGGGATTCCTATCCAGCCCTTATATACAGGCCATGTGAACTGGTATGTTGACTATAGTCATGGGGTTAGACTGGTTTACCGAAAGATTTTCGTAAATGGAAAATCCATGGACTACCAGGAAGTACTGCAGGACCCCTTCCTCAAAAAATTATTGTGCGACGAAGAGGATTGCGGATTTTACCGGTATGAATGAAATCAATGGTTACAGGTATTTTTCTGTTACTACTTTTTTGTGGTGCAGCATGTGGCCAAAGATGATATAACCTATGGCATTTGCAGTTACCCGGTGATTGCTGGCTATGCCCTCATTGTTGATTTCGGTTTCACCCAAAGAGCCAAGTAACTGGTCTGTAGCGTTTCTTACTGCCACAAACTCATCTTTCAGTGATGTGAAACTTCTGGATGCAGCTTTTGCATTAGCTGCGTAACTATTTTCGTCAAATGGGGCCAAAGGGGTTTTGTCATTCCGGGCTATCCTTAATAAACGATAGGCCATTACCCTTTCAGTATCTATGATGTGCTGCAAAAGGTCTTTAAGTGTCCACTTGCCGGGTGCATAGGCATAATCAGCTTTTGATTCCGGTAAACCGGTAAAAAATACTTTTAAGGGTTCGGCATACGTATTTGCTACCTCTTGAATAGTATCCGGCACAACCTGTTGTATATACCCTGCAAAATAGGCCGGAAAATCTTCAGCCGCTGGTCTGGCCATGGTTACCTGGTTTTGGTTATGGATTTGGAAACGGTCTTTGGTTTGGCCGGTTCGGAAGTAAATAAAGTAACTTTTGTGCTATCTGCATCTTCAATCGCTTTAAAGGCATTGATGATGCCGCCGGATTTGCTGAGAAATTCAAAAGGGGTGGATTCATCTCTTGACCCCGGTTTAATACAGGGCACGGTTGTTTCCGGTTTAAAAACGGATTCGGTAATTATCTTTTTAACCTGAACTGCACTCAGATCCGGATAGTAAGAGCGAATCAAGGCGGCAACACCAGATACAATTGGAGTCGACATACTGGTGCCCTTAAGATTACCATATTGCTGTTTGCCGGGTAAAGTTGAGTATATGCGTACTCCAGGGGCAAAGACATCTACCTTATCCCTGCCATAATTACTGAATTCAGCCGTGATACTTCCGGATATTTTAGGGTCGCTGCTGGCACCTACCGTTATAAAATTGGTTGCCTGTGTATTCCATTGTCTTAACCAGGGATTGGGGAAATTCTCTTTTTCATCAATGTCATTACTTTCGTTTCCGGATGCATGTATGATAAGCACATCATGTTGTTCCGCATATTTTACAGCACTGTCCACCCATTTTTTTTCAGGTGAATAATATTTGCCAAAACTCATGTTAATTACCCGGGCACCATTGTCTACCGCATATCGGATGGCCAATGCCACATCCTTATCGTATTCATCTCCATCAGGTACCACCCGCAGCATCATTATTTTTACATTATCAGCCACGCCCTCTATCCCAATGCCATTACCTCTCTGGGCACCTATTAAGCCACAAACATGCGTGCCGTGTTTGGCCGAATTAGAAGGCCCCATCACATCACTGTTTCCATAAAACCTGTCGGATATATTGTAGTAGTCGTCCTTTACTATATCTCTCCTGAAATCGTTTAGTGGACGTTCCTTGGATGCAAAAGCTGATTTTTTGCCGTCTATGTATTCATCGAGATCAGCAATGGTATTAATATTACTTTCATCATTATCTATGCCCAAAAGTTTACAACAGGAGATGAATCCAAATTTGGCATCCCTGGCCATTTTGTTTTCGGGCTGAAATTTTTCCAGGCTTGCACAGGTAAATTCTTCGCTGCCCAATTCTTTTCTCAAAACCTTATCGTGACGCTTAATGGCCCTGGCGGTCACTTCCACAAAAAGCAGTTCCATCTGGTCTTCCTGGGAAAAGGTAAGTTCACTGGCTGTTTTTTTCCATAAACTAAATTCAATTTTCTCCGGACCGGTAAATGCCAAACTGTCTCCAGGACTGGCGGAGAATTTTTCTTTCAGGTGGTGATAGATTCTCGATCTTTCATCTGGTGCTTTCACTACGTTTCGTCCGTCTTTGCCACCCAAAAAATTCCAACCATACACATCATCTACATAGCCATTGCCATCATCATCAATGCCGTTTCCGGGGATTTCACCGGGATTGTGCCAAAGAATATTTCTAAGGTCTTCATGGGCAGTGTCAACCCCTGAATCCAATACAGCAACAATAATGGGTTTGGATACTTTGTGCTTTTGTTTCAGAAATGCATAAGCTTTATCCAAACTGATTCCGTAAAAAGAATCCGTTTGCGGGTCCAGCAAATGCCAGCCTCTGGGTATATCGGATTGTGCAAAACCCTGATGAAAAAAAAGGGGCAGGCTTAAAATGGCTATAACAATCCTCCGGTACATCATCAGGTAAGTTTATACGACAGTTACAAATTTGCAAAATGATACTGACAAAATATCTTTCTATGGCCAGTTTTATGAAAATGTTAAGGGAGTCCGGTAGGACAGGTAAATTTTTAACAAAACACACTGTAAGAACATCATTTTCAGTGATTTATCTGGTATCATTCTTTTTGCCGGACATAGCCCATAAGCCTGCAATGGGGCCAATGGCCAGTAATGCATAATGGTAATTTGATGGATAAACCGACTGCAGGTATCCCAATAACTGAATACTGATAATGGTTATGGCAAAGCCGATACAGTTGACTATGGTGAGGGAACTTCCTCTGGCGGTAGCCGGCGCGTTATGGGAAACCATGGTTGAAAATAAGGGGGAATCTGCCACAACCGTCATTCCCCAGCAAAAGAGCAAGGGTAGGAGTAAAAAAGTAAGGGATTCCTGGTTAAGTATAATGGGGACAAGCAGGCAGCAGGTTCCGGATATACAAAGGGACCCGAAGGCAATTCGTTTTATCCCGAATTTTTGTGATAAAGCTCCTCCGGCAACACAGGCGATACTACCGGAACTTATTATCAGGAATGAATACAGGGATAGGTTGATTTGATTTTCTGGGTGTCGGGTCATATACCCGCTAAGCATTATGGGCAGGAAAGTCCAGAAAGTATATAATTCCCACATATGCCCGAAATAACCAAAGGCGGCTTTACGGAATTCCTTATCAGCAAAGCCTCGGGTAAATGCGGCGGGTTGAAAGGAACTGGCCTTTTTACGAAAAGGACCGTCGGGAACCCATCGCCATAAAATCAATCCACCTGCCAATGACAGGGCAGAAGTAGTATAGATGACTGTTTGCCAGGGCAGGTGTAAGCCAATGCCTTTCACCAGGTGGGGGAAAGCTGTGCCCAGTACCAACGCACCCACCAGGAAACCCAATGACCTTCCCAGGCCCTCCCGGTAATAATCAGCAGCTATTTTCATTCCTACCGGGTAAATAGCTGCCAGAGAAAAGCCGGTAACAAAGCGAAAAAGCAGCAATCCACTGGCATTTACGCCCGGAAGAACCATACCCAAATTGGCCAAAGCCGCTGCTGCCGCACCTGACAGAAAAACCCTGGATGGGGAAAACCTGTCTGCAATGGACAAAAAAGCAAATACAAGGGTACCACTGATGAAACCGAATTGAATGGAACTGGCTATATTAGCCAGGAAGCTTGCTTTTATAGTCAGGTTTTTTGCCAGCTCGGGAATCACTGTGTTTCCGGCAAACCAAACTGAAGTACACAGGAATTGTGATAAAACAATGACGGGTAATACATGTTTTAGTTGCTTATCGGAAGACGACATGTGTTGGTTTATCTGGTGAAAGCAATTTGCCTATTGGTTTCCGGTTATTTATAACCAATCAACATCAATGCATATTGGAAAGTAATGCTTTCCACGCTTTTTTTGTTGCTTCGAACTCTTCAAAATGTTTAGGAGCTTTTCTCCGGTACCTGTTAAATTCAGGAATTATTTTTTCAAATCCATTTGTTTGAAAATACGCACCCATTTTGGGAATAGTAGCTTCCAGTTTTTGGGCCACTTCTTCCATAATGGATTCATAATTTTCTCTGTTGGTGATATAAATCATCAGTGGCTTATACCTAATCCAGCCGATAGTGGCGTTGATAAATCTTTTTAATATCACAGGTGACAGGCTATCGATAGGTTCCAGTTGAACCGGCAATACGCCCGTCAGTAAATTCTGGTACATCGAAAAACCATCATGAAATGTGTAACAAGGTACTTTCAGTACTTTTTGGTTGCCTAATGCCGTGCTCATAAATGTATCTTCCCCCCTTGCTCCGGGCGGATTGTAAAAAGGAGGGAAGTCATGATTTTGTTTCAGGTTAAAACAAAGGTTGGCCCCCGAAATAAATTTCATACCACCTTCCTCAGCAACTTCGGTTACCTCCGAATCATTGATGATTTTAGCATCAGCGTAGGTTACTCCATTGTTTTCAAAGATTAGTTCCCTGATTTTTTCCCAGGAGATAATTTCATTACTGATGGCTTCAATAAAATACCTGAAATCTTTTTCTGTGAGCGTTTCATTGAATGTTATATGTGGTATCGGGGAAATATAACCGCAATGGTGTCCGTGGGTAATATCCGCTTTATTGATGTGCTTAAGATGGGTGCCTAACACACTTTGTCCCATCCATTGTAACAGGTTATTGGGTGTGCGGAGGGTAGCCACAGGGTATTCATCATCATCCAGGAAAATCAATGCATCCATTTTTTCTTTGATGGCAAAATACATTACCGCATTTCTTTTTTTACCATAACCCTCGCCAAAAAGCAATTCAGCCGATGCTGAATTTAACAGCCCTTTTTTCTGAAGGCTGGCAATTTCTTCGGCTATTACCTGGCCTCCCAGGAAATGAATACTGCCGACCATTGCAGCCAGTTCCGGAGGAATATTTTTATAATCATTAATTACCGTGCCGTGGTATTTTAGGTCATAGGCAATAAACAGGTTTAGTCTGATGTCAGAATCATGCACCAATCCATGTTCCAGCCAGTTATTAATATAAGAACGGAGTACAGTTTGAAATTGTTTCCGGCCTGTTACAAAACCAATAGCTATATTTCGTTTCATAAGCTAATGTATAATGAAATTCGGTACAGGTAAAGAGGTGTGATCAAAGGTATTACAGACAGTGCCTGCCCAAATAGGTCGCAAACTTACAAAAAAATACCTGTACACCTGTTTATCGATGTAATTGAGACCTGTTAGTAAGTATTATAAGGCAAATAGTAAAACCTTTATCGGTAAAAATCCTGCTTATCGGGAGGTTTTTTTCAACATCCACTGAACGCTATCATTACCATCTTTGCCACTGAATAGCAAACTGTCTTTTCCTAAATTTCGATAAGTGCCGGAAATATTCCTAACCTGTTCATTTTCTTTTATGGCTGTTAGTTTGATGCCATTCGGCTGCAGACTATCTTTTGTAAGGTAGAAATCCTGGTACTGGTATGTTTTTTTAATAGTAGCTATATTATTTTCAATAAATACACGAAGCGTGAGTCTTTGGTTTTTTTCAGGAATAGAGTCACTGTAATTTTTAACACTGGTCGCTTCCCATGCACCGTCTAAGGGAGATTTGTTTTCAATGGGAATTTGTCGGTAATTGGTTATAAATCCAAAAAAAACAATTCCCACAATTGCCAGTGCCTTTACAAAGACTGGGTATTGGCGGGTGCCTGAATAGTTGGCTATCAGGCTGGCACCATCCACATTTTTCTGGAAAAAGAAAAACGCTATAAGTGGCTTCAGCGATATGCTTACCAGAAAAATATCCATTAGTAATAATACAGTAATGATATCCTTGGCAGGAATGTCATAGTTGAAATCAATGAGGGCGATGTTTAGCAAAACGGGAAGGAGAAACAGGGCACCTGCCAATGCAGTTCGTCTGAAAAGTAAAAGCATCCCTCCCAAAATTTGTATACAGGCAATGATGGAATTGTACACTTTTGAAAAACCGAAAAATGACCATGTCATCTGAAAGCCGGAAATTTTCCCCAATTCATCTCCATACCAATAGTAACTCATGTTTAACTGGTTAACCATGAGCTTATCCAGTCCGTAAAAAATCATTAGGGATGCCAAAAGGTAACGGCACAGGACTACACATAAGTAGGCGATTTGCGGGTTGTTTATGGGAGTTTTAGTGCTTTTGCTGCGGGTATCCAGCCACTGCCAGCAAGCAAGGGCAAGGAGCCAAATCAGTGGGATAAGTATATAGGTAATGGAAACTATCTGGGTTAACTGGGCAACTTCCCTGCTGTTATCGGACTTGTTTACGTTGATAAAACCCAGCGCCCCCATGGTGATAAAAAATGGGAAACCCATGAATGCTGCGAGACTGTAAAAAAATTTGGTAAGCAGAGAGATGCGATTGGAAGCATTGTTTTGCATACAGTTTAGCTTTAACAGTTATAATAAATATAATATGTTTTGAACAAATGTCAAATTATCAGGAAAATGATGGAAACGATAATACCCGAATTTAAATTGTAGTCGGTTAGCAAAGTGCTGAAATTATTTAGCTTTATGTAACTTGATGGTAAGTCAAGAAAGGGTTTATTACCTCATTTTTTATTGAAAAAAATAGTATTGATAATCGGTAATCAGGGTATATTGAATATAATTGCTTAATTCCTCAATAAATTGCTATGTTAAGAATCTTAGGTTCTACCTTATTTCTTTTTATAAGTTTTCTGGTAAACAGTCTTTCAGCTCAAATGCCCGGTACCCAAATCGGTTCATTCGAAAAATTTTCAGATATCGGATTTCGCCAGATCAAAGGATCGGCCAGTTATCGGGAACCGGATCAAACCTACCATTTAAAAGGTGCTGGTTCCAATATATGGTTCGGGCAGGACAGTTTTGCATTTCTCTCAAAAACAATCAAGGGTGATTTTATTATGCAGACCCGTGTAAAACTCTTAGGGAAAGGGAATGAACTTCACCGTAAAGCAGGAATCATGATAAGAAGTTCACCCGACCCTCATTCGGCCATGGTGAGTTGTTCCGTTCATGGTGATGGATTAACCTCATTGCAATACAGGAAAACTGCCGGTGGTACCATGCAGGAAATCAAATTCAAAATATCGGGCCCTGATATGCTGCAACTGGAAAAAAAAGGTAACCTGTATACCATGTCTGTAGCTCATTTTGGAGAACGGTACCAGGTTGAAAAAATTGACAGTATTGATTTGGGGAATGACCTGCAGGCGGGATTGTTTATTTGTTCTCACAGCAATAAATATGCAGAAGAAGCGGAGTTTTCCAATACACGAATATTTGCCCCTGCAGCTGATGACCTGGTGCAGTATAATACCTATTTGGGAAGTTTGCTGGAAATAATGGATGTGGAAAATGGGAACAGAGAAGTATTGTCGGGCGATGCGGGCTCTATCCAGGCACCCAACTGGACGCCTGATGGGAAAAGCCTGATATATAATGGCAGCGGTAAGTTGTTTCGATTTGATATTGCTACACGGATTCCAGTTGTTATCAATACCGATTTTGCCAATAAAAATAACAATGATCATGTACTTACTTTCGATGGTACACAATTGGGCATTAGTCATCATCCGGAAGAAACCGCGGGAAAGTCAGTGGTTTATACAGTACCGGTAACAGGAGGCATACCCAAAAAAATAACCCATAATGCCCCTTCTTATTTCCATGGATGGTCACCCGATAACCAGTTTCTTTTGTATACGGGTGAGCGAAACGGGGATTATGATATTTACCGGATTGGAAAGGAGGGGGGTGAGGAAGAACAGTTGACCCACACCAAAGGGCTGGATGATGGTTCTGAATATTCACCCGATGGACGTTACATTTATTTTTGTTCGGTTCGCAGCGGTACCATGCAGGTTTGGCGTATGGATGCGGACGGGAAGAACCAAACCCAGTTGACTTTTGATGAACTCAATAACTGGTTCCCCCATGTATCACCCGATAATAAAAAGATTGTCTTTATTTCATTTCCCAAAGAAGTACCGCCAGACCAGCATCCTTTTTACAAAAGGGTTTACATACGCATGATCTCGATTGATGGGGGCCCCATCAAAACAATTGGGTACCTGTATGGGGGACAGGGTACGATGAATGTACCCAATTGGTCGCCCGACAGCCAAAAAATTGCTTTTGTCAGTAACGGTACTTTTGAAAAGTAGCCGTTAGGTGGTTAAATTAAAGATCAAATACTATGCCCTGCGCCAGGGGTAATTGTTCGCTCCAGTTAATGGTATTGGTCTGGCGTCGCATATATGCTTTCCAGGCATCACTGCCGCTTTCCCTGCCACCACCGGTTTCTTTTTCACCACCGAAAGCGCCTCCAATTTCAGCGCCGCTGGTGCCAATGTTGACATTGGCAATACCACAATCACTACCCGCATGTGACAGAAATTTCTCTGCCTCGCGCATATTAAGTGTCATGATAGCGGATGAGAGTCCCTGTGGTACATTGTTCTGTATCGCTATCGCTTCTTCAAGACTTTTGTATTTCATCAGGTAAAGTATAGGGGCAAAAGTCTCGTGCTGAACTATGGGCATATCATTGGTTACTTCAGCTATACAGGGTTGCACATAACATTCGCTTTCATAACCCTTACCTGACAATACATTACCCTCTACCAGGAATTTTCCACCCTGATCTTTGCAGGCTTTGATAGATTGTAAATAATTGTTTACGGCATCCTTGTCAATTAGGGGGCCTACATGGTTATTCGCATCAAGCGGATCGCCGATTCTTAGCTGCGCATAGGCTTTCACCAGTTTGCCGGCAAAATGGTCGTAAACTTTTTCGTGGATGATAAGTCTTCGCGTACTGGTACATCGTTGCCCTGCTGTTCCTACTGCGCCAAAAATGGCACCTATCAAAGACATATCCAGGTCGGCATGTTCAGAAATGATGATGGCATTGTTGCCACCCAGTTCCAGAATGGTTTTCCCCAGTCTTCCTGCTACTGCAGCACTCAAAGCTTTGCCCATGCGGGTGGAACCTGTTGCGGATACCAGCGGAATACGTGTATCATGGCTCATCCATTCACCCGTTTCCCTACCTCCCTGGATCAAACAATTAACTCCCTCAGGCACCTTGTTTTGGGCAAAAACTTCCGCTATAATATTTTGAACAGCTATTCCGCAGAGGGGAGTTTTTTCGCTGGGCTTCCATAGGGTAGTGTTGCCGCATACCCAGGCTAGTGCACTGTTCCATGCCCATACTGCCACCGGGAAATTGAAGGCTGATATAATGCCCACTATGCCGAGTGGGTGCCATTGTTCATACATTCTGTGTGCAGGCCTTTCACTGTGCATAGTAAGGCCGTACAATTGTCTCGACAAACCCACAGCAAAGTCACAGATATCGATCATCTCCTGCACCTCCCCATAACCTTCCTGCAGGCTTTTCCCCATTTCATAACTCACCAGTTTGCCCAGTGGTTCTTTATTGGCACGTAGTGCCTCACCCACCTGTCTTACGATGTCTCCTCTTTTAGGGGCTGGCCAGTTACGCCAAATGTCAAATGCTTCCTGCGAATTGGCCACCAGTTTTTCATAGGCAGTTTTATCGGTAGCAGTAACAGAACCGGTTTTTTTCCCGTCAACAGGGGAATAGGAATCTATGTTTGGTCCGGAACTGTTTATCCAATGGTTACCTGTGGAGGTACCCTCATTATTGTCTTTTATACCTAATTGCTGTAAAAAAATCATAGGTTGGTTATTTTGGTAAAGGTACCCATTGCAACCTAAGTGAAAAAATAGGGGCTTACTTTTTAACAGGGATTGGAGATGGGCAGTTTGAAAGTGGCATTATATCATTTGGTCTTGGCAATTTCCACCAACTGGTCATAAACATGGCTATAACTGCTGCCGATGGGGATTTCTTTACCGGCTATCCAAATTTTTGACTTGCTGAATTTTTCAATTCTTCCCAGGGGTACAATAAAAGAACGATGTACCCTTACAAAATCGCGGGAAGGTAGTTTTTCAAGGATACTTTTCAGGGTCATTAATGTAAGTACGGGAGAGGGTTTGATATAAATTTTTATATAGTCATCAAGGGCTTCAATCAATTCTATGTCCTTGAGATTGATCTTCATGATTTCATAATTCACTTTCACGAAGATGGAATTGAGCTGCAATTCCTGGCTACTTAAAAAATCGAGGTACTCATTCGCTTTGTAACAGGCTTTGAGGAAACGGTCATATTCAAAAGGCTTTAGCAGGTAGTCTATGGCGTCTACTGTAAATCCCTCTGCTGCAAAATCTTTATAAGCTGTGGTAAATATGACTGGGGGCTTATGGGTAAGGCCTTTGTAAAACTGCATACCATTGATATCCGGCATCTGGATATCCAGAAAGAGGAGGTCTACGGTATTGTTTTTCAGGTATTCCTTAGCTTCATCGGTATTGGTAAATACCTTATCCAGTTGCAAAAAAGAAATCTTGTTGCAATACTCATTAACTAGTTGCAGGGCTAAGGGTTCATCGTCTATGGCTATACAGTGTATCATTAGGTGGTAATCTCCAGTTCCACAAAATAGTAATTATCTCTCACACTTGTGGATAACCTGTGCTTTTCCGGATACATTAATTCCAGTCTTCTTTTTACGTTATTGATCCCGATGCCTGTATTCTCCATCAGGTTATTTTCTGTGGCAACAATATAGTTTTCAGAAGTAAATAAAATAACTGAATTATCGGTTTTGATGCTTATTTTAATGGTGGATGACTCTTTTGTGCTGACACCATATTTAAAAGCGTTTTCCACAAAAGGGATAAAAATTAAAGGAGCTACCAGTAAATTATCAATGTCACCATCCGCTATAAATTCAAGTTTAACTTTATCGGTTAGTCTTACTTTTTGTAGATCAATAAAGTTGTGGATAAAATCTACTTCGTTCCTGAGTGGCACAAAATTCCTCTCTGTTTCTGTGAGAATGTACCGCATGATGGATGACAACTTCATAACAGCCGGTGCTGTTTTCTCACTTCTTACTACAGCCAGCGAGTAAATATTATTGAGGGTATTAAAAAAGAAATGGGGGTTAACCTGTGATTTCAGAAATGAAAGTTCTGTATTTAGTTTTTCATTTTCTGTTTCTTTCCTGTTCTGTTCTGTTTGTAACCAGCGCTGTATAACAGAAATACAGGTGCCAACTGTGAACAACAACAGAAATAATACCGTATTGTAAGGATCCGCAATAGGCCTGTTTCTGCGCATCATGGTAGAAAAATTTGGTTTCCCTTTATAAGCCGGATTTCTGATAAACTCGCGGTTCATGGGATTATAAATCTCCGGTTCGGCAATCAGGAGGGCAATCTGTTTGGGTATGTATAAAAAAAACAGGAGTGAACCCACAATAGAAAATACATACCAGAACCATTTTTCCTTAACCAGGAATTTAGGTATGAGAACCAGGGTGTTGAGGTAATAAAACAATACCAGAAATACATTATTACAAATCACATTTGCCAACTGGTGGTTACTCATACTGAATTCACGCAGTCTGGGAAAAAATACCAGGTAAGGAAGTGTGAAAAAACAAATCCAGGCTGTTACGTGCGCTATAAGGGTTACAATTTTTTTATTGTTGGGCAAGGGTTACTATTAAAGAGGTGAAATAGAAAATGATTAATTGTGTACAATATATTTAGTCCAGATATTCTGCTCGCTGCCTCTGTTGCTGGCCGCAAACATATCCCTGTTGAGATTGCCCGCACCGCCACCGGTTCTGCCTCCTGCACTCCTTCCCGAATTGGCTGAGGGAAAACTGTTGAATCCACCTCCGCCACCGGTTGACTCAGTACCTGCTATCTTCCATCCGATTCCCATTGGTTTGCCTGCAAGGCTGCCTGTTTCGCCTATTATTCTCATTGGGATACTGTATTCAATTAACAGGGCGTTGCTTTCATCCCAGTTAAAGGAAATATTGACTTCATTCTCAGCATTGATAATTTGTGATCTGTCTTCCTGGTTGTCGATACCAAAAGTTTTCAGGAATATCATCATAGCCGTCAGGTTATCGCGCATTTCTTTTGGGTCTGGTCTCTGCTGTCCTTCTCCGGAACCTTCACCGGGTCTGCCACCACCAGCTCCCCTGAAACCCATTCCTCCCTCTCTCTTAATGGGGAATTCAATGCCCATCCCTTCTCTTTTTTTCCCTTTCTTATCAATAAAGAGTTTCATGCCCTGCATAATCATTTTCATCTGCATGCCCTGTGAAGGAATTTTCATGGCCAGGTAAAGATTTGATGGGTCGTTGTCTTCGGCAAACATTATTTTGGTATCCTTATCTGTTTCAAACTTTTCCTGAGGCCACTCATTCAAATTTCCATCCAACAAGTGTATGATGGCTTTACCAGAATCAGTTTTTTCTGTTGTTTGACCTTGCATCGTCTGGGCATATATACACAACAATGTGATGATAGCCAGGGGGGATAGCTTTCTCATAATTTTGCAGTTTAAACCAAAACTATTCAGCTATACCTGGTGCGGGAAAGATTATGGGTGAAAAGGGGCAGAGTATCGGTGAACAATTTTAATAGGATTCATCGGCTGTTGGGAAACTGGCATCTTTGATATCACTGATGTATTGCTTTACAGCACCGGTAACTGTTTCCTGCAATTGAAGATATTTGCGTAAAAATCTTGGATTAAACTCATTATTAATACCTAACATATCATGCATTACTAATATCTGTCCGTCACAATACATTCCTGCTCCAATACCAATAGTGGGTATTTGTAAACTTTCACTTACTTCCCTGGCCAATTGTGCGGGTATTTTTTCCAGTACAATGGCAAAACAACCTGCTTCCTGTAATAATCGGGCATCATTGCGTAATTGTTCTGCCTCATCTTCTTCGGAAGCCCTTACAGAATAGGTGCCGAATTTGTATATGGACTGCGGGGTTAATCCCAAATGACCCATCACCGGAATACCTGCCGATACAATACGTTGAATACTGTTGACCACTTCTTTTCCGCCCTCCAATTTTACAGAATGAGCACCCGTTTCTTTCATGATACGGATCGCGGATGCTACCGCCACATCTGAATTGGATTGGTAAGAACCAAAAGGCATGTCTACAACAACCAGGCATCGGTTGATTCCCTTTACCACACATTGCGCATGGTATATCATTTGGTCAAGGGTGATGGTAAGTGTGGTTTCCTGGCCTGCCATTACATTACCGGCGCTGTCACCCACCAGAATAGCATCTATCCCCGACTGGTCGAATAGCCTGGCGAAGGAGTAATCATAAGCGGTAAGCATGGATATCTTTTCACCCCTTTCCTTCATAGTAAGCAGGGTATGGGTGGTAATTTTCTTAATTTGTTTCATAGTATTTCCCGTTGTATTATCTGGGAAGAACCCATTTGAAAACTAATGCAAATTACGGGTTTAGGCGTCAACCTTATTTTTAGCCATGAGTTCAGAATACAGGTGTTGTATCAGTCCGTCTGCAAGACCTATTTTCGGAACATATATTTCATCTGCATCAGCCCAGCGCATTACGTTTACATATATCTGCAATGCCGGAACAATTACATCAGCCCTGTCCTCCCTTAGTTTGTAGGCATTAATCCTGTCTTCAAGTGAGAAGGACCCCATTTCTTTATAATAGTCACGAAGCAGGTCGAGGCTTAGAGGTTTGCCATCCTTTTTTTTGCTTATGGAAAATACTTTATTGATATTACCTCCTGTACCAATGGCTACGATTTTCTTGTAGTTTTTTGTTTTGGATTTGATAAAATCTTTCATCTCATTCCATTTGGCATCATCCACCATGTCTTTTAATATCCGGATGGTACCAATATTGAAGGATTCTTTAAAGATAAGTTTGCCTTCTGTAAAAAAAGTAAGTTCGGTACTTCCTCCGCCAACATCAATGTACAGATAACTATGATCTGTATCCATGGTTTCTGCTACATGGTTTTCATAAATGATGGAAGCTTCCAAGTCTCCGCTGATGATTTCAATCTCCAGCCCTGTTTCCAGTTTTACTTTTCTGATAAGGTCACCGCTATTGCTGGCGTCACGCATCGCACTGGTGGCACAGGTTATCACATTTTTTACCCCATAGGCATTTAGCAGGTGCCCATAGGCTTTCATGGTTTGTAAAACCATTCCCCTTTTTTCCTTGGAAATTTCACCCTTTACAAAAACATCAAAACCCAAACGCAGGGGAACCCTTATCAGGTTTAGTTTGTTAAATTGAGGTTTCCCATCCTTGTCTTGTTTTACCTCAGCAATCAGTAACCTGGCTGCGTTACTTCCGATATCAATGGCTGCTAACCTCACTGGTCAATATGGTTTTTTTGTGCAGGTAATGGAAAGTTTCAATCTGGGACCGAATCTTCTTTTTGCCTTCGGAAGGTACATAGTTGTTAGTTAACTCATTGTCGAGTACCCTTGCTTTTACATTATCTCTTAACTGAATGTGGATAATATCCTTTAATTCAGCACATATTTCAGGATTCATTATAGGAATAGCAGCTTCTACCCTGTGATCGAGGTTCCTCACCATCCAGTCTGCACTGGAGATAAATACTTTTTCTTTTCCAAGGTTGTGGAATATCATTATCCGGGCATGTTCCAGGTATTCATCTACAATACTAACAGCAGTTACATTGGTTTTTTTCTTTTTTCCCTGAATCATGGCACAGAATATTCCCCTTACCACCATTTTAATTTCCACACCTGCAGCAGCGGCATCGTATAGTTTGTTGATCAGGTTCAAATCGCTCAAAGAATTTACTTTCAGAAAAATTCCCGCCTCCTTTCCTGCTTTGGCATGCCTGATCTCCCTGTCTATTAATAGTGTTAGCTGTTCCCGCATATTGGTAGGACAAACCATTAATGTTTTACACATTCGTAACCGCTGTATGCCATTTTTCCAGTTTTGCAGGTAATGAAAAATGCGGTTGATGTCTGCCATTACATTACGGTTCGCAGTTAACAAACAATGGTCACCATACACCAAAGCTGTTTTTTCATTCAGGTTTCCCGTACTCACAAATCCGTATTGAAGTGTTTTATTCCCTTTCCTTTTTTTGATGATACAGAGTTTCGCATGAATCTTCATATTGGGAACACCCAGTAAAACTTTGATTCCTTCTTCATCCAGTACCTTTTTCCACTCCAGATTAGCTTCTTCATCAAATCTGGCTTTGAGTTCCAGCATTACCACTACCTCTTTGCCATTACGCGCAGCATTTACCAATGCATTAATGACCTTCGAATTGGAAGCAAGTCGGTAAGCGGTAATCTTAATCGATATCACATCCGGATCCATGGCCGCTTCCCGCAATAAGTCGATGATACCGTCAAATGAGTGATAGGGGAAGTGCAGCATCACGTCTTTTTTGGTGATGACATCTGTTACCCTCATTGATTTTTTCAAAGCCGGGTGGGCAAAAGACCGGCGTCTGGTATTTTTTTGATTAAATACATCCGGAAAGTCCATAAAGTGCCTGAAATTATGTATCCTTCCTCCTGGTATGATGTTGCTTTTGCGACTCAGGTTAAGCCGGCGTATAAGGTATTCCAACAATCCTGCATCCATTTCCTTATCATATACAAAACGAACGGGTTTCCCTTTGCGACGGTTTTTCACGCCCTTTTCAATTTTCTCTACAAAAGTGGTGCTTACATCATTATCAATATCTATTTCTGCGTCCTTGGTAACCTTGAATACCCAGGCCTCAAAGTGTTCATAGCCGAAATAGGAAAATATATTGGGGAGATTATACTTGATTACATCTTCCAAAAGGATAATCTGTTTTTCATTTTCCCTGGCAGGTAATTGAACAAATCTGCCTACCGCTTTTGCAGGAACTTCTATCAATGCATATTTCTGTTTATAGGCAGAATTTTTTTTGCGCATGATTACTGCCAGATAAATACTTTTTTCCCTTAAATAGGGCATTTGGGGCAAACTTTCAATCATCAGGGGTATGATATTGGAGCGCACTTCTTCCTCAAAAAAACGGCTCACAAAATGCTGTTGTTCCCTGTTAAGGTTTTTTTCTTCCTTAAGGATAATGCCCTCCTTTTTCATTTCTTTTTGAATGCCCGTCCAAATGCGGTTAAATTCATTCTGCTGACTAAGGACAATAATTTGGATTTGGTCTAGAATAGACTGCGGGTCTTCTTCCAGGTGCATGTCGAGTTTATTCCGCTTGTCAATCAATTCCACCATTCTTTTTAAAGTGGCCACCCTTACCCTGAAAAATTCATCTGAATTGTTGGAGAAAATCCCCAGAAACCTGACCCTTTCTTTAAGGGGTACAGAAGGATCATTGGCCTCCTGCAACACCCTTGCATTAAAGCTTAACCAACTAATATCTCTCTGGATGAAATTCTTTTTGGACATACGTAAAAGGATGTTTCAATATGTTGATAAATGGCAATCTTCCCTTGCTCATTGTGTAAACCGGTTCATTTCAAATATAAGTAAGCAAATTTTCCGGGAATGTTAAGTTTCGGAATGGTAGTTTCCCGTAATTGGGTTTGGCTAACCAGCTCCAGGTTATTTATGAGAAGGAAGACTTGATTTTACCGATAATACCGGTAGTGGAAAACCCTTCCACAATGGGATTAATAATTACCCGGCCTCCATTGGCCATTACTTCTTTGGAACCAACCACCTGCACTATCGTGTAATCCCCTCCTTTCACCAGCACATCAGGCATTACTGCCTGGATCAAATGAAGGGGGGTATCCTCTTCAAAAATCACAACAGCATCCACCACCACCAGACTGGCTAATAGCAGGGCCCTGCTTTGTTCATTATTAACAGGTCGTTCGGGGCCTTTTAGTCTTTTGGTACTGTTATCGCTGTTTACACCCACTACCAGAAAGTCTGCTTCACTGGCAGCCTGGGAAAGAGAAAAAATATGTCCCTCGTGTAAAATATCAAAACAACCATTGGTAAAAGCTATGGTTTTGCCAGTGGTACGCCAGGCACTTATCCTTGCCAGTACTTGTGGAAGGGTGAATATTTTTTGCTCTATAGCTTTAATTGCTCTCATGTTTGTTTTTTTTATTATAAACAGGCAATAATACCATACAGATGGAACCCACTATCACTACAATCATGAATTGAGCAAACCATTGCAAGGTTCCATTGGCAAAGCCTATCTCAAACGGGATATTGCTTTTCTCCAATACTTTGGCAATAAAATAAGCGTAAGCCCCAATACCTCCGGGGGTGATGATCATTCCGATACTGCCAAAAGCAAGGGCCGACAAGGCATCTTTCAGCCCCAGGTGGGCGGTTCCGTCGGTTGCCATAAGGCCCACCCAGGTGCCGCCTATATAGAGGGCCCAGATGGCTGCAGAATAGAACAGGAACAGCCCTTTCTGCCGTAATTTCTTAATACTGATCAATCCCTCCCAAATGCCCAGTAATATTCTTTTCAGGAAAATGACAATACGGAGGTGCGCAAACTGGCGGAACCAGATGGTAACCGCAATCAGGGTAAGGGCCAGTACGCCGGTTACTATCCAGAGTTTCATCCAGGAAAACCGGCCTGCATTATTCTCAAATAACTGTTTCCCCAACTGTTTTCCAAATTCTCCCACAATTTCAAACTGGCTAAGCAGTGCCAGGGCAAATATGATACCCAGTGATATAACATCCACAGCTCTTTCAGCCACAATAGTACCTACCAGTTTTTCTGCGGGTATCTTTTCATATTTGGCCAGTAAGGTGCATTTTAATACTTCACCCAACCGGGGCACAGCCAGGTTGGCTAAGTAACCAATCATCACTGCAAAAAAAGTGTTTGCCAGGGAAGGTGTATAACCCATCGGCAACATAAGAATCCGCCACCGAAGTGCCCTTAATAAGTGACTGAGGCTAAGAATGATGAAAACAGGTACCAGCAACCCATAATGAGCCGTTTCAAGGGAATGTTTGAATTCGCCCCACTTCTCATCAGGAATCTGGTGAAGACTCCACCAAACCAGAAAAACACCAAGGCCCAGAAAAAAAAGGTATTGAATAGCAGAGACTAACCATTTTTTCATAAAAAAGCATTCCTTGGCAAGTTAAGTAAGCCGGTGAAATAATATTTATTTGCTTTTGGGCAAAAGTAAACTATTCCTGTAAGGGTAAATTATCTATCAGGCGAATGCCATTGATAAATGCGGCCACCAGTGCCACGGTTTTCCCCTTTCCATCCCAAAGGGTTACGGGAGCCAGGGTTTTGGCATCAGCAATTGATACATAATCTATTTTGTTAAATCCTGTTTCTTGCAAAAAAGATATTGACTCAGCAAGCAACATATCGGTTTTGCCCGGCTGTAGATTATTTTTTAGGAACTGAAGCGTTTGGTAAATAGCTGTAGCTTTCTCCAGTTCAGCCTCTCCCAATAACCTGTTTCGGCTACTCATAGCAAGTCCCGAAATTTCACGCAGGGTAGGGGCAATGGTTAGGGAGGTCTTCCAGCCAAATTGGGTTAGTAAATTTTGAATAACCAGGCATTGCTGGTAATCTTTACGTCCCATAATCAGGGTATCGGGTTCAATGATATCCAGTAAACGGTGCATAACCTGGCAAACTCCCTGAAAATGACCAGGCCTGTAATACCCTTCCAGTATATCCTCCAGGTTACCCAATGCGTAATGGGGCAGGTTATGGGTACCATTTGGATAAATTTCTGTAACCGAAGGAAGAAATAACACATCACAACCCGCCTGTTCCAGCAACTCGATATCCTTTTCTATCGAAACCGGGTATCTCTCAAAGTCAGCTTTTTCGTTAAATTGGGTTGGATTCACAAATATGCTTACTACGGATAGGGATTGCACCTTTTTACTGGCTTCCAACAGTGACAGATGGCCTGAATGCAGTGCCCCCATGGTGGGGACAAAGCCAATGCTGTTCCCGTTTTCGGATTTGATTTTCAAGTAATTACTAATGTCAGATGCCCTGGAAAACAGAATCATATTGGTATAGGATTAAAGCGGATGCGGGATTTCCCTGCATTTTACGTAACTTCGCCAACTCATTTTCCAGCATGTTGCTAAAAAAAGTGCCATAATGTCAACAAAGAAAAGAATTTTATTCATTTCTACAGAGATGTCTCCTTACCTGGAGCTTACTGAATTTGCTGAGGTGATCAATAAACTTGCCATCAAAAGTAATGATAGCGGACTTGAGGTCCGTTGTATTATGCCGAGGTTTGGTGTAATTAATGAAAGGAGGCATCGTTTACATGAGGTAGTAAGGTTATCCGGAATCAATGTTTCGGTCGATGACGACGATTATCCCCTTCAAATAAAAGTGGCTTCCCTGCCTAATGCCCGTTTACAGGTGTATTTTCTTGAAAACGAAGATTTTTTCAAGCGAAAACAAGTCTTTCATGATGAAGCCGAGAATTGGTTTGAGGACAATATCCTCAGAACTGTTTTCTTTTGTAAGGGAGCTTTGGAGACCGTGAAAAAATTTGGATGGCCTCCGGATATTATCCATTGCAGTGGTTGGATGACAGGATTGATTCCGGCCTATATTAAAACAGCCTATAAAAAAGAGCCCGTTTTTGGAAACAGTAAGGTAATTTTCACCATTGGTGAGAACACATTTAAAGAAAAACTGGGCAGTGATTTTGTACAGAAAGCCATCATTAATGGAAACATCAAAGAAAAAGACCTCGACGCTTTTAAAGAGGGAAACAATACTGCCATGTTTAAAGGCGGGGCCAGTTTTGCTGATGCCATTACTTTTGGATCAGATAAAGTAGACAAAAAACTGGTAGATGAATTCTCAAAAGTAAAAGGGAAAAAGGTAGTTCCTTTTAAAGGATGGGATTCTGATTTAACAGAGTATTTAGAATTGTACAACGACCTTGCGGGCAAGTAATTACAGACACATGTATTCAAATTTTAGGGTGCGAAACTTTATTGTTCTTTCCTTTTCATTTCTCGCTTTTTTATCTTCCTGCACCCGTATTGCTTCTACCGAACTTGGTGGTGGTTTAATACCGGATATTGATGGTGTAATTACCAAGGATACCGTGCTGGAGATAATCACCGACAGTTTCGACGATACGGATACTTCAAGGGTGTATAAGATAGATAATCACGTCTTCGGAAATATAACCAATGATCCCATTTTCGGAAAAACACGTGCCTCCCTTTTTTTAGAGATGACACCACAGTCCTATCCTTTTTATGTTGCCGGAAATAAAGACAGTTTAAAAATAGACTCTGCTGTACTCATTTTAAGTTACAGGGGTATTTACGGTGACTCTACGCAGCCCATAACCATTAATGTTTCTGAAATCAGCACAAGTACACCACTTGATCCCCTGAAAACCTATCCTGCTAATTATCCCAATGTAAATCCTATCAATACGTCGGGTTTATTGGCTGACCCGGTTACCATCGATATCAGGCGTTTGGGTGATTCTGTAAAAAACAGGTATGAGAATGCCAATAACCAGATAAGAATCCGCATGAAAAGTGGGGTAGCCAAAAGATTCCTGGCTGATTATGACTCAACCAGCGTGTACAAATCTGATTCCCTTTTCAGAACCTTTTTTGCTGGCTTTGCAGTTACCGCTTCCACCGGTTCCGGGAATGCACTTATCAAAGTCAGTTTGTCTGATACCAATACCAAATTTGCACTTTACTATAGTACCAGTTCTACCGGCGCTTCCCAAAGAGATACCTCGGTTAGCTACTTTACTCACAATTCCACTTATGGTGCCGATGCAAATTATATTGTCAGGGACAGGGCTGGATCAGATGTTGCCAAACACCTGACTACAACCTCCAAGCCCGATTCCCTCGTTTACGTGCAAACCTCTCCGGGTGTGTATGTCAGATTAAGGATACCCGGTTTACAAGGTCTTTCCAACCGGATTATACACAGGGCAGAATTAATTGCTGAACAGGTACCTGATGATGCCAATCTGGCAACGATTGAAACACAAATGCTTCCGCCACGATATTTGTTATTGAGTAGCTATGACTCATCCCGTTCCACCAAAAGAAATATCCCCAATGACTTTGCTATTGGTTCCAATGGGCCCAATATCCAGGAATTTGGGGGGTATTTATCCTATAAATCGCTGTATGGGTATGACAGGGTGGCTTCCTATACCTTTAATGTTAGCCGGTATATACAGGGTATTGTTACCCGTAAGGATACATCCTATACACTTCGTTTATCTGCGCCTACCAATGATTCACTTTTATATACCCCACCCTATCCGGGCAATACAGCTTCACAACTCTATTATTTGGGCACTTCAACCGGGAATGACCCGGCTGATGGAAGGGTTAGGTTGGGAGGTGGTACCCATAGCCGATTCAGAATGAGGTTAAGAATTGTTTTCTCCCGTATCTGATTATAACGTCATTGTAATATATTTGCACCCATTAAATAAAAACACATATGCCTTACCTTTTTACTTCTGAAAGTGTATCTGAAGGACATCCGGATAAAATTGCTGATCAGATTTCTGATGCACTGATAGATAATTTCTTAGCATTTGATGCGCAATCCAAAGTGGCTTGTGAAACTTTGGTTACTACCGGACAGGTGGTATTGGCCGGAGAAGTGAAATCAAAAGCATACCTGGATGTACAGGAAATTGCCCGTGGGGTAATCCGTAAAATCGGCTATACCAAAAGCGAATACATGTTTGAAGCCAATAGTTGTGGTATTTTATCTGCCATCCATGAGCAGTCGGCTGATATCAACCAGGGTGTTGATAAGAAGAAGAAAGAAGAGCAGGGTGCCGGTGACCAGGGAATGATGTTTGGTTATGCCACCAATGAAACCGACGATTATATGCCCCTGGCTCTGGATCTGGCGCACAAAATTCTGATTGAACTGGCTGCATTAAGAAGGGAAAATAAGCAAATTAAATACCTGCGTCCTGATGCCAAAAGCCAGGTGACACTGGAGTATGACGATAAAAACAGGCCGGTTCGTATAGATGCCATTGTGGTTTCTACTCAACATGATGATTTTGATACAGAAGCCAAAATGCTGGCTAAAATCAAAGAAGACATCATTTCTATCCTGATTCCAAGGGTTAAGTCAAAATACAAGAAATACGCCAAGTTATTCAACGACAAAATCAAATACCATATTAATCCAACCGGAAAGTTCGTAATTGGCGGACCACACGGAGATACTGGTCTCACCGGCCGTAAAATCATAGTGGATACCTATGGTGGAAAAGGAGCCCATGGAGGTGGTGCATTCAGTGGTAAAGACCCAAGTAAGGTTGACCGTTCCGCCGCCTATGCTACAAGGCATATTGCCAAAAACCTGGTTGCAGCAGGTATCGCTGATGAAGTATTGGTTCAGGTGTCTTATGCTATCGGCGTGGCACAACCTACTTCTATTAATGTAAATACCTTTGGAACCGCAAAAGTGCAAATGACCGATGGGCAGATTGGCAAAATTGTGGCTGGAATTTTTGATATGAGGCCTTATTTTATTGAACAGCGCCTGAAACTCCGCACTCCCATGTATAGCGAAACAGCGGCCTATGGTCATATGGGACGCAAAAATGAAACAGTAATAAAGGAATTCGCATTGCCCAATGGTAAAGTGAAGAAAGTGAAAGTGGAATTGTTTACCTGGGAGAAACTGGATTATGTTGCCAGGGTTAAGAAAGCATTTGCCGTAAAATAAACTAACGAATCATTTATTAGAAAGCCTCTGTTTCGGGAAACAGAGGCTTTTTTATTAGCCCGGTATTCCCTGACAAGAATAATCCCGCTAACTGCTGAAAAGTATCTTTTTTTGGGTAACTTAACATGACTGTATGTGCTTATTCAGTGCATGATTGTTTGTGGAAATTCGGTAGCCCTTTACAAAAAATGATAAGGTATGTATAAACGATTCTACATTTCTGCAGTGGCCTGCTTCGGGATGATATTTATCATGCAATGGCAGGGTGGGGCCTTAAAAACCGGGTTTAGTCCCCTGGGTATTGTTGACCTCGAATTGGCAGACAATACACAAAGACTACAGGAATTACTGATGGGGTGGAATATCGCGATGGTCAAGGCCAATATCTGGCTGGACTTTCTGTTTATTGTAAGTTATGTACTTTTTTTATCCATTGCTGCTGAATTATCGGCCATGCGATGGCTCCAGCCTTATATGAAAAAGGCAGGACTAATGATGGCCAGGTTAGCTTATCTGGCTGGCATATTGGATATTGCCGAGAACCTGCTCATGTTACAAAGTATGGCCGGTAATTATACCAAAGCATCCTTACAGTTAACCTACTATTGTGCATATAGTAAATTTTTCCTGGCCGGGTTAATTCTGTTGTATTTACTGATATCCATCCCGGTAATGGTAAGAAAAAATAAAAACTGATTATGCAGGAAAACCCCTGGCTGGTAAAAAGTCAAAAAGAAATATACACCAATACCTGGATTGCCCTTACTGAATTTGATGTGGTTAATCCCTCCGGAAAGAAAGGCATTTATGGGAAAGTACATTTCAAAAATATTGCTGTAGGCGTTATTGTGTTAGATGATAATCAAAATACTTATTTGGTTGGGCAATACCGCTTCCCGTTGGAAGCATACAGTTGGGAAATACCCGAAGGTGGTGCAGCATTGGGAACAGACCCGATGGAAGAAGCTAAAAGAGAATTAAAGGAAGAGACCGGACTGGTGGCTGATGAGTGGGAGTTGCTGTTGAAAATGCATTTGTCTAATTCTGTTAGTGATGAAATGGCCCTTATTTACCTTGCGAGGGGACTATCCCAACATGAAGCGGCACCTGAAGAGACCGAAAAACTGGCAGTGAAAAAACTGCCATTTGACGATGTTTGGAAAATGGTTGATAACGGTCTTATTACCGACTCTATGAGTGTGGCAGCAATCCTAAAACTGAAACTGCTTTTGGCAGAAGGGAAAATGAAGTAATACATTTGCAGATGCCTGTAAAACAAAATAACCTGATCATCGGCCGGCAGCCATTAGTGGAAGCCTTACAGTCGGGGAAAGCCATTGATAAAATTTTGCTTCAGAAGAATACTACTGGCGAAGTGATCAATTCCATAAGAGCCCTGGCAAGAGAGAAGAATGTACCTATCCAGATAGTTCCTGTTGAAAAGCTGAATGGGATGACCAAAGCGAACCACCAGGGGGTAATGGCACTAGCCGCAAGGGTACAATATATGGACCTGCAACAGGTGATTGATTATGTAGTGTCAAAAGGTGAATTACCCCTATTCCTTATGCTGGATGGCGTTACAGATGTAAGGAACATAGGAGCGATAGCCAGAAGTGCAGTATGTTGTGGGGCTCAGGCTATCATCATTCCGGATAAAGGTGTGGGGGCCCTTAATGAAGAAGCCATGAAAAGCAGCGCAGGTGCCCTGGAAATGATACATATATGCAGGGTGAATAGCCTGTTGAAAGCGGTTGATACATTGCATTTGAACGGCATCCAGGTATATACCAGTGAAATGAGGGCAGATAAGAATGTTTTTGATCTTGATTTTTCCGATCCCTGTTGTGTGATTATGGGCGATGAGGGAAAGGGAGTACAACCTTTTCTGGCAAAAGCGGCTGACCGTTTTTTCAAAATACCCATGGCCACCAGTTTTGATTCCTTTAATGTATCTGTAGCAACGGGTATCATTTTATATGAGGCCATGAAACAAAGATTGGATAACTAACCGTTTTATATTTTACCATCCATTCACATGATCAGTAATAATACCGATATTTCTTCAACACTGGCTTTGGTGGAATGCCCCAGGGATGCCATACAAGGCTGGCATCACCCCATAGCAACACAACAAAAAATTACTTACCTGAACACTTTACTGAAGGTAGGATTTGATACACTCGACTTTGGCAGTTTTGTATCTCCCAAAGCCATACCCCAAATGGCAGATACCAAAGAGGTCTTGGATAAATTGGAAATAGGCAATAGCGCTACTAAACTGCTGGCTATTGTAGCCAACTTTCGGGGTGCCCGGGAGGCTGTAGCATTTGAAAACATCAGTTACCTTGGTTTTCCTTTTTCGTTATCGCCCACTTTTCAGTTAAGAAATACCAATAGTACCCTCGATGAAGCCTCCAACAGGGTGGATGCCATTCAGGAATTGTGTATACAACATAAAAAGCAACTGGTGATTTACCTGAGTATGGGATTTGGCAATCCCTATGGTGATCCTTATGAGGAAGCTATTCTGCTTTTTTGGGCTGACCAAATGACCCGAAAAGGCATCCAGATAATTTCATTGGCGGATACAGTAGGAATGGCAACCCCGGCACAGATCCGGTTTGCGCTGGATGCGCTGATTCCCCAATATCCAGGAATAAGTTTTGGTGTACACCTCCATGCTTCACCACTAAACTGGGAAGAGAAATTGTCAGCAGCACTGGCGGCTGGCTGTAAAAGATTCGATGGGGCACTAAAAGGGATCGGGGGATGCCCCATGGCACAGGATGCTTTGGTGGGTAATATGGACTCTGAAAAAATGATTCATTATTTTACCCAAAAAGGGATTTTACCTTCCCTTAATCAAACAGCCCTTACCGAAAGCCTGGCTATGGCTGCTAATTTATTTGCCTGACATGCTAATCCAATTCAAAAAAAATACCGGCAAAGCTCATTCCATAAAATACATACGGGAGGATGGTTCTGAAACCTGGATGATGGCTGATACGTTTTTTGTGCTCCATGACCTTAGCCATTTTGCCATAGAGAAAACGCTGGGGTTTACCACTGCTTTCAATGGAATGATTAAGGCAGGTATGGATATCAGGGATTTTGAAAACAGGGAAAAAAGAAAAGCACTGATCATCACTGCAGAAGCTATGTATGCGGAAAATATGGCCAACCTTTTTTTGATGGAGCTGTCCCAGGGTATTCTGGAAGATTTCAATGCCGTTCAACAAGATAGCTTCCGGTCTGCCGGTGCAGCATTTCCTGAACTCCACCTGTCAGCAACGCAAATCAATAGGATCCGCGATTTATTGAAAGAACTGGTTACCCGCTGGAATGAAATGCCCGCGGGAGAGTCCTTAGCACTAAGCTTTAGTCTATGAAATTCCATGTAAACTTTGAGATTGATAAGGTATCTGAGTGGGTAAGTCATGGGCAGAAAATTATGCTGATGGGTTCCTGTTTTACGGAAAATATAGGGGAGAAGTTGCGTAAGCATAAGTTTGATACTATGGAGAATCCCAATGGTATCCTGTTTAATCCTGTAAGTGTATGTGAAGCTTTAGAAGGGTATATCGATAACCAAACTTATACGCAAAATGATATTTTTTCTTACAATGAAGTCTGGCATAGTTGGAAGCACCATAGCCGTTTTTCAGCTGTAGATCCAGAAGAATGTCTGGCTGGAATTAATGCAGCTAACACAGCCGCTCATAGCTACCTGAAAGAGGCAAAACACCTCCTGATTACCCTGGGTTCAGCCTGGCTGTATACCTTCACGGAAAAGGCAGTTAAGGCAGTTCCCGGTTCGGTTGCTGCTAATAACCACCAGGCTCCGGCAGATTGGTTCACCAAAAAATTATTATCTCCTGAAGAGGTAGCCAGCCTGCTTGGTAAACTTTTGAAAAGGCTGGCTGAATACAACCCTGCCCTGCAGGTAATTTTTACCATTAGTCCGGTAAGGCATATCCGGGAAGGCTTTATTGAAAACAACCGGAGTAAAGCTGTATTGATCCAGGCCATTCACCAGGTAGTTGAAAAATGGGCTTCTGCTTATTATTTTCCAGCATACGAACTGGTCATTGATGACCTGCGGGATTACCGATTCTATGCAGAAGATATGGTACATCCCAATTACCAGGCCACCCAATATGTATGGGAGAAGTTTACAGCAGCCTGCATGCAGGATGAAACTAACTCGCTGATGAAAGAGATTGCAGCTATCAACCTGGCATTCCAGCACAGGCCCCAACATCCGGCAACCTCGCGGCACCAATCATTTTTAGCTAATTATCTGGAACGTACCCAAAAACTATCCTTGAAATACCCCTTCCTTGATTTTTCGAGGGAACTGGAATACTTTGGAAAATGAGTTAAGGGAGATAACCTATTGACCAACTGCAGCGCTTATTCCTGTATTAATGAATCCTGTCTCCCCGAACTTCCAGGTTCTTCATAATATGAGTCTCATAATCCAGCCATTCCTTCCATCGTTTACGAACCACTTTCTTTTCCCTATAGGTTTCTGCCAGTGTAATAAAGAGCGTATAATGCCCGGCTTCGCTTTCCATAAAACGACGGTAGAAATTTCGCATATACGAATCAGACAATCCTTCACTGAGCCTTTTGAACCTTTCACAACTCCTTGCTTCAATCAGGGCCATGGTCAGCAAATGATCCAATAGCCTGTCATCGGGACTGCCCCCTTTTTTCTGAAAAGTAATTAGTTCATTAACATAGGCGTCTTTTCTTTGCTTGCCCAGAGACAAATTTCTTTTTTTCAGTTCATTTAATACCATTCGGAAATGGCCCCACTCCTCAGTAACGATTGGGGCGAGGGAAAATACCAGTTCTTCCCTGTCAGCATATTTTTGTATCAGGGAAATACAGGTAGTAGCCGCTTTCTGCTCACAATAGGCATGATCGGTAAGGATGGCTTCCAATGAAATGCCCGCCAGATCAACCCACCTGGGATCTGTTGGTAATTGAAGGCCCAGTATATTTTTGGTATGATCAGAAAGTTCCGTAAACATGTTCGGGATTTTTTAGCTTGCCAGTTTATCTTGACATTACAAATATCTGTTACAATCCTTTAGTTTTGAAAAATGTACCGGGATGATTTTTTGCAAAAGAAATTGAATGATCGTAAATCGAGCCACTCATTACGGCAATTGCAGGTAATTGAAGGTAAAACTGATTTTTGTTCTAATGATTATTTAGGAATCGTTACGAACGGGCTGTTAAACGGAAAAGGGGTGCAGATGGCATCAGGTTCAACGGGGTCCAGGTTATTGTCTGGTAATAACCATCTGGCTGAAGCAGTGGAAAAGCAGGTTGCTGTATTTCACCAGACTGAAGCTGCTTTACTGTTTAATTCCGGCTATGATGCCAATATTGGTCTTTTGGCCTGTGTTCCGAATAAAGAAGATACTATCCTCTATGACCAGCTTTGCCATGCATCTATCCGCGATGGAATAAGGCTTTCTTTTGCCCGTTCTTTCTCCTTCCGGCATAATGATATGAATGACCTGGAGCGTAAATTATCCCAGGCTACCGGTACCGTATTCATTGTAACGGAATCTGTTTTTAGCATGGATGGAGATTATTGCCCCCTCGCGGAACTGGTTACCATAGCCCGAAAATATTATGCACACCTGATCATAGATGAAGCGCATGCCACAGGGGTGGTGGGTGAAAAAGGGGAAGGGCTTGTTCAGCACTATCAATTACAGGACTCCGTTTTTGCCCGTATGCACAGTTTTGGGAAAGCCTGTGGGTGCCATGGCGCCGCCATACTGGGATCAAATGCCTTACGGGAATACCTGGTCAATTTTGCCCGGAGTTTTGTGTACACAACTGCTTTACCACCACATGCACTTGAATTAATCAGGGAGAGTTATCTATTGCTCCCTTCCTTAAAAAATGAAAGGGAGCACCTGAAAGGTTTAATCAATCAATTCAGGGAAGCCTCCATTCCCTTCAGGCGGTTGGATTCAGTTACGCCCATACAGATTGTTATTATTCCCGGAAATGAATCGGCGAGGCAACTGGCCTCAGTATTACAACAAAAGGGATTGGACGTGAGGGCCATATTATACCCTACTGTACCCAAAGGAATGGAAAGGCTCAGAATTGTTTTACACGCTTTTAATTCAAAAGAAGAATTGACCATTTTGCTACATACCCTGAATGGTGGTTAATCTTCCTGCCCACCACCGCCACGCTGTTTGAACAGGGAAAAATTAGCATCTCCAAATTTATAGGTAAAGGATAATCGGAAGTTTCTGATATTCCACCTGCGGAAGGATTCCTGGTAAAATTGTTCCGTATCGTAAATGGTACCCCAACGCTGACTATTGAACACATCACTTACCGCAAAAGTCAGGGAAGCTTTTTTATCCTTCCCGAAGTCTTTACGTATCGCCATGTCTACATCCAATTCGGAGAGCCTTCTTCCCTGGGGAATCACTTCTGATGACTGGAACTCTCCTATAACCTGAAATCCGAAATTATTCCAAAAGGAACTACGGGTGGTTTCTATTTTATAGTTAGTTATCAGTTTGGCCTCCCAGTTAAAGCCCTGGTTGCTGAGGTTCAGGTTATTTACCCTGGCATTTACTGTACGGTACTGTAAGTTGAAAGTTGGGGTGATATCAAAGTTCTTCGCTGCTTTATGTTGTAAGGTAAATTCGACTCCGTATTGGTTAGTGGTTCCTGCGTTGATATAAGTATTCAATATGGCGTCTTTATTAATGGCGGCATTGTTTAACTGTTGAAATTGTGCGGCAGTAATGGTATCACTGTATTGGGTAATATCATTGGGATTGTTCCTGTAATACAACACTGCCAGAAAATTCCCTTTACCATAATTCTTGCTATAGTTAAGCTCAAATGAATTGTTATACTCAGGCTTCAATTGAGGATTGCCCTGTCGGAGATTGGCTGGGTCATTGATGTCTATAAAGGGATTGAGTTGCCAGAATCTGGGTCTGCGAATCCGGCGCGAATAATTTACCTGCAGTTCATCATCTTCACTTAACTTTTTAGTGTAAAAAAAACTGGGGAACAAAGCATCCCAGATGTTGCTAAGATTTTTCGGGTATTCATATCCGAATTTGAAAGCACTGTCCAGCAGTTCACCCTTAAAGATGGATTGTTCGGCCCTTAATCCAATCTGGTAAGAATAAGTTTCTTTTTTGTACGAATAAGTAAAATAGGCTGCATTTACGTTTTCCTGATAAGTATAATTATTGCTTAAAGGAAGTTTGGTGTCCTGTCCATTATTTCTTGAAAAAGCATCATAATAGCTTTTGAAATCATTCTGGTATCCTCTTATACCCATTTCAATCTTGGCAACATCTGAGATGGGGTTGGTATAATCTGCCTGAAACGTGAACTGGGTTTCATTGCTTTTTCCATAATTCATTACTACAGATGGCGTACGATACTGGCTGCCATTAGGATTGTAAAAATAATTCAGGATATCATTATCGCTTGTTCTGTCTCCGGTGTTATAGTTGATATCTGCCGTAATCTCTTTTCCTTTTTTAGGGAAAGTAAGTTTATAATTCAACCGGCTGCTGTTTCTGGTAAATCCTGAATTTCCGGTAGTATTCCTAACGCCGTATTGCTGTAAAACTGCGTTACTGTTCAGGTATTCCTGGTCCTGTTGCTCAGTATTATCAAATGCACCCTTTACAAAATCCTGAGAAAGGGTTAGGGTATTCCGGTTATTGATGAAATAATCGGCACCAAACCTGATTGAATTAAAATCCCGCTTCCGTTCATTCAGGGAATTTTGGTTAAAATAGTCGGTCACAATACCATTCTTTTTGTTCTGCCTTTTTGCATATCCCCTTGCTTTTCCCCCCGACTGGTTATGTCCGGTGCTAAGAAAATAATTGAGTTTCCCCTGCCGGAGATTAAGGTTCAGGTTTCCACTAAACAATTCAGGTGTACCCCCGCTTACAGTAACTATACCATTCAATCCGATTCGTTTGTTCTTTTTCAACACTACATTAATAATTCCACCTGAACTGGATGCATCAAATTTGGCGGAGGGATTGGTAATGAGTTCAACCTTATCAATATTATCTGCCGGTATCTGGTCCAAAGTGAGAATCGTAGGCCTACCATCAATAAAAATCTGTGGTGTATTGTTTCTTAACTGGATGTTTCCGTCAATATCAACAGACACCGAGGGAATATTTTTCATGATATCAATTGCAGTCCCCCCGGTAGAGACCAGGCTATTACTTACATTGAATATTTTTCTGTCTATGCCCATTTCCAGTGCTGGTCTGCTGGTACTAACCGTAACATCTGCCAATTGTGTGAAGACTGGTTCGAGAGAAATATTTCCGAGGTCTTTCTGAAAAAAGCCACCATTATTCATGTCTTTTCCCGTCAGATTAATCGGTTTTTCCATTTCCATATACCCGATTGCGGAAATAACCAAACGAAAAGTGGTTGATTTGGGCAATTTGATTAGCTGGAATTCCCCATTAGTGCGGGTTAACATCCCGGAAATAATGCTCTCAGTATTTTTTTTTCCAATTGGGTACAGTTGAACAGAGGCAGCTTCAATCGGTTTTCCGGTAGTTTTATCAATCAGTTTACCATAAAGATTATTGGTATTGATATTCAGTTTCGACAACATTTCTGTGGCCGGCTGTGTATCATCAACCTGGGACATCAGTAGTGTTGGATATACAATAACAGAAAGCAAAAATAGAATAGTTCTCATGCGTTTTTTTGGGTTCAAAATATTAATCGAAAAAAGGCGAAAATGATGGGATGTTCAATTTTATCCGGCCTTATAGAGTGTATTTAAATCAATCTGCAAATTTACGATTTTTTATCTTTACTGGCAACCGAAATAAGGCCCATAACATCCTTTTTATACCCTTATTTTGCCGTTCATAAAAAAATTACTTACGCTTTCCGGTCAAAACGTTTTATAAATTAACCAATCATTTTTTTTACCTACCTGTATTACAATCTCCCTAAAACATTCCCGTGATGCAATTGTTCAGTTTGGGGATAATTTGAGTAGGAAACCGGGAGGGTCCTAATTGTGACTGATTCAATCAATGGGGTTACATTTGCGAATGAAGCAGGACGAAAAAATATCACTTACCCTAAGCAAAATGGGGATTAGTGCGTTGAATCCCATGCAAATGGAAGCAGTTGAAGCCATTAGGCAACAAAGGGATACCCTGCTTTTGGCTCCTACGGGCACAGGTAAAACCCTGGCTTTCCTTTTACCCATTGCACGGTTATTGCAGCCAGCAACTGCGCAGGTACAATGCATCATATTAACCCCCTCCAGAGAATTGGCAATACAGATTGAACAGGTATGGAAAAATATGACAACGGGCATAAAAATAAGTTGTTGTTATGGGGGACATGATATGCAACTGGAAATACAAAACCTAACCCAGCCCCCCGCATTACTGGTGGGAACACCTGGCAGAATTGCGGATCACCTGAAGCGAAACAGCTTTGAAAGAAACCTTGTTTCTATTTTGGTATTTGATGAATTTGATAAGTCATTGGCACTGGGCTTTGAGAAAGAAATGACTTATATACTCGACGCGCTGAAACAACCCCTTCAGAAAATTCTGGTATCAGCCACGGAAAGTATTGCCATTCCTTCCTTTGTGGGGGCTGAAAATCTTATGCAGATAGATTTCCTTGAAAAAGCAAATACTATTTCAGGGTTATCACTCAAAAAAGTACTTTCTGTAACCAGGGATAAGGTTGAAAGGTTAAAAGAGTTATTGGCGTATATCCAGGATGAACAGGTGATAATATTTTGTAATCACCGGGATGCTGTGGAAAGAACTTCTACTTTGTTGATTGAAATGGGGATACCCAATGCCGCTTTTCATGGGGGTATGGAACAAATGCAAAGAGAGCAAACCCTTATTCAGTTTAGGAATGGCACAGTAAGGTTTCTGGTAGCTACAGATTTGGCGGCACGGGGACTCGATATTCCTGAAATAAAACACGTAGTCCACTTTCACCTGCCGGCCACTTTGGCTGAATTCATTCACCGGAATGGCCGCACTGCGCGAATGGAAGCCATCGGAACTGCTTACTTGCTATTGTACGAAGGAGAGTCTTTGCCTGATTATATTAAACAGGGAATAGAGACCCTGGTTTTACCCGAAAAACTATCCTTGCCTCCTGCCACAGATTGGATTACCCTTTATATCAACGGCGGAAAAAAAGATAAACTCAACAAAGTGGATATTGTAGGATTTCTTTCACAAAAAGGAAAATTGGAAAAGGGAGATTTAGGGCTGATTGTGGTAAAAGACCACAATTCGTTTGTTGCAGTAAAAAGGAGCAAGGTAAAACAATTGCTGACCCTGGTCCAATCCGAAAAAATAAAGGGTACCCGCTATAAAATTGTGGTTACCCGATAAACTAAGTGATAAGAGCAATCAAAATTTCGTATATTTAAGGTAAGAATTTAAAATGCCTTACCATCGGAATTTCACATACTGGATAGACAAACGCGCTTGGAAATATTATTTCCTGATGCTAACCCTCCAACTTTCAAAGCGGTAGTAGAAAATTTTATGGGTGACTAACAAGGTAATATCCTATACTGGTATACCCACAATTGTAACCCCCAACTCCAAACCCCAAACCCCAAACCCCAAACCCCAAACCCCAAACCTCCTCCATGCCCCATTACCATACACTTGGAAAAATCCCGCATAAAAGGCACACCCAATTTCGAAAGCCTGACGGAGGCTTGTACTCCGAACAATTATTTTCTACAGAAGGGTTCAGTAATGATTATTCACTATTATACCATATATACCCTCCCACACAGATCATTCATACCGACGAGCCGGTTAATGTACAACCGAAAATAGCGGAAGAGAAAATGCTCAAACACAGAAGCTTTGAGGGTTTTAAGATAATACCGGAAAAAGATTTTCTGGATTGTCGGAAAACCATTCTGGTCAATAATGATTGTCATATAGTGTTAGCCGCGCCCCGGCAAAGTATGACCGGTTATTTTTATAAAAATGCCGACGCCGATGAATTGTTATTTATTCATGAGGGTAGTGGAAAACTACTTTCTCAATACGGTGAACTGGCTTTTGGTTATGGAGATTATTTAATCATTCCCAGGGGTACCATTTACCAGATACAGTTTACAGATGCCAATAACCGGCTGTTTATTGTAGAAAGCTTTAGTCCCATCCGCTATCCCAAAAGGTACACTTCCCGATTTGGCCAGTTACTTGAAAATTCGCCCTATTGCGAAAGGGATATTAGAACACCGCAGTCACTGGTAACGGTAGATGAGTCTGGTGATTTTCTGATCAAAACCAAAAAAAAAGGGATATCCTATGGATTGCATTATGCACACCATCCCTTTGATGTGGTGGGATGGGATGGATGTTGCTATCCTTATGCTTTCAGTATTCATGATTTTGAACCCATTACGGGAAGGGTACACCAACCACCTCCTGTGCACCAGACTTTTGAAGCCAATAATTTTGTCGTCTGTAGCTTTTGTCCCCGCTTATACGATTATCATCCGGATGCCATACCCGCACCCTATAACCACAGCAATATAGACAGTGACGAATTATTGTACTATGTGGATGGAGATTTTATGAGCCGTAAAAATGTAACCCGGGGAATGATCACCCTGCATCCCGCGGGTATACCCCATGGGCCCCATCCGGGAGCAGTAGCCAAAAGTATTGGGAAAAAAGAAACCGGGGAACTGGCAGTTATGGTGGATACATTTCACCCGCTGCAATTAACCGAATGGGCACTATCTATCGAAAACCAGGGGTATACCATGAGTTGGGCGGAATAAGGAAATTCCTAAACGCTGGCTAAGGAAAGGAAAAAATAGGCAAGAAATTCCATTTTTTCGCTTACCCAAAAAATTACTAACTTATCCCCCTAAAAACAATTGCCATATGATAAAATACAGCGACATCAAGATCGGAGATTACCTCAAAGCAGAGTTTGATGGTAAAATGTGGATTGGAGAAGTGGTCAGGTTGAACGGTGATGAAAAACAGGTTTGTGTAAAAACAGAGGTTCAGGAATTTTGGTTTGAAACAGACCACCTGCATCCCATTGAGCTTACAGAGGATACACTATTGAATCTTTCGTTTACCCGGCAGTCCAATGAAGATGGTTCCGTGAAATATTTGAAAGGTTCCTTCAGAATAGAAACACCCGTTCCCGGCGACTTTTCTCATTTTGAAATGTGGTACCGTGAAGATCGCAGACATAATCCGGACATCAAATATGTTCACCAGTTGCAAAACCAGTACCTGGATATGACGAAGATTCACCTTACTGCCGATAAGATGTAAGAATAGGCTATCAACTTTATAAAGGTGCCACCCGGGTACCTTTTTTTATGTAATCATTTTCCTGGATTGTAAGCGCCGTTAAAAATAAAAAAAGCATGCAGGGAATTAAACAGGGTATACTGGTTTGTTTAGCCTTATGGATAAGCATGAAGGTTTCGGCACAGCAATTCGGAGCCATTCCGGGCTCCCTAAAATGGCAACAAATAAATACAGATACTGTAAAAATAATTTTCCCCGGCGGTATGTATAAAGAAGCTAATCGGCTCACTAATATTATTCACCGGCTGCAAAAAAACCAGTCTGCCTCCATTGGGAAACAGTTACAGAAAATTAGTATCCTGTTACACAATCAATTGCTTACTTCTAATGCCTATGTGGGCCTTGCGCCTTATCGAAGCGAATTTTACCTGCAACCACCCCGGAACCCTTTTGAACTGGGGGCTGTTTACTGGACGGATAACCTGGCTATTCATGAGTTCAGGCATGTGGAACAATACAGTAATTTCAACAATGGACTATCCAAACTGGCATCTGTGCTTTTGGGTGAGCAGGGCCAGGCAGTAGCCAATGCCGCAAGTATTCCCGATTGGTTTTTTGAAGGGGATGCGGTATTCAATGAAACCAAACTTACCCGGCAGGGCAGGGGAGTATTGCCTCTTTTTATGAGCCACTACCGGGCACTGTCTGAAGCAGACAGAAAATACAGTTATGCTAAAATGCGGAATGGTTCCCTCAGGCAATATGTTCCTAATCATTATGACCTGGGGTATCTCCTGGTGGCCTATGGCCGGAAAAAATATGGGGAGGACATTTGGAAAGATATTACCAAAGATGCCAGCGCATTTAAACCCCTTTTCTATCCGTTTCAGGGGGCTTTCAAAAAACATACGGGAATGCCCTATGAAAAATTTGTAGGGGAAACACTGGGTTATTACCATCATCAATGGCAACCCTTTCGCACAGATGATGTTAAATGGATCAGTCAGGCAAGTGATAAAAAAGTGGTGAATTACAAATATCCCTATGCAACGGGGGACGGGTCAGTTATGGTACTGAAAAGCAGTGGTAATGCCATTCCCGCTTTTTACAAATTGCAGAAAAATGGTGCTGAAGAAAGAATTTCGGTAAAAAATATCTCGCCCGACGATTATTACTCCTATAATGCCAATAAGCTGGTGTATGCTGCCTATCATCCGGATAGCAGATGGGGCTACAGGGAATTTACTGATATCACTATATTAGACCTGGATACCCGCGAGACGAGGAAAATATTTTCCCGGAAAAGGTATTTTTCCCCTGATATTTCGCATGATGGCAAGAAGGTTATCGCGGTTGAAACCGATGGCAGAGGTGGATCCAAACTGGTACTGATGGATGATGAAGGGAAGGCAGAAGGTGCTATTGTGTCGGATAATATGGTTTACTCTCACCCTAAATTTTCTGCCGATGACGATTATGCTTTTGTCCCGGTCAGAAACCTTACCGGTGAAATGGCCTTACTTAAATATTCTTTAACGGGAAACGCTTTGGTAGATACCCTTTTGCCTTTTTCAAACAGGATTATCGGCTTTCCGCAGGTACAGGGAGACACCCTTAGTTTTACCACCACCTATGCGGGGAGGGATGAGAGTTGGGTGATGATAGATGGTAAAATACCCAGAGGCCCCTTCCGGCTGGCTACCTATGCTACGGGCATTTACCAGGCTTACATTTTACCCGAAGGGAAAATAGGGGGCTCAGCATTTACCGCTGATGGGTATCGTTTGGGGGTATTTAACCCCTTGTGGGAAAGAGTGGCTGTTAAAAATGAATTATCAATGCTAAGACCGGACAGTCTGTTCCCAAAAGCCGATCTGTCATTTCTGACAGACTCAGTTGCCAATAAATTTCCTTTTAAACCGTATTCCCGTTCTTTTCAGTTGTTTAATTTCCATAGTTACCGGCCCAATTATGACCAGCCTGAATACAGTTTCACACTCTATGGTCAGAATGTGCTCAATACCTTCCAGTCGGAACTGAGTTATACCTGGAACCAAAACGAACAAAGTCATGGGCTTGGCTATACTGGGATATATGGGGGCTGGTACCTGCAACCGGTAATCGGAGCGAAACAGATCTGGCACCGGACACAGGCATTCAATAAGGATACCACCGTGAACTGGAATGAACAAAAAGCCTATGCTGGCCTTCAGTTGCCCTTAAACCTTTCTGGCGGAAAACAATACAGGTACCTTACTTTATCCACCTTACTTCATACACAGCAGGTAAAATGGACGGGTTTGGGGAGTAAATTTTTAAGAGACACCCGATTCAATTACCTGCAAAGCCGGATAAGCTTTAGCAGCCAGATACAGAAAGCCATCCAGCATATTTATCCGCATTGGGCCCAAAGTCTGAGTCTCCAGTACAAAAACATCCTGAATACCTATTCAGCTAACCAATTTCTGGCCACAGGGGCTGTTTACCTGCCGGGGCTGAATGCCAGTCATAGTTTGGTGCTTACGGCGGCATACCAATCAAGGGATACGATGCAACAGTACCTCTTCTCTAATGATTTTCCTTTTTCAAGAGGGTATACCGCGGTTGATTTTCCCCGTTTATGGAAAGTCGGGGTGAATTATCATTTTCCATTGTCCTATCCCGATTGGGGTTTTGCCAATATTGTCTATTTTCTGCGAATCAGGTCCAATGTATTTTACGATTATACACAGGGAAAAAGCCTCCGAACGGGGGCTGTATATCCCTTTCATACGGTGGGGACTGAATTATTTTTTGATACCCGGTGGTGGAACCAGCAGCCTGTGACTTTTGGCATCCGTTATAGCCGGTTGCTGGATAATGAGTTTCGTGGCCCTACCCAACCCAATGTTTGGGAGATAATTTTGCCGGTAAACCTCTTTAATTAAGCCGATTGTACCTACATTTGCCCCCATTTCGGGTGATTTTCAGGTTTTTTTCCACAAAATCTTGAATTTTCCCCACTTAATTTTCTTAATTCGGTTGCACTTTAATATCTTTGCAGCCCCAAAAATTGTATGTCGAAACAACCACTGATTAAACAAGATGGAGTAATTCTGGAAGCCCTGAGCAATGCTATGTTCCGGGTGAAATTGGAAAACGGTCATGAAATACTGGCAACCATCTCAGGTAAAATGAGGATGCACTATATCCGGATTTTACCGGGTGATAAGGTAGGGGTTGAGATGAGTCCATACGATTTGAGCAGGGGAAGAATCATTTTCAGGTATAAATAACATTAACGCCAGCAGCCAACAGCAAAAGCCGGACGCCGAGGGCAGGAACGAGATAAAAAACAAAGCAATGAAAGTCAGAGCTTCAATTAAAAAGCGTAGCGTGGATTGCAAAATCGTTAAGCGGAAGGGTAAATTGTTTGTAATAAACAAAAAGAATCCCCGCTTTAAGCAACGTCAGGGATAATCAGCAATGGGAATGTATTCCCGCATAAAATAAGTATAAAACTAAAATTTACATATGGCTCGTATTGCCGGTATTGATATACCAAAGAATAAAAGGGGAGAAATCGGACTTACCTATATTTTTGGTATCGGTCGTTCAACTGCTCAGTATATTCTCACGAAAGCTGGTATTGATTTTGACAAAAAAGTTAACCAGTGGGATGATGATGAACAGGGTGCAATCCGTAACATCATCAACAATGAATTCAAAGTAGAAGGTGCTTTACGCAGTGAGGTTTCTATGTCCATTAAGCGTTTACTGGATATTGCCTGTTACCGTGGTCTTCGTCACAGAAAAGGCTTGCCGGTTCGTGGTCAGCGCACCAAAACCAACAGTCGTACCAGGAAGGGCAAACGTAAAACAGTTGCCGGTAAGAAGAAAGTAGCTAAGAAATAATTGATATAGCCTCCTTGATGGGGGCTATATTCAAATATAAAAATCCGTATTCCTTGGATATCCCCTACAGGGAAGGAGAGGGCAACGGTTCCCGGAAAGACGGGATTTTATTTGTAAAAGACTACCTCAAAAAAGAAAAATGGCTAAACCACAAAAAGCGCAAAACAGCGCCAAAACTTCTACAAAGAAGCGGATCGTAAAAGTGGATGCTGCAGGAGAAGTTCGTATCTCTGCAACGTTCAATAACATTATCATCAGTTTTACCAATAAGGCGGGCCAGGTTATTAGCTGGAGCAGTGCCGGTAAAATGGGATTCAGAGGTTCTAAGAAAAATACCCCCTATGCAGCACAAATGGCAGCAGCAGATGCGGCTAAAGTGGCAATGGATGCTGGTTTGAAAAGGGTGGATGTATTTGTAAAAGGACCCGGTTCCGGACGTGAAAGTTCTATTCGTTCTATTGCCCAGTCTGGTATTGAAGT
Source organism: uncultured Bacteroidota bacterium (assembly GCA_963750825.1). GTDB lineage: Bacteria > Bacteroidota > Bacteroidia > Chitinophagales > Chitinophagaceae > Sediminibacterium. The sequence goes on along the minus strand of CAVVSL010000054.1, from coordinate 13,416 downwards.
TACTTCTATCAAAGATGTAACCCCTCTGCCTCACAATGGTTGCAGACCCCCCAAACAACGTAGGGTATAACTTTACTTTTTGGCTGTTATTTTTGGTTTGAAAATCCGGGAATGATAGCCACTGGGTTTACATATTTTAAAAGGGTGTTTTATCAATTTTAGATTTTTAAGATAAAACACCGTCACTAAAAAATCACAAAACAAAAGAAATGGCACGTTACACTGGTCCAAAGACCAAAATTTCAAGAATCTTCGGTGAGCCCATCCTGGGCAACGGAAAATGGCTGGGAAAGAACAGCAACCCTCCCGGTCAGCATGGAGCCGCCCGTAAGCGTAAGACACTGGGTGAATATGCCCTGCAGTTAAGAGAAAAGCAAAAAGCCAAATATACTTATGGTGTTCTGGAGCGGCAGTTCCGTAAAACCTTTGAAGAAGCGCAGCGCTTAAAGGGTGTTACCGGTGAAAACCTGATCAAGTTACTGGAATCACGTCTTGACAATACCGTATATCGTTTGGGATTATGCAACAGCCGTCCCGAAGCTCGTCAGATGGTAAACCACAAACACATTACCGTTAATGGTGAGGTCATGAATATCCCTTCTTACCAGTGTAAGCCAGGTGATATCATTACGTACAAACCTAAGAGTGCTGATAACACTGCACTCACAGGAAAAAGCAAGCGGTAAGAACCCTAAATTCAGCTGGCTGGATTGGAATGATGCAGAGAAAAAAGGTGTTTTCATCACTTTCCCTGAGCGGGAAAATGTTCCTGAGAACATTAAAGAGCAGTTGATTGTAGAATTGTATTCTAAATAATACCGAAATGTGAAAGGTGAAAAGCGATAAACTTTTGACCTTTCACTTTAACTTTCACTCATATAATTCCTTTTCAACTCATGTGGTTGAAGAGACAAACAAGTAAAAAACAAGTTTTAATATGGCCATATTAAGCTTTCAAAAGCCCGACAAAATCGTTTTACAAAAGGCAAATGACTTCGAAGGACAATTTGAATTCCGCCCGCTGGAGCCAGGCTTCGGTCTGACAATCGGCAACGCCTTACGCAGGGTGTTATTGAGTTCTTTAGAGGGCTTCGCTCTTGTAGGTATCAAAATTGAAGGTGTAGACCATGAATTTGCTACCATCAAAGGTGTAACAGAAGACGTTACCGAAATCATCCTTAACCTGAAGCAGGTTCGCTTCAAGAAGCATGTTGAGCATGATGTACCTAACGAAAAGATTACTTTATCCATCAAAGGCCGTACTGAATTTACTGCGGGCATGATTGGAGAACTTATCCCAGAGCTTTCAGGTAATGAATCCTGAGCTGGTAATCTGTACCATGGATACCACTTCCAAGATTGACATCGAATTAACCATAGCCAAAGGCCGTGGATATATTCCTGCTGAAGAAAATAAGATCAAAGATGCCGTTTTCGGGTATATAGCCATTGATTCCATTCATACACCTATCAAGAACGTTAAATACGCTATTGAGAACTATCGTGTGGAGCAAAGGACTGATTACGAGAAACTGATTCTAGACGTTGCTACGGATGGTACCATTCATCCGGAAGATGCTGTTAAACAGGCATCCCGCATCCTTATCCAGCACCTGATGATCATCACTGATGAGAACATCACTTTCGATAATAAGGAAGATAAGAAAGAAGATGTGGTTGATGAGCATGTATCTGCAATTACGCAAAGTGCTGAAAACCCCGCTGGAAGACCTTGACCTGTCTGTACGTGCGTTCAATTGCCTGAAAGCAGCCAAAATCAACAGCCTGAGCGAACTCGTTCAGTATGAGCAGGAAGACCTGATGAAATTCAGAAACTTTGGACAGAAATCACTTTCTGAAATTGAGCAGGTATTAACCGAAAGAGGACTTAGCTTTGGAATGGATCTGAACAAACTAGGATTAGACAATTTAGATAACTAAGCAGAAGGCTAACGCATCAGCAGCGAAATCTTGCCGATGTGTTAGCTTTTCATTATTCACATCTTGTAATTCCTGACACGGTACAAGGTAAAAACAAATAGTCATGCGTCACGGAAACAAAAACAACCACCTCGGCCGTAAAAAAGCCCATCGGGAAGCCCTTTTAAGCAACCTGGCAAGTCAATTGATTACCTACAAGCGTATCGTTACTACCCTGGCCAAAGCCAAGTCATTGCGCACTTATGTAGAACCCCTGATTACCAAAACCAAAAAAGCGGCCAGCAAGGAAGAAATCATGCACCAGCACAGGGTGGTATTCAGTTATTTACAGGATAAAGCAGCCGTTAAAGAGCTCTTTACTGTAGTAGGACCCAAAATCGCCAGCCGTCCGGGTGGTTATACCCGTATTTTGAAACTGGGCATTCGTCCAGGTGATAACGCGGAAAAAGCCATGATTGAACTGGTGGATTTCAACGAAATATATGGTAAAGGAGTTGAAAAAGCAGCTGAACCAGCTAAGAAAACCCGTAGGGGACGTGTACCTAAAAAAGCGGCTGAAGTAACCGAAGAGGCTGCCATTGCTACAGCAGAGGTTGAAGCACCTGAAGCACCAACAGCGCCTGAAGCAGCACCAGAAGAAAAAGCAGCAGAATAAATATGATGCTATTTAAAAATATAAAGGCAAAATCGTTTTACGGTTTTGCCTTTTTTCTTGTGCGGATGCTGTTAGAAAAATTATCCTTTTATTTGAGCAATATGCGCTTTTTTTGCAATCGAAATGAATAGACCCATGACCCAAAACCCACAACCCGCCATTTTATTATTAGCCGACGGACATGTTTTTCATGGCCATGCTTTTGGTAAAACAGGAACCGCTACAGGCGAGATATGTTTCAATACCGGAATGACCGGTTACCAGGAAGTATTTACTGATCCCAGTTATACCGGGCAGGTGCTCATCATGAATAACGTTCATATTGGTAACTATGGGGTAAAAAATTCAGATGTGGAAAGCAGTTCGGTTAAAATCAGGGGCCTCATTGCCCGTAACCTGGAAGAACCTTTTAGCCGTATCCAGGCAGATGGTAACCTGAACGAATACCTTGTTAACAATAACATTGTAGCCATTGAGAACCTTGATACACGGGCCCTGGTATCGCATATTCGCAACAGGGGAGCGATGAACTGTATTATTTCTTCTGAAATCAGCGATTTAGGCGTCCTAAAGGCCCAATTAGACAAGGTACCAGATATGGATGGGCTTGAACTGGCAAGTACCGTAAGCACGCCTGTAGAATATGAATTGGGGGATAAAGAAGCGGGCCTGAAAATTGCCGTACTCGATTTTGGTGTTAAGCAGCATATACTTCAATGCCTGGTTTCGCGTGGCGCTTATGTGAGGGTGCATCCTGCAAAAACACCCCTGAGCCGGCTAAAAGAATTTAAACCAGATGGTTACTTCATTTCCAATGGCCCCGGAGACCCGGCAGCCATGCCCTATGCTGTTACCACCGTTAAGGAAATGCTGGGGGAAAATGTGCCTGTTTTTGGTATTTGCCTCGGTCACCAGTTATTGGCACTGGCCAATGATATCCCAACTTTTAAAATGCACCATGGGCACAGAGGACTAAACCATCCGGTAAAGAATGTCATTACCGGCCAGTGTGAGATTACCACCCAAAACCATGGCTTTGGTGTAGATCCGGAGGCAGTAAGAAACCATCCCAATGTAGAAATAACCCATATTAACCTCAATGATGATTCTATTGAGGGTATCAGACTGAAAGACAGAAAGGCTTTCAGTGTTCAATACCATCCGGAAAGTACACCGGGTCCCCATGACAGCCGTTACCTTTTTGATAATTTTATGGATATGGTAAGAGAGAATAAAAATTAAAACGCTTTCCCGGAAGGGTAGAAAAGGAATACGCACAAAGATTGCCGGTTGCAGATAGCACCGGCAATTTCATTTTCACTTACCTTAGTTACATGAAAATCGCTATCATCAACGGGCCCAACCTGAATCTATTGGGTAAAAGGGAAACCGGTATTTACGGTGACAAATCATTTGAAGCCTATTGGGAGGAACTGAAAAAATCCTTTCCCGAAGTGGATTTTCATTATTTCCAGAGTAATGTAGAGGGAGAACTGATCAATGAATTACAGAGAATTGGGTTTTCGTACAAAGGAATTGTATTGAATCCAGGTGGATACACGCATACCTCTGTAGCGATAGGTGATGCAATTGCCGCAATAACCACCCCGGTGGTGGAAGTGCATATCAGTAACGTTCATGCCAGAGAAGATTTCAGGAAACTATCACATATCTCAGGAAAATCTGCAGGCAGTATTTTCGGACTGGGTTTGGAAGGATATGCGTTAGCCATACGCTGGTTGGTTGAAAGAAGATAAATCTCCTTGGTTCTCTATACGTTTTACCTGTTTACTATACCACCATGCACCAGGCCTATTCAAAAAAAGTATTGAAACTAATACTCATCGTTTCAATAGTAAAACTGGTTACAGCTTCATTACTGGAACTGGGTAATGATGAAGTTTATTACTGGACTTATGCACTACAGCCGGACTGGAATCATTTTGACCATCCTCCGATGATAGGCTGGATGATCAGGTTAACGACCCTGAACCTGGTTTGGGTAAATGAAGTGGCCATGCGGCTGGGAAGTATACTGGCTGCAGGATTATCTACCTGGTTTATTTTCAAAACAGGAAAACTCCTGGCCAATGAAAAAACAGGCTGGTATGCAGCCTTACTGTACAATTGTTCTGTTTACACAGGGATCATTGCCGGACTGTTTATTCTTCCTGACTCTCCACAGATGCCCTTCTGGACCGGCGCATTATATGTAATGGCCTATTTATTCATCCGTAAAGCAGAAAATAAACTGAGTATTTGGATATTACTCGGATTACTGATTGGTCTGGCTTCACTTTGCAAAGTTCATGGGCTTTTTCTTTGGGCTGGTTTTGGTTTGTTTTTGTTGTTTACCAGGAGGCAATGGTTGGGGAACTGGCGATTGTATGCAGCGGTCATGCTAACCCTGATTTGTATTTCTCCGATTATTTTCTGGAATATCAACAACGATTTTATTACTTATCGATTTCATTCAGAAAGAGTCACACATACTTCATTGCAATGGGATATGCTGGGCAGGGAAATAATTGGTGAAATGCTATACCAGAATCCTGTCATTTTTGTATTGGTGGTATTGGCTTTAATAGCCCTGCAAAGAAGAAAAATCAGGTTCAACCGAAGGAAAGCTTCTGTATGGTTATTGTGTATGAGTTTACCCATGATTTTTATTTTTTGGGGCCTGTCACTTTTTAACCCCACCCTTCCACATTGGAGCGGGCCGGGTTACATTCCCCTTTATTTGCTCGGTGCTATGTACCTGGAACAAAATTCAGTAAGGCTTTTCCCACTCATAATCAGAACTGCCGGCATTTTATTGATGGTTGTTTTGTTGCTGGGAGTAGGCCTGGTCAGGTTGTCACCCATTAATTTCGGAAGCCATGACAAAGCAAATTATGGAGAGTATGGCCCTACTTTGGATCTGTCCGGGTGGAGCGATTTTAGTGAATCATTTGATGAAATGGTTAAGCGTGACATTACAAGGGGAGTGATGCAACAGGATGCAGTCATTGTTATTGATAAATGGTTTCCCGGAGGGCACCTCGAGTTTTATACATCCCGGCAATCCCATTTGCCCGTCATCGGAATAGGCCGGCTAACTGATTTGCATAAATTTGCCTGGCTTAACAAAGGTAGAAAACCCTTACACCTTGGCCAGGATGCCTATGCCATTGTACCCTCAAACCTGCCAATGGATGTGAAAGAAGCCTACCAGCCTTATTTTAAACAAATAGATAATCCGGTTACCCTTAACCAGGTGAGGAGTGGAGGTATCGTCAGGTACTTTTATGTATACCGGTTGAAGAATTGCACCCGGATACCTGAAAAAATATTACCCTGATTATTTGCCCCCGGAAGGAATGGTATCAGCCGGAGCTTTTAAAGTGATTTGTTTTTCTTTATCAGCAAAAAAAGTTTCGAATTCTTTGCGGTAAGAAATACTTACCCCTTGTTTATTCCGCCTCCCGAATCCTGAACCTCCGATATCGAGACTGCTTTTATTGAAGATGATTAATCGGAGTTTTCGGTCCTTGGTAAGCACAAATTCAATATTCACATTGGGCAACCATTGGGTATTCCCGCTTTGTGAACCGGAATTCCGGATATTGAAATCGATATCGCTTCCCAGGGTTACAATGATATTATCATTCGCAAATGCTTTACTGAATTTAAGGTCAACTGTGGTTCTGTCAAGACCGCCACTACCTGGATTCAGGTCACCGGTTGGGTTAATCAGGTTGGCACCACTGTAAATGCTCGCACCCAGGTCAAAACGAAGGCTCTGATCCCCCGTAATTTTATACAGCAGGTTGGATACCACTTTGTTTACACCCTTGGTTAATACCTGAGAAAGTGTATTAACGCCAATTGAGGTTATAGAATAGGGACTTACCCCTGAACTACCGCCCTGGCCACCTCCGGGAGGTGCAAAGGAATTAAATAATATCAGAAATGCCACCTGGTTAAGGATTTCAGTCTGGTCCTTTTCCAGCCGGCTGAGGTATTGGGTAAATACATTGTCTGATTTTACCGGGCTGCCCTGTGGAAAATCCAGCCTGAATTTGATATCGGGCTTGCTCAGCTTGTCACGCAATTGAGCAATCACATATACATCTCCCCTGTATCCTTTCACAGCTCCGCCTGACAAATTAAGGTTACTGGCCAATTCACTCAGGCTAATCCTTTCTGCTGTATACTGGGCATCAATCCGAATATCGGCGTTGAATGGATCACCTGACCATTCAATGTAATTGCCCACACCCGGCATTAGTATAAAGGGTTTACGAATTAGTCCCTGGAAATTAAATACATAGTCACCCCGGTCGATATTATACCTGCCTCTCAAATTGATGGGCTCGGTGGTACCCGCCCTGATTCTCAAAACCCCATTTCCTTCTGCTTTGATAACATCACCTGTTAATTCATCCAGAATTACATCAATCATTACCTGGTTGTTGATGGTGAGTTTCATATCAACAGTAAGGTCAAATCGGCCCTTATTGTTCTCCTTGGCCATTTCTGTACCGTATTGCTTAAATACAATAAAAGACGCATCGCCACTTTCCCTGCTAACCGAGTTGGGAATGTAAATATGAGAACTGTCATTCGATTCTGCATCAATGGTCATCCTCGCATTGTATTCAGGTCCCGTAAAACTGAGTTTCGCTTTACCGATGGCTTTGCCATAGAACTGTGCATTATCTATGAACCTGGTATCAATCATCAGAATTTTATCAGTCGTCATATCAAAATCAAATCGAAGGTCTTTGAAACCTTTTTCATATAATTTCCCACGAACCAGTCCGGTATTATTATACCGGTCTTTAATTTTGAAACTACCAAAGTCAATTCCATCCGGTTCAAAATTGATATCTGCTGAGTCAATGGTATAATACACCTGCGTATAATTCACTTTCATTCCGGCCTTCTGTAACCTGATTTTACCCAGTAAGTCGGGTGCATTTAGGTTGCCTTTAATGGTCAGGTTACCAATGGCCTGACCACTAATATCTGAAAATAAATCACCCAGGAACCTGTGCAGGATATCAATACGTGTATTTTCCAGTTGTATATCCGTATAAAAACTATTGCCAGTTGTATCCTTTAGGTTAAAGCCTCCCTTGGCCTTAAACCTGTATCCATCATTGGGTGATGTGACCGTAAAAGGGATTTCACCCGTTTGACTATTATAATCTACACCAATAGTAACCATGCCGATAGAATCATCATCAAGCCTGAATTGTTCTGCTTTCAGGTCGGCCCTGGCATGAAACTGGCCATAAAAATCAGAAAGAACAATTTTACCGGTTGTTACTCCTTCCAGTCTGGGATCTTTGAATAACAATGAGGTTAGGTCTCCAAGCACTACCTGTTTGAGGTTAACAATCAGGTTCTGGGTATTGCCTCCTTCTTCCTCTTTTGTGGCCAGGGTGATTTCCTGGAAACCCTGACTGAGTTTTAGGTTTTTAGCTTGCACGAGGTGCTTCCTGATAATAAGGTCTCCATCTTTTTCGATAGTCCATTTTTTCTCATTCAGCACAAAAGTGGATGCCCTGAACTGGATACCAACGCCATCAGCGAGCGTATTCACATCAGCTAATAAATCCGCATCATTCAGCGTATTGTCTGCACTGGTTTTAATGGAAACCAATGAATGGTCATTATGGGAAATTATTTTTAATTTGGTATTGGGAAAACGCAGACTGTCCGTTGCCTGGATAGTACTGATATTTCCCGTCAATGATAGGGTATCAATATTGCCCTCACCAATCAAATCGAGTCCAGTAAAACTGGTATGGTTGAATTTTCCAAAGGGAATGGTTGCTTTTATCCCCAGTTGATTGGTTCTGGTATCTATACTTCCTGATATGTTGGCATCGTTAAATCCGGAAAACCGGTCATCCAGCAGTTTCACATAGGGTTCAAAATAGTTGGTAGCAATAGAGAAAGTGAAGTGTTGGTTTTTAGGGATAGAAGCAGGTGGACTGATATAGGTTGGATAATAATTGTGCAGAAATCCCTGAAAGCCGGCCGGCAAATCCAGAATACTATAGTTGCCGGTAATAGTAGCCATAAAATCATTGCTGCCTAACCTAAGTGTTTTTACTGAATTTTGGTAACTAGAGGTAATGTTTAAGGAATCGAAACTTTGTACAAAATCTCCTTTCCGGATAGTGGCATTTAGAAATTTTGCAGAACCTAAAAAGTTGTCAATAGTAGTACCCGTAAAGTTTACATCTAATAATCCGGTCAGTTCAACTGAATCCTTAAACAACTTGAGGGCAGCAAGATTTGAATGGGTAAGGTCTCCCACCATGTTAAAACTGGGAAGTTCTTTGGTAAGATCAATCTCCACATTGCTGGTGAAATCCAGATTGGGGTCATTGATTTTTACTTCGCCATTGAAATATTTTTTCTGGAAAGTACCATTGGTTGTGATATTGGTATAATTGTAATTATTATAAAACATTGAAGATATCTTTCCCTCAAGAGTAGTTTTGAGGGTATTAATTTCAAAACTGCCATTTCAGATCGGGATCCGGCAGCGTCACGCCCAGCAGCTTGGCCTGGTCGACCGTGGCGTCGACGAACTTCTGGCGCAGCGTGTCGTTGCTGACGCGCTTGATGCCCCAGCGCATGCCCTGCGCACTGTTCGGGCTCTGGTCGTCGGGCGGGCCGAACATCATCAGCGAGCGGCCACCACCAGCGGTTCACGGCGTCCTGCACCATGGCGCGCTGCGCGTCGGTGCCGTGCTTCATCATCACCAGCAGGCTGTCGAAACCCTGGCGCTGGTGGAAGCTCTCTTCGCGGCAGATGCGCACCATGGCGCGCGCATAGGGCGCGTAGCTGCAGCGGCAGCGGCACCTGGTTCATGATGGCCGCGCCGTCCACCAGCCAGCCGATGGTGCCGATGTCGGCCCAGGTCAGCGTGGGGTAGTTGAAGATGCTGCTGTACTTGGCCTTGCCGCTGTGCAGCGCGTCGATCATCTGGTCGCGGCTGGTGCCCAGCGTCTCGGCGGCGGCGTAGAGGTACAGGCCGTGGCCGCCTTCGTCCTGCACCTTGGCGAGCAGAATCGCCTTGCGCTTGAGCGTCGGCGCGCGGCCGATCCAGTTGCCTTCGGGCAGCATGCCGACGATCTCCGAGTGCGCGTGCTGGCTGATCTGGCGCAGCAGCGTCTTGCGGTAGTTGTCGGGCATCCAGTCCTTGGCCTCGATGAAGTCGCCGGCGTCGATGCGGGCGTCGAAGCGCTTCCTGCAGCGCCTGCTCGTCGGCGCTCAGCACCTTCTCGAGCTTGGGCGCGCGCCTTCGCGCGCCATCGTGTCCATTGCTTGTGTGTACATGCCTGACTCCGTTACTTTGGGCGCTTGTCGATCACACGCCGGGCCTTGCCGACCAGCGTGCGTTCGATGGAACCGGGCGCGCCGACGACCACCGTCGTGCTGACGCCGACCAAGTTCTTGATGCGTGCCCGAGAACATGGGCATCTTTGCCGACCTCACCGTGCGCGACAACCTGCTGCTCGCCGCACGCAAGGCCCGCTCGGTGGACGATCTCGACACCCAGCGGCTCGACTGGCTGTTCGAGCTGTTTCCGGCGCTGAAGAAGTTCTGGCTCTACCCGGCCGGCAAGCTCAGTGGCGGCCAAAAGCAGATGCTGGCCATCGCCCGCGCGATGATCGAACCACGCCGCCTGCTGCTGATTGACGAGCCGAGCAAGGGCCTGGCACCGGCCATCATCCGCAATCTGATCGAGGCCCTGAAGGAGCTCAAGCGCAGCGAGACCACGGTGCTGCTGGTCGAGCAGAACTTCATGGTCGCCAAGGCGCTCGGCGATCGGGTGGCGGTGATGGACGACGGCCGCGTCGTCCATGCCGGCGCGATGGCCGAACTGGCCGAGGACGAAGACCTGCAGCAGCGCCTGCTGGGCCTGTCACTGAAAGCCCACCAATGAGCACTTCCACCACCACCACCACCACCGCGATGAATGCATCGACCGCGTCCGAGCCCGTGCCCAAGGCCCGCTTCGATGGGCTGCCGCTGGCCCTGCTGGCCGTGCTGGCGCTGGTGGCCTTGCCGCTCGTCGGCAGTCCGAGCAGCTGGGCCACGTTGACACTCGCTGGCCTGGCGATGGGGCTGATCGTCTTCATCATGGCCTCGGGCCTGACCCTGGTGTTCGGCCTGATGGACGTGCTGAACTTCGGCCACGGCGTCTTCATCGCCCTGGGCGCCTTCATGGCGACCACGGTGCTCGGGGCGATGGGCGGTTTCACCGCCAGCGACTCGCTGCTGACCAATCTCGTGGCGGTCGGCGCCGCCTGCCTTGCCGGCATGGCGGTGGCCGGGGCGGTGGGCTATGCGTTTGAGCGTGTGCTGGTGCGGCCGGTCTACGGCATGCACCTGAAGCAGATTCTGATCACGATGGGCGGCATGATCATCGGCGAGGAGATGATCAAGCTGGTCTGGGGCCCGCAGATGCTGGCGCTGCCGATGCCCGAGGCACTGCGCGGTGCCATCTGGCTGGGCGATGTGTCGGTCGAAAAGTTCCGCCTGCTGGCGGTGCTGGTGGGCCTCGTGGTGCTGGCCGGTCTGTTGCTGGTGCTCAACAAGACCAAGCTCGGCCTGCTGATTCGCGCCGGCGTGCAGGACCGCGAGATGGTCGAGAGCCTGGGCTACCGGATCCGCCGCCTGTTTGTCGGCGTCTTTGTCGGCGGCTCGGCACTGGCCGGCCTGGGCGGCGTGATGTGGGGGCTCTACCAGCAGAGCGTGACGCCGCAGATCGGCGCGCAGGTCAACACCCTGCTCTTCATCGTCATCATCATCGGCGGCCTCGGCTCCACGCTGGGCTGCTTCGTCGGCGCGCTGGCCGTGGGCCTGCTGACCAACTACGCCGGCTTCATTGCGCCAAAAGCGGCGCTGTTCTCGAACATCGCGCTGATGGTGGCCATCCTGCTCTGGCGGCCGCAGGGCCTCTACCCCGTGGGAGCGAAATGATGGCCCCCACGTTCACTTCGTTCACTGCCCCCCGAGGGGGCGCAGGCCTCCCTTGGGGCGGCCCGGCGCGAGGCCTCTCATGATCCGTAGCCTCCTCTCCCACGACCTCCCGCGCAGCAGGCTGCTGGCGGCGTTGCTGATCGCCTGCCTGCTGGGCCTGGCGCTGACGCCCTTCATCTTTCCGGGCACCAAGGCGCTCAATGTGGCCGCCAAGATCCTGATCTTCATCGTGCTGGTGGCCAGCTACGACCTGCTGCTGGGCTACACCGGCATCGTCAGCTTTGCCCACACGATGTTCTTTGGCATCGGCGCCTACGGCATCGCGACATTGGACAACGTCGCCGACACCCAGAAGGACGAGGGCTTTGACGTGGACGGCGACAAGTTCACGTCGTGCGGGGGCGATTGCAGCGACGTCGACGCGAAGATCTACCCGGGCGCGGCAGAGACCTGCAACGGCAAGGACGACGACTGCGACGGCGCGACCGACGAGTCGGGCGGTGCCGTGTGGTACGTCGACTACGACGGGGCGCACGGGTCCGGCTCGTCGAAGATTTCGATCAACCAGTGCAGCCAGCCGGCGGGGTTCGTCGCGACCAACACCGACTGTGACGACACGGACAAGGCGTTCCATCCCGGCGCTGTTCCTGGCTGCGATGGCCTCGACTACGACTGCGACGGCAAGGTGGACAACGACGCGGACAACGACACCTACGCGAACATCTTGTGCGGCGGCGACGACTGCAACGACGCCAGCGCCTCCATCAAGCCCGAGATCGGCGGCGGGTGCGCGATGGGCACGGACTGCGCGCAGATCCTGTCCAAGGGCCTGTCGGTGGGCAACGGCCTGTACACGATCGATCCCGACGGGTTCAACTCGGGCGTGGCGCCGTTCGACGCCTACTGCGACATGAAGACGGCCGGCGGCGGCTGGACGCTGTGCTTCAGCTACGACAACGCCACCTACGACAGCGCGAATTGGCCCTCGATCACGGCGTCGCGCAACAAGATGCTGGCGCAGAAGTGGGGCAGCACCAGCCTGTTCGGAGACGGCAGCAAGCAGGGCAACTTCTGCAGCGCGCTCGCCGTCAACCCCGCCTCGACCGAGCTGCGCGCGGAGGTCGTCCGCGTCGTCGACAGCGCCGTCCTGAACACGGCCGTGTTCCGTGTGAAGGAGGCTGGCTTCTTCACGCAGGTCCACAGCAACCTGCAAAAGGAGTTCGATTGCCTCGTCGATGGACGGGCACGAAGCCTGGCCGATCTACGCGAACTACAATTCGCCGGCCAGCGGCATGTACAACCTGGCCGCGCTCGGAGCGTGCAGCGGCGCTGCCGACGATTACAAGTCGATGTCGCTGCCGGCGTCGGGCTCGACCTACGCGGTCGACGGCCTGTTGACGTTCACGGCAGACGCGAGCGGGGCCGACGCCGCGCAGGAGATCTCGCTGCACGTGAACTGGTACGGCGACTGGACGACGAACACGCTGTACACCGACGCGACCAACGCAACCCAGACGAAGTTCGGCGTGAACGCGACGTGGGTGGGCAACGGCTATGGTCGCAGCGGGCAGACCCCGGGCCTGAACCACTGCTACACGTACTGCGGCGACACGAACAAGGTCGACAACGTGTTCAAGCAGCGGATCTGGATTTGCTGATCAACCCGCGGTCTCCTTCAGCAGGTTCGTGGGCGCGAACACGACGAACGCGAGCCACGTCAGCGGGGCGGTCACGAAGCCGATCAGCCAGAGCATCAACATTCCACGGCCTGCAACGTCCAATAACCGAACATGATCGCGATGCCGGTGCCCCACTTTCCGGCGTACAG
>CAVVSL010000053.1:0-139821 GCA_963750825.1 uncultured Bacteroidota bacterium | reverse complement strand
AAGCAAACGACAAGCCACAGTAACCAGATACCTGTTCGGAATGGTAGCACCAATCTGTACATAATTGAACATATACATGGAAGAGCATCCTACAAAAAGCCTAAATTCTTTACATTTTGGGCATGGCACTCATTTTGGTAAGAGAGGGTTTGTGCGAATAAAACCCTCTGATAAAGATCTTGTATTGATAGCAGGAATTGTTGTGGCAGTGATTATTGTCCTTACTACTTTCCTGTTTGATTCAAATCAACCCCAAAGGAAAGTATGGAGCAAGCAAAGCCTACCATTAATCTCTCCTCGCCTTTGGCTGAATTAATAAAATTGGAAAGGGTTTTATACAAGAGCTGGCTCAGTAGGATTTTCATAAGAATAGTATTGCATCACCGTTTCAATGGCATGTTTGATTGCCACATTAAGAGGATAGCAACTCAGCCGTTAAGTTGTAGTCCTAGACTGGCAATTGCATGTAATATTGATTCATAACAGGAACATCTAATCCCGCCTCAATTTTCACTAACGTTTCAGCGTCCCTGCCCTTTGCTGACGGATGGCATCCCTATTTTACACTGGGTGATACAATTGACGATTGTACGCTTCAATTTAGCAGTAACCGTAAAATGGAGTTTGACCAGGACCTGCTTCCAACCGGAAATTTCCTGGAGGATGACCGTTTTGTAAATGGCTGTCAATTAAAAGACATAACCTTAGACAATGCTTTTGCATTTTCGAAAGAGGACCCAAACCCTTTTTGCCGGCTATCCAATAAGCACCTGGCCCTTTCCATCAAACCTGATAACGCCTATCCAATTTTACAGATATATACGCCTGAGAACCGAAAAAGCATCGCCATTGAAAACCTTAGCGGTGCTCCGGACAATTTTAACAATGAAATAGGGCTGGTAATGCTGGCGCCTAATGTATCCAAAACATTTACCACCAGCTACCAGGTTACAGTATCATAAGTCAACAACAGCTGTCACGCTGATTTCAACATTAACATTTTTGGGAAGCGTTTTTACGGCTACTGTTTCACGGGCAGGATAATCACCATTAAAATAAGACCCATACACCTCATTTACTGCAGCAAACAAAGACATATCACTTAAAAAAATGGTTGTTTTGACGATGTGATCAAAACTAAGTTTTGCTTCTTTAAGCACTGCTGAGATATTTTTCATTACCTGGTGCGTCTCTTTATCAATGCTACTCATTTCCAATTCGCCAGTTTCAGGTACAAAAGCCACCTGTCCGCTAACAAAAAGGAATCCATTCGCTTTTACTGACTGGCTATAAGGGCCAATTGGAGCGGGTGCTTTATCGGTATTTATGATTTGCTTAGGCATAAGTAAGTTTTTTCAGTGGCAAATTGCTGTATTTCTTTCAACCTGCCAACCTAAATTTGCAGATGATCCCGATAATAGCCATAGCAGTGAGGGCTGATGACCAGCAATGGGAAGTATTTCAAAAAAAGATTCATCCACAAACAACCCGCCTGCACAGGATTCAGGCAGGAATGGCCATTCCGGAGGCAGATGCTTATTTCGATTTACAGTTTGAGCAGGAGAAGCCTATATTCAATGACATACAGAACCAACCTGTCTTCGTCAACGCAATAATAGCTTTGCCGGTACAGTTACCGGAAAACTTTATAAGTTTCAATGGCTGGAATACCTTTTTACATAAAGAAACCTGGGAATTGGCGACCAGTAAATCCCAGGTAGACAATTGGGTACAACCTTTATTCGAAAAACTCAACTGGAAGTTTCTCCCAGCACCGAATTCTCCGGGAATGATTGCTGCCCGCGTGGTTGCCATGATTATTAATGAAGCCTATTTTGCGCTCGGTGATGGCGTAAGTACGAAAGTGGAAATGGATATTGCCATGAAACTGGGAACCAATTACCCTTTCGGACCTTTTGAATGGGCTGAAAAAATAGGTCTGATCAATATTTATAACCTTTTGCAAAAACTGTGTGAAGAAGACATTCGGTATGCTGTTGCACCCGCACTGGTGAATGAAATCCAAAAATACTGAATAGCCAGGGATAATGACCACTATTTTACATATTGACACCGCGTTAAACCATGCAAGCACCTGCGTTACCCGGGGTGATGAAGTATTGGCTATAAAAGAAAGTCACGAACAAAAAAAACATGCATCTTTTCTACAACCAGCTATTGAAAAATTGTTGGCTGACACAGGCCTCAGTTTGTCTCAAATGGATGCTATAGCTGTTTCAGCAGGACCGGGTAGTTATACGGGACTAAGGGTGGGCCTGGCCTCTGCCAAGGGAATTTGTTTCGCCATACAAAAACCGCTGATTATGGTAAATACCCTTGAAGTATTGGCACAATCCCTAATCAGCCATTTTGCAAAAATGAATATAACCCCAGAACCAAATGCCGTAATCTGCCCCTTAATAGATGCGAGGAGGATGGAGGTATTCACAGCCATCTATACTTTGAACTTGGAGGAAATGGAAGCCGCCCATGCACGGGTAGTTAATGTCGGTTCCTTTGATAAGTTCCTTGCCAAAAGAATTACCTACTTCTGCGGTAATGGAACGGATAAATGCCGGCCACTGCTTACACATACGAATGCAAGGCCGGAAAATATAGCGCATTCGGCTGCTGATCTTGCCAAAAGGGCCTTAATCGCCTATCAATCAAATCGTTTTGCAAATTTGGCCTATGTTGAACCCTTTTATGTTAAAGAATTTTTTGATGCCTCCTAATCAGTATAAGTAATATTGGCAAAAGTATAACCAATATTTATACTATGAAACCCAGATATTTTGCTTATCTTTATATGTACGATTTTAGTTCTTAACCCCCCATTTTAACTTTTATTGTCATGAGCCAAACTCTTCAAGCAGTTGTATTACTTAACGGTAAAGACCAGATCAAGGTTGACTTTTTACATACCAAAAAGGCATCACTTATTCTACGTTCGATAAACCATAAACTCCGTCAACAGATTATCAAATTACTGGATGATCACCAAAAAATGACTGTAACTGAGATTTATGTCAAATTAAGATTGGAGCAATCTGTAGCTTCCCAGCACCTGGCCATACTACGACGCGCCGGAATTGTGAGTACTTCAAGAGACGGTAAATTCATTTTTTACTCTGTGAATTATACCCGGTTGGCTGAGGTGGTTGCCTTTGTCGAAAATCTGGTAGGCTGACAGTTTACCTGACAAATCAGACATTTTTTACCTAAACAACGTTTTTGGCTTAATGATTGCCAATTGTTTGCTTGTACAATACCATTCAAATTATGTTTATACAGCAACTATACACAGGTTGCCTGAGTGAGGCCGCCTATTACATTGAAAGTGAAGGCATTGCAGCAGTTATTGATCCGCTTAGGGATATTGAGGAGTACCTGATACTGGCAAAGCAGCGTAATGCCCAAATCAGGTTTATTTTTGAAACCCATTTTCATGCAGATTTTGTGAGCGGTCATCTTGACCTGGCTGCTGCCACCGGAGCTACCATTGTATATGGTCCCGCAACTGAAACCAAATTCCCCGTGCATGTTGCCAAAGATGGCGAGGTATTTGACATTGGAAAACTCCAAATTAAAGTGCTACATACCCCCGGCCATACCCTGGAAAGCAGTTGTTATGTCCTGAAAAATGAGGCCGGTAAGGATTATGCAGTGTTTACAGGCGATACCCTCTTTATTGGCGATGTGGGCCGGCCCGACCTGTCCCAAAAAACCAATGAACTGACTATGGATGATCTGGCGGGTATGTTATATGAAAGCCTGCAACAAAAGATTTTGCCATTGGCAGATGATGTAATCGTATATCCTGCACATGGTGCCGGAAGTAGTTGCGGTAAAAACCTGGGACCTGAAACGGAAAGCACCATTGGCCAGCAAAAAGCCACTAATTATGCTTTGCAACCCCAGTCAAAAGAGGAATTTATTAAAGCAGTTACCGAGGGACTTACAGCGCCACCCAATTATTTCCCCATTAATGCATTAATCAATAAAGAAGGTTATGAGAGTCTTGATTCCCTTTTACAAACCGGATTAAAGCCCTTAGACATACCTTCCTTTAAAAAAATAACCAGTGAAGGAGATGTAATCATACTGGATACCCGTGACTCAGCACTTTTCACCCTGGGATTTGTGCCCGGATCAATAAGTATCGGACTGGATGGACGATTTGCCGAGTGGGCGGGCAGTTTGCTCCCATTTGATAAAACCATGGTACTGGTTACTGAAGATGGAAAAGAAAAAGAAACCATTATTCGTTTAGCAAGGGTTGGTTTTGATAAAATAGTCGGATACCTGGAAGGGGGTTACAACGCCTGGCTCGCCGCAAATGAAAAGATAGATATGGTGATTGATGTGGAAGCAGATGAACTCGCAATGGACATTCCGTTTGATCCCAATATGGTAGTGGTTGATGTGAGAAAAGAAGCCGAATACGGTGATGGGCATATTAAAGATGCCCTGAACATTCCTTTAACCAATTTTACAGACCCGGGTAGTCTGGCAGACTTTGATGACAACCACAACATATACATTCATTGCGGTGGAGGTTACCGTAGTGTAATTGCCTCTTCCTTAATCAAGAGGCAGGGAATCCATAACATACGCAATGTAAAGGGAGGCTGGGGAAGTATTAAAGAACTTTCTGAAAAAATTGAATTGGAGAAAACAGCATCGGTTCTTAATTAATCTGTATCATCAATTACCATATCCCTGAACTTATTGTCATCATATTCAAATTTCCATCTTCGATGGCTCCACAGATAATTGTGGGGCCTTTTTCTCACACTTTCTTCAATAAAATGGACAAGTTTAGCAGTGATATATCCCTTGGGGGTAGCTTTGGGAGTTGTGGTTAGCAAGGTGAATTCTGACCGGTAATATCCTCTTTTCACCCTGTATAAGTCTACCATAACAACTGCCGCATTTCGAGACTTAGCCCCCTTTTCCGGTCCTTTTAAAAAAGGAGTTAGCCTGTCAAAAAACTTAACCCAATAAGCCTGGGAAGGATCAACCGGATTCTGGTCGGCAATTAAGCCCAACGCATATGGTTTATCAGTGTATTGGTGAAACATTGTACGGAAATCGTTGGTGGAAATTAATATAGAGCCAAAGCGGGACCTAATGGTTATAATAAGCCGGTTAAAAACCTTATTAGATAAGGCACTGAAAATGCCAATAAAAGGATACTGGCTGTTAGCCGATACCCCAATATTTAGAAACTCCCAGTTAAAGAAATGTCCGGAATGCAGTTGAACACTTTGCCCGGAAGGCAACAGGTTATTCAGTACCTCAGCATTTATGACAAATCGCTTATCGAGTTCCTTTCTTGATATAGAAACCAGTTTGATGATTTCCAGGAAAGTGTCGGTAAAGTTTTTATAGAAATCTTTTTCAATAACCAGTCTTTCGCTTGCTGTTTTTTCCGGAAAGGCTATCGCCAGATTTTTTCTGACTACATTTTTACGGTAACCAAAAACATGGTATAAAAGAAAATATATGCCATCACTAATGAGGTACATAACCCACCAGGGAATCAGTGATAGCAGGTAGAAAAAACCATAAACAAGGTAATACATCCTTAACTGTTAACTTAATGAAAGAGTGATCTGCTAAAGTACTTCATTAGACAGGCTTTTAGGGGAATAAAGTTCTATAAAATGATGTTTTGAACCAGTTGACTTTTTTGCAGATGGTCTGTATTGTAGTGAAGCCCCCTGCTTTCTTTTCTGAATTCAGCCCCTTTCACAATTAAGTATCCAACAGTAATTAGGTTTCGCAATTCACATAATTGGGGGGATACTTTTGTGGAACGGTACAGTGCTTCTGTTTCAGAAAAAAGCAGGTCGAGCCTTTTCATAGCTCTTTCCAACCTGGTATCGGTTCTAACAATACCCACATAGTCACTCATGATTTGCTGAAGTTCTTTCAGGCTTTGGGTAATCAGAATCATTTCCTTCGGATCGGAGGTGCCGGTAACATTCCAGTCAGGAATTTTTTCCTCAAAAGCTATATCGTTGACCTGTTCAATACTATGCAGGTAACAGCGGTGACCGAAAACCATGGCTTCCAGTAAACTGTTACTGGCTAGTCGGTTTGCACCATGCAGGCCCGTACTGGCCGCTTCGCCGCAGGAATAGAGGTTATTAATAGAAGTTCTGCCCCACTCATCTGTCTTAATACCCCCACAACTGTAATGGGCTGCCGGTGCTACGGGAATCATGTTTACGGTAATGTCTACACCAATGGATAAACATTTCTCATAAATATTGGGGAAATGGTGTATGAATTTTTCCTTTTCCATATGTCGGCAATCGAGGTATACATGTTCCGTTCCCCCCTTTTTCATTTCATTATCGATTGCTCTTGCTACAATATCCCGGGGTGCAAGGTCCTTTCTGGCGTCATACCTTTCCATGAAGGCTTCATTATTTTTATTTCGCAGTATTCCTCCATCGCCCCTTACAGCTTCCGTAATCAGGAATGAAGGGGAAACACCAGGTTCATACAAAGCGGTGGGATGGAACTGGATAAACTCCATGTTTTCAATCTTGCCCTTTGCCCTGTAAACCATGGCTATTCCATCGCCTGTGGCGATTCGGGGATTGGTGGTAGTTCTGTATGCCTGTCCGCAACCGCCCGTTGCCAGTAGTGTTATTTTTGCAAGAATTTTTTCTATCTGGTTTGTATGCAGGTTTAATACATATACACCAAAGCAGGTAATTCCCAATGTTGACTTCGTTACCAGGTATCCCAAATGGTGCTGGGTGATAATATCCACCACAAAACAATGGTTAATCAATTTAATATTGGAGAATCCATTCAGCTCCTCCAGCAGGGCCCTTTCCATTTCCATACCTGTTACATCTTTGTGATGGAGTATTCGATTTTCACTATGGCCACCTTCTTTTCCCAGACTATAAGCGCCTTTATCATCCTTATCAAATTCGGCACCATAAGCAATAATTTCTTTGATTCGTTCAGGGCCTTCTTTTACAACAATTTCAACGATACGGGGGTCGCATAAACCATCCCCGGCAATTAATGTGTCTTCAATGTGTTTTTCATAACTATCATTTGACGCATCCCAAACACCGGCAATACCTCCCTGGGCATATTTGGTATTGGTTTCGTCGGCACTGGTTTTGGTAATCACAGTAACCTGCTTATCCGGAAACCTTTTGGCCGTTTTCAATGCATAGGTAAGCCCGGCAATCCCTGATCCAATCACTAAAAAATCTGTTTGCATATTCCTTTTCTTTGGGGATAAAAAATCTAATTATGCTGGTTCTGTCCAGGCATTGCTCTCCTTCAACAGATTGATAAGTTCGTCAACTGCTATGGCACTATCTACACTTTTTTTCACCACTTCTTTTCCCCGGTATAAGGTAATCTTCCCAACTCCGCTTCCCACATATCCAAAATCGGCATCAGCCATTTCACCGGGGCCATTAACGATACAACCCATGATGGCAATCTTTACTCCTTTCAGGTGGTTAGTGACACTTCTGATTTTAGCAGTAGTTTCCTGAAGGTCGAATAAGGTTCTTCCGCAACTGGGGCAACTGATGTATTCTGTTTTGGAAATACGGGTTCTTGTTGCCTGCAGGATACTGAAGGCGGTGGAATTAATAAATGCTTCCACGGTTGTATTACTTAAATAATTTCTGCCACTGGTATCCATGTTACTCCCCAAAGATGGCAGCTGATAGCTTTCGGGGGTCATCCCGAGACAGATCCCATCACCCAATCCATCCAATAACAGGGCACCACATTCAGTAGAATAATGTATCAGGTGCTCATCGGCTGTTTGCCAGTTACTGTCGGTTATGATAACAACAGGATTGTTAATCCGGCGATGCTGTAATTCCATAAACATTCTCCTTACCGCAGGCATGGTATGGATATGGGTGCTGCTTAAACAAATAACTACTGTTGGGTCATTGGCCAGTTTATCGAGATAAGTGAAATCGTTGATGCTGGTATTATCAGAAAAACAATCCAGCATTACCATGTTCATCCTGTTACTTTTGGTTTCAGCCTGGGTATAGCCGGAAGCATCGAATATGGGTATATACTTTTCGTTTTGTCCCAACTGCTCCCAGGTTGCCGGATAGGTTACCACCTGCAGGGTTCCCGGCAGGGGAAAATCCAATACCTGGTTACCCGTAAATAGGTAATCAGCGGCAGCGTCACTGATATTCCATTTATCGGTAGCACTTTCATAAGTATATCCAATGCTTTTCAGGTCTTCGGGGATAATTTTCGGAAGCTTACTCATATCCGCAATCACCACCGGAACCTGTTTTCCGCCTATATTACCTACAGTAAAGGATTCTCTGCGCTGGTAGATAAAGGGGCTATAGGGAATTTTATCTATTAAAGGAATAGTGTCAGGAGCTGAACTTCTTTGTGTGTATCGTTTTACAATATCCCTGCATACGGGTAATTCAAATTCAGGGTCTTCGGTAAGACTGACCCTGACCGTATCTCCTATACCATCTTCCAGTAGGGTACCGATTCCTGCAGCGCTTTTTACACGGCCATCTTCCCCATCTCCCGCCTCAGTAACACCCAGGTGAAGTGGATAGGATTCCCCAAACTCCGCTTCCATCTGTTGTATCAACAAACGATAAGCCTGAACCATTACCTGTGGGTTACTGGATTTCATGCTTAGTACAATGTTATGGTAGGTTTCTGCACGTGCAATTCGCAGGAATTCCATGGCACTCTCCACCATACCCATTGGGGTATCTCCATAACGACTCATGATACGATCACTCAGGGAACCATGGTTGGTCCCAATTCGCATGGCTGTTCCATATTCTTTGCAAATACTGACGAGGGGGGTAAAACGATTGCGGATTCTTTCAATCTCTTCCGCATATTCGGCATCAGTATAATCAATCTGTTCAAACTTTTTCTTATCTACATAATTACCCGGGTTGACCCTCACTTTTTCAACAATACGAGCGGCTATTTCAGCAGCATTGGGCGTGAAGTGTATATCTGCCACTAAAGGCGTTTCATAACCTCTTTTCCGTAATTCCTGCTTAATATGTAACAGGTTTTCAGCTTCTTTTTTACTGGGGGCAGTTATCCTGACCAGTTCGGCACCGGCCTCAATACAACGAATACTTTGCGCAACTGTTGCCATTGTATCCATGGTATCTGTGGTAGTCATGGTTTGCAGGCGAATAGGATGTCCATTACCCAACAATAAACCTCCAATATTTACCTCTTTGGTTATCAAGCGTTTATAAGCAGTAAGCGAATTACAATACCATTGCATAGCAGGAAAGATAAGTAACAAAATTAACTATTAATAGAACACCGGGGGGCTTCTAAAGTTTGGATTTCCGGTGATTTAACCTATTGCATTTTGTTCCGGGATTCTGTATTTTTCTGACTGTATCAAATCCAATAATCAAAACCTTATTTTATGGAAAATGCATCTCTCAGACCCGATGGTCAACGAAGAAATTTTTTAACCAAAATGGCAGGGGCAATGGGATTAGGAATACTGGCGCCGGTCATTGATGCCAAATCTCATACCCGTTTACTACCAGCAGAAAATAAAGCAGGCCCGGAAGAATGGCTAACTAAACTGACTGGAAAACACAAAATGGTATTTGACGTAACCCAACCCCATGGCATTTTCCCTTTTGCCTGGCCAAGGGTTTTCTTATTAACCAACCAGGCTACCGGCACTCCAGAAAAGGAAAACAATGCTGTGGTTGTATTCAGACATGATGGATTCCCTTATGCCCTGGGTGATGGTTTATGGGAGAAATATAAATTAGGCGAATCCTACGAAATTAAGGACCACCTGACCGGGAAACCTGCAACACGAAATCCTATGTGGCAGCCCAAGCAGGGAGAATTCAAAGTTCCCGGAATTGGACCCGTATCGATTGGAATTAAGGAATTGCAGGATAGTGGTGTAGTATTTTGTATTTGCGATATGGCTTTGACAGTTAACAGTTACAGTCTAGCCGCTAAATGGAAAATGGATGGCGCGGAAATCAAAAAAGATATGCTGGCCGGATTACTTCCGGATATACACCTTGTCCCTTCCGGAATATGGGCTGTAGGTAGAGCCCAGGAACATGGTTGTGCGTATTGCTTCGCCAGTTAGGCAATGAATCACTCTTTCAAGGTTCTTACATAGTATACAAAAACAGCAGGATTTTTTGAAGGTTTATCTTTTGCCTTCAAAGAAACCCTGTTGTTTTAATATGGTGGTTAGTAGCTGCTTCCGGACTGCTTTCATGTCTATATCCGGATTACCTTCTACATTCAAAACAAAGAAATAGGGATGCTGGTTTTCTTCAATCCAACCCACAACCCAGCCAAGTGAGGCTCCGTTTTCTTTAAAACTCCATCCCGTTTTATAGCTTAGCTTGTAATTGGCATTGGACTCCTGTAACATGGCTTTTCTTACTATATCCTGGGCCCTTTTCTGAAAGGGTAACTGGTTAAAATATAAGCGCTTTACCAGCCCCATCTGTTCATCAGGCGTAATCTTCAAATTATTGTTCAGCCAAAATTCATCGATTTTTGTTCCGATGCTGTGGTTGCCATATTTAAGGCTATCGAGCCAGTGTTGCATGGTATCTCTTCCAATACGCCTGGCAACCTCCTGGTAATAAGGAACAGCAGACACTTTGAAAGCTTCTTCCATCGTAAGGTCTTTGTTCCAGTCAAATGCGGTATCGCCATTGGGGAACTTTCTGGTTATACCATCCCATTTAATCACCATCTTTTCATTCACAATTCTGCCTGTTTCAATACCTATCAATGAATTTACAATCTTGAAGGTTGATGCAGGAAGATAGGCCGAGTCTTTAAAACGGGATAAGTTGTAAATGGTAAAATGACCGGTACCATTATCATACAATCCAAAACAGCCTCTCACCTGCTGTTCGTCAAAATATTTTTTAATGCTGTCATCTGTCATTACATTATTGGGGGTGCAGGCAATCATTACCAGCATACTGCTGATGATTACCAGACCTATCTGTTTGCACGTTGTCATATTTGAATTCATTATAAAGTAAATACTAAGCGTTTAGGGTTATGCTGCCTGGCTTATTTAATTACATTCAGTTCTTTACCCACTTTGGTAAAGGCTGCGATGGCTTTGTCCAGATGGGCCTGTTCATGTGCAGCACTCAGCTGTACGCGTATCCTGGCTTTACCTTTCGGCACTACGGGGAAAAAGAAGCCAATGACATAAATACCTTCTTCGAGCAACCTGGCAGCAAAAGTCTGTGCCACCACTGCCTCATATAGCATGATGGGAACTATGGGATGGTCTCCGGCTTTGATATCAAAACCCGCCTCCATCATATGTTTCCGGAAATAAGTGGTATTGTATTCCAGTTTGTCACGTAAAGCGGTAGTCTCCGTTAGCATATCCAATACGGCAATAGAGGCTCCCACAATGCTGGGGGCTACTGTATTGGAAAACAGATAGGGCCTGCTGCGCTGTCTGAGCATTTCTATGATTTCCTTTCTTCCCGATGTGAAACCTCCACTGGCGCCACCCAGGGCTTTGCCAAGGGTTCCTGTAATGATGTCTATTCTGCCCATCACATTCCGGTATTCATGGGTACCCCTTCCCGTTTTGCCCAGGAACCCGGAAGAATGACACTCGTCAATCATTACAATAGCATCATATTTATCAGCGAGGTCACAGATCTTATCCAGTTGTGCGATGGTGCCATCCATGCTGAAAGAGCCATCCGTAACTATGATGCGACTTCTGCAAGTAGCCGCTTCTGTAAGCTTTGCTTCAAGGTCATCCATATCATTGTGCTCGTAGCGGTAGCGCTGTGCCTTACAAAGACGAACACCATCTATAATGGATGCATGGTTTAATGCGTCGCTGATTATGGCATCCTCCTCTCCAAAAAGGGGTTCAAATACACCCCCATTGGCATCAAATGCAGCGGCATAGAGGATAGTATCTTCTGTACCCAGAAATGTGGCAATTTTTTGTTCCAATTCTTTGTGAATATCCTGGGTGCCACAGATAAACCGAACACTACTCATTCCATAACCATGTGTATCAATGGCCTTATGGGCGGCTTCGATTACCGAAGGGTGGGAGGAGAGACCAAGGTAATTATTGGCACAAAAATTAAACACTTTTTTGCCATTAACAACAATTTCAGGCCCCTGTTCACTGGTAATGATTCGTTCTCTCTTAAACAGTCCGGCCGTTTCAATCTCGTTCAATTCAACTTTAATCCGGCTAACAAATTTTTCGTTCATACCTATGGCTTTTAAGGAAGGCAAAGGTAGGCAAGTTTCCGGTTTTGGGAAGGAGATGGCCCATGCAAAATGGTTAATACTTACTTATATAAATAGACGGGCTATACTTTTTCAACTTTTACAGCAGTTCCGTAGCACAGGACCTCCGTTATGCCACTCATTACGTCATTGGCATCATACCGCACGCCAATAATGGCATTGGCACCCATGGATTCTGCATGTATTATCATGTCTTTGTAGGCATCCTCACGGGCCTTCTCACACAAATCTCTGTAGATGGTGATGTTTCCGCCAAAAAGACTCTGGATTCCTCCGGCAACATTTCCCAGCAAGCTGCGTGAACGGACGGTTATACCCCTGACAATACCCAGTTGTTCGGTAATCTGGTATCCTTTGATTTCAAAACTGGTACTGATAAATGAATCGTAAACCATAATTTTTAATTTTGTTAAGTGAAAATATAGTTCTTATTGAACGATAAAGCTATTCAAAGTTTTTAATGGGATAATATCGTCCCTAATTCTTTTTCTTCCATTGTAAGATTCATTCTATTACATTCATTGTAATCAGCAACAGCAGAAACAGGATGCCAAAAAGAGATATCATGAAAATATTATCTCGATTATTTTTCGTTTGCTTTTTTTTAGTTATGGGTGAGAAGTGAAGCAAAAGAAAACATACGGGATAAAAACAATAAAAAAGCAGCTCCGAAGGTAAACGCATCAATAATACTACCCTGGTTCCGTTTAGTCACATGAAAAGAAGTGATGATGAAAAGGCTAAATTCCAACAGGTTGGTAGCAGTATTGAGGATGTGCAGAGAGGTTCTGTTAAGAAAGGAGTTAGGTAATCCCTTTGTGTGCATTTATCAAATTAAAGAACGGATTAATCTATTTCAACCCGTAACGAACCGATAGCCTACACCCTTAATGGTTATGATTTCCAAAGTATCGTCTTCTTTCAGGTAACTCCTGATTTTGGTAATATACACATCCAGATTTCGGCTATTAAAAAAAGAATCGTTACCCCAAATATGGTTTAGGATTTCCCT
This sequence comes from uncultured Bacteroidota bacterium, assembly GCA_963750825.1. Taxonomy (GTDB): domain Bacteria; phylum Bacteroidota; class Bacteroidia; order Chitinophagales; family Chitinophagaceae; genus Sediminibacterium. Next base: position 126,482 of record CAVVSL010000053.1, on the reverse strand, counting down.
TCTGTCGATTACCGCTTCGCGGTGAGTATAAAAATATTTCAACAACTCGTTTTCCCTGAAGGAAAGTTTCCGTTCCAATTCACCTACCGCCAATACTTGTTTGTTTTGGTAAAAACTGTACTGCCCGAGGTTAACCGGATCATTGGTGTATTCCGATGGGCTTTCTTTTTTAATGCGAAGGGCATTTTCAATTCTTACTATGAGCTCCTCCATACTGAAAGGCTTTCGGATATAGTCATTCCCGCCGGTTTTGAATCCTTTCACCACATCCTCGGTCTGTGTTTTCGCGGTCAGAAAAATCAGGGGTATGTCATCATTTAGTTTCCGGATATCCTCTGCCAGCTCAAATCCACTCCGGTTGGGAAGCATTACATCGAGTATACAAATATCGGGTTGACTTCGTTTAAAACTATCGATTACCACAGCACCATCAGATTCCATGATTACTTCAAACCCCCTTGATTCCAGGGTTTCTTTTACAATCTTACCCAGGAATAACTCATCTTCAACGTATAATATTTTTATGGCCATTGTAACGAAATATTTAATTAGGATCTATTTCCGCCTATCGAATCCTGAATAGGAATCCTGATTATAAAGGTACTCCCTTTGCCCGGCTCGCTTACTACTTCAATGGTTCCCGCATGTTGTTCAATGATGTGGTTTACATAACTCAATCCCAGGCCATAGCCTTTTGTATTGTGCCTGTCACCCTCTGGTACCCTAAAAAACTGTTCAAAAATTCTGGTATGATATGCCGTATCAATTCCCATGCCTTTGTCCTTTACCTGTAGTTCATATTCTTTTTCTTTTCTGGTTAAGGTGACGGTAACAGCAGGAATTCCCGGACTGTATTTCAATGCATTGTCCAGAAGGTTATATACAACACTGGTGATATGCAATTTATCGGCGTCAATCATAAAGTTATCACCGGTGGTTTCAAATAGGGTAACCGCCTGCATTTTCTCAAATTGTAACCGCATAGAAGCCATCACTTCCATTATCAATTCTTTTAAATCGAAAGATTCTTTCTGAAGTGTGATTTCCTGTTTCTCAAACATGGATAATTTTAAGACCTTATCTACCAGCATGCTTAACCTCTGCAGCTCTGCCGCAGATATGTCAAGGTATTCCTTTGTTCTTTCCGGACTTTGTATGCCTCCAAAATTTCGGAGCGCTTCAATGGCAACCGTAACTGTTGCAATGGGTGTTTTTAATTCGTGAGTGATATTACTGATAAAGTCATTTTTGATTATTGCCAGCCGCTCCTGGGCTAAGAGGTTCCTGTAAAAAATAACAAAGGCTGCCGTTACAAAAAGCAACAATAATACCGATCCGCCTATCTGCATACCCATTTTTTTCAGCAGAAAAGGGGTTGTTTGGTTAAATAATGCCTGGTAGGAATATGGCGTGCTGTAGCCAACAAACACTTTTGAAGTTATCATCCTGTCAGTAGTATCGGACTCAAAGTCAGATCGCCTCATTTTTTCTCCTTTGTAAGCCTGAAACAGAATGGTATAAGGAAGCAGATGTTGACTTTTTTGCAACTCTTTGCGGAATACAGAGTCTACCGTTGAAACGGGTATTGAATCGTTGAGTGTTTTATTACTGGCAAAAAAACGAATTATGGGTGATTGGTCCAATGGCTGGTGGTCATTTTCATAACGAATTAAAACATTTCTTCTACTACCCGTATCCTTTTTACCTATCCGCATATTAGCCAATTCCACACCTGAAATCCGGCCAGTTGTTGATGAACTTATTTGAGTACTGTCATGCAAGGTATTGATACCCTTCTGTTCTTTTTTTTCACCCTGGTAAATCACCGTAGTTAGTCTCTGGCTATTGAACAATCCTGTATCGGCAGTAAGCGCTATTTTTCCAGAATCCTCACTATTAAACTTTTTTCTTAAAATTACTTCAATCAACCCCTGGGGAGGCACTCCTGTTGCGGAACTGGGGTTACGTACATTAATAGACTGGATATTTTCCGGTGCTATGTCTTTTAAAGATGCCGAAGCTGCCGAGGACCTGAATACAAATGTGGTACCTATTTTCGTGTTGTCTTTTTTCAAATGGAGAGCGTCTCCTTTTTTGTTTTTTAACCCAGGTGTCACATTATTCTTAGCAAAAAAACTGGTATCTCTTTCAAACCGATACCGTTGCAATGTGTTGATGGCATCCCTGAAATGAAGGTCAAGTTCTTTCTTGAGGTTTCGGTTCTCATCTTCAAATAACTTATGCAGCCAATATCCCTCAAACGCTGCCAGGAGCAGAAGGCTACTAATCATCAATAATCTGGAAAAGGCTAACTTTTTCATACTTATTCAAAGCAAATATAAACAGCCTTTGCAAGCACAGGCATTCCATTAACCTAAATTAACCATTAAGCAAGATTGCTTAACGGCTGTCTGTTTAGCTTTGAATCTTAAACTCAATAAAATATGAAACATGTAATTATGGTTTCTGCTGGCCTCTTTTGCGCATCTCTGTTGCAGGCGCAGGTAAAGGAGGGTACCATTTACTATGACCAGAAAGTGAACCTGCACAGAACCATCCAGGATGAACAGATGAAAGCCATGATGCCCGAGTTCAGGACATCAAAATTTATGTTATTGTTCAGCGACAGTATTTCCATGTATAAAACTGTTCCTGAGGATGAAGCACCGGATCCCTTTGGCGGAGGAGGTTCCCGAATTATGCTCCGTTTTGGCGGATCAGGGGGAGATCTGTTTAAAAATTTTACACAAGCAAAATCGATACAGACAGCTGAGATGGGAGGTAAAAATTACCTTATTATGGATACCATTCAGCAGCAACCCTGGAAATTGAGTGAAGAAACCAAACAAATACTGGGGTACAGCTGCCATAAAGCCACACGGAAAATTATGCAGGCTCCTCCTAGAATGAGAACGGTAACCATGGGCAACAATGGAAACGCAAACCGAGATACTACTACCAGTGCAGCCAGCAGGGAGGTAGTAATAACAGCCTGGTATGCGGGTGATATCATTAGTCCCGCAGGTCCTGAAAATTATGGCCAGTTACCCGGTGTCATTCTGCAACTGGATATTGACAATAGCCAAATCGTTTATACAGCCACTGAAGTTTCCAAAAAAGTGGATTACAAAGAGTTGAAGGAGCCCCAAAAAGGGAAATCTATTACGAGAGCTGAATTCCAGGAAATGATGCGTGAAATGATGGGAAATGGCGGAGGTGGATTCAGAATGAGAAATTAAACCCATTTCAATTTTAACGCCTGATAAGATGGATACATCACATTCTTTATCAGGCGTTTTTCTTTCCCCATACTTTTCCTTTCCAATACTGTTCCAACCTCTATTTTGACGTTACTTGTTTATGATCATATATCCTACCAGATGAATTAATACGTAACATAGGGACCTGATTAACAAAGAAGCCGGTTACAACTTGGCCAGGGTTTACTGAAACCTATGAAAAGCAATAAATCCCAATTCCTTATTTGCACTCTGAATAAAGACCCATTGGCATTTCCCCCGCCTGAGACTTTCTTCCGGGAATTATTCCCTACTCCTGATTTATTGGATAGCAAGCAATCTGAAAGCCAACAGGTTAACTACTTATTAAGTACTTAACCTGTTGGCTAACAAAAGTCATGAAATGGGCATTAAAAACTACGTATTACTACATTTGGCCCATTGGCGGACGTCCCTGCTTTATTTAACCTGAGTGTAAATGTAGCCAGGTAATACTGTTGCAACACATTGTAACGGGTATCTTCGATAAAGTTCTGGTTGGCATTCCGGTTAATACCCACATTCTGGTTTAATAAATCAAATGCACTCAGCTTAAGTTCTGCGCGCTTATTTTTTAAGAAACTTTTCGCAAGAGATGCATTCCAAAAACCAATATTCGTATTGTAGCCATCAGCGCGGCCGCTGTTTATGGTATAAGTAAGGTTATTATTTATCACCAGTCCCCAGGGGAGGTAATTAGTCATTTCCCAACCATATACCTGCTGTATATAATTGCTGTTCAATTGGGGTTGTAATGAATACTTTGCCTGGCTTATGTTAATACGGGCCGTTGCCTGGATATCCAATTTGTCTTCTAATGTGAAGCTATAAGTCAAGTTGGGGCTTATGCTTCTATTATCAATTTCATTGCGGCTTCCATTTACGATACTGATATTGTGCAGCATATTGGTACCCAAGCCAATATCAACCCTTGATTTTAGTTTCTTAAGGGGGAATCCTGCATTCACTGACCCAAACAACAAAAAATTTCCATTGGCATTTACCGGCATACTTATCCTCGCTCCATTTGGATGTATGATTTCTGCATTTACAATGGCATTATTGGTTAGTGTAGCCGATGCAAAGGCAAAGAAATTACGGCGGGTATACATATTGGTGGCGAAATAATTCAGGTTCACCGTATGGGTATAGCTGCGTTTCAGGTCAGGATTTCCAGTTCTTGTAAACAGGGGGTCACTTATGTCTGCTATGGGTTGTAACTGGGTGGTTGTTGGCTGTGCAGTTGCTGTTGTATAATTCAGGCTCAGATTTCTGGACGTATTGATCTTATACTGCACTGATGCATTGGGCAAAGCATCGGTAAATGTTTGCTTTATCCTATTGTTATTGGTATTGTTATTACTGACCAGTGTGGCAGATTGCAAGGAACTTCCTGCAGACAGGTTTAATTTTTTACCGTTAGCCCTAAAATTAAAACTACCTCCGGCATAGGTATACTCACTGGTAAAATCATTGGTAAGTGCTGTGTTTAGTCGGTCAAACTTTCCGGTAAGCGTACTGTAGTCAAAAGTCTCCCGCTTGCTTTTTCCCAGTGATGTGTTGTAATATAGGCTCAGCTCCAGGAGAGATTTTTTTCCAATCGGTTCCGTATATACCAGGTTGGCGCCCAGGCTTCGGGTAATGGCATCGCGACTATTCTTTTGATTGGTAATTGAGTCCGGCAAAGGAGCTCCCAGTACAAAAAAAGTATTTCTCGTATTCAATTCACCTTTTTGTTTACTGTCATTGTAAGCCAGGCTAATGGTGCCGGAAAGGGTCCTTCCTTTTTTGGCCATCCTTTTCCTGAAAAGGGCGTTACCGTTAAAATTGAAAGCCTCCGCATGTGACTTACTATCCGTTATACCCTGATTGAGTTTTATTCCTTTCGAATCCTGAGAAAGATAATCACTTACAGCATGGATGTCTGTTTGTTGCAGACCGAACTGCGGAGTGAATTTCACAGAAGCAGTACTGTCGAACTGATGATCGATGGCAAGGTTAGTGCTTTGCTGACGGTTATGCCGGTTATTGCTATTATTGGAAAAGTAGTTGAAACTATTGCCTGGCAACAGGTTTTGACGGGTGGTACTTTGTTGGGTGTTGAGGTCAATATCACTCGCCATACCACTCATGTTTACATCGGTCTTCTTGTTCCATTTATCGTTGTAATTGATACCTCCGGCAAATGTTTTGGCTATTCCCTGTTGGTTCTGGCCCTGTCCCGTAACGGGTAGGCCATTATCAGACGGGCCACCACCGGTCCGAATAGTTATACCACTCCCTCCGCGCATACCCCTCGATAGTTCACCGGTAAAGTTGAGTATGTCTGTTATGGAGAATCCCTGACGATTGGTATTATTGCCCATTCCTATGAAAGATAACTGTTGCTCGCCATTGAATCGGTTAACATTGGTTTGTCCGTCAAAACGCTGTTTATCTCCTGCACCCAGGGCAACCTTTCCAAAAGTAGCCCGGTTCCTGTCCTTTTTCAATTTGAGGTTAATGGCTTTTTCACTTTGACCATCATCCACACCGGTAAATTCAGAGCGATCACTTTTTTTATCAAATACCTGAACTTTGTCAATAGCATCAGCATCAAGGTTTCTGGTTGCCATTTTGGGATCTCCGGTAAAAAATTCTTTCCCATTTACCAGTACCCGGTTTATCCTTTGGCCATTTACCCTTACGGTTCCATCATTATCTACTGTAACGCCGGGCAACTTTTTTAACAGGTCTTCTGCCACTGCATTGGGTTGGGTTTTAAAATTCTCTGTATTAAATTCCAGTGTATCATTATTGATGGTTACCGGTGCCCGCCGACCCGTAACTGTAACGTTACCGGCGGTTAAAAGATCGGTCATAGGCAGGATACCCAGATCCATTTCATTACCCGAAGTCAATGCAATTTTTTTCCAAACAGGAACGAAACCAACATAGGAAGCAGAAAGCAGGTAATTCCCCTTTTCCAAAGAACCTAATCTGAATTTACCGGTAGAATCGGCCCTTGTAAAACTGATAAGCGTTGAATCTTTGGCATTTACTATGGAAACGGTTGAATAGGCCAGCCCCTTCCCGGTTGCCGTATCCAATACAATTCCTTTTACGGCAGCAGTAGACTTTTGGGCCATTACCCAGGCTGGAGAAACTATTACCACCATCAAAAAAAATATCTTGTTCATACAATTTGGCTTTTACCTGCCAAAAATAAACTGCTGAACAGGGTAATCGGGTTAACCAACTTGAGTGTAAAGTTAATGCAGGTTAATAAAAACGGGATAGAATAAATGATTAAATCATTCAACCTATCCCGGTAAGAAATAATGTGGTATTAAATTAATTTTCAATCCCCAACAGTTCCACTTCAAAAACCAGGGTAGCGCCCGGACCGATAGTGGGAGGTGCATTGTCGCCATAAGCCATGTCGGCCGGAATAATTAATTTCCATTTGCTGCCTACTGTCATTAACTGAAGTGCTTCCTGCCAACCCCTGATTACATTACCCAAAGGAAAGGTAGCAGGTGCCCCTCTGTCAACAGAACTATCAAATTTGGTTCCATTCAACAATGTACCGGTATAATGACAGGTTACTTTACTGGAGAGGGTTGGATGGGTATTGTCTGTTCCTGCCTTGATTACTTCATATTGCAGGCCGCTGGGCAAAGTTATCACCCCGGGCTTCTTTGCATTGGTGGCCAGAAAAGCCTGACCTTCCTGCCGGGCTTTTGCCCCCTTCGCGGCATTCTCTTTTTGCTGGGCAGCTTCTTTGACTGCGTTCACTTTTTGCTGGAATACTCCGATACATTGAGAGATGGCATCATCCACCAATAACGGTGTTTTACTTTGTGCCACATCATTCATGGCCTTTTGAAAAAGTACCATGTTAATATTTTCAAAGCCCTGGGCTTTTAAACTTTGGGCAATACGAACACCTACCGCGTAACTGACGCTGTCAATATTGGTTTTAAACAGGGGGGCCGGAGCAACAGTTTTTTTTACTGGTGCTTTTGCAGCAGGTGTCGCTTTTTTTACCTGGGCAAAACTGCCTGTCACTACTAAACTTAGGGAAACGAAAAGAAGCTGTTTGTTCATTTTATTGATTTGTAAGTTCCAAAGAAACAATATTATTGAATACCATTCCCACCTGGTGTATATATAAATTAAGGTTTTACCAGTTTATCAAGTGCTGTTTGTACTTTATCGAATGCAAAACTACCTACTACCTGCTTCATCATCGCCTCAATCCTTTCATTGCAAAGGTTTCCGATACTTCCTTCATGCACATGGCGAATAGCTGTATCGTAAGTAAATCTTCCCTCTTCAATGGCCATGCCTATTTGTTTGTAGGCATCCCGGAAAGGCACTCCTTTCATAACCAGTTTATTCACTTCTTCCACGCTGAAGAGGTATTTGTATTTTTCGTCCGCCAGAATGTCTTTCTTAACGGTGATATTGGACAACATTAATCCTGCCATTTCAATACAGTCTTTGAGTATTTGAAAAGCAGGGAAAAGGTGTTCTTTCAGCAATTGCAGGTCACGATGATAACCGGAGGGCAGGTTGGTAGTCATCAGCATGATTTCATTGGGCAATGCTTTGATCCTGTTACAGTGACCGCGGATAATTTCGAAAACATCCGGGTTTTTTTTATGGGGCATGATACTGGAACCTGTAGTCAGGGATGCCGGAAAATGAATGAAGTCGAAATTTTGATTCAGGTACAAACAGGCATCCATACTTAACCTGGCAAGCGTATCTGCAACATTGGCGAGGGCCATGGCAGTAATCCTTTCGGCCTTTCCCCTTCCCATCTGGGCATAGACTACATTATAGTTGAGGTCTCCAAACCCTAATAAAGTGGTAGTTTCTGTACGGTTGATAGGAAACGAGGAGCCGTAACCGGCAGCAGATCCGAGCGGATTTTTATTCACTACCTGGAAAGCCGCTTGTAAGGTAATCATATCATCGACAAGGCTTTCTGCATAGGCACCCAACCAAAGACCAAAAGAAGAAGGCATCGCCAGTTGCAGGTGGGTGTAGCCCGGGAAAAGGTCATCTTTGTATTTTTCGCTCTGTGACAACAAAAGTTGAAACAGGGGCTGGACTGCTGTAACCAGGTCTGTCAGCTCATTCCTGAGAAAAAGTTTCACATCCAACAATACCTGGTCATTCCTGCTTCGGGCAGCATGAATTTTTTTCCCGGTATCACCCAGCTTTCGGGTGAGCAGCATTTCCACCTGGGAATGTATATCCTCTACATTATCCTCAATAACCAGTTTTCCTTCCACTGCCAGTTGGTAGATATTTTTCAATTCTGCTATTAATGAGGCAGCTTCCTCTTTGGTTAAGAGGCCCACACCCGAAATCATGGTTGCATGGGCAATGGAGCCTAATACATCAAAGGCAGCCATTTGCAGGTCAAACAAATTATCGTTACCCACTGTGAATTTTTCCACCTTAGCCGATGTATCCGTATTTTCTTTGCTCCACAGTTTCATAATTTACAATTCAGATTTCCCGATTACAGGAACTAATCAATGACGTTATTCAATAATTCAATATACAAAGCAATTCCCTCTTTTATTTCATCCACATAAATATATTCATCAGCCGTATGGCTTCGGGCACTGTCGCCAGGCCCCATTTTGAGTGTAGAAAAGGGCATCAATGCCTTATCACTGGTTGTAGGGGAACCATAGTAGCTTCTGTTCAAAGCCATTCCCGACTGCACCAGCGGATGGTCCATTGCAATGGAAGTGGAACGCATACGGAGACTTCTGGGTACCACTTTACTTTCAATGTTTGCCTGTATGGTTTCTAAAATCTCTTCAAAACTGTATAATTCATTCACCCTAACATCCACTACAAAGTGACAAAGGGAGGGGACTACATTGTGTGCGCTGTTTTCGGTACCAATCACGGTTACAGTCATCTTCACCTTTCCCAGTAGCGAGGATTCCTTTTCAAATTGGAATGAACGGAACCAGTCGATATCGGGAAGGGCTTTGTATAAAGCGTTCTCTCCTTCTTCTCTTGCAGCATGACCCGCCTTTCCTGTAGCGGTTACATCCAGCACGAGCAAACCCCGTTCAGCAATGGCCATATTCATTTGGGTCGGTTCGCCTACTATACCAAATTCAATAGTGGGTAGCTGGTATAATAAAACTTCAATACCATTAATCCCGGAAATTTCCTCTTCTGCCGTGGCAGCAAATACCAGGTTATACGGCATGTCTTTCGCCTCATAAAAATAAAGGAAGACTGCCAGCAGTGATACCAGGCATCCTCCGGCATCATTACTTCCTAAACCAAACAACTTCCCATTATCTTCTAAGGGAAGAAAGGGGTTGAGGGTATAGGCTTTATTGGGTTTCACCGTATCGTGGTGGGAATTGAGTAAAATACTGGGCTTGCCTGTTTCGAAATATTTATTGGTTGCCCATACATTATTCATATACCTGTTAGCTGCAACCCCTTTTTGCAAGAGGGCAGCTTCGAGAAGGTCAGCCGTTTTATCCTCTTCCCTGCTAAAGGAAGGAATGGCAATCAATTGCTTCAGCAGCTCAATTGCCTCCAGGGTCAATATATGTTTCACCTCCTTACTCATGGGTTATGTTTGTGCCTTTTTGGCCAGCCAGCAATTCCGGTAAAGCTTCCGCATTTCCGATAATCACCCTGCTTACGCCGGTGTCCAGTGCCTTAAAAGCATTGTCCAGTTTAGGGAGCATTCCCTCGGAGATTACTTTTTTAGTTTTGAGTGCTGTATAATAGGATGGTGTAATCCGGGAAATGACTGAATCAGGATCGGCAACATCTAATAGGACTCCATTTTTTTCGAATGAATACACTAAGCTGGTGGTATATTTTTGAGACATAGCAGCAGCAATCTCCTGGGCTATGGTATCGGCATTCGTATTTAAAAGGGTTCCATTACCATCATGTGTAATGGGTGCAACTATTATAGTCATACCCGCCTCCAGTAAGGTTTGCAACAGTTCGGCATTAACTTTATCAATATCTCCCACATAGCCAAAATCAATACTGGGGTGCCTTCGTTTGTGTGCCAGTAGCAGGTTGCCATCGGCACCGCTTAATCCCATCGATAAGCATCCGTAACTTTTTAACTTAGCCACTATAGTTTTATTGATAAAGCCCGCATATACCATAGTTACTATTCTGAGGGTATCTGCATCAGTAATACGCCGTCCGTCTACCATTTGCTGTTGTATACCCAATTGTTCAGCCATCCGTGTAGCCAGTTTTCCACCACCGTGTACCAAAATTTTCTTACCCTTAATGGCAGAAAAACTTTTCAGGAATTCAGCCAACTTTTCTTCGTGGTCAATAATGTTACCGCCGATTTTAATAATGCACAAAGGCTCTCCTGCATTGTGTTTTAAATCAGCCGGATTATCCTTTTCAATATGGTTATTAGCAGCCAGCATTATTTTATTCCGTTTCTCAATATTTCACTTAATACGGCCTGTGCGGCCCATACCCTGTTCCCTGCCTGTTTGGTTACCAGGCTATGCTTTCCGTCCAGCACTTCATCACTTAACTCCACATTTCTGCGCACGGGCAAACAATGCATTACTTTAGCACTACTTGTAGAAAGCAATTTTTCTTCCGTCAGCATCCAGGCCGGATCAATCTCATACACTTTTCCGTAATCGGTATAGGTACTCCAGTTTTTTACATAAATAAAATCAGCATCTTGTAAGGCTGCATCCTGGTCATGTGTTATTTGGGCCCCTGCTGTAAACGCTTCTGCCAGTTCATACTCAGGTGGATGGGTAATGATAAAATCCGTGGCACCCCATGCGTTGATCCACTGGGCAAAACTATTGGCCACACACTGTGGAAGTGGCTTGATATGCGGCGCCCAGGTAAGTACCACTTTGGGTTTACGTCCCGCAGGTATCGGTTGCTGGCCCAGGCTTTCGGTAATAGTAATGATATCTGTCAGGGATTGTAAAGGGTGCAGGGTAGCACTTTCCAAACTTACCACCGGTACTCCTGCATACCTGATAAACTGGCTGATGTACATTTCGCTGTAATCATCTTCCCTGTTTTGTAAGGAGGGAAAGGTTCTGATGCAGAGTATGTCGAAATACTGTCCCAGTATCGGGGCAGCATCTTTCACATGTTCTACAGAATTGCCGCTCATGATAGCACCTTCTTCAAACTCTAATGCCCATCCTTCCTTATCCACATTGAAAACAATGGCTTCCATTCCTAAGTTTCTGGCTGCAATCTGGGTACTTAACCGGGTACGCAGACTGGGATTAAGGAATAAAAGGCCAATCCTTTTATCTGCACCCAGCATCCTGTCAGAAAGCGGACTGGCCTTATACGCCAATGCTTTTGCTGCAAGGGCGTTTATATCCGGCACGTCTTTGACTGAGATAAATTGATTCATGATTTTGGCTTAATACGATTTGTCTGGAATGATTTTACTATAAAATCAGCGTCACTTCCCTGCTGGCTGTTGATTACTTTTCATTTTCTATTTTTTCCATTTTAGCTTTCAGGTGTAAGCTCTTCAATGGCTTCTTCCAGCGATTCAAGAAAATCATCTATCTGTCTTCTGGTAACTGCCAATGAAGGTAATAAACGGATTACATTAGGCTTGGATTCACCTGTGAAGATTTTGAAATCATACAACAACTTTTTCTTCAGGTCTTTCAGGTTATCGGGTACGTCAAAGCCAATCATAAGTCCGCGGCCCCTTACATTTTGGATGCTTTTGATTTCCTTCAACTTTTCAATCAGGTACTGCCCGTTATCGGTAGCTGCTGCCAGCAGATTTTCAGCTTCCATCACTTCTACCACAGCCAGTGCTGCTGCACAGGCTAACTGGTTTCCGCCAAAAGTAGTTCCCAACATTCCATGTTTGGGTTGGATAGAAGGTGCAATTAAAATGCCCCCTACCGGAAATCCATTGCCCATTCCCTTGGCCATAGTATATATATCAGCTTGTATACCCGAATGGTCATGCGCAAAAAACATACCTGTCCGGCCATAACCACACTGCACACTATCCGCAATGAATACAGCACCGGATGCATCACACAATTGCCTGATCAATCTGAGAAAACTGTCATCTGCTGAATGTATACCCCCCACACCCTGGATACCTTCAATGATTACTGCTGCAATTTCCTTTCCTTCCTTTGCGAAGCATTCCTGCAAGGCGTTTGCATCATTAAATGGCAGGAAAATGACATTGTCTGTCTGGTTTACCGGTGCCACTATTGCCGGGTTATCTGTAACCGCCACCGCCAGCGAAGTTCTGCCGTGAAACGACTTGCTGAAGGCAATTATTTTTCTTCTTCCATTGTGAAAAGAAGCCAGTTTAAGAGCATTCTCATTGGCTTCGGCACCACTGTTGCAAAGGAATAACTGGTAATCATCCTTTCCGCTTAAACGACCCAGACTGGTGGCCAATTCTTTTTGTATGGGAATGACCACAGAATTGGAATAAAAGGCAATTTTGGCTAACTGGTCCTCAATCCTTTTTACCCAATGAGGGTGTGTATGGCCAATACTTATAACAGCATGACCCCCATACATATCCAGGTATTGTACCCCATGCTCATCCCATACATAGGAACCACTGGCCCTGGTAATGGTAATATTGTTGAGGGGATAAACGTCAAATAATTTCATCTTACATACATATTGCCGAATACTGTATTACGCACTCTGCTATTAAAAATAATTTGCTTTCAGTCTCAATCCTGCTGATTCCTCTAAACCAAATAAAAGATTCATATTCTGTATGGCCTGTCCACTGGCCCCTTTGGTGAGGTTATCAATGGCCGAGTGTACTACCATTCTCGTTCCCTGTTTTTCCAGGTACAACAAACACTTATTGGTATTGACTACCTGCTTCAGGTCAATCATTGTATCACTTACACGTGTGAACGGATGGGATGCATAAAAGGATGTATATAACCGGATAACTTCATCGATAGGTAGGCCACAATCTATTACGGAGCTGACATAAATCCCCCTGGTAAAATCTCCCCGCCAGGGAACAAAATGTACATACATGCCATCGTTACCCTGTAATTGTTGCAGGCTTTGGTGTATTTCATGGATGTGCTGGTGAGCCAGTGACTTATACGCCTGGATATTATTGGCGCGCCAGCTGAAATGAGAGGTAGTGCTCAGTCCCTGTCCTGCCCCTGTGGACCCCGTAATGCCTGTAGTATGAACGTCACCCAATATTCCGGCTTTGGCCAGTGGCAGTAAGCCCAACTGGATAGCTGTAGCGAAACAGCCCGGATTGGCAATATTGTTAGCGGTAAGGATGGCCTCTTTATTCAGTTCGGGTAATCCATACACAAATTGTCTTTCTCCGAAAACTGCATTGGCTTGTAAACGAAAGTCCTGTGAAAGGTCAATGATTTTTATCCCGGCAGCTATTGTATTTGCCTCCAGAAACTTTCTGGCATCACCATGCCCTACACATAAAAACAGTACGTCAATCGCTTCCTCCGGTTTGTCGGTAAAAACCAATGTGGTTTCACCTTCCAGATCTTTGTGAATTTTACTTACCGGGTTTCCTGCATTACTGGAACTATGCACAAATGAAACAGTTACCAGGGGATGGTTGATTAATAACCTGATCATTTCACCACCCGTATAACCGGCACCTCCTATGATACCTGCTTTTATGGGCAGTTTCGGGTTTTTCATTATCTGCGGGTTATCCATGTTAGCTGTTTCCATAGTTTCTGTTTTGTCAGGTTACGGGGACCCTGTCTCCCGCTGTAGTGGGCTGAGAGGAAAGCAGGAATAATAATTCCGTGTCTGAAAAATTACTGATTCTGTGTTTTTGTCCGGGCTCGATCTGGATCCCTTCCTGGTGACCAACCGTTATTTTGTTTCCATCAATTTCAAAATGAGCAATGCCATTCAGTATAAAAAAGAATTGTCTTGCTTTTGTATGATAATGCAGGGCCTCGGAAGTACCTGCCGGCATTCTTTCCAGTTTAACGGAAAGGCCCTGCTCTTCCACTAGGTTCCAGCCATCACAATGATTACCCCATTGGTAATGCTTCAACGGCTCCTGTACGGACACTTTTCTCATTTCTGCGATTCCCTGATATTGTGAAAAATAGCCGTCTGGTTACCGAATATTTTGGTAAACCCACGAACGTCTTCTCCTGTCCATCCCGTATTCATTTCTCCGTATTTTCCGAACTTGCTGCTCATCAGATCAAAGGGAGAATCAATTCCGGTAACCTGGAAACGATAAGGCATGAGTTGAACAAAGACCTCTCCTGTAACCTGACTCTGTGAACTTTCCAGGAATGCTTCTATGTCCCGCATAACGGGATCCAGTATCTGCCCTTCATGCAGCCAGTTGCCGTAAAACTGTGCCAGTTGGTCTTTCCAGCCCAATTGCCATTTAGTGAGTACATGTTTTTCGAGGGCGTGATGGGCTTTCAGGATTACCATGGGGGCTGCGGCTTCAAAGCCAACGCGACCCTTAATTCCAATGATGGTATCCCCAACATGGATATCCCTTCCCAGGCCATAAGGTCCGGCAATGGTTTGTAAATATTGTATAGCTGCTGCCGGATGATCAAAAGTCTTATCATTGATGGCAGTAAGTTCACCCTTGTTGAATACCAGTTTTACCTCTTCTGATCCGGTTTGCGTAACCTGGGTTGGCCATGCGGATTCTGGCAACATCCCCTTTGACTGAAGGGTTTCTTTTCCACCCACACTGGTACCCCACAATCCTTTGTTGATGGAGTAAGCCGCTTTTTCAAAATTCATGTCAACCCCATTCGCTTTAAGGTACGCTATTTCCGCCTCCCGGCTAAGTTGTAAATCACGAATGGGTGTGATGATTTCCACTCCGGGAATCATGATGTTGAAAATCATATCGAACCTCACCTGGTCATTACCCGCTCCGGTACTGCCATGAACTACCGCTTTAGCCTGCATTTTTTTTACGTGTTCGGCTATATGCAGCGCCTGGCTTAACCTTTCTGCACTTACGCTGAGCGGGTAAGTATTATTCTTCAGTACGTTACCGAAAATCAGGTATTTGATGATACTGTCATAATAACTTTTAACCGCATTTACAGTTGTATGTGTTTTTACACCAAGCGCGTAGGCATGTTTTTCAACCTGCTTCAATTCTTCTTCACTAAACCCGCCGGTGTTTACAATAACACTATGAACTTCATACTTCTTTTCCAGCGTCAGGTATTTTACACAATAGGAAGTATCCAATCCACCACTGAAACCCAGTACGACTTTATCGCCCACTTGTAAATTGGCTGCTTTATTTTCTTTTGTTTGCATATTGAAATAATCTTTGTCTACCATCATGAAATCTGTAACAGGAACCAGAACCCTACAGGTTAAAAAAGTAATAAAACAATGATTTAGGCCTGGCACCCATACCATTGGTGATTTCTTTTTTGCGAAAGACCCTCAGCAGTTTACTTTGCTTGATTTTCATGAATCGCTCATAAATCTTTGACTTTTGCTTAAAGTCTGCAGAGGTTTCTGCAGGTGCAGGGCGATCCGCCGGATCAAAAAGCATGGCAGTGCACATACAGTTTTTCCTGTCCTTGCTGGTGAGTATGTCAAAATTCACACAGCTTCTGCAACCCGCCCAAAACTCTTCGTCGGTAGTTAATTCACTATAGGTAACGGGTTCATAGCCCAGGTCACTGTTAATCTTCATTACCGCCAATCCGGTAGTGAGGCCGAATATTTTAGCAGTGGGGTATTTTTTGCGGGAGAGGTCAAAAATGGTTTTTTTGATTTTTTTGGCGATACCGCTTTTCCGGTATTCGGGACAAACTATAAGACCACTGTTGGCTACAAACTGTTCGTGGCTCCATACCTCAATGTAACAGAAACCCACCCAACTGCCATCAGGCTTGTGTGCGATTACCGCCTTACCTTCTTCCATTTTGTGGGCTACATATTCAGGACTTCGTTTGGCAATGCCCGTTCCCCGGGCTTTGGCAGAAGCTTCCATTTCATCAGTAATCGTTTGCGCGTAGTGGATGTCACCACTATTCGCTACACGAACAATTATATTATCTTCCAACTTGTCAAAAATTAATAAGGTAAAGGAGTATCACAACTTGGTGACAGGTCTATTCCGGGGGAATGTTCACTGATAGGGGCAAGTGCCAGTTGCTCGTCCTATCAGAAACCGCGTCGCGGTTGCGGGAGTGCACAAACAGGGGCATTAACCGGTGAAAAACCGGTGGTGCTTATCTGGCAATAGGGCGTACAAAAAGGTGTCTGTTTCACTTACGTTTGTTTAAAACAATTTCGAGGAGTAAAAATATAACAGTTTGACATATTATGTCCATTTTTTTTTAGAATATCACCTTAAACTTGAAAATTCTCTAAAAAAATGGCTGTAAGGTCAAAAACCTTACAGCCATTTGGCTATCCAATAATGCTTAGCTTAGTGATTGTCACCCCTCCTGAATCCGCCACCGCCGAATCCGCCCGGGGGTCTCATCCCTTCCATCCTTTGCTGGGGTTGCTGTCCGGTAAGGCTCCGAAGGTTGTAGGTAAAAGTGAGCATGAAATAACGGGTAAGGTTGTTTGTGCGGGTTGTTACAATCTGGTTGGCTGTGGCCTGGCTGCTAATGGCTACGTTTTGTTTCAATACATCAAAACAGCTCAGCCTTATTTCACCTGCTTTATTTTTCAGGAATTGTTTGGCTATTGAAGGAGTAATCAGGAATACCGAAGTATTGTACCCATCAGGCCGGTTACCATACTTCGTGAGGTCGAAATCACTGGCAATAATCCAACCGTTATTGGAATAAACCGTGAAATCTGCAGCCAGTGTTAAAGTAGTGAAACTGGTATTCTGAGTGGGAGAAAGCGTACTTCTTACAGGATTATAAGAATAGGTAGTACTCAGGTTCATGTCGAAATTATTCTTCAGGTTGGTTGTCCATTTTATGGTTTGGGCCAGGGTGGTAGAACGGGTATAGTTACTTACATTCTGCAAAAGGGACTGGGTCTGGCTATAATTGATATTCGACTGGAAATTGAGGTTTGATTTGGGCGATTTAATCGGGAAGCCATAGTTAAAATAACCACTCAGGTTATAAGTGCCACCCAAATTTACATACGTAGTTGTCTTGCCCCCGTTGGGGTTTTGTATGATGGAACTTTGAATGTCATTAGAAATCATACTGGCATTCACAGTTGCAAATATGATTTTTTGGGTAAATGGATCAAAGGAAGAGTACAATACCCTTACACTATTAGAAAACTGGGGCTTCAGGTTGGGGTTGCCAAACTGGAAATTGATGGAATCCGTTGTTGTAAGGATGGGTTGTAACTGATTCGTACTGGGTTGCGAAGTTCTTCCAAAATAAAACACCCGTAAACTTTTGGTACGTGAATAATTATAGGTAAAGAAAACAGAAGGTGTAAGATTCACGAAGTTTCGTTTTACCTGTACATTTTTGGTGGTATTGTCACTCTCCAGATCAGTAAATTGAATACCTGTTCCAATGTTAAGGCTGTATTTCGTTTGTTGCAAACGATAACTCAGGTTGGCAGTACTGGATTGATTAACATACTTGTATGAGTTACTGAAAAGACTGTCAAATTTACTAAACTTCTGAGAAGCGTTATCGTAACGGTAAGTATTGTTAATCGTTGTATTGTTATTATAATTATAGGAATAACGCAATTCTATCATCTGGTTTTTGCCGATGGGTTCGGTATAGGAAACCGTTGGATTAAGTGTGAATGACCTGGATGAATCTCTGTAGAACTGGTTAATGGTATCAGTTTTTATCCTTGGTAAATAGAAGGTATTCACGGAATAGTTGGTGCCATCTCCGTTATTGTCACTGGCAGAGAATCCCATATCAAGAGAAATCGTTCTTCCCTTTTTGGCGAAACGATGCCTGAACTGCAAGTTGGTTCCATTGATGTTATAACCACTGTTATAACTGGCCGTTTTACTGGTTGAGGAGTTAATCAGAATTCCTTTTGGCCCTCCGGTAGTTACATTGGTTGAGGAAGAATTGGGTGTACTGTTCTGAAAAGTAACATTTGGCCGAAAGATTAATGAATTATTTGAATCGATCCTGTTTTCAAAATTGAATTGGAAACGGTGGTTACTGTTTTTTGAAACGGAATTTGATGAACTGTTATTATAAGTGGAAGAATCTGGTCTGAGAATGTTTTGTGCATTGCTGTTATCGATAGTGGATACACTGGGTGCATTGTAAAAATAACTGCCGTATGCATCAATATTTTTACTCCAGGCATCGCGGTAATTGATACCCCCGGCCCATACAGTGGTAATGCCGCTGCTGGTTGCACCTCCACCGCCGCCAAATCCACCGGCACCTCTTCCGCCGCCGCCGCCATTGCCGCCACGACCACCACCAATATTCTGCTGGGTAAAGTTTTGCTTATTGATGTCATTGCCCTGGCCCAGTAAGGTTAACTGCCTGTCACCATCAAATTTGTTGAAGTTGAAGCTTTCATCAAAATTCCCGTCTGTGCCCGCTCCTACAACAGCTTTCCCAAACATGCCTTTACGCATATCTTTTTTAGTGGTGATATTAATGGTTTTTACCCTGTTGCCATCATCAAAGCCACTGAATTTACTCTGGTCACTCAGGTCATCAAAAACCTGAATCTTGTCAATTACATCAGGAGGCAGGTTTCGGGTGGCTACTTTGGGATCATCGCCCATGAATCTTTTACCATTCACGAGTACTCTTTGTACCTGTTCACCCTGTGATTTAATGGTGCCATCTTTACCCACTTCCATGCCCGGTATCTTCCTCAGCAAATCCTCTGCAACTGCATTGGGTTTTGTTTTAAAAGCAGAAGCATTTATCTCCAGCGTGTCTGCCTTCATTCGCATGGGCGATTGGGTTACGGTAACATTACCCAGATCATTCGCAGCCTGTTTGAGGAATAGGGTTCCCAGGTTAATATTGGAATTTGTTTTTGAAAAATTCAATATTCGGGTCACAGACTCATAGCCCTGAAATTTTATTTGAAGAAGCATTTCGCCAAAAGAAATATTTGACAAGGAAAAGCTTCCGTCTTCCCTGGCTAACCCAAACACTTCCAGGGTTGAGTCCCTGCCATCCAATATGGTTACGCTTGCATCTTTTAATGATTGTTTGGTAGTAGAATCCACCAGTTTCCCCCTCACACTACCGGTTGTTTGTGCAGAAGCTGTAATAACAAATAATAGACAAGCCAAAAAAGTAAAAAATTTGTACATAATAGTTGGATTAATGTTAGCCGGGGCGAAGTTACCCTCATTAATTACCCCTACGGCAGTTTAATTAGAAACGGAAAACTACTCTGATAGTTGGGTAGTGTAGTGAGATAATCGGTGAATCTGAATCTTCCATAGGTAGGAGGTCCGAACCACTGGTTTTAATCGGTGAATAGGCAACACTGGCAACGGTTATGATTTTTTTTATAAATACATAAAAAAAGGCTTAAATGTTAACGTTATTAACATTTAATATCCATAGCATATTGTTGCAAAAACAACTTAGTTTGCCTGTTGGTATGTTGTAGTATACAAGCCTGCCATTTCTTTGCCCTTCGAAATCAATGACAATCATTTATTTTTGTACCGAATAAAACATATGCTATGAAATTGGTTAAGATAAAGTCTCTATTTAATACCGTAATATGTATTGTACTATTAGGTGCAACAATGGTTGCCTGTAAATCAGGAAAAGAACCGGAGAAACAAAAGGTTTCTGATACAATGGCAATGGAGCAGGATTCCAACCACATGATTAATCATTTAATCGTAGATAATCAAAAAGATCCCTCCTGCGGCATGCCCACTTCAGCCGGGATATCTGATACAGTTCATTATAAAGACCATGTTCTTGGATTCTGTTCGAAAGAATGCAGGGAAGATTTTATGAAAAATCCGGAAGCCCAGTTGGCTGCTGCGTCATTAAAAAAATAAGCTGAGGCTGGTTGATCAATCCTTTCATAATTATTAAATTATTGCAGGTGGTAAAGTTGCCGGGGACATTTCTCCTATCACTGGTGTTGTTTTCTTTTGGTCCCACTCAAAAGAAGCCGGTTATTGTGTGGCAGCCGTCTCACCAAACAAATACCGGTAAGGACTTTAATGAAGCATTGGTAAGTAATGCCATTGCTGAAGCAGCCATATCTGAAAATCCTACATTCAATGAATACAAGGTTTGGAGTTTGGGGAGAAAGGATGTTCATAACGCAGATAGTGGGAGTAATACAGTAATAGGCCATACGTCCGCTATAATTGATGGAAAGATATCGGGTTATGCCTGGGAATTACAGGAGTCCAACAAACAAAAACCCGATGTTTTCATTGCACTCCACAATAATGGCGGCACCAGACGCCACGCAGTTTGGGGGTATATACATTACGGGGATATCCATGAAGCTGCGAACCGAGAGCTGGCGGCTATGCTGTTAAGTAGTATTGCGGAGGCTACTACCCTGGAAAACAGGGGTGTATTACTGGACAGCACCACAGGCCGAAATGATTACCGTTGTGCTACAACCGGAAAATTAGCCTTTTACAGTCTTGATGAACACACCAACCAGGCACCCATCCGGGTCTTACTGGAAATTGGGGACAATGCTGCCAGTCATGATTATTTGCAAAATCCACTCAACCAGCAAATAATTGGCAGGGCAATTAAAAATGGGTCTTTCTAAATGGTTACAAACGGGTAAACAATAATATCCCTGATTTACCATTAGCAAATCCTGTATGGATGGTATGTTTTTCCTAATGTTGTCCAACGTTCCTAAAGTCCCAATCAAGAATCTTTTTCAATTCTTTTATCGTACATTTTGCACAACTCGGCTCATCTCGTCTCTGCCTAAAATTTGTAACTAACTGATAATTAAAAACAATGGAAACGTCCCCTCTCCCAGGAAATGAGTTAGAACGCGTTAACAGGCTGTCTGAACTCGACCTCGATTATACAGAATTGAATGAAAACCTGAAAGACCTTGCCAAACTGGCTGCCAAGGTAGCAGGTGCGGAAATATCACTGGTCAACCTGATTGATTCATTTACCCAATACACGGTATCGAATTATGGACTGGACCTGGATAATATGGTCAGGGAAGATTCGGTTTGCCAGTATACCATTGTTGCTGAGGAAAGTTTTGAGGTGAAAGACCTCACAGCAGATGACCGGTTTAAAGATAAATTTTATCTGCAGGACTCACCCCTTCGCTATTATTTTGGTGTCCCACTGCAAACTACAGAGGGTTATAACCTGGGTGCCCTTTGTATACTCAATAGTATCCGAAAAGAAATATCTCCGGAAAAAATAGAAATGTTAAAGCTCATAGCAAATGAGATTGTTAACAGCCTGAAATCCTTCCAGGTAATCGAACTGCTAAAAAATAAGCTAAAAGAAGAAGTGGATGTTAAGCACAAAGTTGCCCACGACATCAGAGGCCCCCTTGGGGGTATCATCAGCCTGGCTTCTGTGATCAGTGAGCAGGGTGATAAGAATACGCTGGATGAAGTGCTGGAGTTTATTAACCTGATACGAAAAAGCAGTAGTTCACTGCTCGACCTGGCGGATGAAATATTAAGCGTAAAAAAACGTGAGGTTGATCAAAATACTGCCAAAAAAGATCCCGAATTCAGTCTCAAAATGTTCAAGGATAAGCTTATCAAGCTGTATACCCCCCAGTCAATGCAAAAGCAAATACAATTTTCTGTAAACACTACTACCTCAACAGAAGACGCCGAGCTGCCCAAAAACAAACTGTTACAAATTGCCGGCAACCTGGTATCCAATGCTATGAAATTTACACCTTCCGGAGGGCAAGTAACAGTGAACCTTGGACTGGAATTGGGCAAATTGGGAAATAGATTACAGATAGAGGTACAGGACAGTGGGATTGGTATGGACAAAGAAAGTATTGACTTTGTATTAAATGGCTTATTGAATTCCACGGAAGGTACGCAGGGAGAGAAGGGCTATGGATTTGGCCTACCGCTGGTACGTCAAATTGTACACAAGATGAAGGGCGAAATGAACATATCCTCAGAACCAGCGCAGGGTACCAGTTTCCGAATTAGCATACCGGTTAAGCACTAATAACAAGGGCCATACATTTATTTGCACATGCTTACATATGCGTCTGTTTGGTAATATAGTGAATGCAATATCATTTCTGCTTCCGGGTTTATTGACAGTTAACTATTTTCATGCGCATTAAAAAACACATACTGGTTTTATGCTGGTATTTTAATATGCTACAAATTTTCGAAGTACATTTAGGAGAGGGTCATCAAAGAAAAATAAACTCTCTTGCTAATTATTTAAATTAATTGCCCTTTTTCTTACCCCTGCATTTTTCGCTGCAGAAGACTACTTCCTGCCATACCATCTTCCATTTTTTCCGCCAGTGAAAACTTCTCTGGCAAACCGGACAAATCTTCATCGGGAAATCCCTTTTCCTGATCGTTTTCATTCTATCAAATGTATTTAGCACACTGCTTCCAATAACTGAAAAAAGAGGGGAACCAACCTGTTACTTCCGGGAATAGCCAGTCCCGGCTGTCTTCCTCCCCTTCGTAAGCAAACAAGGGATGCTCTTTGTAAAAAATGTTGCCTGGAGGATACAGTCGTTTGAATTCACTGAACTCGCCCGTGAAAAATTGGAGTCCGGGAATATTTTTCGCCAGATTTTGTATAAATAGAATGGTATTTTCAGAAACGGGATGTGTTTTAAAATGAGAAGGTTCTAATAATAATACCCTGTTCAGGTCTTCCTCTTTACGCCACAAAGGGTCCAGGTTATAAAAGTTGTAAATAGCCGTGGGCTTTTGTGCATCAATCGAAAGTGGGAGGTGTCCGGGTAAAGTAGTCGTTAAATCAGGTAAGCCGGTTTCCTGTAAAATTTCGGGTACGGGTTGCGATGGCAAAGTTGCATAAGGGAAATCCAGAAAAGTACCTGATTGCTGCGTATCTCCAAACCGGTTTATGTTTTCCTGGTTCGCAAAATATTTTTTTTGACTGAATACGCCGGCCACCCACTGCCAGCTGCAGTAATTACTGGCCACATCAGCATCCAGTAAATGGTAGTACATCCATTGTGCCGGCATTCTCCAATGCGAGCGGGCTATATTACAGGCCAAAGATGCCACGTACATCCTGGCATGGTTATGCATGTATCCCGAAGTATATAAATCATTTACTGACCTGTCGATTACCTCAATACCGGTTTTGCCTGCTACCATTGCCAGTGGTATTTCGTGGTTAGCAAAATCCCTGTCTTCCTGCCGGATGGCTTCCCGGAAAAGTGTGGGCTTATGCTGTAATACTCTTTGAAAATAATCCCGCCAGGCCAGTTCCTTCACCAGTTGCTGCAGCTGCTCAAAAACAAATCCTTTTTGCAACAAATCATCCAACACCTGCCTGGTACTAATCACTCCCCGTGAAATATAGGGCGAGAGGCGGGTGACGGCCCCATTCAGGTAATTACGGGAATGCGCATAGGTAAGGGGGTCAATTTGGCTTAACAGGTTTATGATATCAGGATAGGTGGTTACCAATGGCCATTACAATTTGGGTAATTTATCTGCCTGTGCATATGGAAATGATTGGGCCCATGTTACCCTGTGGTAATTTTCCAAACCCGAGAGACAGACATCGTTTACTTTACCCAGTTCAATATGACCATCTTCGTGGATACAGTCAGGAGAAACCAGAATGTGTTTGACGGCTCCTATTACCAATCGGGTATTGTTGTGTGTGATTGGAATCACTTCCACGAGTTCCAATCCCAACCGGATGGCACTCTCGGCTACAAAAGGTGCGGCAAATGCAGGAAGGTGATAAGGTGTTAATCCACAGGCATTGAATTCTGATACACCAGCAGCAAACCTGGCAGAGGTATAATGTGCCCTTTCCATAAAAGATTCATGAACATGGTTGATGGTATACACCCCATTTATTTCAATATTGCGAAAAGTATCTCCTGATTTACCCAATGGCCTTTGTATAAAACCCACCAGTGCCGGATTGGCACCCAGGTGAACCACTGAGGAGAAGATGGCCAGATTGGTTTCCCCCTTTTCATTTTGCGTGCCGATGAGCATGGCAGCCTTATACCCCGTTACACTGTTCACCAGATTGGCACGGTAAATACGTTCGTATCCCTCCAGGTCATTGGCTGTAATATGGGTAAGGGGCGTCATCGCTTGCTGATTTTATTGAAACTAATGGTTCTTTGCCGGTTGCATTTGAAACGTTTGATTTCAGGCACTCTTTTGTGCAGGTGTTTCTGGCTTATGCCACTGTTCACACGCTTACGCCATAGGAGAAAACTGCTTTTTTTCAGGTTTTTCCGCATCAAAGAGATTACCTCCTGCTCAGAAAGCCTAAACTGGAAGGCTATCGCTTCAAAAGGAGTCCTGTCTTCCCAGGCCATTTCAATAACACGGTCCAGGTCAACTAAGGTTAGGTTCATTGCGCTATTTTTATGGCTTGTCTACCGATTAGGGGCTATTATATTTTTACCGATGACATCCCTCCATCAACTTTCAATACCTGTCCGGTTATCCAACCTGCCTCCTTGCTTAACAGGAAGCACACACTTGCAGCAATGTCTTCAGGTACGCCAATTTTTTTTAAGGGGTGGCGTTGTGCATTGGCTTCTTTTTTTTCAGGGGTACTGAGCAATTGGGCTGCCAGCGGTGTATCTGTAATGGAAGGGGCAATACAATTGACTCGGATAGCGGGAGCCAGTTCCGCAGCCAAAGCCCTGGTGAGGCCTTCAATGGCTCCTTTGGAAGAAGCTACCAATGAATGAAAATTAAATCCGGTTTGAACGGCTACTGTGGAAAATAAAACGATAGCTGCATTGTCCGCTTTTTTTAACCTGGGCAATACCTGCTGGATGATTCGCACTGCACCCAATACCTGTAACTGGTAATCCTGTAAAAAATCATCTGCTGAGATTCTGGCAAAAGGTTTTAAGAGAATACTACCAGGACAATACACCAGACCGTCAATTACTTCGGGCAGCAGGGATAGCTCATGCTGCGCAGTCATTACATCTAATGGGAAGTATTCAATGCCCGTTTCAGAAGGTTGGTGATGGGTACGATAAGAGGCATGCACATGGGCACCTTTTTCAGCCAGTTGCCGGGATACAGCCCTTCCAATGCCCGAGGAGCCCCCAATTACCAGGTATTGCTTCATTCAGTTTTCTTTTAATAACAAAAAATGAAAGCTAATGTTGCGCAATACCCAATATTAATGAAGCCCGGGTAACAGGATTATCTTAAAAAAGGAAAGGAGTAAAAAAAATCGGGCAGGATATTTACCGGCCCGATGATTGTATTAGAATTTGGCTGTCACTGTAAGGAACATGGTCCTTCCATCCGCCGGCAAAGCTCCGGGACCCGGATAACCACCCGCTCTTCGGGTAAAATAACGGGCATCCCAAACATTATTCATACCTGCTTTTACAGTCAGGCCTTTGGAAAATGTGTAAGCAGCTGTCAGGTCGGTGACGGAATAAGCAGGAATCAATCCGGTTTGTCCATTAGCAGAAGGCGTAACCGTATTATTTGCGTCACTGAAGGTAGCATCCACATAACTCAATTGGGCGGTTAACAGAAATGCGTCATAGCCCAGGCTGATACCCGTCCTGATAATATTGGTTGGTGCATTTTCTACTTTTTTCCCCTGGGTGTTGGCGTCTTTATGGTCATTGCTGTAACGCGCATCGGTATAACTATAGGAAGTAAAAATCAGCGTCTCCCAATGTTTATTGGTTGTAAAGGCTTTCACGGGATTGAACTCTACGAAGCTCTCCAAACCTTTGCTGATGCTGTTTCCCACATTCGTAATCAAACGGTAACTGGCACCAGATGGTGTGATGGCACCTATCCGGTTAGTATAAGAGAGGTAATAACCACTGATATCAAACTGCAAATAGTTCTTTATTTTACCCCTGTAGCCCAGGTCAAAATTATATCCCCTGGCATCATTCAGGTTAGGGTCTACCACGTCGGTACCCGGCGGCGCCTGTAAGTTGGCAAACTGTATGGGCCTGTATGCCTGGGTATAGTTGGCATAGAATTCAGTACCGTTAGTTACATGGTATTCTGCCCCAACACCTGCCAACAGAAATCCTCTGCTTCTTTGGATGTCCTGCAAAATTATGGGTGTACCTGCCGAAGTAAATCCATTTCTGCCTGAGGCTGAACCCTGCAGCCACTCGTACCTGATGCCTGGTATGATTAACCATTTTTTGTTGATGCGGAAAATACTTTCTGCAAAGACTGCTCCATTTTTGGAAACGAATGAGATGTCCTGGGCGTAAGTACCCACAGATGTCATATCGTAACTGTTACCGGTTGTGCCTTTGCCATTGGAAATGCGGTGTGTGGTTCCCGTGTATAGCCTTACCCCACCGGAAAGGGTGTTTTGCATCCTGCCAATAGTATAATCGGTGATGATCCTGCTTTCCAATGCATAATTCCTGTAGGTATCGGCACTTAAAACGCGATTATTGTAGGCACCTGTTGCCGGGTTAATGCTGTCTGTTACGGTAATAGACTGGGTGAATCCCACACTGTTTCTGTCACCGATGGTAGCAAAAAGTTTGGTGTTCCAGCGGGTATGGTCGTTTATCTGGTAGTTGGCAATCAGTGCCGGAGTGGTCCAGAGAATGTCAAACCAGTTACGGCTTCTCAGGCTTTGGCGGGCATCCTGGGTCAACAGGGCATCGGTAAGGCCTCCGGGCTGCTGGCTCCGCAGGTTTGAACGCATTACTTCAGCAGTCAATGAAAACCTGGGTGTAAATGAATAGGTAATGGAACCAAATCCGGCATTCGTAAAATAGTTGCTGTTTTCGCGCCAGCCATTTCCGTTTCTATGGTCGAAGAAGGCATAATAATGTACTTTCCCCTTTTTCCCGCCGATGGCATTGTAGGAGTTAAACAAGCCATTGCTTCCCACTGTTTGCTGGGTTTCAAATTCAAAGGGTTTGTTGATTTCACTGCCATTACGCAATATATAATTGACCATGCCACCAAACTGTGGGCCATATTGCAAAGAACCCTGGCCACGGATAATTTCAATTCTTTGCACACCCTGTAGCTGTGGATTGTAGTAGGCTTCCGGATAACCGAAAGGGTCTGCGGCAATATCATATCCATTCTGGCGTATATTAAATTCCCAGCTTCTGTTTGGACTAAGTCCCCTTGCGGCAATACCAATCTGGATACCGCTTGGATCACTTTCCCAAATATGGATTCCGGGCACTTTTGCCAAAACCTGGCGCATATTATTAGCTACAACATTTCCCTGTACATTGTCGAGCACAATCAATGCACTTTTTTTACCTGCATAAATTGAAGTACCTACGATTTCGGGCATTTGCTGGATATCGCTTTTACTATTCCGGCCTACAACGGTTACATCGGGCAGGTTTTTGGGATGAAGGGCTATGGTATCCCATCCTTTACTACCTTTTTGTGCCTGCAGGGATAGGGCACCCAACAGCAATAAAGTAGTCGTCATCATTCTCATCATTATCTTTTATTTTAGGTTGCGAAGGTATCGGGGGAAGCTAACGGGGATTATCAAAATTGGGAAATCGATTTACGAAATCGGATATTAGCAAAGCTTTCTGAATCATTGCAGTGTATTGGCTTATGTAAGAAATATTTCAGAAAAAGCTATCTTTCTATTCATATAAAAAAAATCTATGCAAAAAAGAGGAGATTATATTTCCTGGGATGAATATTTTATGGGCGTTGCCCTCCTGTCTGCCCGTCGCAGTAAAGATCCCAGTACGCAGGTAGGTGCCTGTATTGTGAATGAAAAAAATAAAATAGTGGGTACAGGCTATAATGGACTGCCCATAGGCTGTAGTGATGATGATTTTCCCTGGGACAAAAAAGGTGATTTCCTGAATACCAAATACCCCTTTGTGTGCCATGCGGAACTGAATGCGATTTTAAACAATATAGGGATGGACCTTCGTGGTTGCAGGATATATACCGCACTATTTCCCTGTAATGAATGCACCAAAGCCATTATTCAGGCCGGGATTAGTGAGGTGGTTTATCTCTCAGACAAGTATGAGGGAACCGATTCTGCCAAAGCGGCTAAAATGATGCTTACGAAATCAGGAATTCAATACCGAAAAGTGGTGACCAGTATCCCTGACCTGGTTCTCTCTTTTGATGAACGGGATGTATAAAATAATTGTGGGTTAGAAAAGTTCCTTGATGTAGACATGTATTTCATGCGGGGCTGTTTCCGTACCCCCGAAATATGGATAGAGTTTATAACCTACTGCCAATGGTTGTTTGCAGGTACGCACAACTGTATCTTTTTTATTTTCAATTGTATATTCATAACCACCGGGTATTAAGCGGATACCGGCAGTATAGCTCTTACCCATTTCCACAGTCCTTAATTCCCTGAAAGCCCTGAGAGAATCGTTGTAATAATAGGCATAAATTCGAAGTGCCTGGTTATACCATGCCCAGCCAAACCTGGCAGAAAAAATATGGTGGGGTGGAATAGTATATTGCTGGCTAAAGTTTATACAATCAGCAAAGCCAAATAACTTATTTACATCCCCCTGGTTAGAAGGGTCCTGGGTTGTGTAGATGGCTGAACTGTCGAACCGGAATTTGAATCTCATTTCCGAAATCCCATTGAGTAATTCTATTTTGGTAGAATCTACTGAATAGGCTTCCCCTTTTTTAATGGTATAATCGGTAAACCCGGTTTCTTGTACCGGAACGTTTGAAACTGGCGGTTTGGGATTATAGGCATCATTCACATATTTAGCCTGGCAGGAGGCCAGTAATAAAACTATACAATACATGAATGGTCGCAACCTGATTATCATAAAAAAACGAATTGTATTATAAGTTACGCAATTCCCCCTGAAAAGGTTGTCCTTACCAATATTGTACCCTTTCTAAAGGAATGGGAATGCTGTTGAATTTCGGCTTTCCCGGGATGCTACAATGCACTTAATTAGATTGTGGCGACACCAGACTGTATAAATATTTATATATATCCGGATCATTCAGCGCTTATTTTAGTATCCTTTTAAAAAGTGGTTATTTCAACAAAAACGCGTTTTATTTCAAATATTACTTACTTTGACACTTCAATTTTAGAATACAATGTTTACTTCCCTAAAGAGAGGTTGGCTGCTCTTCGCCGTTATTATCGGCAGTATTTATCAAACAGGCTGCAGCAAAAGTGGCTCGGATAACAATTCTACGCCGGTAACCCCGGTTAACCCGACACCGACACCGACCCTTACTTACCAGTTGGTTTGGTCAGACGAATTCAATACCAATGGAATGCCCGATACCAGTAAATGGGGATATGACGTAGGTGGCAACGGCTGGGGCAATAATGAACTACAGTATTACACCAATGCCCGCCCGGAGAATGTCCGTATAGAAAATGGCAGTCTGGTGATTGAAGCCAGAAAAGAAAATTACAGCGGGAAAGCCTACACTTCAGCCCGCTTATTAACTAAAGGAAAAGCAGACTGGCAATATGGCAAATTTGAAATCAGGGCGAAACTTCCCCGCGGAAGAGGAACCTGGCCTGCTCTTTGGTTATTGGCAGCTACCAATCCGCTGAACTGGCCCAATGATGGAGAACTGGATATCATGGAAGAAGTAGGTTATAACGCCAACGTAATTGTCGGTTCTGCTCACAACAAAACCTATTTCGGAGGCAACAGTAAAAGCAATTCCAAGTTTATTAGTAGTGCGCAGGATAGTTTTCATGTGTATACCCTGGAGTGGACTGAGTTTAACGCCATCTGGTCAATTGATGGCGTGGAATTTCATGCCTACCAGAACCCGGGTAACGGAACAGACACCTGGCCTTATCAGAAGAAATTTTTCTTTATCATGAATACTGCCATCGGTGGAGACTGGGGAGGTGCCCAGGGCATTGATGACTCCATTTTCCCGCAAAGCTTTCTGATTGACTATGTTAGGGTTTACCAGAAGAAATGAGTTACAATGACTATGCTAAATAATCCATTTCTTCTTTACTAAGTGTGATTTCAGTGGCCCGGCAATTTTCTGCAAAATGATTTAGCGAAGCTGTCCCGGGAATGGGTAAAATATAGGATGACCTGTGTAATAACCAGGCAATCTGGATCTGTGCTTCAGTAACATCCTTCTTCCCGGCTAGCTCCGACACCCTTGTATCTTTTTTATCCAGGGAATTGACCAGCGAAAAATAAGGAATTAAGGGTATTCGGTTTTGTTCGCAAATATCCAGCACTTCTTCTCCGCCTCTGTTTTCCTGGTTATGCATTTTCAGGGTTGTCCTTTGTCCATGACCATACATGTTTTCAACAGTAGCAATGGTTCCCATACGCATGGCTGTAAGCAATTCATTTCTTGAAACATTACTCACGCCCACATGAAGTATTTTGCCTTCCTGCTGCAGGCGGAACATGGTTTCCATGGATGCTTCAAATGAATAAGGGCTGGAAGGCATCACACGGAAATGTACCAGGGCTATCCTGTCCAGCCGAAGCGTTCGAAGGTTATTTTCTATGCTTGTCCGGATATTTTCGGGCTGGTTAAAAGGGATCCAGCTCTTGTCCGGTTTCCGGGTAGCCCCCACTTTGGTACAAATAACCAGATCAGGTGCATAGGGGTACAGTGCTTCTGTAATCAACCGGTTGGTTACGTCTTCACCATAATAATCGGCCGTATCCAGAAAATGGATGCCCAACTCTTTGGTCATTCTAAGAATGGCCAGGGCCTCTTTACGATTGGAGGGTTCTCCATAAATACCTTCGCCCGTTAAGCGCATCGTACCATAACCCAGGCGAAATACAGAGAGACTATTATTTGAGTTTTCACCTATGGTAATATTATCAGTCACGAGCATATGAAAGGTTTGACTTATTACAGTTCGTCCGATACAAAAGTTGTATACAGCATAATCTGCCTATTTCAATGCATTTTGTGATTCTTTGACAAACGTATCAGCATCCATAGAGCCCTCTATTCTATACAATAGTTTTCCATTGGCATCGATAAAAAGATAAGTAGGGTAACTCATTACCTGGTATTTTTCTGCCAGTTTAATCCCCTCGCCTTTTTCTGTATCTACCTTAAAGTTGATAAACTTACTATTGAAATGTTCGGCTACTTTTTGCTGGGTAAACACCGTATTGGCCATCTTTTTACAGGGCCCGCACCAAACCGTATAGATGTCTATAAAAACCGGCTTTTTTTCTTTGGCCGCTTTTTGAATGGCAGACTCCCAATTACCGGATACAAAGTCGATATTTTGGGCTACGGCCATCCCCTGTATACAAAAACAGAACAAAGCAATTGTGAGCGACCGGGCAATTTTGTTTAACATATGAAAATCTTTTATTAATGAACGGTTAACTATGTAAGAAAGTTTTTAGCCATCCTTAGATTCTCTGCATTTTAACTTATTTAGTCTAGAAAAGTCATTCTATTGGCAATCTAAGTGTAAAAACATGGATTACCGCTTATAAAATGCAATAAAAACAAAGTTAAACAGGCTGCCGGAGAATAGATATATTGTATCCTGCCCGGGGTTGTAGTGCGCAAATAAATACCCATTCGGCTCACCCAATCTTTAAAACCTAAAATGGTACTTTTACGTAAATAAGTATGGATGAACAAGCTAAAAAAAATTATACTTCTCTTATTGATAAGTTTGGGTACTGAAAACGCTACAGCTCAATCACCTGCCATGACAACTGATACCCATCTTGTTGACTTATCCCAACAGTTATTACTGGCGGCAAAGACGCAGGAGCCAACTGATTCGCTGGTAAAAATACTGGCTGAATCCACTGAAGCATCTTTAGCAGCGCAACTGGTTACAGACGACCAGAAGAAAGCGTTTTGGATCAACCTTTACAATGCCTTCACCCAGATAATCCTTTCTAAAAATCCTGATAAATATGCGAGCAGGAACAGCTTCTTTGGTGACCCCCAAATTGTGGTTGCCGGAAACAAACTTAGTCTGGATAAGATTGAACATGGCATCCTCAGGCATTCAAAAGTTAAGTGGGGCCTGGGATACCTTAACAAATGGTTTCCCGCTTCCTTTGAAAAAAAAACCAGGGTAAACAAAGTGGATTACCGGATTCATTTTGCCCTAAATTGTGGAGCAAAGAGTTGCCCGCCTATTGCCTTTTACAAACCTGAACAGTTGCAAAAACAACTGGATGTGGCAACCAGTGTTTACCTGAAAGGAGAATCTGAATACAAGGCAGACCAGAACAAGGTTTATGTTCCGGCATTGCTTAGTTGGTTCAGGGGAGATTTTGGCGGAATTGGAAAGATAAAAGATTTGCTGAAAACTCTTTCCATCATCCCTTCAGAAAAAAACCCTTCTATCGTTTATAAAAAATACGACTGGGAACTTTTTTTAGAAAACTATAAAAAATGAATGAGATGAGTAACCATTACTACCAGGAAGAGGACTTACAAAAATTTGGTGACATCAGTAATTGGCAAAAAGAAATGGGCGATAAATTTTTCGGCTGGTACGGAGAAGTGTTTAAGGAAAGTGCCTTAACCGCCCGCGAAAAATCGCTGATTGCCCTGGCAGTTGCCCATGCCGTTCAATGCCCCTATTGTATTGACGCCTATAGCAGTGATGCCTATGAGAAAGGCTGGAGTGAAAAACAGATGATGGAAGCCGTACATGTAGCTGCTGCCATCAAAGGAGGTGCTGCCCTGGTTCATGGTGTACAAATGATGAATAAGGTTGGCAAAATCGCCATGTAAAATCAATAGCTGTTCATGAAATCATTAAAAGCTTTACATCATATGCTGGCTTCTGCGGAAGCCCAGCTGGGTATACTTGAAAATGACAGCCAATATAAGCATCCGTTGTTTCGGGATTCCCTCGCAGCCAATGGCCACTTCCCCCTGCATGCCACAGGCATCCAGATTTTCCAAATCAATGTAGGAAAAATGTGTAACCAGGTTTGCAAGCATTGCCATGTGGATGCGGGACCTGACAGGAAGGAGATTATGACCAGAGAAACCATGCAACTTTGCCTGGATATTCTGGAAGCGAATCCTTCCATGACCACCGTTGACCTAACCGGTGGTGCTCCCGAACTAAACCCCGAATTCAGGTGGTTTGTAGAAAGTATCAGGAAACTGGACAGGCACGTGATTGTCCGCTGCAACCTGACCATTATTCTGGCAAACAAAAAATACAACGATCTTCCTGATTTTTTTAAACAACACAGCATAGAAGTGGTTTCCTCTCTGCCTTCCTATACAGCAGACAGAACGGACAAGCAAAGGGGCGACGGAGTTTTTGAAGACTCTATAAAAGCACTGAAAATGCTGAATGAGCGGGGCTATGGTATAGAGGGCTCCGGATTAACGCTTAAACCTGGTATATAATCCGGCAGGAGCCTTCCTTCCTCCCGCACAATCTGCCCTCGAAGCTGAATACAAAGAAGCCCTTTTCCGCGATCATGGCATCCGTTTCAATAATCTTTTCGCTATCACCAATATGCCCATCAGCCGTTACCTCGACTACCTGCTGGTTAGTGGTAACTATGAGAAATATATGGACAAGCTGATTGCTGCCTTCAATCCATCAGCTGCCAAAAGTGTTATGTGCCGCAATACCCTGTCGGTAGGCTGGGATGGCTACCTGTATGATTGTGATTTTAACCAGATGCTCGACCTGAAGGTAAGTTGTAAAGACGCAACCCATTTATCGGAGTTTAACCGGGAAGCACTGGACAAAAGGGAAATTATCATTAATGAACATTGTTACGGTTGTACTGCCGGAGCAGGTTCCAGTTGCGGAGGGGCAGTAGCTTAAAACTGTTTATGTCAACTTCAGCTATTATTTTATTTATCCGTAATCCGGAACTGGGAAAAGTGAAAACACGGTTAGCCAAAACCATTGGCGAAGAAAATGCCTTATTGGTATATAAAGCGTTATTGGCACATACCCTTGCTATAACCAAAGAACTTCCATTCGACAAGTATGTATATTATGCAGACCAAATCACAGAAAACGATTCCTGGGACCCAACTGTTTTTCAAAAGAAAGTACAGACCGGGAATGACCTGGGCGAAAAAATGACCAATGCCTGTAAAGAACTCTTTGGTCTGGGTTACCAAAAAATACTGCTTATAGGTAGTGATTGTTATGAGTTGGAAACGGGAATTATAATGAATGCCATGAAAAGCCTGGATATGTCTGAAGTAGTGATAGGGCCGGCCCAGGATGGAGGCTACTACCTGATAGGCATGCGGGCACCCTTTAAAAATGTTTTCGAAAACATATCCTGGAGTACAGAAATGGTTTACGCACAAACCATTTCTTTATCAGCGGAAAATAAATACAATATTGCTGTATTACCCTTATTGAGAGATGTTGATACTGAAACCGACCTTACAGTTGAGTTAAAAAGGGAATCGGGAATAATTACTTTTAAATAATCCGTCGATAGTGGTTACCTGTATTTCAGCAATCGCTGGTAGGTAGCTTTGATTACTTGTTGTGAGGCCCCTTTTTTGTACATGTCGATGACTTTTTTATTGGCGAGCTGAACAGTCAGCCAGGAATTGGTCTCGTATTTTCGGGCAGATACCAGGGCATTTTTGGGAATAATCCTGTAAAGTCCTTTTTCTCTGGCCCTTTTTACCAGGTCATACTCTTCCATTATTTGCATTTGTTCATCGAATCCTCCAATCGATTGAAAGAGTTTTTTGGTAATGAAAAGGGTCTGGTCGCCGCCATAACAGATAAAAAAGTCGAATCGGGTAAAAAAGGCATTCACATGCAATAACCATTTTGAGCTATTAAATTTCGTACGATACCTGCCTATTGAATAGCCATTGCTTATAGCCTGGCAGATATCGTTAACAAAGGAAACAGGTGGAAAAGTATCTGCATGTACAAAATAAAGTATATCTCCCTTTGCCGATGCTGCACCATAATTCATTTGAGCAGCCCTTCCTTTTGTAGGTGACACCAATACCCGGGCGCCGGCATCTTCTGCCCGGGGCCTTGTTGCGTCAGTGCTTCCCCCGTCTGACAAAATAATTTCTATACATTGCTTATCACCATTCCCTTTTAGGAAACGAATTAGTTTTCCAACATTGTCTTCCTCATTAAATGCGGGTATAATTATGCTTATCATAATTATTGCAATATGGGTATAAATTTTTAAATGTCAGCGGTCTGTTTATTCAGCAAGTAGCTAATAATAGCTTTCATCAACCTATCAAAAAAAATCCGCCTCAAATTTGATTGAGACGGATTTAACTATTATCGAATTATGATACTATTGCTTGGTAACGGTATAAGAATAGGTGGCAAAATTCACCACAAACTTATAATTACCGGATGCATCAGGTCCCGGGAAATTGGCAGGTGCATTGTATTTAAAGCTGCCTCCGGATTTTAGGGAACTGATAGTGTTATCATCCACAGAAAATTTATTGCTCCAGTCGCCATTTACTGGAAGTAACAGGTACTGCTTACCTCCGTTTATGGCAGTTGTCAATTCAAACTGGGTGGAATTGACCCTGGTAAACTGCTGGGAAGGAACGGGAACAGGATTGTTCCAGCCTCCTGTAGTTGCATCACCCACCATGAACAGGTTTGCGGGAAGCACACTGGTAAATGGTGTCACAGTAAATCTGCCAGCCTGAAAATCAATCCTGATCAGGTATTTACCTGAGGTAGAGGGGCCGGGTATATTATCACTCAGGTCATATCCGAAATTACCGCCCCCGTTTAATCCAAAAACTGATTTGTCG
This sequence comes from uncultured Bacteroidota bacterium, assembly GCA_963750825.1. Lineage (GTDB taxonomy): Bacteria > Bacteroidota > Bacteroidia > Chitinophagales > Chitinophagaceae > Sediminibacterium. Next base: position 90,356 of record CAVVSL010000053.1, on the reverse strand, counting down.
GCAACCGAATACTTATGACTCCAGTCACCATTTACCGGCAAAACAAGGTACTCATTACCGCCACTCAGGTCAAACACACCTGCATAGGTTACTGAATCTATTTTAGAGAACTCCTGTGTGGGTGCGGGTACCGGATTGTTCCATCCGCCAACCGTTGCACTGCCCACCAGGAAAAGCCTTCCCGACGCAGGTGGTGCAACCTTAGGTGGTATTTTGTAGGGAGTCATCTTCACTTTTACAGTGGCTGATTTCAACTGTTCATTGTTATTGGCATGTGAGGAGGTTACCCTGATGTCCATATCATAAGCAACCCCAAAGTTGAAACCATAACCCAGCAGAATGGCATTCAATTCTCTTGCTGTAAATGAGGCACTCAGGGTTCCAACAACTGTTTTGCTAACCGCTTTACTGAAGTTGCGTCCGGAAGAATCTATTTCTACTACATATTTTACCGTAGCAGAGTCAACCGAATAATTGGGATTGGTCCAGCTGACTACCAATACTGTTTTTAATGAATCAACTGAAGCCGCTGCCACTGTATTGGTACTGGTACTGATGGTAACCACAGAACCCGGATTATTTACCGGCAGGCTGCCCACTTTTTCACAGGCTGTCATGCCAATAGCCAGCAGTGATAGCAGCATGAGGTTTTGAATAATTTTTTGCATAACCTTAATTTTAAGATTGAAATGTTTTGCTAATGATTATAATTTGACTACTGTAAATTTTCCACGCTGGAAATCCACAGTAATTTTATAGTTGCCACTGGCTGCGGGGCCGGGAAAATTGTCGTTTTTATCGTACCCAAAATCACCCCCATCTGCTAAACCGGGCAGGGTTTTGTTAGGTACCGCATACTTATGGCTCCAGTCTCCATTTACGGGAAGGAACAGGTATTCCTGTCCACCTGTCAAAGGAATGGTAATCTCATACAAAGTAGCACTGACTTTGGTAAACTTCTGGCTGGGTACCGGCACCGGGTTGTTCCATCCACCGGAAGTGGCACTTCCCACCATGAATAAATCTCCGGAAGAAGGTGTTTGTACTTTTGGCGGAATGGCATAAGGGGTTACCACAAATTTCAGCACATTGGAAGTAAGTTTTGTGGCGGAAGAGGACAGGGAAGCACTCACCCTAATTTCCAGGTTATGCGGAATTGCCGGTACCAATTGTAATTGATTCAACAGGTAATCATTGAACTGTCCCTGGGTAAAAGAAATACTCAGGTCTTTGCTGATGGATACCGTTTGTTTACCCGGATTGGTAAAGTTGGCTCCGGTTGTGTCTATTTCTAATGTATAGGATACATCCTGTGAACTGACGCCCGAAGCAAACTGGTAACTGGGGTTTGTCCAGGAAAGTTTGATGGCCTCCTGACCTGCGGCAGTGAAGGACAAAGGAATGGAATTACTAACCGAGGCTGTCAGTGCAGGAGCGGTTCCTCCCTGGAAAGTTTCCCTGGCTTCGTCTTTTGTACACCCTTGCAACAATAGTGTGGCTGCAGCAATGGTAAAAAGTAGTGAGAATATCTTTTTCATATGATTCATTTTAGTAATTGAAATCATGTTACTGATTAATAACCCGGATTTTGGGTAAGGTTAACATTGGAGGATACATCAGAGGAAGGTATCGGATACAGTTTCCTGAAACTTCCCACGGATGTTCCGTCTTTCACACCCCCTTTCCAGGGCCAGAGGTACGTGCCTTCTACAAACTTATTATAGCGGATGAGGTCTGTCCGGCGGAATCCTTCCCAATACAATTCCCTCGCTCTTTCATCCAGGATAAAATCTGTAGTAAGCTGGGATGGCAGGATATTGCCATTGGTATTACCATAGGCCCGCTGGCGGAGTTTGTTGATGTTTGAAACCGCTGTGGCAATATCTCCACCATTGCCTCCACGCGAAACAGCCTCAGCATAAATAAGGTAAATTTCTGCCAGCCTGAAAACCGGAAAATCAATATCAGCAAATGTCTGGTTCGAACCTGCTGCACCTGTGGTAAGGTTATTGGGGGTGGTAGGCCTTGCCCTGTTAATATATTTATTTACTCCATAGCCATCTGTAAAAACAGTAAGGTCGTTAATCTCTTTATTTTGACCATTGGTGAAAAATTGTGCTCTTGTATCCTGTGCTCCTGTTACATCAGGAAATAAATTGCTTAGGTTCTTGGTTGTTCGGATACCTGCCCAGGCATAGTCTAAACCAAAATCACCTGCATTCATAGCTCCTCCCAGAGAGGCATGGGCCAGGAATGTGGTACCACCATAGCCCTGTGTTTTTTGCCCGTCATAGTTAATGGTAAAGATGAATTCACTGGTATTTTTCTGGTTATCGGCACGCATCAGCCAGCGATAGTCATCTACCAGTGTATACCCTGCTGCCAATACTTTTTGTGAATAGGTAATGGCTTCTGTAAATTTTGCAGTACCGGTATATACCTGCGCATTCAGGTAAATCCTTGCCAGTAAAGACCAGGCTGCAGCACGGTCTGCACGACCATACTCATTGGTTCTGGGTGCAGGCAATACGGTTTCTATATCTTTTAATTCTGTTTCAATATAGGTAAACAATTGTGCCCTCGTAATTTGTTTGGGAAGAAAAGAACCAATGGCATCAGCTTCGGTTGCAAAAGGCGGATTGCCAAAGAGATCCATCAATACCGAGTACTGGTAAGCCCTGATAAAGCGGGCTTCGGTTTTGTACAAGCGGATATTATCTGCATCAGCACCTGTGATACCCCTTGCCGCAAGGTTGGCATCGGAAGCCTGGTTAATAAAATCATTACACAGGGTTATCTGGTAAAAGGAACGATAATACAATCCTTTCAACATGGGATTATCAGAGGTCCAGTTCATTCTGTGAAAATCCTGTATACCCGGATCGCCCCAGGCCACTACGGCCTCATCGGTACTTAATTCCTGCGCCTTCCAGTATAAACGGAAGAAATCAGAAGTACCTTCATCAATCCCCTGTATGTCTCCATTACCGGCAGGACCGGCATTTCCTGTGAGTGCAAAACTGCCATATACTTTGGCAAATGCCTGCTTATAGCCGGTAGCCGTACTGTATACATTGGCGGCCGTTATACCGTTCGTAGGCGTAAGATCCAATTTTTTGGTACAGGCACTGAATGAGCCTGCAACCAAAAAAGCGATGATCAGCGGTTTAAAAAAATTATTTTCCATGTGTCTGTTGTTTGAATGTTGTAAATGAGTTTTAAAATGCCAGATTCATACTGAGTGCATAGACACGGGGCCTTGGATAAAAATTATTATCGATGCCTCCGTTAATTTCAGGATCAGAACCTTTGTATTTGGTGATGACCAGTACATTTTGCACTACTGCTCCCAGAGAAAGACTGGCTTTATTCCTTAACACTTTACCTACATTGTATGACAGGCTGATATTATCAAGCCTCAGGAAAGAAGCATTCTGGATGTAATAATCTGAAAGAAAATACTGAGACCCGTTACCACTGAATCCGCTGGATAGTAAATCACTGCAGCCATTGCTTAAGAAATTGAGTGGATTTAAAATGTTCCGGGTAACGCCTGTACTGGAGGCAACGTTATTGTACAGGTAGTTATTAATACTGCCGTGCATGACAAATCCTGCAGACCATTTTTTGTAATTCACGGAACTGTTGAAGCCTAACAAAATGTTGGGGTCGGTATTCTTATAGCGGTAAAGATCTTTATCGCTGATAATGCCATCCCTGTTTCTATCCGCAAAAAGGTTATCAATGGGTTTGTTGTTCTTATCGTATGTCTGCTGGTATACATAAAATGAACCACGACTGTACCCAACAGAATTGATCAGGATAGAATTACCGGTACCTCCTGAAATGCCTCCATAGATATTACCCGGATAATTGGGGTCATCAGAAACGGTAAGTTTGGTGATCTTATTTTTATTGTAGGTAATATTAAAACCCAGGTTCCATTCCAGTTCTTTTTTCCTAACAGGAACCAGGTTAACAGAGAATTCCACGCCCCTGTTTTCCATATCTCCCACATTGGCTACTATCTGGTTAGAAAAATTGGTTCCGGCCGGCTGGGTAATCAGGTTCAGCAAATCCTTGGTTTTGCGGTAATACAATTCCAATGAACCACTGATACGGTTGTCGAGAAATCCAAAGTCAATCGCTACGTTGCTGGTAGCCGTCTGCTCCCATTTACGGTTGCTGTAATAGCCACCCGGACGAAACATCTGGTAGAATGTGTTGCCCAACTGGTATTGTGCGGTGTTGTTACTAAGTGTATAATAAGAGATATAATCATAATTTCCGATTCCATCCTGCTGGCCCGTAACGCCATAGCCAATGCGCAGTTTGAGGTCATTAACACCCCTTGCACCTTTCATAAAAGGTTCATCAATAATTTTCCATGCCAGAGCAGCAGATGGGAAATTACCCCAGCGGTTATTGGGACTAAACCTGGAGGATCCATCTCTTCGGAAAGTGGCGGTTAAGAGGTAACGGTTTAACAATGTATAGTTCAGTCTTCCAAAGAAAGAAACAATGGTATTTTGGGGTACGTCAGTAGCATAGATAGGGTCTGAATTGGGACGTTTGGTTCCATCAGCAGCATAATCTGCGTAGGAATAGCTGGTGGTTTTATAATCGTTGTATTCATACCCCGCAGTAAGATCTACTTTACTTTTCATTGCCTCTATATCCTTTACATAATTCAGGAAGAACTGGAAAAATGTGTTGGATTTCTTTTGCTGGTAATAATTATTTACCCCGCTTTTCCATTTACTGGAAGCATCCTGAAAACGATAATAGGAGGAGGCAGCACTATCCGGCACATACACGGTTCCGGAACCTTTCGATACATCATAACTCAGGTTGAGCTTAGCATGTAAATCAGGAAGAAAGTGTACTTTATAATCAAACTGTGCATTACCAATGCTTCTTTGAACGGTACTCTTATCATTGCGCAGCATCAGAAGGCCCAGTGGGTTTCGGGGGGAAAGGCCCTTGAGGCCACTGATAGAACTGGGATCCAGCCATTCCCAGAAACCACCGAAACGATTGTTTCCGGAATATACAGGTTGAGTAGGATCAAAAGTAACGGCTGCACCAATAGCACCCTGGTTGGCAAAAGTATTTTTGCTTTGACTACCCAATACATTTAACGTGAATGACAGGTGGTCATTAAAGAATTTTGGGTTGATATTGAAGTTAAGCGTAGTACGCTGCAGGTTGTCTTTTTTAAGGATACCATCCTGGGTAAGGTATCCTGCAGAAATACGATAAGGCATACTTCCCAGTGAGCCCGACATACTCAGGTTGTTGTCGTTTGTAATGGCCGAACGGTAAATCTGGTTCTGCCAGTTGGTACTGGCATTGCCCATCAATGCTTTTTGTGCATTGGAACCATTGGCATTCACAAAGGAACGAAACTGGTCGGCAGACAGTACATCCACCTGTTTGGTAACCTTTGATAACGAAACCTGGGAACTGAAATTGAAAACCGGTTTGCCCTTTTTCCCTTTTTTGGTGGTGATAAGGATTACTCCGTTGGAGCCCCTGGCACCATATATGGCAGTGGCAGAAGCATCTTTCAGAATGGTAAAGGTTTCCACATCATTGGGATTGATCAGGGATAGCGCATTGGCAGACCCGCTGATGCCGCCATTATCCAGAGGCACACCATCAACCACAATTAAGGGATCATTACTGGCATTGAGGGAAGCACCGCCCCTGATGCGTATGGTACTTCCTGATCCGGGTGCTCCATTATTGGAAGTGACCTGAACACCGGCCACTTTACCCGTAATGAGTTGTTCGGGAGTAATGATGGGACCCTTGTTGAAGTCTTTGGCAGACACTACCACAACTGAACCTGTCAGGTCTTTTTTGCGGGCGGTACCATACCCAATCACTACAATATCACTAAGCGCATAGGTAGTGGATTGCATCCGTACATTCACAATGTTGCCTGCAAGAGGAGCTTCTATTTCAGCATACCCTACAGAGCTGATGATTAATACGGAAACATTGGCGGGCACAGATAGCGAAAAATTTCCTTCTTTATCTGTTTGTGTAGCCAAAGCGGTACCCTTTGCCTTTACTGTGGCACTGGCCATCGCTTTACCGTCATTTGCGTCTGTTACCTTACCGGTAACTACTTTGTTCTGAGCAAGGGCCTGAAAACTACAGACCGTCAACATCAGCCCCAAAGCAAATAGTAAGCGGCTTACTTTCATAACTGGTTTTTTAATGTTAAAGTTGTTTGTTGGTTTTGGTTTCTGACCTTCCAGATGGTACTTACCTGAGCAGGATCAATTTTTCGGTTATTGCTTTTTTATCATACACGATTTTTAAAAAATACATCCCATTTCCAGACGAGCCTGATGGTAATTGTGCAGTTTGAAAACTGACCTGCTGCTGACCTTTGGGACGGAATCCTTCGAAAATTTTTCCAAGGTTGCGGCCCTGTATATCAGTAAGGGTAATGGTTACTTTGGCGCTTACCGGCAGAAAATAACTGATGGTGGCCTGCGAACTTACGGGGTTGGGCCGGATACTAATTTGCAGATCCTCTGCTACTGACCCGCCCGGCGAAATGGCGGTTACCACGGTGTTATTAAGGTTACGGTTAGTATATACAAAATATTCTCCGGGCTGTAGCACCACCTGCTGCACATTGCCGGTGGCATTAATGGTGGCATTGGTTAAATAGCTATACCAGGTACCCGAAGTTGGAAAAGTGATGCTGGCGGTTTGGGTAGTCACGTCAAAATTACCCAGCACAACTACTTTCAATGAATCATCATTCAGTTGAAGTGATTTAACATTACCCGCTAAATCCCAGGTAACGGCATTGGTGGTGAAGACAGATTTGAAGTTGGGCGTGAGTTTCAATTTGATGAGTTTGGCATACACATCAAACAGCGCTTTACGGGAAGCCTGGTTATTATAATCCCATCGGATGGGTTTCACTTCTGTGCGGCAGGCTCCGCTATTGTCTACAGATAAGTTGGTACAGGTATTGATGGAATAGGGATAGCCCAGTTCCCCGAATTGCCAGAGTAGTTTGGGACCCGGGATCATGGCCCAGAAGGCTGCGGCCATTTCATTTCGTCGTAAGGCAGTTGTAGAATCTTTGGTACTATAAGCCCCGGACTGGTTACCAAAAGAAAGGTTCTTGTACATCAAACGCTCTTCGTCATGGCTTTCCTGATAGGCTACTAAATGCGGCAGGCTCCAGCTACGACTTTTGGAAATAGCTCCGTTAAAATCTGCACCCGTGTTATACCCCATGGTAGCCTGGTTAAAGGAATAGTTGGCATTGCCCCACAATAACATGCCATAATTAGACAATTCCTGTTCCTCGCTATTGGCTGCAAAATGTTCCAGTATACAATAGCTTCCGGCTGAAGCTACCTGCATGGTATCATAAATTCTTTTCCAGGTAGCCACCCGGCTGGCGTCGTAATTACCCCAGGCATTCACATCATTGGGATTGTTGACCTGGGTAAACCCTTTGGAGAGGTCCCAACGGAACCCATCCACTTTATACTGGGTCAGCCAGTGGCGAACAACCCTTGCCACAAAATCTTTGGTGGCCTGGCTCTCATGGTTAAAATCATTACCCACATTAAAAGGATGCGTGGCCACGGGGTTCAGCCAGGGATTGTTGGTTGCCGGCCGATTGTTAGCTGCATCCCAATACAACTGTGCTTGCGGAGCTGAGCCCATACAATGGTTCATCACCAGGTCCATGATTACGGCAATACCCTGTTGGTGACAGGCATCAACAAATTGTCGTATGGCATTTTCTGTTCCATAATATTTATCAGGGGCCAGGAAGAAATTGGGATTATAACCCCAGCTAAGGTTGCCTTCAAATTCGTTGAAGGGCATAATTTCAATAGCATTTACACCCAGACGTTTAAAATAGCTTAGGGTATCTTTCAGGGTCTCAAAACTGTGGGCACCTACAAAATCCCGAATCAGCAATTCATAAATAACCAGGTTCTTTTTATCAGGTCGCTGGAAGTTGTTTACCTGCCAGTTAAATGCAGGTTTCGCAGTTTGTAAAACACCCACGATGCCCGTTGTTTTTCCTGATGGATAAGCTTTCAGGTTGGGATAGGTAGCAGGGGTGATAAAGGGATCATTATTGGGATCCAAAATTTTTTCTGTATAGTAATCAGCAATTTTCAGCGTGCCGTCTACCAGGTATTGGTAAGCATATTCTGTACCGGGTGTAAGACCTTTCACCCGCAGCCAAAAACGATTGCCATCCGGTGTTCTGTTCATCTGGTAGGCAAGTGATTCTGTCCAGTTATTAAAATCACCCAATACTCCCACCCTGTTTTTGCCCGGGGCAAACAGCACCAGTGTAGCAGAAGTATCTCCGGGTTCATAATTAATGCCATCTTTCACACCTGTTGGGAGGGCAGCCACGGTAACCGAACCAGCTACTAAAAATGAGATGGTATCTCTTGCAGTGGATGAGCCATCGGAAACCTCCGCAATTATGGTTTGGGTTCCGGATGATTGAATAACCGCATCACCGGATATCCTCGCAGCAGAAGAAACTGTGTTAAGTGTATTGCCATTAAAGGTAATTTTCATCGTAGCCGTTTTACTGGCAACGGCCACAACGGGTATATGGTCTCCCACATTAGGTGCAATCGTTTGCAATGCAGGGGTATAAAGAGGTTGTATCAATGGGCTGTCGATTCTTGCGTATAAGCCATCATCATACACCGGAATATACATATCCGAAGCATCGGCATTACGCAAGACCTTGGTCCCGTTTCCATTCCTGAACAGGATAGCAATTTTTTTGATCTTTTCTGCTGAATTGGTGATATTAAAAAAACTACGCAGGCCACCATTGATGGTGAATGTCCACTTATTGTTTCCTGCCGAAACTGTCTGGACAATAGCAGCAGGTACACTAAAATTATTGTTCACCACATATTTCCAGTCAGCGGCCGAATTGCTTAAGCTGGTAATGGCCCCAATATGTACATACACATCTGAAGTGGGGGAATAACCTTGTAATCCCTGGTTTCCCAGACTGGCATCACAGGTTATCGTTACGGTTCCGGAGGATTCTTTCAGGAAGGAAGGCGTCCATTGCAATAGTTGCGCGTGTGCACTTGATGATACAAGCAGGCATATGAAAAAGGCTATTTTCCTCATGGCAAACTATAGACTGTTTGGGCAATTATTATAATGTGTATAAATTACACATTAGGTATCAAATGTAATAATTTTTTTGGTAAAAAAAATATTTTGTTAAAATACCCTGAAAAATCTGAATGGTAGGTACCTAAGCTATAGCAGAGCCCTGTGAGGGCAACAGGCTCATTTACTTTTATCAATAGAAGTGCGCCAGGGTATTACCGGATGTCAAAAATAGTGGCTGACTTTGGTGCCAGTGTCAGTTTTTGCAAGGGCAGAGGTACCCCATCAATAATATTGGTAGCGGTTAATTTACCTTTTAGTATTTCCTGAAACCTTTCTGTGGCAATAGTTGTGGCAGACTCGTTCTTATTCATGGCAACCATCACCAGCTTTTTTTTGTCGTATCGGAAATAAACATAAACGCCGTTGAACGGAGCAAAATGAAGCGTTTCGCCTTTCCCAATTACCGGATTGGCTTTGCGCCAGTTGAGTAGCTGCTTCACATAAGCCTGCATATTTTTTGCCGAAGCTGTTAAGCCTTCCCCGGTAAATGCATTTACCTGATCACCCGGCCACCCCCCCGGAAAATCAGCACGAATGAGCCCATCCACTTTGTGGTGACCGGTATTATCCATGAGAATTTCCGTGCCATAAAACCATTGGGGAATACCCCGGATGGTAAGTAAATAAGTAATGGCCATTTTCATGAGCGCTGTATCCTGGTGCAATTGCATAAAGAGCCTGTCCATATCGTGGTTATCCCCAAATACCAATATATTTTTTGGGTCAGCGTATACAAAATCATTGGCGAGGGCTTCGTATAAACCCGCAAATCCTTTGTTGAAATCCTTGCCTTCGGTTATGGTTAATGATTCTACCAATGCAGCCTGTAAGGGGAAATCCATGATGCTGGTCAGGCAGCCAGCGTAGCCATCAGGGTTTTGCTTACCTCTTTGCCAGTAGGCAGTAATCAACGGATTGGTACTCCATTCTTCCCCTACCATAGTGAACTGGGGATATTCATCCATTATCCGGCAACTCCAGTTTTTCAGAAAAGTTTTATCCGAATAACCATACGTATCCTGCCGCAAGCCCCCCAACTGCAGCGTTTCAATCCACCAGATGGAATTTTGAATCAGGTAATTGGCCACAAATGGATTTTGTCCGTTCATATCAGGCATAGTTGGAACAAACCAGCCCTTCGTCATCAGGTTTTTGTCATAATTCGCTGCATACCTGTCCTGGTTCACCGTCCTTCTGTGATTGGTATTTGTCTTTGTTTCGGGATAATTCAACCAGTTGGTAAATGGCAAATCATTCATCCACCAGTAATTACTGCCGATATGATTCAGTACCTCATCATAAATCAGTTTGATCCCTTTCTGTTTCGCTTTTGCAGCCAGTTCTTTGTAATCATCCAGGTTTCCAAAACGGGGGTCAACTTTATAATGATCAGTAATGGAATAGCCATGGTAAGAATAGGATTCCATATCATTTTCCAGCAGGGGTGTAGACCAGATAGCGGTGAAACCCATATCACGGATATAATCGAGGTGATTGATGATGCCCCTGATATCGCCCCCATGTCTGCCACCATCAAATTTCCGGTTAGTTTTTTTTTCGCGCATCCCGGGCACTACATCATTGCTGGTATCTCCATTGGCAAACCGGTCGGGAACCAGCAGGTATATTACGTCTTCTGCCGTAAAGCCTTTGAATTGGTCAGGAGCTTGTTTTCGTTCCGCTAAAGTATAGGGATAGGAAAACACTGTTTTATCATTTTTAATAAAACGGATCATCATATTACCCGGCTTAGTATTTCCTTGAATACTGAGATCCAGGAATAAGTAATTTTTACTATCTCCCCTGGTAAACCCGGTAAGTTTTACACCGGGATAATCAATGACTGGCGTAAGCTCAGCCACATTGTCGCCGTTAATGAGTATTTGCAGGTTAGGATTTTTCATGCCCACCCACCAGTTAAGCGGTTCAGCATGATGAACCTGCGCATTTACTGCCAACGCAGGTATAACCAGGAATAGAAACAGCGAGATTCGCTTCAACATATGATGGGTTTTAGAAAGTTTTCCGGACTTAAAGAAAAAACTTTTTTTTGTAAACCCGTCAATACTTTTTCCCATTTGCATAAAGGCAATGGTGAAGTATTGTCATAAAATGCCCTCTTTTGTAAGAAGATAATATTGCTTCAGGGCTTGTCATCACCGGCTTTCAGGTTTTTATATTCAGGCCTTTTCATAAACACTTCCAGAAAGGGTGCATACTCTTTGGCGGTTAACCAGCTTCGGGGCGCCGGATCGGTTTCCATCAAACCATTTGGATAGTCTTTACCCGCAATGCTATTATCAACTGACAAACTCCATTTACGGTAGCTGTCCAGCATACGGCCCGCAATGACAGGTTCCGAAAAAATGAGGTTATTTTTTTCATGTGGGTCTTTTTGCAAATCATACAATTCAAATTCATTTTTACGCAGGTCATTGGTCAATAATTTATACTGGTTATCAATCAGGGCAGCCCTTCGTACATAGCGAAAAGGAATGGGCTGGTTTCGGGCACCCATTTCTTCGGTAAATAATTTCCGGATACTGATGCCATCCAGGGGATAACCCGAAACAGGCAAGCCCGCTATTTCTGCAAGGGTCGGGAATATATCCATGGTCACTGCCGGGAAAGCAGATATGCGGGGCGCTTTGATGACTGCCGGCCATTCAATAATACAGGGTACCCGGATACCTCCTTCATAGATATCACCCTTAAATCCCCGGAGGTTGCCAACAGTTTCAGGACCGAAATTTTTTAGCCCTCCGTTATCGCTGTTAAACCAGACCAGTGTATTATCCGAAATAGCCAGATCCCGCAAAGCTTTCCGCAAAGCACCAATACTCCTGTCCATTTCCACCAATTCTCCATAATGGTCCTGTGCTGCTTTATCCAATGCGGTAAAAGAAAGTTTATCCGCCGCTAAAGCTGACCAGGGACTGTGGGGACTGCCATACCAAATGGCTATAAAGAAAGGTTCGGCTTTATCCTTATTGTTTTGGATGTATTCGATGGCCTGTGAAACGATCACTGTTGAGGATCCACCCGTAAAGGATTCAAATTTCCCTTTTCTACTCATCAAGGGATCCATGTCAAAAAAATTGCTAACCGATAACCAGTCGTCAAATCCAAAATAACCCGGATTACGGTCATCGCTTTCCAGAATGGGAACGCCTGCTCCTTTGAGACCATCCAGGTGCCATTTACCAAAATGGGCTGTATGGTACCCTGCATTTTTCAACGCCTGGGCAATGGTTTTTTCCTGCCGGCGCATGGGATATCCGACACTATACACAGCAGACCTGTCATTGGAGCGGCCAGTTAGTACACTGGCCCTGGTAGGAGAACAAACCGGCGCCCCCGCATAAAACCTGTCCATTCTAAGGCCGTGCATTGCCATACTATCCAGGTTAGGCGTTTTTAATATGGGGTGACCATAATATCCCGTTTGTCCCCATCCCTGGTCATCACTCATGATAAGAATGATATTGGTCTTTTTACCAGCAGATTTTAGGGCAGTTTGGGTATTTCTTTTTTGTTCAGATGACCCTGAAAGACGGGTACTTTTCTGTCCCATTAGTAAGTTAGCATATAGACAAAAAAGTAAACAGATCGGGTTTAATTTAGGGTTCATAGCGTTTATTTTCCATTTTCAGGCTGGTAAGGTATAATCATTCTAACAAAGTAAAATCCATTATAAACAGCCGTAACAGGTCATGTAGAAGGGCATTTTTTCCTTTTTTCGGGTTTTCTCTACAGCTCTTGTAGAATTAAATTGACATTAAAAGTGTTTTTTTTACAGAATATTATTATATTTATGTCTGGTACAACAATACCTGCTTACCAGAGAAGTCCAAAAATCCTACGGAAACCAACCTCCTCCATTATCCACAATGCAATCTGAAAATCTGACCTGTCTTTATACAGATATGTTAGTATTATAAGTGTTGTAACTTGTGGAAGTTGAGGAATGTAATCATCAAATTACCCTCTAAAACTAACAACATGAAAAAAGTATTTATGATAGCATTGGCCGTCTCGTTTCTGGTTGCCTGTCATAAGGAAATCATCACTGACCCCACAAGTCCTGAAAATTCGGGGATTGTATCCAACAAGTGCAAAGATGAAAAAGGCAAGGCCAAGGATGACAAGGATGACAAGGATGAAGTAAAAAAGAAGGTCGTAAACATCAAGGGTACCCTTGCAGGTACCAGTCAATTGGCACCCTCTGCGAATTGCCCCAGTGGTTTATTGAATATCGGTATGGGTACCGGAAAGTCAGACCATTTCGGGAAATTTAATTTCAGCAATGCCGACTGCTATGGCTCACCTTTCAATACTACTTTTCTTTATCCCAATGGAGACAAAGTGTATTCCTCACAGGTGGGACAATTTATTGATCCCGCAACCGGGTACATTGTTCAGGATGCTGTATTTACAAGTGGCACAGGCAAATTTGCCGGCGTAACCGGTTCCAGCCGTTTATACATTACCCAGTTCTTACCCGCAGGCCCTCCCGGTTTGTACAATGTAAAAGGCTTTTTTGAAGGAACACTTATCCTTATTAAAAACAAGGATAACAAGGATGATGAGGATTGGGATGACTAATCAATCATGAACAAACATGGAATACCTGACCACTATTTTTGGGAAAAGGACAGGTAGTACATTGCCTTATCAATACCGGATATTTTAAATCCAAAGTCATATGAAAGCTAGGGAATGGTCAGTGACCATTCCCTTTTTTGTGCTCTTCAAAAGAGATTATGAAAGGTCAGGGAAATGGATTCCTTCTTCCAGTGACTTTTACTATGCAGCCATAACTGATTTACCAAAAAATCCCAGACCAAACATCAGCGCCACCAGGCAAAGGTGCACCACCAGTACCCCTTTTTGCCAAAAAGGTCTGTCCTGCCACTTCTGTTCTGTATTGAAGGGGTCGAAAGCCATGCCGATTCCAAAAGAGGCTGCAGACTGCATATAATCGTGTGTGCCCAGAGCCTGGTACAACCCTAAAGCAATGAATCCAATGTACAGGTACTTGTTGAAAGGTGTTTGCATAATGTGTATTTTTCGCATAAGTAGCCGGACTATGTATTTTATTACACACTGGTGAAATAATTTTCATATAGTGAAGGCTAAGTTTCGTTTGGACAACTATTGACAGGCCGAAACAGAAATCTGTGCCTGTTTCATTTCATTCCCAACAACCTATTTCATACCATATACAAACACCGGGAAGGGAACAAATCATACTGGTAAAGCTAAACATCTGTAAAAAAGATGGTTAACAAATTAAAATGATAGGATGTCATTAATTGTAAGCGCTAAACACAATGGAGAAGAGGAATAAGTAAATCAGTCAGGGAGAAATAGCGGTGATGCCAAAGTTAAGAGCCGCAAAAATTCAATATATTCATGAATTAAACCCCTCGCCCTATATGAAGCCAATCCTGTTTGTTGTTACCATGTATGCTTTTTCCCAACCCCTCTTTGCCCAGGATTGGAAACCGGCCGGTGATAAGATTAAAACGCATTGGGCAGAAAAAGTAAATCCCAACAACCCGCTTTCCGAATATCCCCGACCCCAATTGGTGAGGGATGAATGGCAGAACCTGAATGGCCTCTGGGATTATGCGATATTACCCAAAGGAAGCAATGCGCCCCAAAGTCCCCAGGGAAAAATATTGGTTCCCTTTGCCATCGAATCGAGTTTGTCCGGCGTTCAGCAACCCGTGGGAGGCAGCAACGAATTGTGGTACCAGCGCAGTTTTCAAATACCCGCGAATTGGAAAAATAAAAAAATAATCCTTCATTTTGGTGCGGTTGACTGGAAGACAGATGTATGGATCAATGACATAAAAGTAGGGATGCACCAGGGAGGCTATGCACCTTTTAGTTTTGACATTAGTCCCTTTATAAATACAGGTGATAAACAGCAACTGGTGGTAAGGGTATGGGACCCTACGGATGCAGCCTACCAACCCAGGGGTAAGCAGGTAAACCAACCCAGGGGAATCTGGTATACGGCGGTAACCGGTATCTGGCAAACGGTTTGGCTGGAACCCGTTGCACCTACCTATATCACACAACTGAAAACCGTTCCCAACATTGATGGGGGGAATATATCAGTGAACGCTTCTGTAACCAATGCATTAGCTTCTGATATACTCGAAGTAAAAGTTTTGGAAAATGGGAAACTCATCAGTACCGGAAAAGCTGCAGCCGGACAGGAAGTATGGGTGGCTGTTCCGCAGGCTAAATTATGGTCGCCGGAATCTCCTTTTTTGTATGATATGGAAGTAACCGTAATGCGGAATGGCAGCCTGGCCGATAAAGTCAAAAGCTATTTTGGCATGCGTAAAATTTCTTCCAAAAAAGATGAGAATGGAATTGTACGCCTGCAGTTGAACAATAAAAACTATTTCCAGTTCGGACCTTTGGACCAGGGCTGGTGGCCTGATGGATTATATACCGCCCCCACTGACGAAGCCCTTTTATTTGACATCCAAAAAACAAAAGATTTCGGATTTAATATGATCCGCAAACACGTGAAGGTAGAGCCTGCCCGCTGGTATTATCATTGCGACAAAGAAGGAATCCTGGTATGGCAGGACATGCCCAGCGGAGACGCTAATCCCAGGTGGGAGCAGCGCAATTACTTCAGTGGGTTGGAGATGAAACGGAGCGCTGTGTCAGAAGCCAATTATTTGCAGGAATGGAAAGACATTATGGACCTAACCTACTCCAATCCTTCAGTGGTGGTAAGGGTTCCCTTCAACGAAGCCTGGGGGCAGTTTAAAACGCCTGACATTGCTGAGTTTACCAAAAATTATGACCCCTCCAGACTGGTAAATCCTGCCAGTGGCGGCAACTTTTATGATGTGGGCGATATGCTGGATATACACAATTACCCCGAACCCGTGATGGCCCTGTTTGATTCGAAGCGATGCAATGTACTGGGAGAATACGGCGGACTGGGCCTGGTAGTGAATGACCATGTTTGGGAGAACAACCGCAACTGGGGTTATGTCCAGTACAAAACAGAAGAAGCCGTAACGGATGCCTATATCAGCCTGGCAGAAAAATTAAAAAAGCTCATTCCCTTTGGCTATTCTGCGGCAGTATATACCCAAACCACGGATGTTGAAATTGAAATCAATGGGTTGATGACCTATGACCGTAAAGTAGTAAAGCTGGATGAAGGAAAAATCAGGAAGGTGAACAGGGAGGTATGTGAGGCATTGAAATAGACATGCCTGCAACAACATTGGTGGTTAGTTGCATCCATTGGTCTTATATGCTGAAATGGGCATATTCCCAATACAGTAACGATACAATATGGGGAACACCAACTTTAGCGAAATTTTGACAAGCCTGCCTGAGAAGAAAATACAGGTAGCGATTATGGCAGTGGTATTCCTATTGTAATACAGTTTCGAACACCTGGTGCCTGAGAAAAGAAAAACAACAATGGTAAAAATGAATTGGGCAATGTGTTGGTAGGAGCCATAAACCTGTTGGTATTGCTGGTCCCTTCTTACCTGCTCGTTTCCCTAATCTTTTTACAGAAAAAAATAAGGTAGGTTTATTGCATGTGATACAACTTCCCTTTGTTGTCAATCTTATGATAACCATTGTGGTGATGGACCTGGTTATGTACTGGTGGCACAGGTGCAACCACCTCATTCGGTTTTTCTGGCGTTTCCATAAATTTCATCACCTGGACACGCGGATGAATACTACCACAGCGCTGCGTTTTCATACGGTAGAATTGCTTTTTTCTACCCTTTTAAAAAGTTGGGTATTTGTTGTGATGGGCTATTCGTTCATTCCGGTAATCATTTACGAAACCCTCTTTTTTACGGCCATTGTAATTCATCATTCCAATATAAAAATCAGCGTGGGATTTGACGCAGGCTACCGGAAGTTGTTTTCCTCCCCCCTCATGCATCGCATTCACCATTCCAACCGGATGGCAGAGACCAACTCAAATTATGGTTCTGTATTCAGTTTTTGGGACAGGCTATTTGGCTCCTATACAAAGGTTGCGAAGGAGGAAATTATTTTCGGGGTTGATGAGGAGATGGGCTAAACAATGTTTGGGAGTTAAATTTGATTCCCGGGATGCAAGCTTACTTTCTTCTAAAAAAGGAATGGCAAATCCGGTAACAGTCAGGCGCTTTTTCCCATAGATAGTGTTAAATCAGTGCTCTTTCCAGGAAGAAACTTTTAAGGCCATAATGAAGTCCGGATAACGATCGATGCTATAATTGTTTCTTAGAACCAACAGGGGTCACATGTCAGCTTATTTTTCCGCGCAGTGAAGTGGCAACACTTTCAAACCGTTCTTCGAAATGTCTCCCCAAAGGGGGACTTTGCGCATGCCGCACACAGATATGCAAACCATTACGCAACTTTTTCGCATACCGCCATGCGGGACGGCGCAAAGTCCTCTGCGAGAGACTTTGCGAAGAAGGTAAGGGTGTCTGCGAACCTGTTTCACTTTTCCACAAAATGTACTTTCACCAACCTTAAACAGTTCTTCGCAAATGTCTCCCCAAAGGGGGACTTTGCGCCTGCTGCACACAGGCATGCATTACCATTACGCAACTTTTCCGCTTACCGTCATGCGGGACGGCGCAAAGTTCTCTGTCGAGCGACTTTGCGGGGAAAGTAATATACCTACATATCAATTTCATGGAATTGCAGGACATCGACCTCTCTATGCCAACTTGTTCATAAAACTCATACTTCCACTATGCGGAGCGGCGCAAAGTCCTCTGCGAGAGACTATGCGGAGAAGGTAAGGGTGACTTCGAACCTTTTTCACAAAATGTACTTTCACCAATCTTAAACAGTTCTTCGCAAATGTCTCCCCGAAGGGGGACTTTGCGCCTGCTGCACATAGGCATGCATAATCATTACGCAACTTTTCGCTTACCGCCATGCGGGACGGCTCATAGTCCTGTGTCGATTGACTTTTTGGAGAATATAAGGATGACTGCGAATCTGTTACCCATTTTCGCAAAATGTACTTTCACCAACTTTGAACAGTTCTTCGCAAATGTCTCCCCAAAGGGGGACTTTGCGCCTGCTGCACATAGGTATGCAAACCATTACGTAACTTTTTCGCTTACCGCCTTTCGGGACGTCCAATAGTCCTTTGTCGATTGATTTTTTGGAGAATATAAGGGGGACTAAGAGCCTGTTACCCATTTTCGCAAAATGTACTTTCACCAACCTTGAACTGTTCTTCGCAAATGTCTCCCCAAAGGGGGACTTTGCGCCTGCTGCACACAGGCATGCATAATAATTACCCAGCCTTTTCGCATATCGCCATGTGAGGCGACCCATATTACTCTATCAAGTGACTTTGTAGAGAAAGAAGATACCTTGTTATCATTCACATAGAATCGCAGAACATCGACACTTCTAAGCCAACTTGCTCAGAAAACTCAACTTTCCACTATTCGGGACGGCGCAAAGTCCTCTGCGAGAGACTTTGCGGAGAAGGTAAAAATTTATAATGGTAAACAAATTGGAAGACCCTATTGTCCTTTTACTATCTGGACAGATCCCACTTTTGTAGAGAGAATCTCAAATATGAGTGAAGATGAATTAGAAGAAGATATTTGGGGTTTATTATGGGATTAGTAATAAATTAATGATGACAAACGTACAGATATGTAATAGTGAACATTTAGTATTAAATTAGATAAAATATTCAACTATGTCTAAATACGGTTTCTCCTTCTCTCAACATCAACGACCCGAATCTATTTATCAATTACAAAGGAAGAGGTAGACGATATGTATCAGATGCAGGATATGTTTACTTACTAATCTAGTTGAGTTCTGTACTTTTAAAACTGAATTTCGTTAAATTTTCTCACCTTACTCATAAATATTGACCATACGATACCTCGTGCATGGGACTCCGAATTCAAAAATGCGTCCGGTCGAATTAGATCATGAGGATCGATGTCTCTGAGTTCTTTTGCTATCGGATACAATTCAGGTTTTATAACTGATAGAATCTCATCTATGTACAATTCGTAGTTTGAGACGAATTGAATGGCTTCCATAATGTGTGATTTCGTATAGGCTAATGTACAATGAATTCGGCAATGTGACATTTAGTATTCGGTTTACTTTATTCGACAAAAAATATAGGTAAATTGTAAAAAAGAGGATAATTAACATAGTCACTCAGCTTAATTAAATCATTTCCAATTTATGCAACACGTCAAAGTAGCAGAATACATCAAAGCCTTATATTCAAAATATAGTGAAACGGAATTATCTTCTATACCTGGAAATACACAACTCAGGTATGAAATATTTTCACCATTGTTTGAAAATATTTATCAGAATAAAGTAGTTTATAAAGAAAGGTATAGTTGTATTCTGACGTTAGAAAATATTATAATTAGCCCAGAAAAGTTTGAAGCAACTGCCACTCCCAATTTATTAATTAATGGAGGATCTAGCTTTGATAAATATTTTTCACTTGAAAGAAAATGGAAGATTGCT
Organism: uncultured Bacteroidota bacterium; assembly: GCA_963750825.1. Lineage (GTDB taxonomy): Bacteria > Bacteroidota > Bacteroidia > Chitinophagales > Chitinophagaceae > Sediminibacterium. Next base: position 70,607 of record CAVVSL010000053.1, on the reverse strand, counting down.
GCCGTGTGGGAGCATATTAGATTAATCGGTACACATTTATCTACCCCATATGCAAATTGGAGCATTTGGTGTGATCCTGAAACAGTAACAAAGGTTGAGAATCTTATTCTTAATAATCAAATGGATGAAGCGTTGGATATTTTAAAAGACGAGTATTAACAGTAGTCACCTGTAAGTACCCCCTATTTTCGGACAGTCACTTTTTAGAGTATAAAACTATCCAAAATCTGGCACGAGTCTGGCAGGGATATAAAAAAACCACCTACATTTTGGTGTAAGTGGTTGATTCTGTTGCTCCCCCTTCTGGACTTGAACCAGAGACCCTCTGATTAACAGTCAGATGCTCTAACCAACTGAGCTAAGGAGGAATTTACCCCTACGGGGTTGCAAAAATAGGGAAAAATGTTTCCCAACAAAATCTATCCCGAATATTTCAGAAAGAACTCCAGAATCCTTTGTCCTCCAGCCCAATATAAATACCATCCTCCCTCATTTCTACCGGATATACCGGCAGAAAATAACCCTCCCCACTGCTATTCCGGCCATTTTTCAGGTCAAACCGGTAGCGGTGGAGCGGACAGGCCAACTGGCCGGCTGCATTTACATACCCGTCTGCCAGTATTCCACCCGCATGCGGACACTTATACGCACAGGCAAACACCTGCCCATTGTGCCGCGCTATCGTCATTTTTTTGCCCCCTACCTCCACCAAACAAAGGTTGTTTGCCTGCCATGCAAGGGCATCTGCGGTATCGGCCAGTTTGTGAAAGACGTATTTTTTGGGGTTCATACCTGGTGCAAAGATTAAAATTGAACGGTCCGATAGGGATACCGTACCTGGTACATATCCCGCACTTTTTGTAAAATCAATTCGCGCAATGCATCAATGTTATTCCGCTCTTTGGCCGATACAAATACGCAATTATGGTCCGTTGCCGTATCCCACTTTTCTTTCAGTTCCCGTAAAATTTCCTGCTGCACCGATTCATCCAGCCATTCGTCGAAATTCTTTTCTGTGTACAGGTCCATCTTATTAAAAATGGTCAGGATGGGTTTGTCAAAAGCTTTCAATTCCTGCAAAGTTTTGTTCACCACCCCTATCTGTTCTTCATACTGCGGATGCGATACATCCACCACATGCAAAAGAATATCCGATTCCCTCACTTCATCCAGGGTACTCTTAAAACTTTCTACCAGGTGGTGCGGCAGTTTGCGGATGAAACCAACCGTATCACTCAATAAAAATGGCGTATTCTCAAAAACCACTTTTCGGGTAGTGGTATCCAGGGTGGCGAATAATTTGTTTTCGGCAAACACTTCTGCTTTACTCAACAGGGTCATCAGGGTGCTCTTGCCCACATTGGTATAGCCCACCAGGGCTACCCGTATCAGTTCTCCCCTTTCCTTTCGCTGGGTAAATGCCTGCTTGTCTATCTCACCCAGCTTCTTTCGCAAGCAGAGAGATCTTATCTTTTACAATCCGGCGATCTGTTTCTATTTCCGTCTCACCCGGACCCCTGGTACCGATACCTCCCCCCTGTCTTTCCAGGTGCTTCCACATTCCTTTTAAGCGGGGTAATAGATATTGGTACTGGGCCAGTTCTACCTGTACCTTGGCCTGGGCGGTGCGGGCCCGGCTGGCAAAAATGTCCAGGATCAGGTCGCTGCGGTCAATGGTTTTGATGCCCAGCTCCTTTTCAATATTGGCGATCTGTGAGCCGGTCAGTTCATCATCAAATATGATCAGGTGAATGTCTTTGGCCGTAACATAACTTTTGATTTCCTCCAGTTTGCCCTTACCCACAAATGTGCGGCTGTCGGGATGCGGCAATTTCTGTGTAAACCGTTTCATCTCCATCACCCCCGCCGTTTCTGCCAGAAAACTGAGTTCATCCAAATATTCTGTAACCTGTTCAGTGGTCTGCTCCTTTTGAATCAATCCCACCAATACCGTTTTCTCCTCTTTCTTTCTTGCTTGTTTTTTCTCGATCAATGATTGTTTGTTTTGGGCAAAGATAACTATTCTGGTTGGGGGTTTGGGGTTTGGGGTTTGGGGTTTGGGGTTTGGGTTTTGGGTTTGGGGTTTGGGGTTTGGGGTCTGTGGTTTGGTGGTTGTAGTTTGGGGTTTGTGGTTTGGGGTTGTTTTTGGTTTGAGTTTGGGGTTTGGGGTTGGGGCAAAAAAAAGCAGCATCCTGTGGGGGGGATACTGCTTTTGTATGATTAGTGTTTTCTTTTTGTATTTATAAGCCACTAAAGGTTAGGCCGATGGAGAACCTGTTCATGGAAGGGCCGGCTCCGTCTTTTAATACACCATTAAACTGGTAACCGGCATCAAGGGAAATTAAACCATATCCAATCCTTCCCGTCAGGGCCAGCATGGTGCCGTTTAAGAACCTTTTGTTGCTCTCCTTGGCAATGTAGCCGGGACCATATATGGAATTGCCTGCCCTGTTTACCAGGTCCTTACCCTTGGTATAAGATTTCAACAGCGTGCCCACTTTCACGCCCAGTGCCGCTTTCCAGGATTTTCCGGGATTGGCGGGGTTGGAATAATACCTGAGTTCAATGGGTATTTCAGCAAAAATGGTGGTCACTTTGTATTTCTTAAAATGATCGGTACTGTCCACATTGGTAAAGGGCAAGCGGGCGGAATTGGATTTCAGGTCCACCCGGGTATTGTCGAAAAACATATTGCTGGAGCCAATACCAATTCCATAAGCCACACTGAACTTGGGATTGGTCTTAAACGGCTTGTCGATCATGAAATAGATATTAAAGTGCCTGCTAAATCCTCCGGTACGTACACTGTCGGGGCGACCAGTCCAGCTGTCGGCACCATACTGGATCATAAAATGGTCGGCGGGACGGTTACTCAGGTCAATTTTAGGCGCTTTGGCGGGAGATCCCGGATCAACCTGTGCCATGGCTAAAAAAGTGCAGGGTATGCTAAGCAGAACGAGTAGTATTTTTTTCATGTCAATCAGTTAATGGCAAATCTTTGCCGATAGGTCGCAAAAATAATAGAATTGGCTGCATACAGGTGGTTAAAAATTAGACAAAAACCAAACAATGCGGTTTTGAGGGCCTAAAATGCAGCTAATCGGCCCTAATTAACCCTTAGTGAGCCTCCTGAAAGACCAAAAAGGCGTTTGAAAAAGCATTTCGGGGTAATTTTATACTCAGGTAGTTATAATAGCCAGGCTAACAGATTCCCCCACATCGGTTTTATCGGCTTATCTTTGCTCACTTTTCACAAAAAACAGCAGTTATTTTGAATTTTCACGAATTAGGGCTTGATAGCAGGATTTTAGAAGGAATTGATGCCATGGGATATGAGACCGCCACACCGGTTCAGGAACAGGTAATCATTCCCATTTTAGAAGGCAAAGACATTATTGCCTCGGCACAAACGGGCACCGGTAAAACAGCAGCCTTTCTTTTACCCGTAATGAACCGGATACTCACCGAACCGCATGATGAACACCATATCAATGCACTGATTATTGTACCCACCCGCGAACTGGCGGTGCAGATTGCACAGTCGATGGAAGGACTCTCTTATTTTACAGATATCAGCTCCATTGCCGTTTATGGGGGCAGTGACGGAACCTCTTTTGTTACCGAGAAAAAAGCATTGTCGAGTGGCGTGGATGTGGTGATTTGCACCCCGGGCAGGATGATTGCCCACCTGAACATGGGTTATGTAAAAATGCAGGCCCTGCAATACCTGATATTGGACGAAGCCGACCGGATGCTCGACATGGGTTTTCACGACGATATTATGAAAATCATTTCCTTCCTGCCTAAAAAAAGGCAGAACCTGTTGTTCTCTGCCACCATGCCCGCGAGAATGCGGGAAATGGCCAGAAAGATTTTACACAACCCTGTTGAAATCAACATCGCCGTTTCCAAACCACCGGAGCAGATAGTACAGGAAGCTTTTGTAGTGTATGAGCCGCAAAAAATACCCCTGGTAAAAGATGTTTTACGCAGGAAAGATTTCCAGAGTGTGATCGTTTTCTGTTCCCGCAAACAGAATGTGAAGCAGTTGAGCAATGAACTGAAAAGGGCAAGGTTTTCCATTGAAGAAATCCACTCAGACCTTGACCAGGTAAAAAGAGAACAGGTATTGCTCGACTTCCGCAACAAGAAACTGAAAATACTGGTAGCCACCGATATCCTGAGCAGGGGTATTGACATTGAAGACATAGACCTGGTAATCAATTACGATGTGCCCAACGACGGAGAAGATTATATACACCGCATTGGCCGTACCGCGCGGGCAGCCAGTGAGGGAACTGCTTATACGTTTATTACTGAGGCAGAACAATCTAAGTTTGCACAGATTGAAGCCTTACTGGGCCATGCGGTAACCAAGGCACAGGTACCAGTTGAACTGGGGCCAACCCCGGCCTACCAGCCAAGGGCAGGCGGCGGAAGGGGCAGGAGCAGTGGCGGCAGTGGCGGTAACAGAAACCAGGGCAACCGGAATAACGGACAAAGCAGTGGCCGGAAAAAATTCAGTGGGCCGCCCAAAAGAAGTTAGTCTTTTGGATATCCCAAAATCCTCGTATTTTCATTTTGGTAGTAATAGCCGACTTAGCTCAGTTGGTAGAGCATTTCATTCGTAATGAAAGGGTCATCGGTTCGACTCCGATAGTTGGCTCATAATTTACACCTGATTATCAGATAATTATTTGTTTTTCAGCCTACACTATGCTGACTCAAAATGACCCTTCATTTTCCATTTGGGTCAGGAATGGGACGGAAAAATTTAAAGAGAACTGTTATCATTTCCCATTACAGGTTAAGCAATAGGGTTAAGGTGGCGATATCCCTCAAAACGATATTCCCTTACCCTTTTTCAGTTTAGTAAGGTTACTCTTTTAGCTGCCCGAAAAACGGCTCTGCAGATTGAAGAGGACAGGGTGAACAATGCAATTGATTTTACCCTATGTAAATACAAGGGTAAAAGCTGATGCCGTTTTTAACCGGCAAATGACCGGACAAATTTTAAAGCGATTTCCCTTTCCAAAAATCATACAAACTCATTGGGTATATGCAGCACTTCAAGAGTTGCAAGCTTAATAACTCTGAAAAGGAGACTCCTACGTATATGGTTATCAAACGCTCTGACCATATTATCCAATCAACCAATACAGGAGAATATTTCTGTTTAGCTGATGAAGGTTATCATAAATTATTAATGATAGGTATTGCGTTTTTTGGGTAGATTGCTTGCGCTTTTTTGGGTAGATAACTCTTTACAGTGAAAAGTATCTACCCAAAAAACGCAAAGAATTTGTATTGATTATCAATCAGCTAACTAATTAAGGGGGCGTGTTTAATTTGAAAAGATGCGTATTTTTAGTGTTATGCACAATGCTATGACAACCCTTCGTTCAAAAATTAACTAACTGACAAATGCTCATATTTAAAGACACAAAATTTATTAAGTCGCCTTTTGACAGCGAAGCCGAACTCGAACAAGTAATTGTTGACAATTATGAATACTTATTTGGACCGACATCATTTTATTTACCGAAAGCCAAAATAAAAACGGCTGACGGTGTTGGGACTATTCCAGATGGTTTTGCAATTGACATTGGGAAAAAAACGTGGTATTTAGTTGAAGCAGAATTGATGCACCACAGCGTTTGGAACCATATAGCTCCACAAATAACTAAACAGTTACTTGCATCACAACAAGCATTGACCAAGCGGACACTTGTTGACCTGGCTGTTTCTCAATACAAATCCGACAGTTATACGAAAGAAAAGTTCGACGACTTAAATATAGCCGAGATAAACGTAAGACAGGTTGTTGGCGACATACTTGACACTGAGCCAATAATAGGCGTACCAATTGACGGCATAACAACTGATTTAAAAGAATGGGCACGGACTCTAAAGTATAAAGTGAAACTGTGGGTTGTAAGCAAGTTTGTAGAATTAAATAACCCGACAAACATTGTCTTTGAGTTTCCTGAAGAATTTAAACCTGCATTAGATACTGAAGAAGAAAACAAACCTCAAAAAGCTAACACAGAAATTGCACAGTACGATATTGAACTATCAGATCTCATAAATGCAAAACTTTTGACCGTTGCTGAAAAGCTTTTTATGTCTTATAAACCAAGAAACGGACAACTAAAAAAGTATGAAGCCATAATTTTAGAAGACGGTTCATTAGAGGTATTAGGACAGACTTTTAGTAGTCCAGGTTACGCTGCACTTGCTGGCATTCAAGATGCAGGCAGTGACAGAAAAACTGTAAATGGGTGGACATCTTGGAAAACTTCAAGCAACAAAACACTTGCAGAATTAAGAGATGCCTTCTTGAATTCAACAGAATAAAAATTTGAATAGAAGCACGAAGGCATAACAAGGGGTTTTGCGTCAGCTGGGGCTGACGGGGTCGAGCCAAGCTTTTGTACTACTATCAGCTGCGGTTCGGGCTCGACCCAATTCTACTCATCAGCAGAATATATTCTGTACATTAGTAATTCTATTGGGCTTCAGTTCCGGGCTGGACATTTTTCAAATGCCCAGCCGAACGCAAAGCCCTGAACGTTATACGTCTCTTTAATGATACACCCCTAAAAATCCAATTGCCAATTTGATTTAGCTGTGCTAACAGAAATCAGGACTTATACTTTTTCAGACAAACCAACTATTTTAGCCATATTCGCATCAAACTGCCCCAAGTATTTTGATAGCAAAGATGTTACTGATTTGACAGAATTTTTGGACAACTACGCAGACAATAATTTTAAAGTCCTTCTGTCCGGTAACCAGGTAATTGGTTGCGGTGGACACTATGTTAAACATTCAGACAAACTTTTCGGAATTGCCTGGGTCATGTTCAGGCGTTTTGCCATAGGACATGCCAATTTCCGCAAAATCGCAACCGATTTCTTCAACCACCTACTGACAAATATTCAAAACGAGCAGTTAGACTATGACATAGTAATCAATACAACGCAACTCTTAGAAAAAACATTTAACAGGTTTGGATTCAGTACCGAGAAAATAATTACCCATGGCTTTGGAGAAAATTTAGACCATTATGTAATGCGGAGAAAGTTTACGACCTGACAGGAAACAACAAGTGGCCAGGGCCGGATGTACCATGTTGGGTTTTTGTTTGTTAGACTGTATTTTTATATCTTTCATCAGCAGCGGTTCCGGGCTGGTCGGGCAATGAGTTCCGGTCCTGTAAGTAAGACCTGCTCGTTAGCAGCTATAGTTGACCATCGAATTTAACCAAGTTATTTTTACTACCTTTACTGCCATCGAATCTTACATATGCCAACGATATTATTTATATATGGATGGAGATTGTTTTTTTATTCAAATGAGGGGTCTGAACCGATACATGTTCATGCAGAAAAAGGTGGCATGGAATGTAAATTTTGGATACTAATTGAAGAGGTTGAGATTCGTGAAGCATTTTCTTTTAACTTGACACCATCCGCCAAAAAAGAAATTAAAAAAATAATTTATCAGCACTTTGATTTAATAGTCGAATCCTGGAACCATCACTTTAACAATTAATTCAAATGGTACTATCGCACAATATTGAAACTGTTTCCTTTGAGAAGAATTTAATTTGTCTTCAAATTGACGGTCAATTTATAAAATTACCCATCGCCAAAGTGTCAAAAAAGTTGGAAGCGGCAAATGATATGGAAAGAAGTTTTTTTAAAATATCTCCTTCCGGCTATGGAATTCATTGGCCATTGATTGACGAAGATCTTTCAGTTGATACACTACTAAAAAACTCTTGATTTGCGAATACTTCTGCAGCTAACATTGCCTTGCATCGATTGGGGCTTTTAAATATCGTTTTCCTCCTGCATCAAAAATTCCAGCATCCGTTATGGCTGATGGAATTCTGAAAAGCTGTAGAATATATCATGATCTTTTGTAACTTAGTTCAGCGACAGTAAGCCATGGCCGACGGAATAGCATTCCCCAACCGCTCCAATGCTTGGACGTTATACGTCTCTTTAATGAAACGCCCCTAAAAATCCAATTGTCAATTTGATTTAGCTATGCTAACAGAAATCAGGACTTATACTTTTTCAGACAAACCAACTATTTTAGCCATATTCGCATCAAACTGCCCCAAGTATTTTGAAAGCAAAGATGTTACTGATTTGACAGATTTTTTGGACAACTACGCAGACAATAATTTTAAAGTCCTTCTGTCTGGTAACCAGGTTATTGGTTGCGGTGGACACTATGTTAAACATTCAGACAAACTTTTCGGAATTGCCTGGGTCATGTTCAGGCGTTTTGCCATAGGACATGCCAAATTCCGCAAAATCGCAACCGGTTTCTTCAACCACCTACTCACAAATATTCAAAATGAGCAATTAGACTATGACATTGTAATCAATACAACGCAACTCTTAGAAAAAACATTTAACAGGTTTGGATTTAATACCGAGAAAATAATTACCCATGGCTTTGGAGAAAATTTAGACCATTATGTAATGCGGAGAAAGTTTACTACCTGACAGGAAACAACAAGTGGCCAGGGCCGGATGTACCAAGCCGGGCTTTTGTTTGTTAGACTGAAATTTTATATCTTTCATCAGCAGCGGTTCCTGGCAGACAGGCAATGAATTCCAGCCTTGCAGCAAGCCCTGCCAGTTGTGCGTCACCTTATTGAACATTTTAAATTAATAAACACATGGAACTTCTTTCCCCAAGCATAGGATTAATTCTTTGGACACTTTTGTCACTAACAAACCTGATACTTTGCATTATTGCCATAAAAAAACTTGCTAATGATAAGTTTATTGAACCCAACAAAAAGTTTTTTTGGGTTGTTGCGATAATTATTTTTCCATTTATCGGAGCATTAACGTGTGTAGCATTTTATACAAAGGCAAGACATCAAAGAGCATAATCAAGCAAGGCGAACGCACAACATGAACTGTGTATAAAAGCAAGTAAAAACCTTACTTTTTTTTGGTTTTGGAGGAAATAATTTAGTTGATATTGTAACTGACCCATAATTCAGACAGTTGGTCAATTCTCCAACTGTAGCATTACCCGAACGTGGTGCGTTTTACAAAAAAATCCGTCAGAATGCGCGTAGAATCAAATAGGCAAAATATTTTTACCCTTTGTTGTACTTTTTTGATTGTTGTAATAATCTCCTGCGGTAGTCAAAGTCAATCAAATAAGGGAAATCTGATTGTACAGGCTAAAAAAAATACTCAACCCATTGAAAATAAAATTGACCCCTTAAGGCTGAAATACACAACAGGAGTTCGTTCAATTTTAGAGGATAGTAAAGGAAATATTTGGTTTGGCAGTTACAACGAAGGAGTTGGTTTGCTTCATAATGGGGAGCTTCAATATTTCACAAAAGAAAACGGATTAAGTGATAACCAGGTAAGGAGTATTTATGAAGATAAAAATGGCATGATTTGGTTTGAATGTGGCAAAGGATTAAGTATATATGATGGACAAAAAATAGCTGTTTACAAAGAAAGAAATTATAATTCGACAAAACAATGGACATTCGCTGATGGTGACCTTTGGTTTAAAGGTGATGAAACTGTTGGCTACAACAAACCTGAAGGGTCTCCGGGGGTGTATCAATATGACGGACAAAAGCTTTCGTATCGAACATTTCCTGTTACACCAACATCTGGGGATAATACATATTCAATTTCAACACCTTTTATAAAAGGTAAAAAGGGAATGCTTTGGTTTGGGACCTACGGTTCGGTAATTGGATATAATGGTTCTGATTTTCAAATAATTGACAACGAATTTCTTGGGCTAAAGGTGGGAACTGGTTTGCATATTCGCAGTATACTGGAAGACAGCAAAGGAAATCTTTGGATTGGCAATAACGGAATTGGTGTTCTTAAATATGATAGAAAAGAAATAATCAATTTCACAGCACAACAAAAATTGAACAAGGAGGATACCAAAGGCAATTCTCTTGAGAGAGTTTTCTCCATTGGAGAGGATACATCAGGGAATATTTGGTTTGGAACTGTAGAATTTGGTGTATGGAGATATGATGGCAATTCCGTGAAAAACTTTACCCAAGAGGATGGACTTGAAAGTAAACATATTTGGACTATTCATAAAAGCAAACAAGGTGAATTATGGTTTGGAGGAGCAAATCCAAGTGGTGTATATCGCTTCAATGGCAAGTCTTTTGAAAGAAAATATTGACTATAAGCACGAACAAACAACATAGGGTATTCTACTCTGACCGCCCCTGTTTACTTATTCCCCCCTCCGCTATTTCCCCTAATTTTACCCCATGTTCAACGTCTTCTTCACCCAGGTAAAAGAAAAAGTGACACTCAGTGCCGATAAAGCGTTACTGGTCAGGTCCTTTAACCAGGGCTACTGCAGAGAAGGTACTCGCAGACAAGTATGCCGACCAGTCAACCTTTTATACCCCCGGCGCCAAAGGGTATACTGATTACCCGGCCCTGACTGCTTAATCGTACCTTTATATAAAAAATCATACAACCCTTATTATGGAATCACTAAAAGGAAAAATTGCCCTCGTAACCGGCGCCGGCAAAGGAATTGGTCGCGCCATTGCCGTAGAACTGGCCCATGAAGGCGTTAGTGTAGGCCTGCTGGCCCGTACTGAAAAAGACCTGCAGTTATTGGCTGCTGAATTGAATGCGCTGGGCGTAGCTACTGCCATTACCACAGCTGATGTAAGTAACATCGAGGAAGTAAATGTGGCGGTAACCAAAATACAGGCCTCACTCGGTAACATTGATATCCTCATCAACAATGCCGGAACGGGAACCTTTGGTAAATTTCTGGAACTGTCTCCTGCCGACTGGGAGAACCAGATTAAAGTAAATCTCTTTGGTGTGTATTATACTACCCGTGCTGTATTGCCGCAGATGATAGAAAGGCAAACGGGTGATATCGTTAACATTTCCTCCACAGCGGGACAGAAAGGGGCACCGGTTACCAGCGCTTACAGTGCTTCTAAATTTGGGGTAATGGGGCTCACAGAATCTTTGATGCAGGAAGTGCGCAAACACAATATCCGGGTAACGGCCATGGTGCCCAGTACCGTGGTTACAGAACTGGCCAAAACTGCCGGCCTGATTAGTAATGAAGAAAGAACCATGCATCCCGAAGATTTTGCTGAAATCATCATCGCACAACTGAAACTGAACAGAAGGGTTTTTGTGAAAGAAAGTTCTCTATGGTCTACCAATCCTTAATTAAAACAGAAAGAAATGAAAGTTGATATTTGGTCTGATATTGTTTGCCCCTTTTGTTACATAGGTAAAAGAAAATTTGAAAAAGCGCTGGCATCCTTTGCACAGCAGGAAAAGGTTACCATTGAGTGGCACAGCTTTCAACTGGATCCGGGAATGGAACAAGTAAAAGGAAAGTCGGTGCACCAGTACCTCGCAGAAAGAAAAGGCGTTTCCCTGGAAAAGGGTAAGGAGATGAATGCCTATATGTCGGGCATTGCCCGGGAAGTGGGACTTGCCTATGACTTTGACAAAGCCATCATAAATAATACCCTTAACGCACACCGGTTGTTGCACTATGCCAAAGAAAAAGGTTTGCAGTCCGAAACCAAGGAAGCGCTGTTTGCCGCCTATTATACTGCAGGAAAAGACATAGGCGATGCAGACACACTGGTACAGCTTGCAGAAAGCATTGGTTTACCCGGCGAAGCTACCAGGGCTGTGTTGGAATCCGGTGCCTATACAACTGAGGTACGGCAGGACCAGGAAAGGGCTGCACAGATTGGTGTGCAGGGTGTTCCCTTCTTTGTGTTTAATAATAAATATGCGGTATCGGGTGCACAGCCACCGGAAGTGTTTGCAGAAGTGCTTGAAAAAGTAGGGGAAGAAGAAAATCCATTGGTAGCTATGGCGCCAGCGGCAGGCACCTGCACCGTTGATGGGGTGTGCGATTGATTTCGGGAATTAATATTAAGTATCCTTAAAAAAATAAATATGCAAAAAGTTTGGTTCATTACCGGTTGTTCCACAGGCTTTGGCCGTTACCTGGCAAAGGCTGTGCTGGCGAAAGGTGATAAAGTAATAGTAACAGCAAGAAAGACAGAAGATATACAGGATATTGTATCCGACTACCCGGAAACCGCACTGGCCCTGGCTTTGGACGTTACGGTGGCCCAACAGGTAGTTGATGCGGTAAGCACCAGTCTAACACAATTTGGACAGATTGATGTGCTGGTTAACAATGCCGGTATCGGTTATTTTGGTGCGGTGGAAGAAAGTGATGAAGCAGAAGTAAGAAGGATGTTTGAGATAAATGTATTTGGACTGGCGAGGGTAACACAGGAAGTGTTGCCACATATGCGCGAGCGAAGAAGCGGGCATATTCTGAACATTGCCTCGATAGGTGGATTGCGGTCATTCCCGGGCGTAGGCTTTTACAATGCCACCAAATACGCCGTAGATGGATTGAGTGAAGCCCTGTACAAAGAGGTATCTCCACTGGGTATTAAAGTCACCGTTATTGCTCCCAGCGGGTTTCGTACAGACTGGGCGGGACGTTCGGCCAATGACAGCCAGGTGGTGATTGCAGATTATGCAGCCACTGCCGGAAAAAACAAAGGAGACATCAGGGGCTATAGCGGTAACCAGCCGGGCGATCCGGAAAGAGCTGCACAGGCCATGATCCAGGTGGTGGAAACCGAAAATCCTCCGCTACGTTTATTACTGGGTGCTGCTGCATTGAAAGGCGCCAGGGCCAAACTGGAGGAACTGAAAAAGGATTTTGATGCCTGGGCAGAAGTTTCGGCAGGAGCAGATTTTCCCGTCGCATAAATAGGGGGGATTTTGATAGCCTATAAAAAACCGATCAAGCATACGATCGGTTTTTTATTTATTAACCACCGCCCCTTGCAAATGCGCTGTAGGGGTTTATATACTTTACACTTTTGCCGGGTATTCTCTGTAAAATGGTTTATATTTAAGTATGCCTTTCTCTAAACTGATAATCGCCTACCTGCTAACGACTGTAGTATTTTTGGTGATAGATCTTGTTTGGTTGGGATTAGTGGCCAAAGACCTATACCGCAAATACCTGGGCAGTTTCCTGAGCAGGGATGTGAACTGGACAGCCGCTATTATTTTCTACCTGTTGTTTATTATTGGTATTTTTTTCTTCTGCATCCTGCCCGCCCATGCAAAACAGTCATTGGGTACCGCGCTGTTGCATGGGGCTTTATTTGGTTTTTTTACCTATGCCACTTACGACCTGACCAATCTGGCCACTTTACAAAACTGGCCCCTCCCCATTGTTTTTATTGACATTGCCTGGGGATCAGTATTAACCGCTTCGGTTAGTGCTTCGGGTTATGGAATCCTTAAATGGCTGTCATGACAATACTTTTCCTGCAGTGTGCCCTGCTGGTTTTCCTTTATGCAAGTAGCTGGTACTTCATAGCCCTGTATAAAAAAAGGAACGATGTTGCAGACATTGCCTGGGGATTGGGCTATATATTGTTTTGCATTTATTTATACTTTACCCAACCCTTTTCTCCTTTATCCGATTTATTAATGGTGCTGGTGACTTTATGGGGTTTGCGATTAAGCATACATATTTTTCTTCGCAACCGTAACCAGGCAGAGGATTACCGGTACCGGCAATGGAGGGAAACATGGGGTCGGAATTTTTACTGGCGCACTTACCTGCAGGTATTTATTTTACAGGGATGTATTTTATTAATCGTTGCATCTCCACTACTACTGGCTGCTCATCGGGCTGAACAACAGTTATCCTTGTTTACCTGGGTAGGATTAAGCTGCTGGCTGGTGGGTTTCTTTTTTCAAACGGTGGGTGATTACCAATTATCGGTATTCAGAAAACACGAAAATCACCGGATGAAATAATGCAAACCGGACTTTGGAAATATTCCCGGCATCCGAATTATTTTGGGGAGATGATGATGTGGTGGGGTATATACATTACTATTCTGCCACTGCCGGGAAGTGGCTGGTTTATAGTAAGCCCTTTGCTCATTACTTATTTACTTTTGAATGTATCCGGCATTCCCCTGCTGGAAAAAAAATACAGGGGCAATGCCGCATTTGAAGCCTACCAAAAAAGGACTTCTGCGCTGTTTCCCCTCCCTCCCCGAAAAGAAATTCGGACCTAATTGTCTGTTCACCGACATCTTTCCCGTCAGAAATTTTGTTTTTTACAGATACTTTTTACTTTTGTAGAGACTATCACTCACTAAATCGAATTCCCATGCTACAAAGCCTGCGGTCGAAAGTGATGCATTTTGTCACTCTCCATATTTCCAACCGGATACTCATGGGTATCGGTAACCTGATGGCACCATTCTCCAAAATCCCCAATACCCCCATTCTTCCGAAATCCGCTTTTTCCTGGGCCAGCCTGCTGGAAGAAAATGCCGGTAAAATACAGGCAGAAGTAAGTGCACTCCTGGCCAATGAAAGGGATTTGCCCAATATACAGGATATACAACCTGCCGAATCATTGCTCACTACAGACAACCGATGGAAAACATTTTTCCTGCAGGGGTTCGGGCACAGGGCAGAAAAGAACCGGGGTTTGTGTCCGGAAACTGCGAAAGTGCTGGACCAGATACCGGGATTGCTTACCGGCTTTTTTTCCATTTTACATCCCGGGAAACACATTCCTGCGCACAGGGGCATTTTTAAGGGTATTGTACGAACACACCTCGGCATATTTATTCCCGGAGAAAAAGGCCAGTGCCGCATGCGGGTTGGCAAAGCGTATATTTACTGGGAGCCGGGCAAAGCTGTATTTTTTGATGATACTTATAACCACGAGGTTTGGAACGATACCGATGGCATTAGGGTGGTATTATTGATAGATACCATCAGGCCGTATACAGGCATCGCGGCCAAACTTAACAATGCCATTATTAAAAGCATTACCGAATCGGTATATGTAAAAGATGCCCTGCAAAAAAATGAGGATTGGGAAAAAGTATATTATAAAATGCTGGCCTGATCATTTCTGTTGAGCCAACAGGATTTCCCATTGCCCAACCATCAGGAGCTTGCTGTTTATTTAGCGGGACTGTGTTTCTTCCCGTAATTTTTCCGGGCTTTGGAAATTTCTGTAAAATGGTCATCCGCCCAGTTGGCCAGGTGTAGTAACTGGGTGAGCAGGCTCTTTCCTGTTTCGGTCAATGCATATTCTACCCTCGGGGGGATTTCCGGATATATTTTGCGGTAAACAATGCCATCTTCCTCCAGCGAACGAAGGGTTACCGTTAACATTCGTTGCGAAATGCCATTAATTGCGCCTTTCAGTTCATTGAAACGCATCTTTTCATATTGTCCCAGTCTGAGTACCGTAAACAAGGACCACTTATCACTGAAACGGGATAGGATGTCTTTTACCAGACAGGTATTCTTTTGCTTGCAGTTGCCGTTAAAAACTTTAGCAATCTGCTCACTTATTGTAAGATGTTGATATTCAACTACTTCTGATTCCATGGCTCATCCTGGTGGGTAAGGGTTTGTTTTCAATCGTGTTTTGTAGTATCTTTAGGTTATCAAAAGTAACCAAGTAAAGTTAAATAACTAAGATTTTTATCCTTTTTTTGATTTTACACCGGTACTACATTATCAAAGAGAAACTGTTTATAGTGCAGTAGAACTATAGCCTAATCAATGAGGAATCAAAAGGAGATTGTAGAAATTATTGAGCCGAAAAAAATCATAGTTGGAGATGTAAATGCACCGGTTGAACTGATGCAATTCGGAGATTATGAAAGCGCTGAGTGCGCTAAAGCGAATGAAGTGGTTAAATCCATTATGGAAAATTTTCCCGGAAAAGTGAAATTCATTTTCCGTCATTTCCCATTATTAAAAATTCACCAGAAAGCCCACAAAGCCGCTGAAGCGGCTATTGCTGCAGGTCAGGAAGGTAAGTTTTGGGAGATGCACAATGAAATATTTGCCCACCAGCGTAACCTGGGTATCATCAGTCTTAAGTCCTACGCCAAAGAAATCGGCACCACCAATAAGAAGTTTCTGGATGAGCTGATCAGCGGTACCTATGGCTGGCATGTACAGGGTGATTTGCAGGAAGGCATCAAAATGGGCGTTACCAAACTGCCCGCTTTCTTTATTAACGGGAAGTCCTTTGAACAGGAGGCTACGTTGAAAAACCTTACCGCTCACATCAATAGCTTACTGGATACAAAAAAGAAGCCTGCTAAAAAAACAAGCCGTAAGCTCGCAGATGCTTCTTTGAATTAACATAATTTTCCTGATGAAGAACTGAAAACGGATGGATAACCCATTCGTTTTTTTATGCCCTTTCGGGTGTCCGCTACAACCCTAAAAGTGCTAAAAAACAGCGAACGATTTACTGAATTACTAATAAGGTGTTGTATTCCAGTTTTTCCCAAAAACCCTTTGCAATGTAGGGGTTGTTCGGGCCTGGGCAGTAGTGCGGATGGCTATTTCCTGTTGGGCTATTCTGGCAAACATTTCATTTGTTATCAATACTGACAATACATTATCCAGGTCAATATTCAAGCCGGCTTTGTTACCTAATACTAGTTTTAGCGGGGCTATTAACTTATCCCATTCCTGGGCAATTTTATACTCATCAAGGGCTGTTCGCATAACGGGTGTTACTGCCCTGCGCAAGCTGTCGCCAATCTTATTGCGCAAATAATCTGTTGCGGCAGTCCCGCCATTCTTAACAATTCCTATCGCATCAATGATCGACATGTTTTTAATGCCTCCTAAAAAAATGGGGGAGGATCTTTTCACTGTTTCTACAGCAGCATTATCAAGGGTATTGGCTATCCGGTTAATTTCTGAAGCCATCCCCAGTTGGTCCAGTGTCCTAAAAATAGTTTGTGCTTCTTTGGGCAAAATGGCAGCCAATAGTACATCCCGGCTGAAAGATCCTTTCTGTCCCAGGCTATTGGTACCCAAATTGGCCCCAATAGTCAGGGCCTCTTTTATAGCACGAGCGGCATCAATATCAGATAATATATTAGAGAGCGATTGAAGCGTACTGCATCCGCTTAAAAACATTGTTCCTGTTAGCAGGAATGCAGAAAACAGTTTTTTCATATTCGAGATCTTTTCAGGGGAAATCTCCCCTTCTCACAATATACGCTATTTACAAGGAGTATCCGTATCTTTCTTAGTGCCCAAAGGATTGGAAACCATCTCGTGACAATTCGGGTTACAGAAAAAATATTTTGTATTCTGAAAAGGCGGTTAATCTCAGTAACTTTACGCCATAAAATCAGTCTTATGTCCTTTATTGATTATTACCAGGTTTTAGGGATCAGTAAACAGGCATCGGAAGCTGAAATCAAAAAAGCATATAGAAAACTGGCCAGGAAATACCACCCGGATATTAACCCCAATGACAAGGATGCGCATAAAAAATTTCAGGCAATTAATGAAGCCAATGAAGTACTGAGCGACCCCGAAAAGCGTAAAAAATACGATACCTACGGGGAAAACTGGCAACATGGAGAGGAATATGAGAAAGCAAGACAAGCCAGGAAATCAGCCCCCGGTCAGGATTTCTCCGGGGAATTTGAAGGAACAGATTTTTCGGATTTTTTCAGTTCCCTTTTTGGTAATGCAGGGTCTGGCAACCGAGGCGCACAACCCAAATTTAAGGGGCAGGACTTTCAGAGTGAACTAACGCTTACGCTGAAAGAAGCTTATACTACGCATAGCACCATTATTACTATTCAGAACAAAAAAATAAGGATTACCATTCCCGCAGGGATTGAAAATGGCCAGACTATCCGATTGAAGGGATATGGAACAAAAGGCGTAAACGGCGGCCCGGATGGTGATTTGTACATTGGTTTTTCAATTACCAATGACCCTGTATTTAAGCGGTTGGGGAATGATTTGTATACTACGGTTTCACTTGATTTGTATACAGCTGTTTTGGGTGGAGAGATTACCCTAGAAACATTTGACGGAAAACTCAAACTCAAGATTCCCCCTGAAACACAAAATGGGACTAAGACAAGGCTTAAGGGGAAGGGATTCCCTGTTTATAAACAGGAAGGTAGTTTCGGGGATTTATATGTGACTTATCAAATTAAATTGCCTGAAAACCTTACTGAACAACAGAAAGTACTTTTTAAACAACTGGCCGATTCATCAAAATAAATGTGACCCGATGGAAACAAAGGAATTCATCCCCATTTCACTTTTTTGCACGCAATATGAGGTGCCGGTAGCTTTCCTGGCATCGTTAAGGGAGTTTGGCCTTATAGAAGTCACCCTGATTGATGAAATAGAATGTATCCACATTCAACAATTAGAAGAGGCAGAGAGAATGACCAGACTCTATGCGGATCTGGAAGTTAATCCTGAAGGAATTGATGTAATCAGGCACCTGCTCCAAAAGATACAATCCATGCAGGAAGAAATTCAATACCTCAAAAACAGGTTAGAATTGTACGAATAAGCAGGCCCTTCTATTCTAGGGTGTATTCAATCCGGGTAATTCCCTGAGAAAGACACTGACACTATCAACACCCAGCCTGATCTTTAACCACTTGTTAATCTTCAAAACTTCAGTGGCTGTAAGTTTTTCATTTTCAGTAATAATACATAAGGGTAAAGTACGGTGGGCACTGTCGCTGTAAAAGACGCCATGGGTTAAGGACACAGAATGAATGGCAGGGTAGTTAATTTTCAATTCATTGAATATGGTACTTCCCAGATTGTCGTACTTGGAAAGTGAATCAATTTTATTTTGCAGGTTTACTATGAGTATTTCTTTCTCTGTTAATTGAGAATTAATCAAGTCTGCATTTGTTTTCTGTTCCAGGTATGAAAAGCCCTGATTAACGTCGAGTGTAGCACTGTTTCCTAATTTGTATTCACCAAAGCGTTTCTCCAATTGTGCAATCTGTTCTTTGCTGAGTTGGGCACCTCCAAATGTTAGGGTCAGTTTTCTGTTTGCTACATCAATTTGCTTATTCAACAGGTACTCATCAGGAATTCTGGTTTCAAGTTCAATAAAATTATTTGCTTTCTGGATAAACCGGTTATCCTGAACAAAAGTATACCCTAAGTAAAGACTGGGCAGAATGGTGAGTAAAATAACAGCCCAAATAATTCTTTTGGCAACCAGTTCTTTGGAGGCATCCAGTAAATGTATTACGGGGAAACGCAGGTACCTGACGGTTATTAAGGTTGACAAAGCAATAAAAACAGAATTAATGAGAAAGAGGTAGAAGGCGCCTAAAAAAAAGGACCATTGAAGGGTAGCCAGTCCATATCCGGCCGTACAAAGCGGGGGCATCAGTGCAGTAGCGATGGCTACACCCGGAATTACATTGCCTTTTTGTTTACTACTTAAAGCTATGATTCCGGCGAATCCACCAAAAAAAGCTATAAGTACATCATAGATGTTGGGCTGGGTGCGGGAAAGGATTTCTGAGTGTGCTTCATGGAAGGGTGACAAAAGAAAATAAATGGTGGATGTTATCAGTCCTACCACTAAGGCAAAGAAATAATTTTGCAATGACTTTCTGAGAAGTTGGAGGTCATTGATACCCAAACTGAGTCCCACGCCAATAATGGGTCCCATTAAGGGTGAAATCAACATGGCTCCGATAATTACGGCAGTACTATTGATATTAAGGCCCAGTGAAGCGATAAAAATGGCGAAAATCAGAATCCACAAATTGGTTCCCCGAAACACCACTCCTTTTTCAATAGTGTTTGAAACCGTATCAAAGGATTCTTTTTCATCCCTGATACTGAAATTATTTATAAACCTAAAAAATTTCATATGGACTTTTTATACAGTCTTTTAGCAAATTTTTCAACAGTTAACCCCTGTATAAAAATAGAAAAGAAAACGATTACATACGTAATGAATACCAGTTCATCTCTTACGGGTATGGATTGGGGCAGGGAAAGTACCATAGCAATTGAAAGGGCTCCCCGTAAACCGCCCCATGTCATCATCTTAATGGTTTCAGGAGATACATGTAACCATCTTCTGGCAAGGCGATAGGGAATCACCAGAGCAAGGTACCTGCACAAAAGCAGTAGGGGGATGGCAAATAGCGCTACGAGCAGGTAATCGAATTCGTATCTTATTGACAAAATCTTCAATCCCATCAGTACAAATAGAATTGCATTCATCAGTACATCAATCAAATGCCAGAATTTATCCACGTATTGCTGGGTAAGGTCGCTCATAGCTTCCTCTTTAACCTTATGCCCTGTCAGCAATCCGGCAACCACCATTGCAAGGGGGCCGGAAACATGAATCATATGAGACAGCCAGTTACCGGCCAGCACAGCTGCCAGGGTTATGATTATTTCTGTTTCATAGTCATCAATTGACCTAAGCAGGTAAAAAATGAGATAGCCGATTATCAATCCCAGAAATACGCCGCCTACCGCTTCCTGCAAAAAAAGCAGGAGTACATCAAAAACAGTAACACTCTCTATTCCCTGGTTAACAATAGACAATAGAGTAATAAACACTACCACTCCTATACCATCATTGAATAGTGATTCCCCTACAATATTGATTTCTGCCGTTTTGGGCACATTGGCTTTGGTGAGGATGCCCAGTACAGCAATGGGATCGGTGGGTGAAATTAAAGCCCCGAATAGCAGCGCATAGAGGTAGTTCATTTCGGTGCCAAAAAGCGCAACGAGGTAGTATATCGCCGTTCCCACCAGAAAGGTAGAAATGATGACACTGGCCAGGGCAAAAAGTATGATCGATTTTCTGTTATGCTTCATCTGGTTATAGTCAGTATGCAGCGCCCCGGCAAAAAGGAGAAAACAGAGCAAAATATCGAGTACTATTTTACTGAAATCAAGGCGGTTGATACCGGCAATCAACTCCTTCAGCATTTCAGGAAAAAAGTTATTGACAATAATTAATACAACTGAAAAAACTGAACTCATCAGCATGAGGCCAATGGTATTTGGCAGTTTAATAAATTTCTTATTTACATAGGCAAATATGGCGGTGATGATGATTACTGCTGATGCAAAATAGAATGTTATCATTTTACTACAATTTATTGAACTGATAAAACGTGTGCAAAATTAAAAAACGGGACGGATACTTCAAGTCGTTTTCTTTTCAGTTAGGTTTACCATAAATCCGGGTGCCTGGTAATCTTTATCGAGATAACTGGCAGGTATGGTAACCATGTTCCCATCCCGCATGGCCCTGTAATGGGGCGATAAAATTTCTATTCCCGCTTCATTGCAGCAATCCTGAATATGTTGGTGCAATTCAGAATAAATACCCGCCTGTTTATTCGCCTCTTTGGTATAGGCATTTAACTGGTAAGAAACGTAGAAGTCATCCAGACTGGTCTGCAATACAAAGGGGACAGGTGCCTTCTCCAGCAAGTCGGTCCTTCCGGCAGCCTCAATGAGTGCCTGGTGCATTTTTTTCCAGGGAATATCATACCCGATGGTAACAGTGGTATGCATAATAAGACCATTGTCTTCCGGTCTTGTATTGGTTGAATAGTTGATGGTATTACTGGATAATACAGTTGAATTCGGAACCGTAATGTCTTCATTTTTGATGGTTCTTATTCGGGTTACCAATGCAGTTTTCTCCAACACATCTCCTGTTATTTCGCCAATTTTAACCCGGTCTCCTATCTTAAAGGGCCGCATATAGGTAATTACCAATCCTGCAATCATATTTGAAATAGCGCTGGAAGAACCCAGGGAAAATAGCACACCCACAAAAACGGATACACCCTGAAAGACCGTTGACCCGGATCCCGGTAAATAGGGCCAAATCAGCACCACCATAAATGCATAGAGGAGAAATCGAAGTATATTAAAGGTAGGCTGTGCCCAGTCTGCATGAAACCCTTTCAGTTGCAGGTTACCCTTTTCTATTTCATCCACAAAGAATTTAACCCCTTTTATCGCATACCTGAAAAGAAAATATATGACAAGGATGGTGAACACATTGGGAAGAAATGCTATGATTCCCATGAAAGCCGATTTGGCAGGTGTGAGCACCCACCCCAAAAGTGTTGTAGTCCATTTTTTTGTTTCAGGGAATATACTGAATAGCAAAGGAAGTGACAGATAGATGGTTAGGATGATTACCAGGATGCGGACTATTGTGGTAGCTCTTTGCACGATCAGCCAAAGTTGCTCTGCGCTGAATATTTTTACTTTCCGGAAACTGAAACCAGCGAAATAACTGCCTTTATGTGATTCCAGGAAGGTGGTTAGTTTTTTAAACAGTCTGTTAATGAGCCAAACAATTCCCAACAAACCGAGTATGATCAATACTACCAATCCGATACGCAGGAGCCAGTTAAACAAACTGTTGTCTTTTTTACGGGCTTCAATGGCTTTTTGAATGATAGTTTTATAAGATTCGGAAAGCCCCCTGGTATCCATTCCAAACCAAAGTGCATCCAGATCAGTGACCGTCATAATGATTGATTCCCGGCCATATACTATATCAAATCCATTTTCTGACTGGTTAACAGAAATAGAATCGGCCACATAAAAAGGATCTGCATACATCCTGGCGATTCGCTGGGTGATAGCGGCCGCTCTATCGCTGGCATTAAATGAACCTATACGGGTATAAATAATAAACAAAGTGTCTGCAAAGGGGGCTACAGCAAAACCCTGTGCATTTTTCTTCATTACCTCAATCCTTTGCAGGCGTTCAGTTTGCCGGATAGAATCCTTTTGGGCAATCTGCCTGAGTTTGTCCAACAATTCACGGGTTCTTTCATTGTCACCATCGGCCAGTTCTATTTCTTTTTGCAGCCGCTCTCGAATTAATGAATCCAGTTTCCTCTCTTTATCCTGTTGCAAAAGCAGGATTTCTGTGGCCTTGTGCAGGGAGTCGGCATAAACACTGTCTTTGACCGTAATTTTTTGTGAATGAGCTGTACCCCAAACACAGGAGAGCGCCAGAAAAAGGATAAGCTTCGACAATATTTTCATCATATTATAGGCGATGAGGTGTTTTTTAAATAAATTTTCAGCACAATACCCTATAACTTTAAAGGGTTCGTGGATAACAATATACGTTTTGTTTGCACCTATTCAACTGCTTTGCCCATAAAAATAACAGGTTATCCAGCAAAAAATAGTACACTTACTTAATTAAGGGTTTTTCCATTTTGACAAATCGCGGATAGTTTTAGACAGGGCTTTGTCCCTGGGATGGTATTTCACCAGCGATTTGTAGTAGGTAAGGGCCAGGGGATAGTTTTTTGTGGCCATATAAAAATCACCCAGGTAATGATAGGACTGCTCTTTCATGGATCTGTATTCAATAGTATTGACCCCGGTTGTTTTTTCTAAAAATGTTTCAAAATAGCCAGCTGCGACAGTGTTCTTTGTGAGGAATGACCGGCCAGCCCTTATCCATGCCTGCAGATAGAGGGCCTTGTAAGCTTCGGGATCTCTGTGAAGCATCGCAGCAACCAGACTGTCTGCCCTGTCTGGTTTACCCAAAGCGAACCAGGATAGGGCTACTTTATACATATCATCCTTTGCATAATTTTTAAATGGCAGTAATCTTTCCTTCCAAAGAGTGGTTTGTATACTATCCTTCTCGCTAAGGTAATAGTTAGCTAAGGTAGCGGCAAATTGGGAATGGAATTGCGCTAAAGAATCATTAAAAAAGGCGCTGGTAATTACTGAAACGGCCAGGTCATCTTTATGCTGAGTATGCATGGCTACTTTCGCAGCTAAGTAAATATCATAACTACTGGTATTTTCCGGTTCCCGGATTTCCAGGTAATGGGCCATATCCTTCCAGGCAAGTGAATATTCACCGAGGAAATAGTGGCTGATGCCTGTATATCGAAAACAAATTGCCGGTAGAACTACATGGCGCTGTTTAACCATCAGTCGGGCCCTTTCAATAACTTTCTGATAATTTTTTGCATTAAACGCCATTACCAGCAATTGCACTTCCTGGTCAGGCGTTTTATCAGCTACTTCCAGGTAATGGCTATAATAATATCTCAGCTCTGCTTTATCATGGTAAAAAGCATGCCGATATAGTTCATACCAGGCGGGTGCAAATAAAGAGTCCTTTGAAAGGGTTCTCCATAAAGCGGGCAGGTAATTGGCGGGTTCTTTTCTCAACAGGTATAGGCGGGCCAGGTCAAATAGCGCCGGGGCATAATTGCTGTCTGCAGTGATAGATGCCTGGAAATAGTCATAGGCCTCACTGCCATTCATTTTTTCCATTGCCAGATTACCCAATAGTCGCAGGCTCTCCTTATTACCGGGAGAATTATGCAACACATTTTTGAAATGCTCCTCCGCTTTGGTAAAATCAGAAAGACGTATGTATGCACGGGCCAGGGCATTACCCAATTCTTCATTGTAATGCTCTCCTGCTTTTTTTTCAATGCGGTTTAGGATTACTTTTGCCCGCTCAGTTTGCCCGATTGAGGCATATGCTTCAGCCAGGCCGGCGTTTACTAAATGGCTATTGTTTTTTTGCAAACCACTAAGAAAATGTGTCACTGCTTTTTTCCCCTCTTTATGTAACAACAATGACTGGCCGAACCAGTAAGCAGCAACACTATCTGTTCTGTCTTTTTCCATCAATTGGGAAAATACCTTTTCAGCTGTAGTATAGCGCTTATATTGGATCATTTTCTTCCCTGCCGGGATATCCTGTGAAATGGAGGATTTGCCTAATAGCTGGCAGGTCATTAAAAAGATTATTGGCACTCTCCACATATGTATAACGGGTTATTGTTTTCGTTGTATGGTTAAAACTG
The DNA here is from genome assembly GCA_963750825.1 of uncultured Bacteroidota bacterium. Classification (GTDB taxonomy): domain Bacteria; phylum Bacteroidota; class Bacteroidia; order Chitinophagales; family Chitinophagaceae; genus Sediminibacterium. Next base: position 45,823 of record CAVVSL010000053.1, on the reverse strand, counting down.
GTACACGGGTATGATTAATAATAGACCCTCCGGTGGTTTCAATAAATTTTCCTGTGAGCCTGGACTCTTTTCCCGGGTTGATTAAAATAAGGTCAAGCGACTCCCTTTCAGCGTATGCTAATACCACATCGGTAATGTTATTCTTTTCTGAAGTAAATATCTTATAGTTGATTCTTGCTCTGTTTAATACTTCTGTAATCCTGAAAATAATAGAATTGGTCATATTTGTCAGCCAATCAGGTTTATCAATAAGGCTAACGAGGTGGATTTCAGCATCAAAATATTTAGTTAGTTGAATGGCAAAAAAAAGTTTCTTCTCCGGGTAAAAACTTTCAACAGGAAGCAAAATTTTTTTAATGGAATTGTATTCTTCGAAAGGTTGTAAACTAAGAACAGGGCAGTTTACAGTTGAAATGATGTCTTGTGCATGGCTCCCAAAAATAAATTCCCTGATTCCGCCTGTTCCATGAGTTGCCATGATAATAAGGTCAATTGCACTATCACTAACATAGTTTTTACAGACATGACTCAGGTTCCCTTCTAATACACTGCCCATAACCGTAAGGCTAGTTTCCTGCTGTAAAGCTGAACGCAAATTTTCCATTTTAGCTTCAGCATCTTTCAGATTGGCTTTAGAAATAGTATAATTGACAGGAAGGCACATTTCTGATGTAACAAATAACCCCGCATAACTGCTATCCAAAGCAAAAAGAAGGTGTATTTCACGACTCCTGCAACGAAGAGCAATTGCTTTAGCCCTTTGCACTCCTTTCAGCGAAATTTCTGAAAAGTCTACCGGGACGAGAATTTTAGTAAACAGGTCCATGACAATACTATTTTTTAGCTGTTCATTGTAAGGAATTACATTTTATTAGTTATCAAAACATCAGCTCCTATCCGTCCTGTGTATTTGATATAGCTATATGCAGGGCTTTTTTCCATTGTCAGAAATTTACATTCAACCTGGATATTGGCTAAAGGCTTCAGCCGCTTCAATGTTTCGGTTAAGAAATAGAACCCATTTGATTTTTTAGCTGAATCCGGGGGACTGACTGTTACCAGGTGAATTTTTAACTTCAAGGTCTTGGCAATGTCAATGATGGTTCTTATGCGTTGTTCAGGAATAAAATCTGTTATGGGAATTACGATTTGTTTCCATTCATTTATTGTTTGGTTCTTAGCAGATAGTGTAATAACCTGACAGGGGCTTTTACCCATGATATATTCTAAAGGAGTTTTCCATAAACGGAACTTCCTGCTCTCTTCTTTTTGTTCGGGTAAGACCAACAGGTCGGAGTCAGCAGTATTCAAATAAGTTAATATGTTTTTTTTCCAGCTACCCCAATCCATTGCTGTAGTAACCCTTATTTTATACTGGGTTTCTACCCATCTTTTCCAGGTTTGTAACAAGGCTGTTTTTTCGCTGGCATGGGAATACTGATTTTTGGCCAAAGAAAACCAGGGAAGCATGGAATCGCCAAATACATATCGGTATTCAGTAATATACAAAAGATGCAGGGTAGCTGAATGTTCTTTAGCCAATTCTGCCACCTGTTTAACAATGGCCAGGTGGGCTGAATCAAACTTTACCGGCATCACAATATTTTTAACCATTTTATCAATCTCCATGATATACTATTAATCTTATTTGGAATCTCTCTAAAGCTAACCCCTGCAACTTATAGTGTATTTAAATTAAGATTAGAAAGGAATTAAAATGGAAAGCAAAAAGGGCTTCACTCTTTTGGAGCAAAACCCTTCATTATCAGAGAATACAAAGCGGGGGATTATATGGGTTCTACAATTTTTTCAAGTTTAATAAGCACCTCATCCTTATTTAATTTTGCCGAACCAGGCCGGAGTACCAGGACTGGTATGGGAGACTGGTGAATAATTTTACGAACGTAATACCCTATATGGAAATCCTTATTGGACTTGTCAATTTCTGCTGTAATTACCGCCAGGTCAAATTTTTCCTCCGCTTTATCAATCAATTCAAGAACATGTTCAGCAAATTTTGCATTTTTAAAATAGTGCGAAATAGAATATTTGATATTATCCTTCTCAAGTTTCTCCTTCATAAGCAGGCTTAACTTATGAATGATGTGCAGTTCATTCTCATAATCAGGGTTACGAAGGTTGATCAGCGAAATGGAGGGATGGCTCTTGAGTATAAAAGGCCGTATGGCTTCATATTTATCAGGAACACTCAATAACGGGCGAACAGGAAATAAGATGTTTTCAAAACTGTATTTCGTTGCGCTGACAGGCACGATGATAACGGGTATCCTGGATTTTTCGGCAATCTGTATAGCATAGGTTCCGGCATATTCTGTGGAAGATCCGTTATTGCCATTTTTACCCATTACAATCAGGTCTGCCGATAGTTCTTTGGCTTTTTTCAGAATAGTATAGGTTATCGCCCCTGTTTCGGAGGAATAGCTACACTGGATACCATTGGCAGTAGTGACATTTTTTGCCAGCTTTGCGAGTGACTTTTTATACTCGGTTTCAGATTGCGGTTTCAGATTTTCGTCGTCTGCAAACAAAGTGTAATCACAATCATCTGCATAAAACAAATGTATTTCGGCCTCGTGACGGGCAGCAATCGCAGCCGCAATATGGATGGCATTAATACTGGTTGTACTAAAATCAACCGGTACTACTATTTTTTTGATATTGATTGTTTTCATGTGTTGGTTTTTTGCGATTAAAAAATAAGGTTTAGGCCGTCATCTCTACTCCATCTTCCATATAATTGATGCGATATAGGTTCTTTCTTCTGTCGTTCCAGGTTTGGGCATTCCCCTGTAAACGGTTAATCCTGAGCAGGTGCATATCTAAATCCTGGTATATCATGGTTTCATCCCCCGGTTCGGCGATAGCAGCAACACCTTCTCTGTGGAATTCTACATCTGAAGGTGTAAGAATGGCACTTTGTGCATACTGGATGTCCAGATTATCGACCTGGGGAAGGTTCCCCACGCAACCACTGAGTACAACATATACCTGGTTTTCAATTGCCCTGGCCTGCGCACAAAACCTGACACGGTTATAGGCACGGCGTTCGTCTGTATTAAAGGGTACAAAAATAATACTGGCTCCCTTTGAAACAGCTATTCTGGCTATCTCAGGAAACTCGATATCATAACAGATATTGATGGCAATTTTTCCGCAATCCGTATCAAATACTTCTACCTTATTTCCCTCTTTCACTCCCCACCATTTTCTTTCATGGGGCGTTATGTGTAGTTTATATTGCTTGCTGTAGCTTCCATCCCGCCTGAACAACCAGGATATATTATAGAGTTCATCCTCTTCCACCGTTAAATGCGAACCTGCGATGATATTGATATTGTAACGTATGGACATTGTACTAAAGAATTCAATGTACTGGTCCGTAAATTCAGTCAGTTGCCTGACTGCCTTTCCCGGCCTTTTATTAGGGAGGAAGGAAAGCAACTGCATGGTGAACATTTCAGGAAAGACTACAAAATCACTTTTGTAATCGGCAGCTACATCTATAAAGTATTCACACTGTTGCGCAAATTCCTGAAAATCCCGGATCATTCGCATCTTATATTGTATAGAACAAACCCTCACATACGGGGATACATCTTTGATAGAAATTTCGGTCACCTGATAATCCAGGTTAACCCATTCCATAAATGTAGCATATCCGCAACTTTCCGTATCACCCGGCAGGTAATCTTTGATAATTCTTTTAATTTTAAAATCATTGGATAGCTGGGTGGTAAGCACTGCATCAGAAATTTTCTTATCAATTACCTGCTGCACATATTCCTTTACCGCCAATTTATCCGCATAAAGGTGATAATTAGGCAGCCTACCACCTACTAAAATACGTTTTAGGTTCAGCGATTGTGCCAGCAATTTCCGTTCTTCGTACAACCTCCTGGCCAGGCGCATATTTCTGTATTTGGGTAATACCATAATTTCAATTCCATACAGCGTATCCCCTTCCGGCAGATGCGTGGACAATGTGCCATTGCCCGTAATTTCTGACCAGCTGTGGGTGTTACCGAATTCGTTAAAGTTCAATATTAGTGAGCAGGATGAAGCAGCGAGTTCTCCATCAACTTCAATTCCTATTTGTCCATCGGGAAAAATAGTAGTCACTTTTTCCCATTGTTCGGGTGACCAGGGTTTCATTTTTGTGAAAGAAGCCAGTTGCATTTGCCGGATGTCCTTATAATCATCAGGAACAAGTTTCCTGACTTTAATCATACCAAAATTTTTTTCTTTTTTTATTTTATCGTTATTCTTCATATTTATCGTTGTTGCGGATCCTGTATAGAATCTGCGATGAATGCAAACCCCTTTAATTGGGGAATTTTTTTCCGGGTGCTGTCAAAATATTTAATAAGGTAGTCAGACTGGGAAGACAATAATTTGTTTTCTGCCTTCAGGGAATCTATTTGAATTGTATAAGAGCTTACCTGTACCTGAATCGCTTTGTTTTTCTTTTGGGCATTGATGTATGCGATTGCCAGTAACAGGACAGAAATAGCCAATACCAGGAAAGCGCCCTTATTCAAATGCATAGGTCTCATTTTATCAAATAAACGATACCGGTATTGGTATAAGTTTAAGACAAGATTAGAAAGGGATTAGAATACCCTTTATGCCTCAGAAGGAAGGATAACAGAAATGAGGATCTGGCCATTTTCGGCTAATTCAGCTTTGATTTCACCCCGGTGCAACAGAATGATTCTGCGCGAAAGTGATAAGCCTAATCCATACCCAGACTGACCGGAAACATTGCTTCCCCGCTGAAAGGGTTGAAATATATGTTCAATTTCTCTAGGGTCGAAACTTTCGCAATTATTAACAAACAGGACTATTATCCTGGTTTCTATAAATGAAAGGGAAATATTCACTGTGGCGTCCTGGGAATATTTGCACCCGTTTTCTGCCATATTTTTAAAGGCTGATAACAGTAGCTCCTGGTTACCATTTACCATACACAGGTTTTCATTGTCTGGTAACTCGTCGAAAAAAGTATTGACTTTATAATCCGGGTTTATTTTTTTTACAAGTGATGGGATTTCCATTAGTATTTCATCCACCCTGATCGCTTCTGTCTGGATGGCTCCGCCACGGGAGGTTCTGGCAATGTTGAGCAGTTGCTGGGTTAAGGCACTCATATGGCTGAGATCAGACTGAACAGACCGCAAAACAGTCAGGTATTCCTCATTGCTTCGTTCTTTTCGTAATACCACATCAATCTGGTTAATAACAGAAGTAAGGGGTGTGGAAATTTCATGTGAGGCATTTGAAATGAAGCGGCCCTGTATTTCGAAAGATTCCTGTAGTCTGGACAGCAGGTTGTTAAATGTAACGGCTAACTTGTGCCACTCATCTTTCACGCCTGGTTCCGGTAGTCGTTTTTCAATATTGGTAGAGGAGATTTCATTTACTGCTCCGGTAATTTGTTCAATCGGTTTAACGAGCTGCCGGCTAAATAAGAAACCTGTAAGCAATGAAAGTAACGTGCCTGCTATGAAAGCAAAACCCAGGCTTTGCCTTAGCTCAGTTAGGTTATTACTTCCGTTCTCATCTATGGCAGAAATGACCACCACAACCGGTAAGTCTGAATTTTGGTAATAAATGCCAACAACCTGTTTTTCACTTAAACTGGTAGCTACATATTCCTTCACCCTTATTTCATTGAGCAGTTCGGTGCGTATGTTTAGCGTATCAGCAGAATTTCGGGCAAAACGGTATATTCTCTGGTTACGGTTATTGTATACATTGATACACTCAGATACATTCAGATTGGTGGTGGCACTGTCTAGCTTACTTAACAGTTGGTAATCATTACCTGAATATTTAAACAGCACTGATGCTACCGTTAAAGCCCTGTTTTTCAAACGCAGGGTAAAGTCTTTTTGATTCTGGTCGGCAGTTTTAAGGAAAATAAAAGCACAAATGGCAAACAATACCAGAATGGTAAGAAGGGTAAATGCAGCAGCTATTCTGTACCTGACTTTCATTCCAATTATTTTTCTTTCATAATATACCCGAATCCTACCTCTGTATGAATAAGCTTATCCGGAAAATCGCGGTCTATCTTTTTACGGAGATAATTGATATAAACATCAATAGTGTTCGTGTTGGTATCAAAGTCAATATTCCAAACGTGCTCGCCAATATCTGCGCGACTTACCACGCGTTTTTTATTTTTAAGCAGGTATCCAAGTAATAGAAATTCTTTGGCAGTGAGTTTAATATTTTTACCGGACCTGGTTACTTCTTTGGTATCAAGGTTCATAACCAAATCTGCCAGTTGTAGCAGGTTTCCCACAGGCATGGTATCCTGGTTACTCCTTCTTAATAAAGCCCTTATACGGACGATCAATTCATCAAATGAGAAAGGCTTGACCATATAATCATCAGCCCCAACATTAAAGCCTTCCACCTTATCCGGAACAGAACCAAAAGTGGTAAGGATTAAAACTGGTACCGATTTATTTTTCATCCGGATTCTTTTGCAAAGTTCGAGTCCATTGATTCCCGGTAGGTTAACATCCAGTATAACCATATCATATAAATGCTGGGCAAAGAGTTTCTCACCGATGGTTCCGTCATAAGCAACCATTACATCATAGTCGAGCTCCTCTAATCCTTTTTTCAGGGAATCTGCTATTTTCTTTTCATCCTCAACTATCAGAATTTCCATATTGCCATTATTTATTATCAGACCTGCCAACAGGAATGATTGCTGTTTTTTACCCTGTTAAAATTACAGATTAGTTTCGACTAGCCTTTATAATGCTTTGGTTTACACCTGTTAAGCCATTTCGGGAATCGGATTTAGCCAAATGCAATGACAGCCATATTGAATATATATTAATATAATATTAATAAAACTGTCTGACTGGGTTACTTTTTTATGAAAAGGGAATTAAGGGGTATACTTAAATAGACAGATATGATACAAAAGACATACTTCAAGACAAAATCGTATTGCAAAGTAAAATTTTCTTTCAAGGTAGAAAATGCAGAAACCATAGAGATTCTGGGGCTGAACAGTGATTGGGAAAATGGGATACTGATGAGCAAGAAAAAAGATGGCAGCTTCACTGCAGAAGTGGCATTACCTAAGGATTCAGCACATGAATTCAAATACAGAATCAACGAAACAGAATGGGTCAACGATCCCGGTTCAGACAGTGAAAACCTGAATATTTACGGAGGAAGTAACAGTGTAATTAATTTATAGACCTGCATACTTATCAAAAGAAACAAGGAATCCCTTTTTTCTTATCCTTATTGAAAAAATAAATAAAGCTAAGTTCACTGCTTCCGGTAAAGCCCCTGGAACGCTTGAGGTCTGACTGTGTAATATCATAACTCAATCCTACCTGGTATTCAGTAGCACGTAATCCAAGATAGGGATAGAAGGCATCGCCGGTCCGAAGCCAGCCTCCCAGATAAAGTTGCAGATCAGTTTCTGCAATGCCCAGGCCATAGGCGCCCCCCATTACTATTTCATTGGTGCCATTCTGCTGCATAAGATTTGCACTGAGAAATATATTATCCCTTTCCCCGGAAATCAGGTTTCCGCTAAGGTGCAGGGCATACCTGACCGGCAATGGCTGGTTATTGCCGCTGAAAAATGAAAGTTTCGGTTTTAATAGATGGTAGATACTGGCCCCAATGGTAAACTGGTTTTCATTCTCATCTGTATAATTATACAATATACCCGCATTCAGGTCCAGGTAGGAAACAGACTGATTGTTGACAGTTTCTCCACTGGGCACAGACAGATCAAACCCTCCATTGGTATATTGATTCCCATAAGAAACCCTGCTGAAGTCAATGCTATTTCTTCCATAGGCAGCCTGCACACCAATGCCGATGCTCTGACTACCATCCGCATCGAGACCTTTGTTAAATCCGGTGGATAAAGCAAGATAATTGTTTTGGTAAATACCTCCTCCTGCCTGATCAAAAAGGGCCATCACACCCAACCCCCATCTATCATTACTACTTATCCGGTTTTTGAGCATTTTGGTGTCAAATGAAAGTGTGCCGGTTATATAAGGGTCGCTAATATTTGCCCACTGGTTACGCATATTAAAAGCAAGTCTTTGTGTACCATCAAAGTACCCCGTAAAAGCAGGATTGAACGTAAGCGGGGAGCTGAAATATTGGGAAAAATGCGGATCCTGTGCTTCTGCCTGACATTGCACCAGGAGTAAACAGAACAGTACACGTAATTTATTGAAAAAATATTTGCCCATACTTATTATCTTAAAATCATAACTGTGCCACCCCTCCTGATAATATTTCCTGTCTGGTCTACCCCTTCTGCAGCCCAGCTATAGACGCCAATAGGCTGATCAATTCCTCCTGTTTTTCCTGTCCAACCATTACCGGGAGTAGCATCATTGGTTTGGAAGACAAGGTTTCCCCACCGATTAAAGACTTTGAAATAATTGAGTTTACTAATGCCTTCCAGAATAGGAAACAGCTTGTCATTATTCCCATCAGCATTGGGTGAAAATGCTTTCGGCACCAGTATTTCGCCATTGGTAAGCACTTTAACCAATACCGTATCAACCGTCAGGCAACCGGCAGCTGAAGTGATTTGAACTGTATAGGTCCTGTCTTCCGTAATATTTACCGAGGGCCCAGAAATTAAGGCATTGCTAAGGCCAAAAGGAGGCTGCCATAGGTACCCAACACCAATAGCTCTTGCATTTACAACCACAGATGCTCCCCCAAGTACATTTACCGTGGGATACCTGATTCCAGGAACCGGTTGTTCAACGGCAAGGGACACTGATTTAAGGGTAAGTAAGTCAGGACAGGTAGCATTATTGGCCGTAAGGGTAACAACATAGGTGCCTGACTTTCCATAGGTATGGACAACAGAATATTTATTGGAAAGATTTCCATCTCCAAAATCCCAAACCCAGGATAGTCCCCCCGAACCTGAAACGGCAGTCTCATTGGTAAAATTTAGGGGTACGCCTATACATTTACCAGCAATGCTGAAATTAAGTATTGGTTTTACTAATAGGTCAAGTTGGATCTGACTGGCAGCTGTGACTTTACAGCCTTCATTACTGATAAATTCAATCGTATAATTTCCTCCATTGGTAGCCTTATATTCCGGCGCCTGTGCACCAGCTATTGCCTGCTGGTTAAGGTACCATTGGTAGCGGTCCGAACCCGATGCATGTAATGATAAAGCAGTACCCTCGCAGATAAAATTTACGGCAGGGTTTTCAAGGGTACCGTTAGGTAGGGGATGAATAGATACCGTAACCGGCTTTACGGAAAAACAACCTGACGCCGGTAATAATCCTTTTATATAATATTCCCCTTGCTGGTTCACCGCATTATCATTTTGCAGCGGGATGGTTGCCTGGTTATTTTTCCAGCGACTAAAAACAGTACCCGAAGTACTATTGGGTGTAATACTATTTTGGGTAAGGTCCACATTACCGGGCATACAAACAGCGGGAGGACTAATAATATCAAATACAGGCTGTGGTTGAATGGTTACTGAAACAGGTAGTATGGCTGAACAGCCGGTCATATTGGTCCCCCTGATATAGTAAATACCGGACTTATTTACCATTGTTTCATTGAGTAGTGGTTGGGTTGCTTTGTCATCCAACCATCTGGAGAAGACTAATCCTGCTGCGCTTCCGGTTGTAATTTCACTGCGACTCAGGTTAACCGTTCCAGGGGCGCAAATGGCCTCAGGGTTCCTGATAGACAATAGTGGCTGACCCTGTATACTAACTGTTACCGGCTTTATAGCAGAACATCCTGTACCGGCAGCGGTACCCCTGATGTAAAAAGTACCCGAATTGTTTATTGCCGAAGGGGAAGTAAGGGCCTGTGTATTGGCGGTATTATCTAACCAATAGGAATAGGTAAGTCCTGGGGTACTCCCGGAAGTCACTGCCGGTGAAACAAGGTTGATGGTTGCAGGGGCACATACGGTTGCTGGTTGCGTAATAAACACCTGCGGAAGCGGGTTAACAGTTACCTGTACAGATTTAATTACCGCACATCCGGTAGCCGGGAATAGGGCTTTTATATAATAACTACCCGATACGGCAATGGCGTCTGGGTTTGACAGGGCTATTAATCCAGTCGCATCCTGCCAATAGGTAAAAGAAAGGCCAGGACTACTTCCTAATGTAACTGCAGATGCAGTAAGGTCAACAACAGCAGGTTGGCATACAGCAGCCGGGGTATTGATGGAAATTAATGGCAGGGGATTGATGGCAATATTCACGGCAGCACTGGTAGTATTGCTGACACAACCATTCCCATTGGTAACACTTACCGTATAATTTCCGCCCGAAGTTGCAGTATAATACTGACCGGTTTCTCCTGCTATGGAAACGCCACCCTTATACCATTGGTTCCCTGTTGCAGAACTGCTTTGTAATAAAACAGTACCTCCGTTACAAATACCGGTTGCACCATTCGTGATAATGGCAGGTGGTACCGGAAAATCCAATACCTGTATTTTACTGGAAGTGGCACTGCTGCAACCTGCCGCATTGGTAACCACATATTGAATATCGGTTTCACCTTTACCTATAGCGGTTACTTGTCCATTGGCATTCACAACAGCCACAGAAGTATTTAGCACGCGCCAAACGCCACCAGTAACAGGGTTTGAAAAGTTAGTAGTACTACCCACACATATAACTGTGTTTCCGATTATGGAAGAACTTACCGGTGTAGTATTAACCGTTACCGTTTGAGCAACCGAGGTGACGCAGCCTCCGGGATGGGCATAGGTATATATTACAGATAAAGAGCCGGGCGTTATACCAGTCAAATTTCCCGAGTTGTTTATGGTTGCCAGATTATTACTGCTGCTCCAGGTACCGCCAACGGGTATCCCCGAAAATTGGAAAGAAGAGCCAATACATACCGAATTGGCGCCATTAATGGAAACAGCTGAAAGGTTATTTATGGTTATGGTTACCACGTTAGAAGGAAAAGCAGCATCCAAGCCTGTAAATGCATTACGGCGTAGATAAGTGGTAGTGCTTAAGGTCCCTGAAGGAGTATAGTTGAGAGAGGTTGCTCCTGCAATATCAGTAAATCCGGTAAGGGGGGAGGTTGTAGAAGATTGCCACTGGTATTGAATTACACCCGTGCCACCTGTTGCAGCAGTAATGGATGCGATGGCCTTTGGGCTGCTATTGGGGCAGATAATCTGGTCTGAACCGATACTACCCGGTAATAAAGATCCATTAACGGTTACGGTAACTTGCCCGGTAGCTGAACATTTATTGGCATCAGTTCCCGTTACCGTGTATTGTATGGTTTGATTGGCGGTTGACTGAACAACTGAGCCGGTAACAACCGATAGAAAAGTGGAAGGTGACCAGACATAATCATTAGCCCCACTCGCTGTTAAAGTAACGGCAGTTCCGGAAGATATTGTGGGATTCGATGGATTTATGGCAATTACCGGAAGATTATTAACGGTGACTGTTACAATATTAGTAGCGATCACGCCTAATGCTTGTGTATACACATTTCTTCGATAGTAGGTTGTTTGCTGTAATGGGTCTAATGGCGTATAGACAATAGCAGTAGCACCCGGAATATCCTTAAAGCCACCTGACATGGATGCTGAAGACTGCCATTGATAAAGGTAAGTTCCTGAACCGCCCGTGGGCGAAACGGTATTATTAATTACCGAGGGGACAGAACCTTTACAGATAACCTGGTCATTTCCGATAGCTCCGGGCTGGAGGCTTCCATTGACCAGTACATTGACTGAGCCAGTATTAACACATCCATTAAGGTCCGTTCCGGTAACTATATACAATTGGCTATTTACGGGTGAAACGGATACCGAAGCACCTGAAGTGGCAGAAATGGAAATGGCAGGAGACCATGTATAAAAATTAGCACCTCCGGCTACAAGGCTTGTGTTTGCGCCAGGCTCCACACTGATTACTGATGGCTGGATAGAAATGGTAGGAAGTGGATTTACAGTTACGGTAACTACGTTAGAGGAAAGGATTGCATCTACTGATGTTCTGGCATTTCGCCTGAAATAGGTTGTTTGCGTAAGTGGAAAATTGTGCGCATAATCCAGGGCGGAAGCTCCGGCTATATCTGAGAAATTGATATTGTCAGTGCTTATCTGCCACTGATACAATATCGCACCGGTGCCCCCGGTGGCTATGCTGACAGAAGACATTAAAGACGGAAGTTTTCCCGAACAAACGGATTGATTACTGCTGATGCTTCCGGAGGATAAAACAGCATTTACCATCAATGCAATATTGGCAATATTGGTACAATTATTAGCATCCGAACCTGTCACCGTATAGAGGGTGGAGGTCAAAGGTGCTGCGGAAACGATGGCACCCGTAACGGCTGACAATCCGCCAGGGGGTGACCAGGAATAAGTATTGGCTCCAGTTGCGGTTAATTGTGTATTCATGCCCGAAGTGATGGTTGCCCGGGTAGCAGAAACAGTAATAACGGGCTGGGGGTTTACGATGACGGCTACCGATTGTATGTTTTCACATCCCGTTGCAGAAAAGGCTTTGATATAATAGGTTCCTGAAGATGTGATAGCATTCGCTGAAGCAAGTGACACAGTAGCGCCGGCATCAAGGAAATAGGTAAATGATCCCATTACATTACTTAATGCGGTAGTAATGCCGGCAGCAGTTATATTAATCGTATTGGGTGAACAGACAGCATCCGGAGGGTTTACCGTAAAGGCTGGCAGTGGATTAATAGTAACTAAAACAGGATTTACAGCAACACATCCCAACGCAGAAACCCCTTTGATATAATAGGTTCCCGAAGATGTGATAGCATTGGCTGAAGCAAGTGAAGTAGTACCACCCGCATCACTGAAATAGGTAAATGATGCCGTCACATTGCTTATTGCAGAAGTAATGCCCGCTGCTGTGATGTCGATGGTATTGGGCGAACAGACAGCCGCCGGTTGGTTTACTGTAAAGGCTGGCAGTGGGTTAATGGTTACTAAAACAGGATTTACGGTAACACATCCCAACGCTGAAACCCCTTTGATATAATAGGTTCCTGAAGATGTGATGGCATTGGCTGAAGCAAGTGAAGTAGTAGCGCCGGCATCACGGAAATAGGCAAATGATCCCGATACATTGCTTATTCCGGAAGTAATGCCCGCAGCAGTAATGTCAATTGTGTTGGGCAAACAGACAGCATCCGGAGGGTTTACTGTAAAGGCTGGCAGTGGGTTAATGGTTACTAAAACAGGATTTACGGTAACACATCCCAACGCAGAAACCCCTTTGATATAATAAGTACCCGTGGATGTGATGGCATTGGCTGAAGCAAGTGAAGTAGTACCGCCGGCATCACGGAAATACGTAAATGATCCCGATACATTGCTTACAGCAGTAATACCAACAGCCGATAGGTTGATAGTATTGGGCGAACAGACAGCCGCCGGATTATTCACAATAAACGCTGGCAACGGATTGATGGTAGCCGAAACCGGTTGCACAGTAACACATCCCGCAACCGATACCCCCTTTATATAGTAAGTACCGGTGGATGTGATGGCATTGGCTGAAGCAAGTGAAGAAGTAGCACCGGCATCACGGAAATAAGTAAACGATCCCGACACATTGCTTATTCCGGAAGTAATGCCCGCTGCAGCGATGTCGATAGTATTGGGAGAACAGACAGCGGCCGGATGGTTTACTGTAAATGCAGGTAATTGATTTATCGTAACTGATACAGGTTGCACAGTAACACAGCCAGTTGCTGAAACACCTTTGATATAATAGGTTCCTGAGGATGTGATGGCATTGGCTGAAGCAAGTGAAGTGGCAGCGCCGGCATCATTGAAATAGGTAAATGATCCCGACACATTACTTATTGAAGAAGTAATGCCCCCGGCAGTAATGTCAATTGTATTGGGTGAACATACTGGTGCCGGATTATTCACTGTAAAAACAGGCAATGCATTAATCGTAACAGATACAGGTTGCACTGTAACACAGCCTGTTGCAGAAACTCCTTTGATATAATAGGTTCCTGTGGATGTGATGGCATTGGCTGAAGCAAGTGAAGTGGTTGCGCCAGCATCACGGAAATAGGTAAACGCCCCCAACACATTGCTTATTCCGGAAGTAATGCTCCCAGAAGTTATGTCAATTGTGTTAGGAGAACAGACAGCCGCCGGATGGTTTACTGTAAATGCAGGTATTGGATTTATCGTAACAGATACAGGTTGCACAGTAATACAGCTGGCCGCAGATACCCCTTTGATATAATAAGTTCCAGAAGAAGTGATGCCATTTGCTGAAGCAAGTGAAGTAGTAGCGCCGGCATCACGGAAATACGTAAATGATCCAGACACATTGCTAATTCCGGAAGTAATGCCCGCAGCAGTAATGTCGATGGTATTGGGCGAACAAACAGTGGCTGGAGGGTTCACCGTAAATGTGGGAAGCGGATTGATCTGGACAAATGATGAATTGGGAACTGATACACATCCGGTTGAAGAGGATTTCACCACCAGCGATCCATTGAACACCCCACTTACATTGGCCGGAATATTGGTTACAGTAAGTGTACCACTGGTAGCCGTTAAATTGATACTGCTTAGGTTTTCATTTACATTGGTAAATCCTGCCGAAAGGGCCGTAGCATCCCAAATAATATTGTATTGATCAGGTGCGTTGGACGTAGTATAACTTACCGGAAAAGCAGTAGTTCCCTGGCAAATAACCGGTAAAGGAGGAAGAATCGGAATGAAAACGGGAAGTGGATTTACGGTTTCAGTAACTGATCTGGTAGCAATGCACCCATTAACATCTGTCAAAGTATAGCTAATGCTGGTAGTCCCCTTTGTAATGCCGGTCAATGTTCCCTGAGCGGTAATGGTGGCATTGGATGGACTTGCACTACTCCATACTCCTCCTGGTGTGGTACTGGTTAAACTAACAGAAGATCCGGCACAAACCATAGAAGGGCCGGTAATGGAATTAACGGTTGGAAGAGCATGTACGGTAACGGTAACCTGTGTCATCGGTGCATCAACCGCTAATAAGCCATCGGTAACAGAGATAAGTTGATAGGTAAAAACATCCGGTGCAGAAGTATTAATTGCCAATTGTATTGATGACCCAGAAGTCAGTAATAGGGTGGTTTGAGCTCCTCCATTTACGGTATATAAAAAAGTATAATTGTGTACACCCCCTGCTACAGAAAAGGTAATATAGGCTGTTGAATTTTGGCATACAGAAGTAGGCGCAGAAATGGATCCTGAAATAGCAAGTGCACTTACTACATTTTCCGTAATCTTACTGTGCCGGTTTTTTTCGCCACTGAGGTTGCCGGTAATGTTTATCGGAAAATTATTCGAAAGTTGTTGCTTCCCCGTTATTTTTCCATTTCCCTTATCTAATGCATAAATATTTTCTGCGCTGCCACCAAGGGGTAACAAACCCAGCATGAATATCAATGTTATAATAGGAAAAGATAAGTTGCTGACAATCCGGAAAACAACTTTATAGCATATCCCGATTGGTGTACAGCGCTGCCAGCACCTCCGTATGTACGGATGCCCACAAAAATCACCTGCAGTGGGGGGCCTACTGTTCATCATGTAGATAGTGGTAGCTTAAAAATACATTAAAATCAATGAAAATCAATACTTAACAGGCTTATATACCAGGTTTGCTTCCGTTTTATTTACGTCAAAAGAGCCTTCCAGGTTTCCCCTGATAGTAAATTTTAAGCCCCCCTAGATCTTTATTCTTGGAGTTTAGAAACCGTTCATCTTTTTCTTTTAGTCAATTTCGAAATGATTATATAGTTTCGTTTTGCCAATTTGATCACAATAACCTTAAATTGGAAATTCTCTTTTTAACAGTAAGCCCATGAACAACTAAGCAGCGCTTAGTCCCATTGAGTACAAGCGCGAACCCAACCCGTTAGCTATCATGCCTGACCCAGGCATGAGTCTCCTTATTTTTTACCAATAATCTATTTAGTAATGACTATTTATACGCTCAAAAAGAGCCATAAGTCTGTCTGGGCATGGATAAAGGAATCCCTAAACAGTGAGCACCAGGACTTTACCCAGGGCAGCATACGCAAAGCCATTTTTTTACTGGCCGTTCCCATGATACTGGAAATGTGCATGGAATCGGTTTTTGCCGTTGTGGACATATTTTTTGTAAGTAAACTGGGGCCGCATGCAGCCGCCACGGTGGGACTAACTGAGTCCTTCTTAACCCTGATTTATTCTGCCGCCATTGGTTTGAGCATGGGGGCTACCGCTATGGTGGCCAGAAGGGTGGGTGAAAAGAATCCCGAGGGGGCGGCACGCGCAGGTGCACAGGCAGTGCTCCTGGCCGTTGGCATTTCTTTGTTAATTAGCATCATCGGAATCTTTTTTGCCGAAAATATCCTCTACCTGATGGGTGGGGATGGAGAAGTCATCCGGATGGGAACAAGCTATACCCGGATTATGCTATGTGGTAATATTGTCATCATCATGCTATTTCTTATCAATGGCATTTTCAGAGGGGCGGGTGATGCAGCCATTGCGATGCGGAGTTTGTGGCTGGCCAATATTTGTAATATCATTCTATGTCCACTGTTCATTCACTTTTTTGGATTAACAGGCGCTGCCATCGCCACCACCACCGGCAGGGGAATCGGAGTGATTTACCAGGTTTACCATCTTTTCAAAGGAAAAGGCATCATTAAAATTCGGCTCAGGCATTTTCTGCCGGACAAACTGATACTAAAATCTATTGGCAATATTGCTGCTACTGCTACCCTTCAGTTTCTGATAGGCTCAGCCAGTTGGATTGCCATGGCCCGTATCATTGCCACTTATGGAAGTGATGCAATCGCCGGTTATACCATTGCCATCCGGTTACTTATTTTTTTTATCATGCCAGCCTGGGGGCTTAGTAATGCCGCCGCCACATTGGTGGGCCAAAACCTGGGTGCCCAACAACCCGAAAGGGCAGAGGCCTCCGTATGGAAAACAGCCCGATATAATGCCATTTTCATGGCAGGCGTTTCCCTGCTTTTTGTAACCTTCGCAGAATTTTTTGTGGGTTTACTAACAAGTGATCCATCCATTCTGAAAACCGGCGTTTCTGCTTTGCGCATCATCAGCATCGGCTATATTTTCTTTGGGGTTGGTATGGTGATGATCAATGCTTTTAACGGTGCCGGAGATAGCAGAACCCCCACACTGATAAACTTATTCTGGTTTTGGGTTTTTCAGATTCCGCTGGGTTACCTGCTGGCTTATTATTGTAAGTTAGGCACCACCGGTGTGTTTCTGGCGATACTGGTTACAGAAACCTGTATTACCATAACCAGTGTAATCCTTTTTAAAAGAGGGAAATGGAAACTGGTAAAAATCTGATTGAGCCGGTGCATACATTATGTCAAGAAGAAAAGATAGCCCGTTGTAATGACGGGCTATTTTCTATTATGGTGATGTGTAAAATATTTAAAACCAGCCCCGCTTTCGAAACGCAATAACCATCCATATGGGGAATAAGAGCATGAGTCCTACTGCAATGAAAAATCCATACTGGTGATGGATATAGGGTAACCGGTCAAAATTCATTCCGAATATGCCCCCGATAACAGTGGCCGGAGCCAGCAAACAGGTAACCACTGCCATTACCTTCATCACTTCATTCATTTTCAGGTTTACATTACTCAGGTACAAGTCCTGCAGGTTCATCATCATATCCCGGTAACTCTCAGCCAATTCATTTGCCTGAACAATGTGGTCGTAGATGTCCTTGAAATACTTGGTAGTCCGTTCCTCCAACAGGTCGCTTTCGCTGCGGATAAAACCGTTAATCAGGTCCCGGACAGGACTTACATTTCGCTTGAGAACAATCAGCTCTTTCCGAAGACTATTGATTTCAGCCAGCGACCGGGTATTACTGCTGCGGATAATTCTCTCTTCCAGTATCTCAATTCTTTCTCCCAGTTTCTCCATTACTACATAGTAATTATCAACAATCATATCGAGCAAAGCATAACATAAATAATCTGCCGGGCTCTGCCGGAGTTTGCTATTGGTAACTTTGAGCTTTTCACGAATGGGATTAAACACATCCCTTCCGGCATCTTCCTGAAAAGAAATGACAAAGTCCTTTCCCAAAACGATACTTATCTGCTCTGTCTCCACAGCTCCTGTCCGGTCATTGAAATACAACATATTCAGCAGGCAATACAAAACAGGGTCCATTTCATCCATCTTGGGCCGTTGGCCAACACTGATTATGTCTTCTGTAATCAGCATATGAATACCGAAATGCTGGCAGATGGCTTCCACATCTTTCTTACGGATACCATCTATATTGACCCAGGAAATGTGCTGGCTATCCCTGTAAGAAAAACATTCCTCTATACTGTCTAACTGTCTCTCGGTAAAATAATCCGGAGAATAATCATATACCCTGATACTGATTTCTGTTGCTTCCTCCCTTTCGGGTACGATCGTAGGATTCACATGAAAGATATCCCTCGTACGGCGGGTATTGAACAGCGGAAGTACATTAAAATATTTAAGGTATTTATTTTGCTGCATGTATGAAAGGTACGATTTTGAAACCCGAATAAAAAATAAGGGACAATTGGGCTGGGTTAGGATGGCTCTGTATACTTTTGCATTCACCCTGTTTAAATGCCGCTATTACCCAAGCCTTCTTACCAACCCTCTTTCTGGCAGTTCTCAGCCCATATACAAACCATCTATCCCAGCATTTTTCGTAAAGTGGATTTTCAATACCAGCATAGAGAAAGGCTGGAACTTGCTGATGGCGACTTCGTAGACCTTGACTGGGCCAGGTCAGTTTCTCATAACCGGAAACTGTTGATCATTACACACGGATTGGAAGGAGACTCTAAAAGGCATTATGTATTGGGCATGGCCAAACTCTTTTACAGTAAGGGTTATGACGTACTTGCCTGGAACTGCAGAAGCTGCAGTGGCGAAATGAACCGGCTACCCCGGTTTTACCACCATGGCGATGCAGGTGATTTAAAAGCAGTTATTACCCATTCCATTCAGGAATATGGCTATGAAGAAATCATTCTTACCGGATTCAGTATGGGGGGCAGTCTTACCTTACGGGCATTGGGTGAAGACCCGGAGTGGGTTCCCGCTGCCATCAAAAAAGCCATTGCCTTTTCAGTTCCCATTGATCTGCTGGAAGGGGTTAAAGCACTTGCCAGGCCGGGAAATGGTCTTTACGCCAAAAGGTTCCTTAAAAAATTGGGCAAAAAAATCAAACTAAAAGAACAACTGTTTCCGGGTCAGGTAAGTTATGCGGGTTACGAAAACATAAAAACCCTGACAGACTTCGACCACCGGTATTCTGCACCCCTGCATGGTTTCAGGGATGCATTTGATTTTTATGCCCGTGCCAGTGTCAAAGCATTTCTGCCTTTCATTACCCTACCCACCCTGCTGGTTCAATCCCTCAACGATCCTTTTCTTACGGAAGCCTGTATGGGTTATGAAGCAGCAGCAGGCAGTGATTTTCTTTTTTTGGAAACCCCTGAAAATGGCGGCCATTGCGGATTCATGTTACCGGGAAGCGAATTTACCTGGGCTGAATGGCGGGCATATGCATTCGCAACAGGATAACTATTTAGGGGATTACTCTCTGGTAAGATGTGCTACTACTAATTTAATTTCCCCGTAACTGATCTCCTCAGGTAATTGGTCTTTCAAAGCTTTGAGGCTCGACGCTCCCATCCTGGAAAACACTTCTGTTATCAATTCCCGTTTATCATCGGGCACCATATCCGCAATAAGCAAATCTCCCGTTTTTACAAAATGACTGAGGTGATTTTCAATAGTGGTTACAGATAACTGCCTTTCTTCTGCCACTACGTTAAGGTTTTTATGCTGGCGGTACAATTCCAGGCTCGCCAATTTGGTATCCGTTACCCTTTCCCTTGTTTGGCTTAGCCTTTTGGGCTTACTGTTTTTTTGCAAATGTATTTGCGTAGTCAAGCCCTGCTCATGGCAATAATCCTGTACCATTTCCAGAATGGGTCTTCCGTACTTTTCCACCTTATACGTTCCAAAACCCGAAATAAGGTGAAGGTCGCTCATGCCAAGGGGTAAATAAGTAGCAAGATCCAGCAAACTGCTGTCGCTGAGTATCAGATAGGCAGGAACATTTTCCTCCCTGGCCAGGCGATTGCGCAATTGTTTCAAATGGTCAAATAGGGGCTTTTCATAGGCATGTTGCTGGTAAATAACCGGCTCTTTGGAAATAGATACCTGTACTGAAGCAGCCAGAAACACTTTTTCTCCCTTAAATAAAACTGCCTCACTTTTTGCTGTTAGCTGTATTACAGGGTAAGTGCCTTCACTCTTTTGAAGGTATCCGTTGCGCAAAAGTTCGCGCGTATAATGCATCCACTCTTCTTTCGATTTTTCCCTGCCAACCCCATACACAGTCAACTCCTTATGTTCCGACCTTATTTTTTCACTGTTGCTTCCCCGTAGTATGTCGGTTATATAACCCATTCCAAAGTTTTGCTTTATTCTGTAAACGGTACTGAGAATTTTCTGGGCTATAACGGTACAATCTGCCAACTCCTTTTTGTCAAGACAGGTATCACAGTTCCCGCAATAATCAGGGGCGGTTTCCCCAAAATAATTTAGCAGGTTTTTGCGGCGACAGGTGCTGGTTTCGCAAAACTGAACCATCTGGTCAAGCTTCTTTAAAAGAATCCGGGTTTGCTCGGGATTATCTTCCACCTGGGCAAAGCCTTTCAGTTTCATTACATCGCCTGCACCAAAAAAAAGGATCGCTTCACTGGGGAGTCCATCCCTGCCTGCCCTGCCGGTTTCCTGGTAATACCCTTCCATATTCTTGGGAAGGTCTGCGTGCACCACAAATCTGACATTGCTTTTGTTAATACCCATACCAAAAGCGATGGTAGCCACCATGATCCGGATTTCGTCTTTTAAAAACTGGTCCTGCCGCTGGTCACGGGTATTTTTATCCAGGCCTGCATGGTAGGCAGCCGCCAAAAATCCATCAGCCTGCAGGTCCTCTGCGAGTTTCTCCGTGGCATTCCTGCTCAAACAATAAATGATACCGCTGTCATCTTTATGGGCGTCAAGGTAATCGGCCAACACCGGGTAATATCCTTTTTTAGGCTTTACATAATAACGAATATTGGGCCTGTTGAAACTGTTTTCAAAAACCCGGTAATCCGTCAAAGCCAGTTGGCGTATAATATCGTTTTTGGTTAGGGTATCGGCAGTGGCCGTTAAGGCAATAACGGGAATAGAAGGGAAGACCCTTTTCAGTTCTCCCAGTATCCGGTATTCGGGCCGGAAATCATGTCCCCACTGGCTGATACAATGTGCCTCATCTATCGCAAACAGCGACAGGTTCACCTGCTGCAGGTATTGCAAAAAAGAAATGTCACCTCCTACAAGCCGCTCAGGTGCTATATATAACAACTTCAATTCATTTCTCCTCAATTGCTGCAGGATAAAGGATTGTTCGCTGCTGTTTTGGGTACTGTTCAGGAAGGCAGCCTTCACACCACTAAGTAACAGGGCATCCACCTGGTCTTTCATTAATGCAATTAATGGACTAACCACAATGGTTACACCGGGCAAACAAAGTGCAGGTACCTGGTAGCAAAGGCTTTTCCCACCACCTGTAGGCATCAGCACTACAGCATCCATCCCTTTAAGTATGTGTGTGATGATTTCCTCCTGGTTATGCCGGAAACGGGGATACCCAAAAACAGATTCGAGTACTTTACCGGGTTGTGCAATGGTGTGCATACGCTGGATCAATCTTTATGAGAAATGGGGTGCAAGATAAGCAGCTTGTTTTGGTTACTGCATCGGGTATTAATACCATTCAAAAAAAGGTATTTTCCACGTTTTTTATGCCCCCGAAATATTGTTCTTTTACACTGGTTGTTGTATGGCTTATTCCTATTAATCAAATCCGGCAACAACAATAACCTATGTAAAATGAACACCGGTTTGTTTTCACAAATGTGTGTATCAAAAAGCCCATGTACGTGAACATGGGCTTTTCATTGATATGATTTCTAACGTCCAATTATAATTCCCTTATCCAGATATTACGGTAACTCATGGGTTGGCCGCCATCCTTGCCATGGTCCTGCAGTACGAGTGATTCTTTGGATTGGTGCGCCTTGTATACAGGGGTTCCAATCCACTCCGTGGCTCCTTTGATGGCTACATTATTTTGAACCAGTACACCATTGTGTAAAACTGTAATCCTTGCAGGAGCCTGCAATTGGCCATCTGAGAAAAATACAGGAGCGGTAAAAATAACATCATAGCTCTGCCATTCACCTGGTTTTTTAGAAGCATTTACCAGTGGGATGTGTTGCTTATAAATACTTCCGGCCTGCCCATTTATATACGTTGGGTTATTATAAGAATCCAGTACCTGCAATTCATACCGGCCCATGAAAAAAATACCGCTGTTACCGCGCGTCTGGCTGGCACCGGCAATTACTGAGGGTTCTCTCCATTCAATGTGTAACTGGCAACTGCCAAATCCCTGTTTGCTGGCAATGTTTCCCGAACCTTTTACCACTGTTAGCGCTCCGTCCTTATCTATTTTCCAGCCAGGGGCTCCGCCTTTTTCTTTTTCCCATTGCTCCAGGTTCTTTCCGTCATACAATACAATGGCATCCGAAGGAGCATCGGTATTGGTTTTACCGGGTGTAACCATTGCGGGAACGGGCTCCCATATTTCCGTCTTAGCTGCCTCTTTTACTTTATCAACCTGCTGTGATTGTACTGCAAAGGCTACCAGTATAGTTACTGTAAACAAAACTATTTTTTTCATACTATTCGTTTTCCTGTTTAATGATACGTTCAATTATACTTTGGGTAATACATAACCATTATGGTATTCTTTCATCAGGTATTGTTTGTTGATGGCTGCATCCGTAAACGCCTGATCTTTTGCATTCCAGAATAGTTTCTTCCCGGTCCGGTAAGCAATATTACCCATTTGGGAAAAACAGGCAATGTCGGCCCCCGCTTGGATAGGGCAATGCAGGTCCTGCATTTTTCTGGATTTGATGACCTCAACAAAATTCACCATGTGTTTATCAAGGCCATTGTCAACCGATTTCTGCCAGGCCATGGAAACTTTACCGGCATTCTTTTTTTCTTCCAGCACTTCCCAACCATTCCTGTTAAGCACCAGGGTTCCATTATTGCCAATAAAAGCGATGCCATGGTCTTTGCCATAATTTCCATTACCAATGCCCACCGCATGATCCCATATAATGTTAAATCCTTCGAACTCATACATGGCCATCAGTGTATCAGGTGTTTCATCTGCTGAATCGGGCTTGGCGAATTTTCCGCCTACGGTTACAATGGATTTGGGATTGGCCACTTTCATCCCCAGTAAAGCATAATCCAGTAAATGAACGCCCCAGTCCGTCATAAGTCCGCCGGCATAATCCCAGAACCAACGGAAAGTAAAATGGAAACGATTGGGATTGAAAGGACGGGTGGGTGCGGGTCCCAGCCAATGGGTATAATCCACTCCCGCTGGAACAGGGCTATTGGGTTTTACATCCAGTGGCTGTTTCCAATCAAGGTAACACCAGACTTTTACGGTTCTGATATTACCCAGTTTACCACTGTGTACATAATCAATTGCATCCTTGAAGTGCTGCTGGCTGCGCTGCCACTGCCCTGCCTGTACTACTTTGTTGTACCGTTGCTGGGCTTTTACCATGGCACGGCACTCCCCAATAGAATTGCCTACCGGTTTTTCTACATATACATCCTTCCCGGCTTCACATGCATGGATCATTTGCAATGCATGCCAGTGGTCGGGCGTACCTATAATTACTGCATCAATGTCTTTGTTGTCCAGCAATTTCCGATAGTCACTGTAGGTAGTTACTTTAGAGGTATTGCCTTTTTTTACGAGTTCATCCATTCGTTTGTCCAGCACATTCTTGTCTACATCACACAGTCCCACCAGATTCACCCCCGGAACTTTCAGGGCTGCTGTGAGGTCCGACCAACCCATACCATTGATGCCAATGGCAGCAATATTCAATTGGTCGCTGGGCGCCACTTTGTTTGAAAAATAGGCAAAAGCTTTGTTGTTAACGGCAGTACTGAGCATAGTTCCACCGGCTAAGAATGCCGAATTTTGTAAAAACTTTCTTCTGGAGTTCATGGCAAGACTTTATTTATATGAGGGTAAAAATTAAGTACTTTTTTGCATTCAGCCCCGCTTAACCCCAAAGTATTACGAAAACGATGGCGACACCGGACTGCCGGTTCCGCAAAGAAATCTCCGAAATTTACCGGCTACGCTTACAATACTTCCGTTGTCTCCATCAGGGGTATTTCCTGTAAAACAGGCCGGGTATCTTTTCCCTCCCTGTACAGGTCTTCCTCTTCCAATTCAATCCTGTGGGTAATATCATTAAGCGAAGTAAGTCTTTGAACGGTATAGGGTATGGTATCTAATCCTGAAACGAATTTTAAAATATACGTATAGATACCGATGAGGTTCCCGGGCGACTGTGTGAGTCCTGCTACCTGGTTCGTGATAAGCAGTGAAAATCCGATTACCACCATGACCATCAGTTCCATGATACCAAAGTTCCAGGCTTCCTGGTCACTGATGCGAATCTGCCAATGGCGAAGGTTATTGAAATGCCTTGAAATGGCTTTTCTGTTTCCCGAAGAGATGATGTCCACCTGGTTTTCCAGTTCATCGTTTTTGAGGCGGTTCAGCCTTTTCATCCTTTTTCCATAGAGATAACTGATTACCACCACTGGCAGTAAAATGGCGAGACACAATCCTACCACTGAGCGATCATAGAAATAGAGTAAGATAACAGAGCCGATCAGGTTATATATGGCTTCTATAACATAGATCAGGTCAAACTCCAGAAAATCCACAAACTCCTTTGACAGGGTTGTGTGTGCGCTTAGTTTGGATACTTCAGATTTAGCTATTTTTCTCGACAGGAAACGGGTAACCAGGGATGTATAAATGGCAGAATAGGTTCTGGTATCCCATCGATGCCTGAGTGTACCAATAACCAGCCAGGCCATGTGCACAGCAGATAGTACAATTAAGCCATGGTAACTTCCCTTAATCAGATCATTGACTGCCACTCCCAAAAAATAGGGGCGCAGGAGTGCCCCCAGCATTTCCAGTGAAAATAATCCATAGGTAATCACCAGTTGTGTTCTGTGTTTCCTGATCAGCCCTTTTAAAATTTCAAATCTTGACATGTTTCACACGATTATTGCACAAAGGAATTCCCGCATAAAGCCGGGTATTCCCTTTTTTTAAATTTTTACAGTACTTTCTTGGCTTAATGGGAAGTAAGTAGGACTGTTGCTGTGGGATAATGTTTAAGTCCGGCGTTGAAATTCCCTGTTGGTTATCGAATTGCCGGGTATTCCTTTGATAAGTCCGCGACAATTGACTGCTCCGCAGGTACATTGAAAGGGCTCCATTCGCTCATCCAAAAAGGATGCGTAGTCGAGGGTTAGTTCCTGGCCTTTACTGATAGACTTGGTAGCTACCACATTCAGGCCATCATAAGCGGTATTGGGAGAACAGCTATGGTTTTGGGGAGCCCATGCCGAAGGATCATTATCCCAGAGCAAAAATACTTCATTACTCACAGGATATGCATAGCGGCGGAAGATTTCTTTTTCTGTCTCATTCCAATTGGTTTCCACAAAACGGCGGGTTATCAGTCGCTGGGAAAGTCCTTCTCCATTGAAAATCAAATCATTAGGCATTAAATCACCGGTAGCATAGATACCGAATCCGGCAATCGCATTCCCTTTAATAATATATTTTTTCTTCATGCGTTGATGGCGCGCTATCCCTTCTGTAACCATATGACTCAGGAAGGATGCCTGTCCAATACCATCAAATTTTACAATATAATCAGCGGAGCCTTCATACCCATCCCTGTAAAAAACGGAACAGGTAAAGTTGATTTCCAGGAAAAAGATTTCTCTTTTTTCGTTCACCCTAAAGTCGAGTCGGGCATACCCCACTCCATTAAACCCTTTGAAGATTTTTGTTGCGGCAGCGCGTAGTTGCCTTTCCAAATCCGGGTCATTACAGGGAATATTGGCATTGGGATGCAGTTCCGAGGTTTTGAGGGCATAGGTTTTAAAAGCAAATCCTTCGGGGAAGATATACTCTACAGGTTTATAGGTGCTTACCGTTTTTCCGTCGGCATTGGCGGCTACCAGTACCGTAAACTCTCTTCCGGAAATGTACTCTTCCGCAAGCAACTGGGGATATTCCTGCAATAGGCTGTTTACTTTGGAAGTAAGTTCTTCCCGGTTATGTGTAAGGGAGTGTTCGTCAATGCCCAGACTATCGCCTGCTTTAGCGGGTTTCACAAAAACAGGAAACCTGAGCTGGGTACAGGCGCTGTTTATATCTGTTAGTTTGTCAATCAAAACATAAGCAGGCGTATTTACCCCCTCGCAGAATGCCACATATTTCATTCGCTCTTTGGGAGGATCGTATAATAAGGTAGTGGGTCCTGTGAAGGGTAGCTCCAGCAACTCCAATGTATAGATTACATCGATAGAGGGCACTTCCCATTCAAGGTAACCTTCACAAAGGTTTACAAAAATGTCATATCCGGTATGCTGCAGGTTGCGCAATTGCTGGTAGGTAGTGAGTTTGTTCAGAAATACATGATCTACAGTGTCTCCCGGTAATAATGCGGAGAGATCTCTTGGCGGATCATAATACTGGTAGTCTACGGAAGTAGTGGTATAATCAGGTTGTAAGACACAGACTTTCATGAATTTATTTTTCCCGCATTACCAGCGAATTTTTCTGTTTAACTGAATCCCGGTATCTCCTGAAAGCATCGTTGATGATGTCCACAACCAGTGCAGTAAAACTCGTTTGGTTTATGCGCAAGATAGCACCGATAGAAGTATAATCCTCATCCTCACTTAAACCACACTGGGCGTTTACTTCCAGCACATACAGTTTACCAGTTGCCTTATCCATGCGAATATCCACCCGTGTATAACCGGTTCCGCCCACAGCAATATAGGCATCAAGACTGATTTTCATTATGGCGTCCCTGATGGCTGGATTGGCTGCCCGGTATTCATAAAAATTGTCTTCGCCTGGCATGGCCGATTCTTCTTCATATATTTCCCAAAGGCGATCGAAGGAAAGAAATTTCTCCTCATCGGGAAGAGAGGGGTGAAAAACCCTTTCCACCGGATCATACACCCGGCAATGGGATGGAAACTTCGCTGATCCAGTAATCAGTGTGGTAAATTCAGGGCCATTGATAAAAGACTCTGCGATAAGTCCATCCGCCGTCAACTCCCAGCCCCTGTAACCGGCAAACATTTCCTGTACCAGTTTATCCAGTTCACCGGTGTTGTGTACCACATTCTTGACGCCCACACCCATACTGCCTCCAGATACAGCAGGCTTCACAATGATGGGAGAACCCAGTTTATGAAAATAGCCCGATAAATCCTGGTTGCCCTCCTGTATGTCTTTCCAGGGAGCCGTGGGCAGGTCAGCCCGGTCAAAAGCCAGCTTCATGGGAATTTTGGAGGTGGTGATGTGGTAAAAATATTCATCTGCCCCTGTATACACCAATTCTTTTTCTGCCAGTAACTGTACCACCGATATTCCGGGTGATCCATTGATTTCATCTCCATCGCAAAGATTAATCACTACCGGAAAAATGGTACCGGCAATTTTTTCAGATACAATCTTTTCGATAATGTCAGGATAATCCTCCATGGTAACGGGTTGCCACTGCCAGGGTATTTGCAGTGCCGAAAATGTTTTCTCGTACTCGGCAATGCTCTGGGAAAAGTCGTAGTAATAATCAATATTGGCATCTGTGGTAACCAGACTGGGTGCGAGTACCCAGGCTTTCAGCCTGTTTACCGGTATAGAAGGGATGAAAGATCCTGCTGCGTGCATGAATATTTATTTCGGGGTTGAACGGTTAATTTTATCCCTGATAAAACCGGTAAGCCTGTATTTGATGGCGGTTTCTTCGGGCAGATAAGCCGCCCCCCGAATCAGGTGCAGGCAATTAGGGCTGCCACAGAAACAGGAAAAGGGTTGTGCCATATCCCACTCTGTAGAAGGATAAAAAAATACCAGCTCATCCCCGGGCTGAATGTCCCCCAGCGCTATTAACTGAAAAGTACTGGTATCAAAAAATACATTGGGGGAACAACTGTGGTTGGTGTATTGCAGAAAATCCGGCAGCAAAGTGATGTGGGTCTGGTCCCCTGTTTGTACAGTAAGGTAGGATGCTTCTGCGAAGGTGTTTTCCGCCTCAAATGCACAAACCGTTTCGCCTGCATCAAAAAAAGCATTGGCTAAAAGTGATTTTTGTCCCGTTATGGGGTTTTGCATGATACTGGCAAAACCATGCTTGCTTACGAGCTGGTAAGCAGAAATAACTTCTGTAATCATGTGGGTTAGTATTAAGGAATGACCTGGTTTAAATTTCCATAAAAAAAATACTGCCTGCTTTTTTAATGGCATATAATAGTCCACATAATGCTGACAATTATCAACAACCCTTATTCAGGAATACCTTGTGTACGGGGCATTCAGGTTATCCTTTTCTGATGGTTTGACTGAAGGAGGGCCCCAAGGTTACATAGAATGGCAAAGAATGTTAGGGCAATATAGTTTGCCGTGGTTGCAGTAATTGAATTAAACACTGCAATTACCGAATCAGCGAATTTTCCCGGTGCGACTTTGGGCCCTGTTCTGCAACCTTTGGATGACCAATGCATACAGGATTTTATGGAAGGTTTCCCGGGAAACAGCCTTGGCAAGGGTTATGGCAGGTAACATAGGGGTAGTTTTGAGGCTAATTAATGAAAGGACTAAATTAATAAAAAATTTAGATGACGTATAAACATACGTCAAAAAATAATCTGATTGCATTGACCTTGTTTGTGGATGAATAACAAGGAAAAAATATTGTTGCGGTTTGCCGCACAGTTAACCCGCATACGGAAAGAGAAGGGTATGAGCATGCGACAACTGGCTGCTGCAACTGGTTTGGAGTACAGCCAGATACAAAGAATTGAAA
Source organism: uncultured Bacteroidota bacterium (assembly GCA_963750825.1). Lineage (GTDB taxonomy): Bacteria > Bacteroidota > Bacteroidia > Chitinophagales > Chitinophagaceae > Sediminibacterium. The sequence continues at coordinate 16,648 of CAVVSL010000053.1, read as the reverse complement.
AAGGCAAGGTTAATTTTGCGTTCTCTACCTTAGTTGCACTGGCGCAGGGACTGGAACTGGATTTCGGGGAATTATTTAAGGAATATAAAATACCCAGGTAAACTACTTAGCCGGTCTGCGGCATCTGCCAATCAATCCCGAAAAAATACCGTGTTTTAACGCTTGACCACGGCACGGTCCCGGGCCTATTTTTGTTTTGAAATGGCAGATGGCACCTTTTCAGACAAACGATTTACCGTGTTTTGCGAGAAGTAATAAGTACAAATACCCTATCAAGAGTCAGGTAATTGTTTGATTTTGGTGCATAAGAAACTGGAGAAATACCAGTATTTCTCCGCAACCAATACCTGTTAACTATACACCTATGGAAACCAAGCCCATCAAAGTGATGATAGCGGATGACCATGTCCTATACCGTTCCGGTTTAAGTGCCCTGCTATCACAACAAAGAAATATACGCATAGTGGGAGAAGCGATTAATGGACAGGACCTGATCAATAAAGTCCTTGATTTGTCGCCGGATATCATTCTAACAGATATCGGCATGCCATTAATGGATGGTATCAGCGCCACCAAAGAAATCCTTCGAAGGAGGTCAGGAAGCAGGGTCATCGTTATATCGGCCTATGGCAAGGAAGAACCCATATTGCGGATGCTCGAAGCGGGTGCACTGGGCTATGTATTGAAAACAGCTGATGCCGAAGAAATTACCGAAGCCATTACCACCGTTTTCCAGCACAAGCCCTATTTCTGCAGAGAGATCACAGAAAAATTAACTGAAATTGTTTCCAAAAATTACCAGTTACCGCTCAAAGACGACGCAAACTTCAGTGAAAGGGAAAAAGAAATTATGCAACTCATTTGTCATGAATACACCAGCAAAGAAATTGCCTATAACCTGCATTTAAGCAAGCGTACTGTGGAGGGGCACCGAACTCGCATCATGGATAAAATCGGGGCCAAGAGCATTGCCGGTATTATTACCTATTCGGTGGAAGCGGGTATCTACAAAAAAAATCTCCCGAAAACTCCGCACTAAAAAAATCTGACCCGGGGTATTGACATTTTTAAAATCGTTCATTATCTTTCTCTTATCCCCCCATGTTTAACAGCTTTTCACCTATGCCCCACCTACACACCGGAAGGGTATTGGAGAGAAGGTAACCGTTTTAAATAGGTAAGCATGTTCCACCATGCAGCATTGGATGTAGTTATTGGACTGGTATTTATTTACCTGCTTTACAGCCTGCTGGCCAGTATCCTGCAAGAGTTACTGGCTACCCAACTGGCATTCCGTTCCAAAATGCTGGTCAAAGCCATTGTCAGGATGCTGGAGGACGCCAAACCGGAAACCGGCAATCCGTTAACCGACCGGTTAAAGGGATATTGGATGCTGTTTACCCGGAGCAGTCCTTTACGCAATCAACCATTCAGCAAGGTTTTTTTCGAACACCCTCTTATGAAATATATGGGGGAAGACCGCTTTTACAGTAAACCCTCCTATCTGAGTGCCGGTAATTTTTCACGAATACTGGTTGACTTATTACAGGGAAGTGCGGCGGCAGATAGTACAAGCCTGTCACACACACTGAAGGAAGGCAGGGTAATCATCCCGAATGCTTCAGAAAGCCCTGTTCAAATTCCCGGGGACACTGTTTTTTTTCTGCAAACCTTACTTTCAGAAGCGAAAGGAAATCCGGAAAAATTCCGGCAACTCGTTGAGCAATGGTACAATGATACTATGGAAAGGGTTACGGGTTGGTACAGAAGGTATACCCGGTTTATCCTTTTCCTGATAGGCCTGGGAATTGCCGTTGCCTTTAATGTGGATAGTATCCGCATGGCAGAAAACCTTTCACGTGACCCTGCACTCAGAGAACAAATGGTGCAGGCTGCAAATACTTATCTGGAAAAAAACCGGCAATTAACACCCGCTTTACAGGAAATGGAAAAAATGAATGATACCGGTAAAATGTATCAGCAACAAAAAGCAGCTTGGGAAACTGCCCATTTACAAACCGATACATTGCTCAGGGCTTCCCGTAAATTAATGGAAACAGATTTGAAAAATGCGCAGTCGCTGATGGGATTCGGATATGATTGCCATCACCCGGCATTATTACATGTCTTTTTTTTCTTGTATCCGGACGTTTCCTTTACCGGTTTTATCGGATGGCTGCTTACCGCTCTGGCTATTTCGCTGGGTGCACCCTTTTGGTTCGACCTGCTCAATAAACTCATGCGAATCCGCGGTAAGTCAGGTGATCAGGGCAATAATACTAAAGTGCCCGATCCTGTCAACATAACCATACAAAATACAAACCCAGGCATAGAGGAGGCCGTAGGCTAAACCATGAAACTGATTGTAAAAGCCAAAAAATTAAATAAGCGAAGCACCGTCCCCGCTTACCTGCCGGATCCCAATGGTATTATTGGAACGGTTCTGGAAAATTTCCAGTTTGAAGGAGAAGAAGTGCCCAGCGTTCCCAATCCGGGTTTGGGGAAATGGTACCGCGACAGAGACAACAGTTATTACTGGGGAGGGGCACTTGAGATTGCCGAAGAACCCATTGATGAGTATTCCATCGAATACCTGAAACCGGATAACAATCTCCTGGATGCTATTCCGATTACGTCTCCCATTAAAAGAAAAATTGAGCAGGTTGTGAATGTATTTGAAACGGGGAAAAAAGAAGGCGACTATGCACAGGTTACAGTCTATGCAGATTATACAGATCCCGGTACGGGGAACCGGATCAAACAGGTTACTTATGGCCGTTCCCAAACCACAGAATTTGGCCACCTGAAAGCATTGTTACAGGAATACATAGCCAACAATGGCAGCTATGGCCATGAGTTGGCCCCTTTCTTGAATCAACTGGGAAGAAAGCCCAGCCTGGAAAACAATACTGTATTTTGTGATTTACTCAGAAAAGCAGGAAAAGAAGACCCTGTAATGAAACTGTCACAGGACCAGTTTTTTGATGGAAAATATTATACACCGGCTTTTCAATGGTTTACCACCCAGGCATTCAGTTTACCCCTGAGCATGCTGGTTATTTACGATAGTTTTATTCATTCCGGTAGCATCCTCTCTTTTCTGAGAAAAAAATTTCCCACCCCGGTGCCCGCAAACGGTGGTGATGAAAAAGAGTGGATCAGTCATTATGTGTTGGCAAGGCATCACTGGCTGAGCAACCATAGAGAACCCCTGCTGAGGCTTACCGCCTACAGAACCACCTGTTTCAGGGAGTTGATAGCTGACCAGAACTGGAAACTAACCAGACCCATCAATGCCAATGGCACGATGATTCTTTAAGAAATTCCTGAAAGATTATGCAAATAAATGCTTTCACCTTGCCGGAATATCCATTTATACAGGCCAACTGACCGGTGGTTGCATCAATAGCCCCACTCTTTCATAATCTTGAGGTCTTCCCGTGCACAGTCCAGCGGGGATTTACCCTGGTAAGATTCCTGCTCAATAATAAGGTGGAGGGAACCACCTATCTTCTTACCCAGGTCGGTAACGGCTTTGGTATTGGCCACACCGGTACCCAGGATGGTGCTTTCATAACCTTCGGCCATTTCTCCTTTAGTGGATTTGATTTCATCCTTTACGTGCAGGGAAACAAACCTGCCGGGATGTTTTTTTATGATGTCTATCGCATTTGCTCCGGTACCATACAGGTTGCCCATATCCAACTGTTGTACTACCAGGGAGGGGTCAGTATACGCAAGGATGATATCATACACTTTTTGTCCGTTAAGCGATTGGGTGAATTCGAAATTATGGTTATGGTAACCGAAGCGCATCCCTGATTTTTTGCAGAGGTCGCCACATTTATTGAATACATCCATATAGGCTTTCATGTCGTCAAAATTCTTGCGCAGGCTATCATCCAGCCAGGGGCTGATGACCAGTTGCTGGCCAACAGTGGCGGCATCTGCAACTGTATATTTCCACTCATCACTAAAATCTTTTTTGGCAGCATCCCAATGGGTTTTGCCCATAACTGTGTGGCCGCTCAGCATTTGTAGCCCCTGCCCGTCCAGTATGCGTTTGAATTCTGTGGCAGTGAAGCCATAGAATTTCCTGTCAACATAATTGGCATGCTCTACATATTTATAACCCATATCTGCCAAAGCCTGCAGGGTGCCTATGGGATTTTTCTTCATGTCATCTCTTACCGAATACAATTGTATACCGGTTATGGTAGCCGGTTTGGCGGCGGCCATTACCTCACGGGATAAAAAACTACTGCCTGCAAGCAGGAGGGCACTGTTTTGTAAAAATTTTCTTCTGGATGGATTCATGGCGATATCGGTTTATGAGCGTTCTTAAGGATGTAAAAATGAATGATTGAATATACAGATAATCCTGAAAAAATGAATACCCGGTTTTCTGGATAAGCTGGTTCTTTTTTTAGCACTGCACCTGAAATGGGATTTTATAGCGACTTTCTATTTTTTCTTTAGTGGATCCAGCAAATAGCCAAGGCCATTAAGTTTGATGACCAGAAGCGATTCTAGTAATATTCCCAGTTTACCTTTGGGAAAACCCGTTCGCTGGAACCATTCCAGGTAATAATCAGGAAGGTCGCACAATAGCCGGTCTTTGTACTTTCCAAAAGGCATCCGGATGGTTACCAGTTCCAGCAAAATTTCAGGATGGGGTACGGAAGTATCGTAAGGCATAATGGAATAATATGGGCAGGTAAAGATAATACCCTATCTCCCAATAAATCCTGCAACCCATTCGTGAACAGGCAATCAGATTTGACTTTACTTTGCAGTCATGAAAACAGCTTCCGTGCAGGAATTAAAACTGGAATTACAATCGGTTTCCCCAGGCCGTTTGCTGCAGCTATGCCTTACACTGGCCAGGTTTAAAAAAGAGAATAAGGAATTGCTAACCTACCTGTTATTGGAATCGCACGATGAAGCAGGTTATGTAAATAGTGTGAAACTGCTGATAGACGAGGGTTTTGCGGGTCTGTCCCAGGCTAATTTATACCTTACCAAAAAAAGCCTCCGGAAAATTCTACGGATGGTCAGCAAATACATCCGTTATACCGGATCGAAACAGGTAGAAATCAGTTTGCTTTTACATTTCTGCCAGTGCCTGAAGCTATCAGGCATTCCTTATACAAAAAGTACCCAACTGGTTAACCTGTTTGATCAGCAACTCAAGAAAATAAAAGCTGCCATGCCTTCTCTGCACGAGGATCTGCAATACGATTTTCAAAAAGAGCTGGATGCGCTGGGGTGATCTGAATAAATTAAAATAAATCAGGATTCCTCGTCAAAATAAAGTTTGTAAAATTGTTTTCCCTTTCGTTCATCGAAACCCTTTTCTATCATGTCTTTCCGGGCATGAATGTACACGTGGAAATTTTTGTCGAGTTTTAAAATACTCTTAAAGAAGCGCTCCTGTTTTTTTACAGCAGAGAGGTGAATATCGAAACTGTCTTCAATGGTCACTTCCCTGGCAGCTTCATAGGTCTGTTTATATTGGGTAAAGCTTTCTATCATTTCGGGGTGGTGCAATACTTCTTCTGCAAAGCCCGAAAAAGTGAAGGCTTCTTTTGTTTTAAAATAATCCATACTTCTGTTCAGCAGGTCAATCTTATCACTCTTATTTACGTCAAACTGTTCTGATAATTCATTGCTGATGAAGAGCTTGCACATACCCAATGCGGCATCTGTATGGTGATAGCTGTTGGCCCGGCGGGTAAGCTGCAGAAAATCATTCACCCAGTACTGGGTATCCTGCTGTTTATTGGCTGTATCCACCACACAAACCACATAACCATTTGCCTTGTCTTCCTGAAAAATGAGACAGCCTTTATCCAGCTTATTAATGGCGATGCCTTCTTCTGCCATCAATTCCCAGTTTTCGCCTTTGGGTGATATTTTTAAAAAAGTGTCTTTTGTTTCGCTTTTAAAAAGGCCGAGTGCATTGATATAGCTGGTACCGAAGGGCACATTGCTGAATTTCACTACATATAACTCACCCTCTTTTACCCGCACATGGGTACTCTTACTGTAGAGGAATTGCGCCAGTAAAGCGCTGTTAGGCGTAAAGGCAGCAGAATCTTCAAAAATCCCATTCGCATATTGAAATACCTCATTCATATCCAGGTTACTGATATGTGTAAACCGAAACTGGTCTTCTTCATTGAAAGGAGACAAAAAATACTTGGTGAGTAAGCGTTTGACCAACTCATCTGTAAGATTTAGCGGATCCGGCGATAGCTGTAAGGGCTCCCCTCTTGTTGGGTTGCCCAGCCGGTGAACAATTACCTGGTCTAGCTGTATACTGTCTATACTGGTCATAGTGGCGAAGGTAATTACCCGGTGACCAATCACACAAAAACGGTTTTACTAAAATTGTCCTGACCCCAATAACCATTTGTTTTTCAGGAAATAATTTAGCATGTGGTGCTAAAACCCTTTATAATCAAGGATTTTAGTGATTTAGCAAAGCAAATTCGTAATATAGGCAACAATTAACGACCTTTGCGTTGATTTCTTAAAGCAGATGCGTTTTTTATATTCCCATTTTAAATAATAAAAATAAATCATGTACACACAGATCTGGAGCAAATACCTACCCATTATCAAAATTTTATTAAAAAGATCAGCAAATGGAGACCAGGTATTGGATCTGAACCGTATTGATTTTGAAAGAGCGGGAAGTGGCCGTAAAGCGGGCTATAAATTCAGCATCGAGTTTACAAAGGGGCGTGTTGCCAATATCATCAGTGGATCAGCCCTGGCTTCAGATTTGGCTTCAGTAATGCTGGAAGATGCCAATATCAGACCTATTCTGGCCGACAATCACTATATCGTATCACTGAACACCAAGTTTCAGTTAAGCCTCAAGAACGTAACGCCTGCCAATACTGATGGAGAGGCAGCTGAGGATTAAAGCATCCCCCACATTTTATGGTTTACATTTTTTTCTTTGCGGATTAGGGCAAAGTATTCCCGGTTTCCCAATTTCCGCATACAGCAGCGCCTTTTCCGGCTGCTTTGTGTATTGCACTGTCAAAAAATGACTCCCTGTAACCAGTTGGCCATTGAATTGTATCCTAACCAATTATAAAGATAATAGGGGACTGAAAAAATGGATGGTTTCATTCAGAACCAATTGCATAACCTCTGGCAACTGGTCTGCTAACCAGGGATGTTTCCGGCCAAAAACATGGTCAGCATCTACTATAAAGAGTGAGGCAGTTGGTTGGCAACGTGACAGATCATGTGCATGGCTGATGGGCACCGAGGTATCTGCTGTACCATGGCAGATCAGCACAGGGATGGTTAGCTTACGTATGGCGTTACGTATATTCAGCCGGCCTTGGTGTAGCTGATAATCTTCCCATAACTGGTAATACAATGGCATATCCTGACCGGTTCGGCTGTTGCGATAATAGGCAACGCCTAACGCCTTCCATTCTTTCATTTTTTCCGGTGTCCAGTTTGTCCAGGGTGTTTTGCATTCACTAACGCTCGCCCAGGTAGCCAGCCTTTGAATTCGTTTGTCTTCGGCTGCAGTAATAATGGCGATACCACCACCCCTGCTGTGTCCTATCAATCCCAGTTGATCCTGGGCTATATGATGGGCAAAAGTATTTTCACCACTTACTGCCCAATCGATGACGAGCTGTACATCTGCCAGTTCTTTGCTGTAGTTATTTTTACCAAAAGCATCCAGGTTGGTAAAAGATTCGGGATCTTCCTTACTGGTGCCATTGTGAGAGAAATTAAACTTAATAAAAACAAAGCCGGCATCAGCCATTCTATGGGCTATCAGGTCAGCATTACCCCAGTCCTTAAACCCGTTGAAGCCATGGGCGTAAATGATTACCGGTTTTTTCCCATGATGTTCATTGTGAAATATATCTATTAAAATGGGTAAGCCATCGCAACCCTCGATATATATATTTTTTTGTATAAACATGAGGGTAAGGTAGGTAATTCAGGGAGTTTTCACCTACACGATAAATACATAATGATGACTTGCCAAATGCTAAGCAGTTAATTTGCACTATATTCATTTTTAAAAATTAAGCTTATGCACACCCGATATTTATTAAAAATCAATACTTTTTTACTGGGAACAGTCATGCTATTTGCATTCACCGGTAATCGTCCCGAACCTGTAAATTTTTCGGGTACCTGGCTACTGAATGAAGGTAAAAGTGAACTGGGGCAATTTGGTGCCAGAAGTGTAGGCAAGCAAATGGTTATTTTACAGCAGCCCGAATCCACTTCTTTTACCATAACGGCAACAGACATGAGCGGAGCAGAAATAACGAATACCGAAGTCATGTCACACGATGGCAAAGCCTCAGAAAGCAGCGCTTACGGATTAGGTAAGAAAATATCAACTTTGAAATGGGCCGACGATGGTAAAACCTTTACCGTAACTTCTCAAATAGTGTTAGAACGTAACGGGCAGTCTTTTGAATTTTCAACCATACAGGTCTGGAGCCTCGATACAGATGGAAAAACCCTTTCCTTACAAACTGATCTTTCGATGCCACAAGGTGAAATAAGGACAAAGGCTGTTTATGACAAACAATAATAAACACAAAAAATGATAACCAGGGAGCCGGATTTACCGGCTCTTTTTTTGGGTACTTTGTAATAATAATTGGAAATAATGAAACCATTAGTAGTAGGAGATGCTTACCAGGGAGGTATTGTATTCTTCCTGGATGAAAGTTCAGCACATGGATTAATAGCAAGTCCTGAGGATCTGTCCGGGGAAGCAGACTGGGAGGAAGCCATGCAGTTCTGCAAAGCTTGCAGAGAAGGGGGTTATGCCGACTGGCGACTGCCCGATGAAGTGGAGTTAGACCTGCTTTACAGACAAAAAGAGGTGGTGGGAGGTTTTGAAAGATTCAGTTACTGGAGTGCTACTGAATACGCGGAACATTTTGCTTTTTTCCAGCATTTTCTTACGGGGGAAAGGGATAATGATTTTAAGGATAATACCTGTTATGTTCGTGCCATAAGATCGTTCTGATACAATTTTTTTTTAAAAAGGATAATTAGTTACAGATACCCTTTAAATGCAAAAGGGCCGCTTTTCAGCGGCCCTTAATGCGTGTAATCCAAATTTAACCCCGAGATTTTATCAGTTGAATTACTTTTCGCGTAGTACCCTGTGTCATTTCTGCATAGTAAGTACCACTGCTGTAGTTATGTCCAATCTGTATAGTACTGTTAGAAACGATTTTTGATCTCGCATCCACTACCCTTCCGCTGGCATCCAATACTTTCATATTCACTGGTGTATTAAATTTACTCTCCAGCTTTAATGTGAAGTAACTATTACTTGGGTTGGGTGATACAGTTACTTTTAAGTCTTCTTCGGTTGTGGAAGTGGTATTTACTTCTTTAGTTACAGCTGAAGTACTGCTTACGATTACCGAAGTAGCTACCGCTACACTGCATGGGGTCTGGTCACAGCTTCCTAACCTGTCCGAACCATTGCTACCACAACTGCTTGACCCAAGATGGGAAGGCACCTGGCTAACCAATACCTGTAAGGTTTGGGCAGCTGAATTTTTTGCCTTTGGTGTATGGCATACAAACACTTTGGTTCCGCCGGTACCCGGTACACGGATATCCGTTACACAGATGCTGATAGCAGTCGTATACTTACATCCAGACGCATTGGTGATGGTTACTGAGAAGGTAAATGTACCCGCAGCTACTGGCGTAAATACAGGTGCCGAACTACTTGTGCTACTCAGATTACTGCCTGTCCATGCATAGGTATAAGGTGCACCACTATTGGAAAGTGATCCCGTTTTAAGTGTGGTGCTTTGTGCGCCATACCCCAGGTAAAGATTGGTAGATACCCCTCCTGTATTAACATTGCTGTTGGGTACTGAACTCAGGTTTGTGCTGAAGGGTTCTCCTACAGTAATGGTTTGCTTACAGGTAGCAAAATTACCCGCTACATCCGTTGCTTTCCAGGTACGTGTTACCTTGTTACCCACCGTAACATCAGAATAGGTAATAGTTACCGTACTGTAATTATCTGACGCAGTTGCCATTCCGGTAACGGATGGGTCAAGTGAACTGGTACAGCTTACTTTCACGTCTTTGGGACAATCAATATCCGGATTTACCTTATCGGTATAAGGAGAACAAGGTAACTGATCACAACTACCCAAACGATCACCCGGGTGTTTGGCCAGGTGGTAAGCTACTGCATGGATACTGATAGAAAGAGTAATCCTTTTTGATTGGTTACCGTTTGGCACATGACAGAGATACACTTTCTTATCATCCTTATCATCATCATCTCCTTTCTCAGCATCGCCTTCATCATCAGGACAGCTCTTATAGGTGTGGGATTTGTGGTCGCAGGTTTTATGATCATGTCCTTTGTGTGGACAGTCTTTTCCTTCATGCGATTTGTGGTTACAGGATTTCCATTTGTCATCATCATTATCGCCATCATGGTGATCATCATCGTCATCATCATGTTTGCTACTGTATACTTTGATGTCTGTTACACAAATCGTAATGGAACAACTGGTTGTGCAACCATACTTATTGGTGGTTACTACGGTAAAGGTATAAGTTCCCGCCGCTGTTGGGGTGAATACCGGTGCGTCACTTGTGGTGCTGCTCAGCATATTAACTGCTGACCCACTCCAGGCATAGGTATAAGGCGCCCCATTGGCTGATGGTGTCACTTTTAGTGTGGTACTTTGCGCACCATATCCCAGGAACAGACTGGTAGAAACACCACCTGTATAGGTATTACTGGAAGGGATGGATGCAATGGTGCAACCCGGAATCTCTCCAACAACAGTTACAGTAGCCATACAGCTTGACACATTTCCATAAATATCTGTTACGGTTAAGGTAACTGTATTAGCTCCAATATTGGAACAGTTAAACGAAGATTTTGAAATGGTCATGGAAGCAATTGCGCAATTATCGGTGCTGTTATTGTTAACATCAGCAACCGTTATAGAGGCGGCTCCATTTACCAGGGTAACCGTTACAGGTTTGCATTTAGCAATTGGCGCCTCATTATCCTTCACTGTTACCGTGAAGCTGGTGGTAACTGTATGACTATATGCATCTGTTGCCGTATACGTTACGGTTGTAGTACCCACTGGGAACAAGTCACCAGACTGGTGGTCTGAACTGATGGTTACATTTGGACAGTTATCAGTAGCCGTAGCTGCCGTCCAGCTTACTTTCGCGCCGCATACACCCGCGTCGTTGGTTTGCGTAATATTCGCAGGTGTTCCGATAATTACAGGGTTCTCATCATCTGTTACGGTTACCGTAAAGCTGGTGGTAACTATATGACCATACGCATCTGTTGCCGTATAGGTAACTGTTGTTGTGCCCACTGGGAACTGGTCACCAGACTGGTGGTCTGAACTGATGGTTACACCGGGACAGTTATCAGTAGCCGTAGCTGCTGTCCAGCTTACTTTCGCGCCACATACGCCCGCATCATTGGTCTGCGAGATGTTTGAAGGTGTTCCGACAATCACAGGGTTTTCGTCATCCGTTACGGTTACTGTAAAGCTGGAATTACTTGAATTTCCATGTGCATCTGTTGCCGTATAGGTTACTGTTGTTGTGCCCACAGGGAACAGGTCACCAGACTGATGGTCTGAACTGATGGTTACTCCGGGACAGTTATCAGTAGCTGTAGCTGCTGTCCAGTTTACTTTTGCGCCGCATACGCCTGCATCATTGGTCTGCGTAATATTCGCAGGTGTTCCGAGGATCACAGGGTTTTCGTCATCCGTTACGGTTACTGTAAAGCTGGAATTACTTGAATTTCCATGTGCATCTGTTGCCGTATAGGTCACAGTAGTTGTGCCCACAGGGAACAGGTCACCTGACTGGTGGTCTGAACTGATGGTTACTCCGGCACAGTTATCAGTAGCAGTTGCTGCTGTCCAGTTTACTTTCGCACCACATACAACTGCATCGTTGGTCTGTGTAATGTTTGCAGGGGTGCCAACAATCACTGGGTATTCGTTATCGAAAACATTTACGTTTTGATTACAGGTAACAGTATTGTTACTCGCATCTTTCGCAGTCCATGTGATGGTAGTGGTACCAAAAGGATAGGGTGCATTTAATGCGAGCGCATCACTACGAACGCCCTGAACAGTTGTTCCGTTACAATTGTCATTTGCAGCCGGTGTAGGTGGTGTAAAGCTATAGGTACATTTACCCGGATCCGCCGAATGCGTAATCGCAGGTGGACAGAAAAGGGTTGGGAATTGATTATCTATTACTGTAACTGAGAAGCTACAAGTTGAAGTATTACCTGACTCATCCGTTGCTGTAAATGTATTGACAGTGGTACCTATCGGGAACAATGATCCGGAAGGCAATCCAGCTGTTTGAATAATGGCAATCTGGCCGGCACCTAATTTGGTACCATCCACCCATTTCCATCCACCAAAATTCTGGGATGCATTACCGGGCTCCACATAAGAAGGATCAGCGTGGTCCTGATAACCGCCTACCCAGGTACTTCCGCCATAAGGCGCCAGGAACTGGTCTTCGGAAAGTGTATTAATGGAAGCCAGGTCACCGCCGATGGATTGCGCATTTGTTCGTGCACTGGTCCATGAAGCTCCAAAGGTGGAAATATAATATGTATGCCCGCCAAAAGTTCCAATCAGGTTATAGTTAACAAACGTAGTGGAAATAACAGAATTGAACTCTACTATGAATCTGTTGTTTACGTAATTTGGCAGATCATTCCAGGTACCGCTGTTGTACAATTGCAGGTAATCTTCACCTCCTGCATTATTGGGCTCTCCCGGGTTGAAATAATTGAAGGCAGAACCACTGCAGTTATCTGTAGCTGTAGGCCTTGCAAAGGTAATTACCGCTCCACACTGGTTGGTATTGTTGTTGACAGTTTGTGAAGCAGGACAAACCATTACCGGTGCCTGATTATCCACAACGGTTATGGTTGTTGAACAAATGCTGCTGGCACCTTTCTGGTCGGTTACAGTAAAGGTAACACTGGTAGTTCCTTTGGCATAAGGTCCAACTGGCGATACGCTGAAGGTTAATACATCACCCGCATCCGGATCGGAAGAACCACGGTCGAAATCTATAGCTGTTGCTGTTCCCTCGCAATTGGCGTTTGCTGAAACAGTGAGGGCTTGACAAACGGCTACCGGTGGACGGTTACAAACTAAATTCGGATCTGTTACCGACACCTGGGCAGTACAATTACTGCTGTTACCCGAACCATCTACAACGGTTAGGGTAACCGGGAAGGTTTGTCCGGCATCAGCACAGGTATAACTGGTTTTACCTGAAGTAATGGAAACACTGGCTACTGAGCAATTGTCAAAGCTTCCATTATTTATATCTCCTACCGTTATGGATGCCGTTCCACCTGCATTAATTATTACAGTAACATTTTTACATTTAGCAGTTGGGGCAATATTGTCCGTTGCATTCACTACTATTGGTGAAGAAGTAGCTGAACAGCCAAACAAGTCAACTACTTGCACTGAATAGGATCCTGCACCAGTGGCATTATACGTTTGCTGTGTAGCACCACTTATGTTATTGCCATTGAGTTTCCACTGGTAAATACTGGAAGTAGACGCACTGATGGTTAGGTTGCCGGGAGGACATAAGGATGCTGTACCGGAAGGAGTCGTATTTACAGTAGGGTTATTATTTACCGTTACCACCGTTGCAGCAGAAGTACCAGAGCAGCCACCGGAATTGGTTACTGTTACGGTATAATTTCCGGAAACGGTTGCCACATAAGTCTGGCTGGTGGCACCCGGAATATCCACGCCATCTTTCTGCCACTGGTAACTATCCCCCGGGTTGGCATTCATGGTAACCGTTTGTCCCTGACAAACCGTAGTTTGGCCGGCTACAATGATGGCAGCAGGTGCAACAGTAACTGTTGCCGTACAAGTGCTTACATTACCTGCCCTGTCGGTTACTTTCAGGGTAACTGTATTAGGCCCGATATTTGCACAGGTAAAAGTGATCGATGCGCTGTTATTGATTTGTAAGGACCCGATACCGCAGGCATCACTGCTTCCATTGTCAATCATGGCTGCAGTAACTGTTACGGTGCCCGATGGGCTAAGGGCAACGATGATATTTTTACAGGCTGCTGTTGGCGGGGTTACGTCTACCTGAGAACTGGTATTTCTGTGAAATCTGATGGTATTGCTATTCACACCACTGGTTGCAATGTCTGGAACATAGTCTCCATCCAGATCACCAATTACGATACCGGAAACTTCGGAAGCAGCTGCACTGCTGTAATCAAATCTGGTGGCAAAATTGATGTTACCAGGTCCAGAACTGATATTTGGATAAACAGCAAATGCCTGAACTGCTAATGATTTGGTAACAATATCCGGATACCCATCTCCATTTACATCACCTACACCAATCCGGTAATTATTATTGGGGCCAGGATAAGTATTAACCGTAGCAAAATTAATGGCTCCCACTGTTGAGGTATTCCTAAAAACTGCTGTATTAACTGTATTCAACCCTGAGTTATAATTAACGGTTGCCAGATCAATTTTACCGTCTTTATCAAAGTCAGCAATTTGACACCTGTATGGATAAGCACCCCCAGAATTGAAAGCCTGAAGAGGAGCAAAAGTAAAAGATGATGCTCCGGTAGTAGTAGTATTGCGTAAAGCGATTAAGCGGTTTCCGTCTCCTTGAGTTGCGAGGATATCCACCTTTCCATCACCATCTACATCAACCACCTGGATTCCTGTGCACCTGAATTGAACGGAAATTACAGCGGCTGAGGCAAAACTTATATTGCCAGGTCCTGTACTGGTATTCATATAAACATACATGGTGCCACTGGCATTTTCCCAAACAATATCTATTTTACCATCATTATTGAAATCTCCGACATTTCCCTGATAACCGCCGGTACTATTGGCCGGAGCTGCTATTATTTGAAAGTTAATATTACCTGGTCCTGTACTGGTATTCCGGTATATATTATAGGTTCCGAATAAGTCTCTTTTTCCGTCTCCGTCAAAATCTGCTGTTGAAATAGATGAGTTATAATTGCCTGCATTACCGAAGTTAATAGCAGTAAAATTCAGGTTGCCGGGTGTACTATTGTTTTTAGCAACGGTTATCCCAGTATACGCTGAAACAACTTCAGGTTTACCATCTCCGTCTAAATCCTGTGCCAACATGTTATATGCACCATAAACACCCCCTAATTCAAAACTCGTATTATTATACGTATTGGCATTGATGGGAGTGGGACAAAAAATTCCATTAAAAGACACATTAGAATAAGCGGTTAGGTTACATGCATTTTTTACAGCAATGGGAGCAGTAGATGCTCCGACGGGTACTGTAACCACAAGTGTTCCAAATGAAGCGCTTTGCACAGTAGCTTGTGTGGCGCCAAACCATACCTGGTTATTGGCTGGAATAGCGTCGAAATTCGCTCCAATTATGGTAACGGAACTTCCTATAAAGCCGGTATTGGGCGAAAACGAGTTGATAATCGGTGCATTACAGCTTTGTGCCTGTAATGAAGGGGTTGCAAAAAAGTAACCCAATACTGATAAAAAGAATAGAATTTTTTTCATAAAAATGGATTAACTATTTGAAAGTAATTTTAGTTGTGATATTGGTTGGATCATACCCATTTGGCAGGTCTATTTTTAGGGCATCAAAGCTGCTTTCACTATCACAATCCGCCTTATACATAGTAGCCATTTTTAAGCTATACGTAATGGATTTAGTTACTTTCTGACCATCATTGTTATTGGTTATCTCAATATCAAAATTCGCAGTCTGGTCTTTTGGGCTTTCATTGAATACATTCAGGTGGATCTGTACTACAGAAGTACACTTGATGATTCGATAGGAAACGTCCAGAAATGTTTTGCTTTCTCCCAGTAAGGCCCATTCTTTGTAAATCACAGGATTGCCGTCACTTTGCGCCTTTGTTAAAGCAGGCAATGCCATTAAAATTGCAAAAAGGGGAATTAAAAATTTACGTTTCATATATGTTGTTTTGATTGGGTTTGTAAAATATTATTTTTGTTACTCGGATATACAGACTAAACATACAGCGGGATTGGATTACCCAAAATGGGCATTTCCTTAAATTTGTTTCAAATAAATAAGTTTATTGATTTGAAAAAAAAAAACGAAGTGGAGGACTTGGAATCATAGCCAAAAAAAGGAAGCCAGCCAAGCAAAGAATAGCAAAGCATACAGTTAGTTTTGGTTGTAAGGAATAGTAATGAAACCACTCATTATTATTAAATCTACTCATTTCTTAATGAATAGTTAATTAAAAAAACCTTAAAAAGATATTCTTAAACAATAATTTAATGTTCACTATTACTGTTCAACCACTGAATATTCTGATACAATAAATTTCGAACAAAATTGTCATTCAGCTTCTTTAAAATTTAAAATTGATTGGCAAAACTTTGTTTTATTTTTTCAAAAAAAATGTCCATATTTCCATTTATGAATAGATAAGGCCCGTCCAGAAGGACAGGCCTTATCCATTATCTATTCCTTTTCAGACTAGTTGATCAATTTGATCAGTTGCACTACTTTTCGTTTGGTACCCTGTATCATT
>CAVVSL010000052.1:0-34839 GCA_963750825.1 uncultured Bacteroidota bacterium | reverse complement strand
TAATTCCATTCTCGCTACCAATTTTGCCAATTACACTTTGATTGGAAATTTTGGAGGACACACTTATTATGTATCCACCGGAACTGCCACATGGTTAAACTCGCGCACGGCAGCCCAGGCTATGGGGGTGATTTAGCTTCTATCAATACATTGGCAGAAAGCCAGTATCTGGCACCTTATGGAGGAAACACATGGGTGGGTGGATACCAGGATAAAACTGTACCAGGATTCAGTGAACCGGGCAATGCCAGTCAGAATTTCTTAGGATGGAAATGGGTGGATGGTACGCAATTGGGTGGAGGTCAGATTGTGATTTCGCAAACTGCCGGATTGCCATCAGGTTCTGTATTCCCTGTAGGTGTTACCACCAATATCTTCACAGCCACAGATGAATCGGGTCAGCAAGTACCTGTAGTTTCACCGTAACAGTAAATGATGTAACACCACCTGTGATTAGCTGTCCAGCCAATATTTCTGTGAATGCCACCAGTGCTGCTGGTGCAGTGGTAAATTATACCCCACCTGTTGGCACGGATAATTGCACGGTGCTACAACAGTTAGAACTGCAGGTTTAGCCAGTGGAGCCACTTTCCCAATTGGTGTAACTACGGTTACGCATGAAGTAACAGATGGATCAGGCAATAAGGCGCAATGTTCTTTTACAGTAACCGTAACTGGATTAGCACCACAAATTAATTGTCCTGCTAACATTTCAGTAAACAATACAGTGGGTCAGTGTGGCGCGAATGTGAGCTTTGCCGCAACTGAAACCATCGGTATACCTGCTTCAACGATTACCTATTCCAAAGCACCGGGTAGTTTCTTCAATGTGGGCACAACTACGGTGATCGCCACAGCTACGAATGCAGTAGGAACGAGCACCTGCAGCTTTACGGTAACAGTAGTGGATAATCAATTCCCGGTATTGACAGGTGTACCTGCCAATACTACGGTTGAGTGCAATGCAGTACCAGCAGCTGCTACGGTAACGGCATCAGACAATTGCAGTACTTCTGTACCATCTTATACCGAAACCAGAACAAATGGTAATAATGTAAACAATTATACGCTGACCAGGACCTGGTCAACCACCGATGCATCCGGTAATACCAGTACCGCCACACAGACGATTACGGTACAGGATACACAGAACCCGGTGATCAGTTGTCCCTTTGACAAGATTGTGAATGCAGAACCGGGCCAGTGCAGTGCTACCGTGAATTTTACGGTAACGGCAACGGACAATTGTGGTACACCCGTTATAACTTATAGTAAGGCACCAGGCACTGTATTCAATTTAGGATCCACAACGGTTATAGCTACTGCAACTGATGCAGCGGGCAACCAGTCAAGCTGTTCCTTTAAGGTAATCGTAGTTGACAACCAGCCACCGATCGTCATAACCAAACCCATAACGGTTTACTTAAATGCCAGTGGCCAGGCTTCGATTAGTCCTGCTGATGTAGACAATGGCAGTAATGATAATTGCGGACCGGTAACCCTATCCTTCCAGAATTCTGGAACCATTTGTGCCACTGCGAATGAGGGTCAAAACCTAACGCTCTCGGCTCCACAGGGAACTGTCATCACGGGTATTACGTTTGCCAGTTATGGTACGCCCAATGGCGGGTGCGGCAACTTTACCCTCGGTGGATGCCATGCTTCCAATAGTAAAACCATTGTTCAGAATTATGCACTGGGACAAAACAGTGTAACGATACCTGCTACCAATGGTGTATTCGGAGACCCCTGTGGCGGCACTTACAAGCGATTGTATGTGGAAGCCACTTATGCAGGCGGCTCTCCGTCCTCCACCAGTTTTGATTGCAGTAAACTGGGCAACAATACGGTTACCTTAAAAGTGGCTGATGCCAATGGCAATGTGTCCACAGGATCGGCAGTGGTAACGGTAAGAGATAATATAGTACCGGTGATTACCTGTCCGGATAACATCAATACCATAGCCACGAGTGCAGCAGGCGCAACAGTAACCTATGCTACTCCGGCAGGTACGGATAACTGTACAGCCACTACAACCAGAACAGCAGGCTTAGCCAGCGGAGCTACCTTCCCGATAGGGGTAACCACGGTTACTTATCAGGTTACAGATGCATCGGGTAACAGTGCCCAGTGTTCCTTTACCGTAACGGTAGGAGGTGTGGCGCCACAAATTGTTTGTCCTGCTAATATCACGGTGTTCAATACACCGGGTCAGTGTGGCGCAAATGTTGGCTTTGCCGCAACTGAAACAACGGCCATACCAGCTTCAACCATTACGTATTCAATAGCCCCGGGTAGTTTCTTCAGTGTAGGAACGACAACAGTAACAGCCACAGCCACCAATGCGGTGGGAACGAGCAGTTGCACCTTCACGGTAACTGTTATTGATAATCAATTCCCGGTACTGGTAGGCGTACCTGCCAATACAACGGTAGAATGTGATGCAGTACCTGCAGCAGCAATAGTAACGGCAACTGACAACTGTAGCACTTCTGCTCCAACCTTTACTGAAGTAAGAGCGGATGGTAACTGTCCTAACAATTATATATTAACCAGAACATGGTCAACGACTGATGCATCTAACAATACCACTACAGCTATCCAGGTGATTACGGTGCAGGATACGAAAGCACCGGTACTAACAATACCTGCGAACATCAGTGTGGTAAATGATAACAATGTATGTGGTGCAACAGTAACCTTTGCAGCAACTGCTACAGATAACTGCAGTACACCCACTATCACGTACAGTCAAAACCCGGGAACGGTGTTTGCCATCGGTACAACAGTGGTTACGGTTACAGCAACAGATGCCTGTGGTAATCCAACGGTGCAAAGCTTTACGGTAACCGTTACCGATACCCAATTCCCTGTATTAGTAGGCGTACCTGCCAATACAACGGTAGAATGTGATGCAGTACCTTCAGCAGCAATAGTAACAGCTACTGACAACTGTAGCACTTCTTCACCAACTTATACTGAAGTAAGAACGGATGGTAACTGTCCTAACAATTATACTTTAACCAGAACATGGTCAACCACTGATGCATCTAACAATTCCACTACTTTGTCACAGGTGATTACGGTGCAGGATACGAAAGCACCGGTATTAAGTGCGGCACCTGCCAATATCACAGTAGCGTGTAATGCAGTTCCTGCAGCAGCTATATTGACGGCTACAGATAACTGTTCTTCGCCAACAGTGGTGTTAACAGAGACCAGTACTCAGGCAACCGATAACAACCTGATGGGATACTATAATTATGTAATTACCAGAACCTGGACCGCTACGGATGCCTGTGGTAACCAGTCCAGCAGCGTACAGATTATAACAGTGCAGGATAAAACCGCCCCTGTCATCAACTGTCCTGTGGTAGCTACCACCTGTAACAATCTTACAGGCAACAGCAAGACCATTACGATAACGGCTATGGATAACTGTAACAGTCCGCTAACCACCAGCTGGACGCTGAGTGGTGCTACGGCAGGCAGTGGTTCAGGTGCTACGGTAACGGCTAATTTCAATGTGGGCACTACCACCATCAGCTGGACAGTGAAAGATGTGAGTGGCAATACAAGCACCTGCACTACCACTGTAGTGGTGAACCCATTACCTGTGGCGAGCATCACCACATCCAATGCAGATGCCTCTTGCAACAGCTTCGTGTTAACGGGCAGCAGTACCCTGTCGGGCCCTTATGGCTACCAGTGGTATTTCAACAATGCACTGGCAGGTAGTGGACAGACGCTGACCCTGGGCCTGACCAATGGAGATGGCAATTACGCTCTGTACACCACAGATGCGAATGGTTGCCGCAGTGCCACAGCGGCCACATACAATTACCAGAAACAGAACCTGGTGAACAGCTACACCATCCTTGCGTGGAAAGAAGTAGAGATGGGCAAATACAACAAAGTGTCTTCGGGCAGTGTTGGCGTAATGACGGCTAAAGGAGAAGCAGAATTCAAATCCTACAGTATGGTCAATGGGCCAGGTGCTTTTGTGAAGTCGCCGAAGATTGATAAGGATGGCAGTGGCATTGTGATTCCGAACCAAATTATTGGCATAGCCAGTGTAACGCTGCCCACGATGCAGTACAATACGGCGAGCACCAATAACCTGCCTAACTATACGGCATCGGTGAACAATGCTACGGTTGCGGGTAATTTTAAAAACCTGACCATTAAGAAAGGAATCAGTGTAACGGTGACGGGCAATACCTATGAGAGCATTAAGCTGGAAGAGGGCGCCAGTATCAGCTTTACGACCAGTGTATTGAACATAGGCAGTCTATCAGCCGATAAGGGGCCTAAGAACTATGGGTACAGCTATATCCGCTTTGCACCCAATACGAGTGTGCGGGTGAGTTCGAAAGTGAGTATCGGCAGCCAGGTGCTGGTAAACCCAGAAGCCAATAGGGTAACCTTCTATATGGGCGACCTGAAGAAGGATGAGGAGAAGTTCACTGTGAAGGGCGGCGATACCAGGGTAATAGCCAATATATACATGCCCGATGGCAAGCTAAGGGTTACTGCCACGGATTGTGATGATGATGACGACAAGTATAGCAGTTGCGACCACAAGGCACACAGTTCAAAAGACTGCAAGCACAAGGGCCATGACCACAATGACTGTGACCACAAAGCCCACAGTGCCTCAGTTTGTAATGACGATGTGTACATGACGGGACTGTTCATCGCAGAGGAAGTGGAAAGCAAGGGTAATACGGTGATCTGGAACAGCTATGACTGCAGTGCTCCGCCGGCAATACCAATCGTGTCAACAAATACACAATCCACCCAAACGGTAATAGCAGAGACCAAAGTGGCAGAGGTGAAGAGCACAGAAGAAGATCTGAAAGTAACGGTGATGCCAAACCCAACCACCACCTACTTCACACTGAAACTGGAGAGCAAGTACGAAACACCGGTGAACATGCGGGTGATGGATGCCAGCGGCAGGGTAGTGGATGCCAGGTCAAAGATCGGCTCTAACAGTACGATACAGATTGGTCATAACTACAGCAGTGGTACCTATTATGCAGAAATGACACAGGGTACGAAGCGAAAAGTATTACAACTGATCAAGCTTAAATAGTAATTTTCTAATTTTCGTTCATACAAAAAAAGGTAGCCGCATTAAAAAGCGGCTACCTTTTTTGTTTCGGATATTGATATAAAATTAATAAACGACAAAAAAATGTGAATTAGTCTACAAGTTATCCATACTTTTTCCACAAAATTTGACAATAATATCTAAGGTTTTACCGTTAATCCAAATCCAGGGTGCTTTTTATTCATCCAGTAAAAAGCCCTTAAACCAAAAACACCCCTATGAAATTTACAAGTATTACTAAACAAGGATACAGGATACCCCTCCTTATTCTTGGAGTGATGATTTTCCATTCTGCAATTTCATCCCCCAATCTAAATTTGCCAGATAAAGCCAGGGTATTTTTTCCAGTAACGGGTAAATACCTCAATACCGTAAAACTGAAAACATGGTTACAGTTTAATAACCTGGTTGGTTTTTCAGCGCCCCCCGTTTTCTACGGTACAAACGATCCACTCACGGCAGCATCATCTGCTACGCCTATTACCTGTAATGGAACCTCAACTGTTACAGTATCTGCCAGCGGAGGCGTGCCGCCTTATACAGGAACAGGCAGTTATACGGTTAATGCCGGAACCTATACCTATACGATCACTGACGCAAATGGAATGAAGGCATCAACCACCATTACCCCTGCAATAATCGCAGATACCGAAAAGCCAAATGTAAATGCACCAGGTAAACTTGGCTTTTTAAATGATCCGGGGCAATGTGGTAAAACAATTAATAATATAGGTATCCCTACTGTTAGTGATAATTGTGGGATAGCCAGTATTACCAATGATCATCCTTCTACATATTATCCGGTAGGTACTACCACAGTTACCTGGACTGTAAAAGATTTGAGTGGCAATATAAATGATACGGCCAAACAGCAAATAACTGTTATTGACAATGAATTACCCGTAATCAGTGCAATAGCTAATATAGCTGTCAATAACTCTCCCGGAGTAAATGGCGCTAATATTACCCTGCCCTTACCATCTGCCTCAGATAATTGCGGGATAGCCAGTATTACCAATAACCATCCCTCTGCTTTCTTTCCAATAGGTATAACCACAGTTAGCTGGACTATTATGGATAATAATGGCTGGATAAAGACTGTCAATCAGGACGTGACTGTCAATGATACAGAGAAGCCGGTAATAACGCCAATGGCCAGCCAGTTTTTATGCAGTAATGCCAGTAATTCCTATTCGTTGCCTGCTTTATCGGTGAGTGACAATGCAGGGATTGGCTCAGTATCCTATTCTATTTCAGGGGCAACTACCCGCCAAGGAACCGGAAACAATGCCAGCGGTTCATTTACTGTGGGTGTTTCAAACATTCTCTGGACAGTTTCAGACATTTATGGAAATACCAGCAGCAGTAGTACACAGGTTACCGTAAATGCTATGGGGCCAACACCTGTTATCAATGCAAGCAGACCCGACGATTTTTGTAACCTACTTACCCTTTCTGCTTCTTCCAGTAGTCCTGGTGTGCAATACGACTGGTTCCTGAATGGGGTACCTTATTCGCGCTCCAGAGAACTTTATTTAGGAAACGAAGAAATGGATGGGGTTTACAGTGTTAGTAATGTGAATACCGGATGTCCAAGTGCACAGGTTGCTTACCAGTATATTAAACAAAACCAGGTAAGTAATTATATTTTACTCTCGACCTTAAAAACTTCCCTTGGACAAAATAATCTGGTTGAAAATGGTAGTGCGGGTGTAAGGGATATCAAGGGAATATTTGAAATAAAAGACAACAGTACAGTTGCTTCCTATGGCGCTTTTGTGAAAGGGAAGACCATTAATAAGATCGGAAATAATGTAGTTATCAATAGTGAAATAAAAGATGCCATTATTGGTATGGACTTACCCACCATGTATTACAATACAGCCAATACTTCCAGGCTGAGCACCGCAACAGTTGCACAGAATACAAACACCAGCCTTTCAGGAAATTACAAGTCACTTACCCTGAAACAGGGCTCCAATGTAACCCTTACGGGTAATACATTTGGTACCATTAAAATGGAAGCGGGCGTTACCCTCACTTTCTCATCAGCCCTGCTCAATATAGATAACCTGCAGGTTCTGAGTACTACCAATGGTTACAGCAATGTAAAATTTGCACCCAATTCCAAAGTGTTGATCAGCAATAGTATCGTTTTGGGTAACCAGGTTAACATCAATCCGGATAAGTATAAAGTCACACTTTATTTAGGCGATAATAAAAGTGATTCTGAATATTTTACCCTTACTGCTTCCAATGCAAATATTACTGCCAATGTCTACCTGCCTATGGGGAGACTCAAAGTCAATGGTATTGCCGGCAGCAATCCGGCTACTTCCAATGTGCTGATGACAGGACTTTTCATTGCCCAGTACATAGAAACCAACACAAGAGTTTCCTGGAACAGTTATAGCTGTTTTGATAATCCGGGCGCATCGGCTACTGCCTCGAAAACGATTATCGTTAGTGGATTTGCCGAGAAAGAGCCCATACAAAATCAGGAAGATCATTTCCAGGTTACGGTGATGCCCAACCCATCGCCACATTATTTTACAATTCGGTTACAAAGTAAGTTTGATACTCCTTTGTCCCTTAAAATGATGGATGCATCAGGAAGAGTGATTGAATCAAAAACAGGAATTGCAGCTAATAGTACCATTCAAATTGGTCATAATTATGGAATGGGCAATTATTATGCTGAAATCATCCAGGGAACCAGCCGAAAAACAATACAGTTGCTGAAAATGAAAGGTTAGTAATTATTAGTAGCATATCCCTAAAAGAGCCGCTTTGATAAGCGGCTCTTTTACTTTTCGGTAATCAAATTAGTGGCCATTATTTAATTGGCTAAAATATCAAACTTGCTTTTCGGTCTTATTTCATTTAGCCATTTAAAACTTCTGATTTTTAACTCTTCATGGTTTACCTGGCGCATGGGATAGGCTGTTCCATCCACATTACTGCGAAAATGGACAGTCTTTGGCTTACTGTCTTCATCAAAAAGAACTTCAATCATATCAGCATTAGATTTATTCACACCAATAAAGCGCTTTTGCTCATCCTGCCCATAATACACATTCTCTGCATTGCCTTTGGCACTTAAAAAATGTATTTTCCCGTCTGTAAAAAAAGCATTCAGGGTTCTGCCCTTTAATTGGTTAAAATATTGCGTACTGTCAACACGGCTGATGGCCATGGCATTTTCGAATACATACAGTCTTTCCGGTTTCTTATTCCGGATAAATAAATAAATGGTATCTCCGGTTATCTGGTTTTCCTGTGCCCATACTACCGGGGAGGAAAAAAGCCTGAATACAGAATCCTGAAATGAATAAAATAGACTGTCCCCAACTGCCTGCAGTGAATCTGAAAAAATGCGGACATGGTAGTAAGCTTCCAGAAACTTATGGGAAGAACTGTCTGTATCCTTTTTAACAACAGACGAATCAGTCTTTACGGAATCTCTTACCATAGGTACATTCCGGGTTTTCCTCAAATCTGATAACCTGGCAGAAAATAATGTATCTGCAGAAACAAAAATGGAATCACGTCCCTGTTTGATCAGCATAATGGGTTTCTGTGTGGCCAGTAAAACATCTTTTTTTCTGTCTGTCTTAATATTATTGGCAATCAGGTCAAAACCTTCCGTAGAATCCTTTCCCCTGTAAACAGCATTACCCCTGAACTCGCTCTTTTTAGTGGAATCATCAATAGCCATGTCATCTGCCGTAAAAGTATAGGTACTATCCTCTATGACAGATCGTTTGTATAATATTCCGCGTTTGTTTTTAAGGTCATAATAACCTTCTCTGGTTCTGATAACCAGTTTCGCAGTATCCGAAATGGTAGTAGGGGAGGTAAAAGTGGCAATTTCTGTGGTGGAATTGTATTGAAGTGTATCGGTCAGGATTTTATATGCCGGGTCAACCAGCACCACATTCTTTTTGAAAAATATATCCTTGGTATCCCCATAATAATATCCTTCCTTACTGGTTAGGGTCGTTTTTTTGTTTTTGACTTTTCCATTATTCAGATAAGTGCCAATTTTCTGCGTTACGTCATATTCCAGTTCTTCCGTAGTTAATTCCCCATTCTCATCTGTAAGTTTTACCTTTTTCTTTAAAAAAGCTTTTTTGTCCTTACCCAGGTATTTGAGGTATTGCGCATACGTGTGCACACTGTCGGCATCATTGATATGAATGTTGCCAAAAGCTTCCAAAGAGTTATCTACATCATTAATAATCAGGCTATCTGCGTAGAATAGCGTTTTGGCCTGCCTTACCATTGCTTTGCCGGCCAGTGAGGTATAGTTATGCAGGGAATCTACCCTGAGAAAATTCAATCGTTCTGCACGGATAATTTCTAAAATTTTTCCACCTGGTTGGCTGGTAGTATCCGAGGTAACTGGTCGTTGTCCCATACCCACGGTACTGATAAACCCCAGAAAAAAAATGGCTATTATTTTTTTCAGGAACATCAGGGCTGTTTCTGGGTAGTGTCATTCAATGGTGTTAATAGTGGCCCGCTTTTGTCTTTTCTGCCAAACACAGAAATATTCACATACCGTTTCGGATGTACCCTCAGGTCATCTAAGAGGATATTGGCGCTCCTTACCGTATTGGTCAGGTTATCATAAAGGGCTTTGTCATTCATCAGTTTTCCCAGACTTCCTTCCTGTGAACCTATTTTTGCAATCATTTGGTTAAGACCCGCAATGGTGGATTTCAGTTTATCTACTGTTCCGGCAATATCCGATTTGGCCAGGTTATCTGTAGTAGTTTCTACATTTTTAAGCACTTTGGTCACTTTTTCGTTATTGTCCGACAGGTTTTTGGTAAAACTGGCCATATTGTTCATGGACTGAGTTACTGCACCAGACTGCTGGTGTAAGAGTGACTGTATGGATGTGGAGGATACCATCAGACTGGCAGTAGCTTTATTAAGGTTGGTAATTACTTCCTGCAGGTTGTTTTTAGTAGTAGGATCAAAAACGCTGTTCAGGTTATTGAGTACAACATCCAATGAATGAACGGTGGTTTTGATTTGGTCACTTACCGGCCCCAGTTTATCCATTACTGCTCCCATCAATCCGGCAGAAGGGGCTGTAAGGAGTGTATCACCCACTTTAAGGAATTCTTTGGAATCCCCAAGTGCAATGTTTATACTGGGTGCACCCAGGGGATTGTCTTTAATGGTGGCTACCGAATTCGCACCAATTTTATAATTGCTTTTTAATTTTATGGCAACAATAATGGAGCTTAGGTTATCATCTGCATTTTCAATATCCAATACTGCACCCACCCGAAAACCATTGATAAATACCGGATTGGATACCATCAACCCTTTGGTATCTGTATAACGTGCATACAGGATATTTCCTGTTTTAAACAATGTTTTTCCTTTCAGAAAATTAAATCCCAATATTAATAGCGTAATGGCGATGGCTGTAAGTGCACCCACCTTGGTTTCATTCGATATCTTCATAGGCCACAAAACTAAGGTTTCTTCCTGTGATAGCTATGACTATCACCTGTTAAATAAGTAGTGTTTATTTGTTGCCCGTAGCACCCGAAACCTGCTTTTCAAGCGAATACTGGTACCTTTTTAAGGACCTGACCAATACTTCGCATATTTCTTTTTGCCCCGAATCACTATTCAGGTAATCCTCTTCCTCGGGATTGGAAATAAAGCCCGTTTCCACCAGAACCGCGGGCATGGCAACAGCCTGTAAAACCCATATCCCTTTTTGACGCTGTTTCGCATCCCGGCTAATTCTGCCCACCCTGGCAAACTCTTCTTCAATAGTCAGGGCCAGATTAGCACTTCTTTGAAAATAGGTTCGGGTTTTCATATTGATGATCATCATTTTAGCAGGGTCGGTGGGATTGAAATCTTTTAGTTCCCTGGCCGAAATACTGTCCAGGTACATATCTTCATTTTCACTTAAAGCTGCCTTGGCTTCCTCACTTTTGTTTACCCCATAAATAAAAGTTTCTGTCCCTTTTGCCTGGTTAGGTGTTGTCCAGGTGCGGTATTGTTTCACTTTCCGGGTTCGCTTTTTTCGGCTGGCACCTTTGCCGGTATAATAGGTCTGGGTTTTGTAACCGATAAATTCTCTGTGTTTAACCGGTCCCCCACCTTCGTTTACATGGATACACACAAATAAATCACCCTTTACTTCATTGGCTATCTGGGCTTTCCGGGTAACCGGATCGAAAATGTCGGTTCTTCTTGTCATTACTACCTCAATCTCTGGCATCTGTTCTTTAAGCATGATTTCCAATTTCAGTGCAATGGCCAGTGAAATATCCTTTTCTTTGGAATACCGGCCTGAAGCACCCGCATCATTTCCTCCGTGTCCGGCATCTATGACTATCTTTTGTAAAGCCTGCTTCTGGTGAGTTTCGCTATTTTGCGGGATAAAGGACCAGCCAATAAAGCACCCAATTATTAACAGTAACGATGCAGCATATTTTCTTCTCATCCTATCTTTTCGTTAAAGGATTTTACCCGGAATAGCTATTACAGGGGTAAGACCCTATTTTTGCCCTATAAATATGTGTAAACGCTGCAAATTTAACATAAAAAAAATCCTTGGAATTGTTGTTTCAGCATCTCTGCTTTTATTAACATTTCCTATAAATGCAGCAAAACCGGGCATAAAGAGCCCGGTCACTGGTTTTACTGCAATTAGAGATACCCTGCCTGTAAAAAAAAGCACGGATACAATTCGGCAGGTTCCTGCTAAAACCATTTTCAGCGATACGCTGAAGCCCCAAAATTTAAGAGACAGTATTCAGAAGGTAGATACCCTTACCATGTCGAAGGATTCGATAGATGTACCCATTAAATACCATGCAGATGATTCAGGAGTTTTGATCATACCCAATAAGGAATTTTACCTGTATGGTAAAGCGAAAACAGATTATAAGGAATTGAAACTGGAAGCGAATACGATTTTTATGGACCAGCAGTCCCAGGTAATAAAAGCCTATGGCGCCCTGGATTCTACCGGAAACCCACTCAGTAAACCCCAGTTTACAGAAGGCGAGTTGAAAACTGTAAGTGATACCATTGCCTATAATTTGAAAACCGGTAAGGGACTAACCAAGAACACTTTTTTTCAGGAAGGCGAAATATTCATGAATGCCAAATACCTGAAAAAGGTAAGTATTGATGAGGTTTTTGCGAGGCAGGCAAGGTTTACCACCTGTAACCTGGATACACCCCATTTTGCCTTCCGTGCCAACCGGATGAAAATCATTAATAACAAACTGGGCATTACCGGAAGGGTGTACCCCGAAATTGAGTCTGTACCCATACCCATGATTTTTCTTCCTTTTGGTATTTTTCCCCTGAACCAAAAAGTACATTCTGGTGTGTTATTACCTGCTTTTACTGCCAGCGAAGATTTTGGATTGGGATTGGAAGGACTGGGCTATTATAAAGTATTCAGTGATTACCTGGACCTGACTACCCGTACCAATCTCTATTCTTATGGCGGATGGAACCTCAACCTCAATTCAAGGTATATCCGCAGGTATAAGTATACGGGTAGTATTAGCCTGAGCCTTCAGAATACCCGCTCACTGAACAGAAATATCAATTCCGATCAGGAATACAACACTTCTAAATCTTTCATGCTTAACTGGAGCCATAGCAGGGATAACCGGGCCAGACCGGGTTCCAACTTTTCGGCCAATGTAAATTTCGGAAGCACCCGTTTCAATCAATCACTGCTGAACAATCCTTTCCAAAACTTCCAGAACCAATTAAGTTCATCCATTAGTTACAGCAGAGACTGGAGGGGTAAATACAATATGTCAGTAAACATCAACCATAACCAGAACAGTACTACCCGACTGGTGAATATGAGTTTACCCAACGTGAATTTCAATGTGGTTACTTTCTATCCTTTCGAACCAAAGGAAAAAATCGGCAGTAGTAAATGGTATGAAAAAATAGGTTTCGGATACAATGGTAATTTTCAGAACCAGCTTTCCTTTTATGATACCGCATTTAATTTGAAAAGATTACTGGATACCGCTCAATGGGGAGCAGTTCACAGCATTCCGATTACATTGTCATTACCCTCACTGGGCCCCATAACGATATCGCCCAGTATCAGCTATGAAGAACGCTGGTATGGACAGCGTATTCTCCGTTCCTGGGATGGCGGTAAAATGAAAGTAGACACCAATATCCAAAAAGGATTTTACACTGCCCGTCAGATGAGTTTCGGTATCGGCATCAATACCCGGATATTCGGAACCTATAAGTTTCGTGAAACCAGTAATATCAAAGCCATCAGGCATGAAATCAGACCCAGTATCACCATAAATTATAAGCCTGATTTTGCAGCAAAAGATTATTATACCACGCAGGTAGATAATACCGGACGAACCCTTCGTTTTTCCAAATATGAGGGAGGGGTAGTGGGTGCCTTTCCGGAAGGGTCTTTTGGAGGAATCGGTTTTGGCATCGATAACCTGCTGGAAATGAAAATCAAAGACAAGTCAGATACCACAGGAAAAGCACCTGACAAAAAAATCAGGCTAATTGATGGATTCGGTTTTAATTCATCTTATAACCTCCTTGCAGACAGCTTCGCTTTAGGAACATTTTCTTTTTACGCCCGCAGTACCTTATTTGACAAAATCAATATTACGGCGGGAGCCAATCTGGATCCTTATGATGTAAACAGCAAAGGTGACAGGCTTAAAAACATTTTATGGGATCCCAGGCGGTTTAAATTCGGAAGGATTACCAGCGGTAACCTGGCCATTTCCACCTCATTCCGTAGTAAATCTACTGATGGCAAAAGCGAAAAAGACAAGCAGATACCTATAGATCCTTTTCTCACCCCTGAGGAACAACAAAGGCAATTGCAATTTGTAAGGGCAAATCCGGCTGAATTTACTGACTTCAACATTCCCTGGTCAGTTACCTTATCTTATTCTTTTAATTTTAACCGGGTTATCAATCCTGACTATTCAGGCTATACCACACAAACCTTTTCCAGCCTTAATTTTAATGGGGATTTCAGCCTGACACCTAAATGGAAACTGGGAGGTACTGGCTATTACAATATTTCTTCGGGTGAAATTAACCAGATAAGTATGTTCATTACCCGGGAGATGCACTGCTGGCAACTGGCCATTAATGTGACACCGGTGGGACTTTACCGGTCGTTCAATATTACCATAAGTCCCAAATCGGGCATTCTTCGTGACCTTAGAATTAACCGTAGCAGAACTTTCTCCAATTATTGAGTATCGTGGGAAGCGTAATAGTTCCACATGATCGTAAATATTTTTTCCTGTAAACTTTCAGCATCAATGTTGGTGGAATCAACCGGCGGTAAAAAATGCATCTCCAGGCGATGGGGGATGAGGTAGAAAATCTTATAGGCGGGCATTACTTTTTTTGTGTGGAATAAAATGGCAGGCAATACCTGTTTCCCGGTATCTGTTGCCAGGCGAAATGCGCCACCATAGAATTTTTTTAAAGGGTCATTGGTTCTGTTCCTGGTTCCCTCGGGATAAATCACCATGTCTAATCCGATGGAAAGCATGTATTTCATTTCCTCAATACTTTTTCTCCGGCTGGCATCACTGTTCCTGTCTACCAATACACTGCCAAATGTATAAATCCAGCCAAATACCGGGACTTTTGTAAACTCTTTTTTAGCAATGGTTTTGTTGGCCCTGGGCATAAAAGGCGTACTGACAGGCACATCCATGAGGCTGTTGTGGTTACAAACCACAATATAATTGGTGTCTTTTTTGAAATTTTCTGCACCGCGAATTTTCAGGGGACAACCGATGACGTGTAAATAAACAAACATCCAGGCTTTGGAAACTAATCTGTGCCAGCGGGCTTTGGCAGGATCTTCCAGCAGGAAACAGGGAAGATAAAACAGGATGGCAATAAGGATAGTCGCTATAAATAATACCAATGCCCATAATGCCCAAATCCGGCCAAAAATAGCAAGATAAAGGGGCGTTTTTGGTTGGGTTGTTGTTGGTTCCATGGTGGTTGATTGCTTTTGCTTACACTTTTTTGGGGTTCCAGTCTATAGGCGTTAACCCCTGTTTGGTGAGTAATTCATTGGTTCTGCTAAAATGTTTACACCCGAAAAAACCTTTGTCTGCACTGAAAGGAGATGGGTGAGCGGCTTTTAAAACAAAATGTTTTGTTTCGTCAATCAATACCTGTTTTTCCTGGGCGAATTTTCCCCATAAAAGAAATACGATTCCTTTTTTTTCTGCGGAAATTTTTCTGATAACCGCATCTGTAAAATCCATCCAGCCAATTTTTGCATGACTGCCGGGTTCCTCTTTCCTGACACTCAAAAAAGCATTTAATAAGAGTACACCCTGTTCGGCCCAATGGGTGAGGTTACCGGTATCGGGTATAGGCATTCCTGTATCCTTATTGATTTCTTTATACATGTTCATAAGTGAGGGCGGAGGTTTACAGCCATCAGGTACTGAAAAACTTAAACCATGTGCCTGCCCGGGTCCATGATAAGGGTCCTGCCCCAATATCACTACTTTTACTTTGTTAAATGGGGTGGTATTGAAAGCATTAAAAAGCAGGCTTCCGGGTGGATACACCACTGCTCCGGTCGCTTTTTCTGTTTTAAGGTGGGCAACTATTTGCAGAAAATAAGGTTTGGCAAACTCCTGCTTTAGTGCTTCCTTCCAGCTGGCTTCCATTTTTACGTCCATCAGGGCAGATTGAAATGATCATTGTAAACTAACCACGAAAGTACAGAAAAGCGGTTGCTGTTTCCTTACAGAAAGTTTTCTTTAGCAGTTGTATAGTGAGGAAGCGAAGTAATTATCAACGCAGGATACTGATACTTCCTCCCACAGACGGTAGTTCAGGGGAGGGTTTTATGACATAATAATAGGTACTTACCGGTAACGCATTGCCATTAAATGTGCCATTCCATGGTATTGCATAACCATTGGAGTGAAATATCAATTGTCCTGAACGATTATAAATGTCTACTATACAATCCGGATACAGAGAAAGCATCGGAACCACCCAAACATCATTAATACCATCTCCATTGGGAGAAAATACATTCGGCGCGGTAAACACAGGTTCTATAATAGAGATAGTGGCCGGATAAGTGGTACTGCAACCTTCCGGATTATTGGCTCTTATGTAATAGGTACCTGATTTGTTTACGGCAAATGGTGTTGCCAGGGGTATGGTTGTTAGTGTATCCAACCAATAAGTATAGCTAAGGTTTTCAGTAGATAGTATAATGGCTGATAGGTTGACTGTAAAGGGCCTGGTCACTATTAAATCAGCCGGATTTTTAGAGACAGAAAAGACAGGATAGTTTCCTACCACAACAGAAATATCTTTTACGGCCTCGCAACCAACCGCATTGGTTGCTTTGATATAATACCTGCCACTTTTGGTAACCACTTTGGGCGTGGGCATATAATTAATCTGCGTAGCATCCGTAAAATACTCAAATCTGAGACCACCCGAACTTCCGGCTGTTATTCTTTCGTCTGTAAGGTCAATAGGTGTGGAAATACAACTGATTATTTCATCCAGTACTTTTAGTTTAATCGATTCATTGGAAAACAGGATGGGCGTATACAATGTGTCCTGGCATCCCTGGTTGGGATAAGGGATTACTTCCAGTGCAAAAACGGTATTGGGGGGTGGAACAGGTTTTAGTTTCAGGATATTTTGGTTACCCAGTTTTTTTGAAAAGTCGGCATTGTACCAGTTGTATTCCATAAATCCAAAAGGTGCCACCAGGTTTAGGGAATCATCTCCGTTACAATACGTGTTTCCCGTTATGGGTGTTGTGCAGTTTTCATTAATGTCAACATACGCATAGCCAAAATGCCCTCCTCTCGTGCAGTCATTGGTGGTAAACTCAATGCGAATGGTTCTTCCCGCATAACCGGTAAGCTTAATGGTTACGGGTGTCCAGGGTTTGTAATACACATTGGGTGTAAT
Organism: uncultured Bacteroidota bacterium; assembly: GCA_963750825.1. Taxonomy (GTDB): domain Bacteria; phylum Bacteroidota; class Bacteroidia; order Chitinophagales; family Chitinophagaceae; genus Sediminibacterium. Next base: position 17,726 of record CAVVSL010000052.1, on the reverse strand, counting down.
AGCAGACTCCTGAAATCCGGGTAAATTGGAAGAGGCAGCATATTCAAAAGAACTGCAGCCTATATAGTTATTGATACTTTCATCAAATACATTGGCGGTAAATTTAGGTTGCTCCCAAACCGCATGATTGGGGTTTTGGAAAACGACGGCATAGTTGTAAATAATGCTGTAATTGTTCTGGTTCGCAGGTATGGTAAAAGTATAGCTAACCCTTTCGGCACCCCTTCCGGTTTCCTTATTACCCAGCCTTATGGAATATTGACTGCCATTGGGACAATTGATCGGAAATCCCCCGTAAAAATCGGTTTGCTGCGGATAGCTGTTTTCAATGAGTGTATGGATATTCTGGATGGGGTTACTCGGACTTAAATCAATCACTCCTTTATCACTGATGCCACCCCTGCGGCATTCCCAATTGAGAAAACTGCCGGCTTCGAAGCCCATATTAACCGGGCACTGGGCTGTGAGCCACGAAGTGACCAGTAGACCCATCCCCATAAACAGGCTTCGAACAAATATTGCTTTGGTCATCCCCATTGTGTATGCTATACCCCTTTTTAGGGTAAATACCTGTTCTAAAGTTAGAATAACTGGTTGAGATTACATCCGCTTGTTTATGAGCGGGTGGGGGAGAAGGATACTTTGGATAAACTATAGGCTGTTGTAATATTTAACCAATAGTATCCAGTCCTTTTCATCAGTCAGCGGCATATTTCTGTCTGAAACATATTTGGTTAAAAGTGCCGACTTTTGGGAAATATCGGGAGAGGCTTTGAGAAAAATGGTTTCAAAATATTGCTTGGACAATTTCATTTCAATCACTTTTTCTTTCCCCTCAGGCTTATCGGCTGCTATTACCAGGGAATATTTTGAGGTATAGGCATTGCTGCTGTTTTCCTTTACCTGTAATTTACTAATAGATGCTCTGCCAGTTACAATGTTGGCTTCATAAGTACCCGGTGTAACAATATTGTAGGTCTTGGGGGCTGTTTCTTTCTTGGTAGAGGCAGTTGTCACCTGCGAAAAGGAATAAATAGTGAAAGAGGATAATGCTAATATTAAAAAAATAGATTTCATAAATTGGGATTGTTGAAATACCTAACTGCTGTATTTGTTTGTATAAAGTTACGAAAAGGAAAGTTTTCAGTACGTTAAATCAGGGAGATGGGAGGCAAGTTAAATAAAATGTGAAAATTACAAAAAATAGTAAAGAGCATTGCCCTGTCTTATCTCACTGTATATCAATTATTTAAGAAGACTACTTCTCATTTTTACGTCAAGAGTTCTACGTATTTGTAAAGCTTTTTCCGCTGGGCTACCCAATAAAAAAGCCCCACAAATCTGTGAGGCTGGTGAACCGGATTGGATTCGAACCAATTACCTTCCCGACATTAGTCGGGATGCGCTATCCACTGGGCTACCCAATAAAAAAGCCCCACAAATCTGTGAGGCTGGTGAACCGGATTGGATTCGAACCAATGACCTGCTGCTTAGAAGGCAGCTGCTCTATCCAGCTGAGCTACCGGTCCCTACTATCCTTACTTGAACAGGGCGCAAAATAACGTAAAAAAAGGATGGCAAACAAGCCTGATTATCACCCTATTGGTTAAACCCCTAAAAATTCCTACCCTGCTGCCACTAAATCTTTTACTTTGCGGCAAAGGATTGCCCCTATGAGTTATAATTACTTACCCCTTGACCGTAAATGGCTTCATTTCAGCCAGGTTAAAAACCTGTTGGATTTTGACCAACTGGTCTCCATCACTTTTGATGCACATGAACGTATCCTGGCCTGCCGTGCTTTTCTGGATAAGAAATTGTCCCAAAAAGACCAGTTGTACTATGGCATTAATACCGGTTTTGGTTTTATGCAGGATGTACAGATAGACGATAACCAGATAGAACAATTACAGTACAATCTGCTGGTATCCCATGCCTGTGGCCTGGGCGAAGAAGTTCCCTCCGACATTGTAAAATTGATGCTGATGCTGAAGATCAAATCGCTCAGCTACGGACACAGTGGCGTGCAGATTGATACGGTTATCCGACTGATGAAAATGTATAACCAGGATATGCTGCCGGTTATTTATACGCAGGGTTCCCTCGGGGCTTCCGGCGACCTGGCACCCTTAAGCCACCTGAGCCTCCCCTTAATAGGGCTGGGGGAAGTACATTTTGCCGGGAAAAAAATGCCGGCCATTGAAGCCATGCAATCATTGGGATGGTTGCCTATTAAATTGCAAAGCAAAGAGGGACTGGCATTAATCAATGGTACCCAGTTTATGAGTGCTTATGGATTGTATTGCCTTAAGAAAGCAGAACACTTATTGGAAATGGCTGACATGATCAGCGCATTATCCTATGATGCCTTCGACTGTATACCGGAGCCGCTGAATGCCCATATTCATGCCATACGGCCCCATAGTGGTCAGGTAGCAACGGCAGCATCCCTTCGTAATTACCTGAAGGGGAGTGAGATTTTAGGCAGACCCAAACAGCAGGTACAGGATCCCTATTCTTTCAGGTGTATACCCCAGGTACATGGCGCCAGCCGGGATGCATTTGACCATATCCTCAAAGTATTTATGCAGGAAATCAATGCTGTTACCGATAACCCCAACATTTTTCCCGAAGAAGATTTAATCCTAAGTGGTGGTAATTTTCATGGCCAACCCCTGGCTATGTCGCTCGACTACCTGGCCATAGCTATGAGTGAACTGGCCAATATTTCTGAAAGAAGGATTTACCAGCTCATTAGCGGACAAAGGGGCCTGCCTCTATTCCTGGTGCGGAATCCCGGTTTGAATTCCGGTTTTATGATACCCCAGTATACTGCAGCAGGAATTGTAAGTGAAAATAAGCAGTTGTGTACCCCTGCATCAGTGGATAGTATTTCTTCATCCAATAACCAGGAAGACCATGTGAGTATGGGTGCCAATGCCGCCACCAAATGCCTGCGGGTCATCAATAATGTTGAAAAAGTGCTGGCTATTGAACTCATGAGTGCCGCACAGGCACTGGCATTCAGAAGACCGGCCCAATCCTCACCCATTTTGGAGGAACTGATGGAGGCGTACAGGCAAAAAGTAAGTTTTAATGAGGTAGACAGATTGTTGCATACAGATATGGTAGCTTCTATCGATTTTTTAGCGGGATGGGGGAAACAAAATTAACCAGGGGTGATGCTTACCCCCGGGGCAGGTTTTTCCCTATCCTGCTCAACCCATCTATTCCCTAACTTTGTATCCAAAGAAATCGTTTCGTAATGAGTGAAGAAAAGAGCCTGAATTTTATTGAAGAAATCGTTGAGGAAGACCTGAAAAGCGGTAAATACACATCCATTGTAACCAGGTTCCCTCCGGAACCGAACGGATACCTGCATATCGGCCATGCCAAGAGCATCTGCCTCAATTTTGGCCTGGCCAAAAAATATGGTGGCAGTACCAACCTGCGTTTTGATGATACCAATCCCATCACAGAAGAAACTGAATATGTGGATAGCATCAAGGAAGATGTACGCTGGCTGGGTTTTGAATGGGCTAATGAATTCTATGCTTCCGATTATTTTGAGCATTTATATGCATTCGCAGTTATCCTGATTAAGAAAGGACTGGCTTATGTGGACGACAGTTCAAGCGAAGAGATTGCTCAACAGAAGGGGACTCCCACCCAGGCGGGTTTCCGCAATGAATACGCAGAAAGGACGATAGAAGAAAACCTGGCCCTTTTTACAGCCATGCGGGAAGGCAAATTTGCAGACGGAACCAAGGTTTTGAGGGCGAAAATTGATATGGCCTCACCCAATATGCTGTTGCGTGATCCATTGTTGTACCGCATCAAACATGCCAAACACCACAGAACCGGTGATGACTGGTGTATTTATCCCATGTATGATTTTGCACATGGACAGAGTGATGCCATTGAAAAAATAACCCACTCCATTTGTACACTGGAATTTGTTCCCCACAGAGACCTGTATGACTGGTGTATCAGCAATCTCGGCATATTTCCATCCAAACAATATGAATTTGCGCGACTGAATATGACCTATACCGTGATGAGCAAACGTAAGTTGCTGCAATTGGTGAATGAAAAACACGTGAATGGCTGGGATGACCCCCGCATGTCAACCATTAGCGGCATGCGCCGGAGAGGATATACAGCAGAAAGCATCCGTGTGTTTTGTGAGAGAATTGGGGTAGCCAAAAGAGACAACCTGATCGAAATCGGCTTACTTGAATTCTGTGTTCGGGAACACCTCAACAGAATTGCCCTGCGAAGGATGGTGGTATTCGATCCCATAAAACTGGTCATTACCAATTATGACGGAGCGGGAGAGATGGTAGAAAGTGAAAACAATCCAGAGGATACTGCAACGGGTCACAGGGAAATTCCTTTCAGCCGGGAGATTTATATAGAAAGGGAGGATTTTATGGAAAATCCCCCGAAGAAATTTTTCAGACTGGCACCGGGACAAATGGTGCGCCTGAAAAGTGCCTACATCATCAAATGTGAAGAAGTGATCAAAGATGCTGAGGGTAATATAACCGAGTTACATGTTACGTATATTCCTGAAAGTAAAAGTGGCTCGGATACTTCCGGTATACAGGTAAAGGGAACGCTGCACTGGGTGAGTGCGGCATCCGCCCTGCCGATAGAAATACGTTTGTATGACAGGCTTTTTAAAGTGGAAGATGTTGGCAATGCAGATGGGGATTTCAAGGATTATATCAACAATGATTCACTTCATATAATCGAACAGGCATGGGCAGAACCCCAGTTAGCCAAAGATGCTGCTGATGACCGTTACCAGTTTATCAGAAAAGGATATTTTCACCTCGATCCGGATAGTTCAGCCCAAAAACTTGTGTTCAACCGTACGGTAACTTTAAAGGATGGCTGGGCCAAAGAAGTGAAGAAAAGCTGATACAAGTAATAAACAGGGATTAAAAAATGGCCTGCTGGGATGTACCTGCGTTAGGTTATCATTATACAAATGGATTTATTAAAAGCCTTTCAGGATCACTGGCAAAAGCAGTTTGCCCAACTTACCAAAAGCAATTGTTGCTTACTGGTTACAGTCAGTGGCGGATCTGATAGCGTGGTGTTGCTGGATTTGGTAGCCAGGTCTGGTTTTCCATATCAGGTAGCACATGCTAATTTTCAATTGAGGGGTAACGAAAGTGAAAGGGACGAATCCTTTGTGAAAAAGCTGGGAGAAAAGTATGGTAAAATGGTTTTTTGTAAGCGTTTTGACACCAGTACTTATGCAACCGAAATGAAATGCTCCATCCAGGAGGCGGCCAGAACCTTGCGTTACCAATGGTTTAGGCGAATTAACTGCCCGGTTGGAATCTGAAGAAAATAACCCTTCCCAAAACATTTCAGGTTACATAGTTACTGCGCACCATGCGGATGATAATATTGAAACAATGCTCATGCATTTTTTCAGGGGAACGGGTTTGCAGGGTTTGACCGGTATTCCTGCTCTTGACACCCAAAGGAAATTGGTTAGGCCTTTGTTACCTTTTCCCAAATTGGCATTGCTCAACTACGCTGCAGAAAATCAGTTGGCCTTTGTAGAAGATACTTCTAATGCTACCGATAAGTATACCCGGAATTATTTCAGGAATAGTTTATTACCCCAGATCCGGGAAGTCTTTCCCATGGTGGAAGATAACCTGCGGAATAATATTAGCAGGTTTGCTGAAATATGGGAAATCTACCACCAGTCTGTTGCGCAGCAATTGCAACAACTCAAGGAACGGGTAGGGGACGAATGGCATATTCCGGTAATGAAGTGGAAAAAATTGACTCCCCTGCACACCCTAAGCTGGGAGTTGATCAAACCCTTTGGATTTACTGCAGCCCAAACACCCGAAATCATCAAATTACTCGATGCTGCTAATGGCGCTTTTGTTGCATCGGCTACCCACCGCATAATTAAAAACAGAAACTGGGTAATCATCTCACCCAATTCAGGAAGTGATTTACAACACATACCTATTGAAGGAGAGGAGGGATCCATTGCATTTGAAAATGGCCGCATAACCTTATCCATTCGACAGCTGTCAGCATCCAATACCGCTGATCCGCCCCTCTGGAATCGGGATGCCGGACAAGAAAATGTGTCCTTTGACCGGGATGAACTGCCATTTCCCTTATTGCTTCGAAAATGGAAGCAGGGAGACTATTTCTATCCGCTGGGAATGCGAAAGAAAAAGAAAATCAGCCGGTTTTTGATTGACCTCAAATTATCTCGTACAGAAAAAGAAAAAATTTGGGTGTTAACATCAGATAAAAAAATTATCTGGGTAGTGGGACTTAGGATGGATGACCGTTTTAAACTTACCCCCCGTACCCAAACCATTTTGGATATCCACTACCTGAGGTAAGCCCTAATTTCTGTGAGGAAATTCTCAACAGCATTGAAATTACTTAAGAATAAGGAAGTGACAATGATGTAAACAATTCCATACAACGCCCCCCAAATGTGCGCAGAATGGTTGATATTTCCGCCCCCTTTTTTAGCAAGATAGGCGGACAATAGGAGGTACAGCGGCCCGAATATAAAAGCAGGTATCTGAAACGGGAAGGGGAAAATACCCAAACCCATGGAAGGATATAAAAAAATACCTATAAAAATTACCGCAGAAACTGCACCGGATGCACCCAAACTACGGTAATGATAATTTTCTTTGTGCTGGAAATAAGTAGGCAAAAGACAAACAGCGAGGGAGGATACATACAGGATGGTATACAAAGTTTTCCCTGCAGCAGGAAACAACTGTACAAATGCTGTTTCCACAATATTCCCAAACAGGTAAAATGTGTACATGTTAAAGGCCAGGTGCATCAGGTCTGCATGAATAAATCCACAGGTAATAAAGCGATACCACTGGTTTCGGTAAGTAATGGCCGGGGGATAAAAAATCAGGTCCTCGGTAATTTTTTCATTCGAAAAAGCAGTAAAAGAGATAACACAGGTGAGCAACAGTAAAACAAGGGTAATGGTGATCATAGCCGCAATTTAATTATTTCCTTTTAAAATGTGGGGGTACTCTATGATTTACGCCGGATAACTTATGAATAGGGTAGGTAACTTTAGGAATGGTGGTATTTCTCATTCCGTATAATGGTACATGCCCTGTAAATCTGTTCGGTTACAATTAGCCTTACCAGCATATGCGGGAAAACCAGTTTCGATAAACCCCAGGTAAAGTCAGCCTTTTGAATGATAGACTCATCCACACCATATGCACCCCCAATCAGGAAAATCAGCCGCTTCCGGCTTTCGTTGGCTCTTTGTTGTATCCATTGTGCCAGTTCCGGGGAACTAAGTTGTTTGCCTCTTTCATCCAATAATACCAGGTAGTCGTCTTTCTGTAATTGCTGTATAATCTGGAGGGATTCTGCTTTTTTCAGGTCATTTTCCGAAAGTTTACCGGCATTTTTAGGAGGGGGAATGATAGCCCATTCAGCCGTAAAATAATTATTGACCCTTTTGGTAAATTCCTCAATACCGGGTTTTACCATGGGTTCATGGGGTTTGCCAACAGACCAGAACTGACATTTCATGCCATGAAAATAATCAATGCAGCGGATAATATCTTCTGACAAATGGCTATCACGGTAAATTTCCTGCTAATTATTGAATGGACTCTGCGGTAAACCTTAGTGGTCATTCAAAGGAAGTCCTAAACGCTGGTAATCCTTCCAGTTCAGGTATTCAGGAGCTACCCTTTTTTCTTCCATGGTTATGCAATCCGTAACAGGACAAACCAGTTCACATAAATTACAGCCCACACATTCTTCCTCTTTTATGGTATAGGTATTATAGGGGTTACCATGGCTAAGGTTAATAGACTGGTGTGAAGTATCCTCACATACAATATAACACAAGCCACAATGGATACATTTGTCCTGGTTGATTTTGGCAATGTGGTGGTAGTTAAGATCCAGGTCTTCCCAGTGGGTGATGTTGTCAACAGATTTGCCAATGAAATCAGTTAGTTTTTCAAAACCTTTTTCATCCATCCAGTTGTTCAGTCCATCACACATATCCTCAATTATCCGGAAACCATGTTTCATTACTGCCGTACATACCTGCACATTGGAAGCCCCCAGTAATAAAAACTCCACCGCATCCTTCCAGGTACTTACACCACCAATTCCTGAAATGGGAACTTTTTGTGTAATTGGGTGCTGGCTGATGTTCGTGAGCATTTTCAACGCAATGGGTTTAACAGCCGGTCCGCAATAGCCCCCAAAAACTGACTTACCTGCAACATAGGGATTGGGAACTAGCGTATCCAGGTCAATACCTGTAATGGATTGTATGGTATTGATCAGCGATAATGCATGGGTTCCGGCTTCCACGCAGGCTTTTCCGGTGGGTACCGCGGAGTGCACATTGGGTGTAAGCTTGGTGATGACGGGTAGGGTAGCTTTCTCCATCACCCATTCCACCACCATCCTCGCAATTTCCGGATCCTGCCCAACAGCTGCTCCCATGCCTCTTTCCGTCATGCCATGCGGGCAACCGAAATTCAGTTCCAGGCCATGCGCACCGGTATCTTCCACTTTTTTAATCAGCTCATGCCAGCTTTCCCTGTCATTATCCGCCATTAAAGAAACCACCATGGCACGATCGGGAAACAAACGAATACATTCTGCAATCTCTCTTAGGTTACTATCCAGGGGCCTGTCACTGATCAGTTCAATATTATTGAAACCCATTACCCTGGTACCATTAAAATCGACAGCTGAATAACGGGAGGATACATTTTTAACCTGGCTGCCCAGTGTCTTCCATACCACCCCACCCCAACCCGCTTCAAAAGCCCGAAGCACATTGATTTTTTTATCGGTAGGAGGGGCGCTCGCCAACCAGAAGGGATTGGGCGATTTAATTCCCAAAAAATCAGATGTTATATCAGCCATAACCTACAAGTTTATCAGTTCTATGATTTGTTGTGTTTACTTACCCGAACAAAAAACTGTTTAAAAAATATACTGTAAAATGGATGCTGCAGCATCCTTGCCAGCCTGTACTGCATCAACTACCTCTTTCCCGCCATTTACACAGTCGCCACCCGCAAATACACCTTCTCTATTGGTAATCCCTTTTCCTGATAATTTTACCTTGCCCTTATCGTTGGCTATGCCGGTAGTATTCACCAATTCTTCAAAAGGTACCTGACCTGCCGCCTTGATGACCATATCAACCTCCAGTTGAATGGTTTTATCAGTGGGTATGGGTGACCGGCGACCACTACTATCGGGTTCCCCCAGTACCATAAGCTGGCAACGCAAACCGCTAACCTTTCCATTTGTTCCGATTACTTCCACGGGGGATGCCAGCCAGGTGATTTGACAACCATCCTGTTTGGCAATGGTCAGTTCAGCCTGCGTACAGGGCATTTCATCCATAGTGCGCCGGTATACAAGGGTTACTTCACCAGCACCCAGTCGTTTGGCTTGCGTGGCGGCATCTATGGCAGTCATGCCCATACCAATTACAGCCACCTTATCGCCCACGGGAATACTGGGATAGCCTTTTGTACGGATATCATAAATAAAATGAATGGCGTCCACTACTCCTTCCAGATTTTCACCGGGAATATCCAACTGGCGGGCTACACCCACACCGAATCCGAGAAAAACTGCATCATATTGCTTTTGCAGTTCGGATAAACTAATGTCCCTACCCAATTCCTGGTTGTACTGCAGGGTAATGCCTCCCAGAGAAAGAATATACGCTACTTCTTCTTCACAGAATTCAGGTGTTACTTTATAGGCGGCGATACCATAGGTCATCAGGCCACCACCTTTACTTTCTTTTTCATAAATGGTTACATCCACTCCTTCTCTGGACAGCCTGTGTGCACAGCTCAGACCAGCAGGTCCGGCACCTATCACCGCCACTTTCTTACCGGTTGATTTTTTGCGGGTAAACAATGGCCAGTTATTGGCAAGGGCTTTCTCCGTTGCATACCGTTGCAGTTTGGCAATGGGTATGGCTTCTTCTTCCATGAGGTTAAATACACAGGCTCCCTCGCATAGTTTTTCTACCGGACATACCTTGCTGCAACCAGCACCCATTATATTGGCCGTTAAAATAGTTTTGGCAGATCCTTTTACATTTTCCGAAGTAATCTGTTTAATAAACTTTGGTACATCAATACTGGTTGGACAACTTTTGGTACAGGGAGCATCATAGCAGAACAGGCAGCGGTTGGCTTCCACCAGTGCAGCACTTTCTGATTCAAAGGGTGGATGAATATCACTGAAATTGGCTTCGTATTGGGCCTGGGTAAGTCTGTTATGGGTTATGGACATCTTTTACAATTAAATTTCATGTATTACCAATTTATTTATTGATTTACAGCTCCGTAATTTTACCATAGGTCTCTGGTCTCCTGTCGCGGAAAAACTGCCAAACACTTCTTACCTGTTCAATCATGTCCAGGTCAAATTCTGCTATCAGCAATTCATCTTTGTCTTCAGAAGCTTGTGCAAAAATTTGTCCCCTGGGATCTACGAAATAAGAACTTCCGTAAAATTTACCCAGGTTCCAGGGTTTTTCTTCACCCACCCGGTTAATGCAACCCATGAAGTAACCATTGGCTGCTGCATGTGCGGGCTGTTCCAACTTCCAGAGGTACTGACTCAGTCCTGCAACTGTGGCAGAGGGATTGTATACTATTTCGGCACCATTCAACCCCAAACACCTTGCCCCATCCGGAAAATGCCTGTCGTAACAAATGTACACACCCACTTTGGCATACTTTGTCTGGAATACCGGATAACCCAGGTTACCGGGTTTGAAGAAAAATTTCTCCCAGAAACCACTGGTATGGGGAATATGGTTCTTTCGGTACTTGCCCAGATAAGTTCCATCGGCATCAATAACTGCCGCAGTGTTGTACAATACTCCTGCCTGTTCTTTTTCATATACAGGCACAATGATGACCATATTGTATTTCTTGGCATATGCCTGCATCCTTTCAATCGTAGGCCCAGGAACAGTTTCGGCACTTTCATACCAGGCTTTGTCCTGCCCGGGACAGAAATAAGGGGTGTTGAAAATTTCCTGTAAACAAAGAATCTGCACCCCTTTCTTTCCAGCTTCTTCAATTAACGGAATGTGCTTTTGTACCATTGCTTCCTTAATCTCTTCAATGGTTCCCTGTCCTTCCGTGATGGGAAGACTCATCTGTATCAATCCTGATCTGACAATTCTTGGCATTTTGTAATGTTTAAATGATAGTAAGTTGTTTAGCCTTAAATAATTCCCGAAACTTTATTACGTTTTATAAATTGACCATAGCCTTTTTCCAATAAGCATTTATTATTATCGATGGCCTTTTTTCCCCGCATGAATACGGTCTTCACCCTGCCTGTCAGTGGCCAGCCCTCATAGCCACTGTAATCAACATTCATGTGATGGGTAGCTGCGGAGATGGTATGCTTTTCTAATGGATCAAATATCACCAGATCCGCATCACTGCCTGCCGCAATAGTTCCTTTGCGGGGAAACATGCCGAAAATTTTAGCTGCATTGGTACTCGATACTTCCACAAATTTATTCAACGAAATTTTTCCTTTGTGCACACCTTCGGAGTATAACAGTTCCATTCGGTTTTCAATGGCCGGATGCCCGTTGGGTATTTTGGAAAAATCATTTTTACCCATCAGTTTCTGTTCCCACTTAAAGGGACAATGGTCGGTGGCTACTACATTAACCAATCCCTGGTTGATGCCCGCCCATAAGGTTTCCTGGTCTTTCTTTTCGCGTAGCGGCGGACTCATTACCCATTTGGCTCCTTCAAAATCATTTTCATACAAGCCCGCATCCAATATCAGGTATTGAATACAGGTTTCTACAAATACCCGTTGGTTTCTTCTGGTGGCATCTCTTACCGCATTCAAAGCGCCTTCGCAGGTAAGGTGTACGATGTAACCCGGACATCCGGTATAATCGGCCATATCTGCAAACCGGCTGCTGGCTTCCGCTTCCGTTACTTCCGGTTGAGATAAATAATGGTATAAAGGGGAAAGTTTTCCTTCTGATTTGTGTTTGGCTATCAGGTAGTCAATCATGTCACCATTGGTGGCATGCACATTGATTAACCCTCCATGTTGTTTCACTTCCTGCATCAGACCCACCATTTGCCGGTCATCAATCATCAAGGCACCTTTGTAGGCCATAAATGTTTTGAAAGAAGTGATGCCCTCTCTTCAATCATGTCCCTGATCTCTTTTTGCGTATGTTCATTGAAATCAGTGACAGCCATGTGAAAACTGTAATCACTCAGGCATTTTCCGTCTGACCTTCCCTTCCATTCTGCCAGGGCCGCGGCTAAAGAATTACCTTGTTTTTGTAAAATGAAATCGATGACCATGGTTGTTCCTCCATGCAGTGCAGCCCGTGTACCGGTTTCATAATTGTCGCTGGAATAGGTTCCCATAAATGGCATGTCCAGGTGTACATGGGGATCGATGCCTCCCGGAAATAGGAGTTTCCCGCTGGCATCAATTACTTCATCCGCTGTTGCAGAAAGGTTTTTCCCAATGGCTACAATGGTTTCTCCTTCTATAAGGATATCTGCAGTATAATCATCTGAGGCTGTGATAATCCTCCCGTTCCTGATTAAGGTTTTCATGCCAATATTTTTGAGGGTTGATATTTCATTAACTGCCAATAGACAATGCTGCTTACACCAAAGCCTACAAACCAGGCATAGTTGTATAAACCAGCCAGCCAACCAGGCACTGAACCTTCCGGTAAAACATGAATGGTGGTGAAGAAACCGGGCACATTCGGCAGTATGCCTGCCAGCAGGGCCAATACGGCTGCAACATTGTATCCCCCGGTATAGGCATAAATACCCTGGTGACTGTAAAGGTCTTCCGTTACCAATACCTGTTTCCTGATAAAATAATAATCGATAATCATGATGCCACCGACCGGGCCCAGTAAACTGGAATAACCTACGAGCCAGGTGAAAATATAGCCGGAGGGATCTGCTATGAGTTTCCACGGAAAAATCAGTATACCGATGACGCCTGTAATATAACCACCCGTCCTGAAATTGATTTTAGCAGGGTAGAGGTTGGCGAAGTCATTGGCGGGACTGATGATATTGGCCGCAATATTGGTGGCCAATGTAGATATGGCCACGGCAATCATGGCCAGTGATACCAGTAGTTTGCTGTCAAATTTTCCGGCTAACACCAATGGATCCCAGATAGTGGTTCCATAAATCAGGGTGGTGGCAGAAGTAACCACTACACCAATAAAAGCGAATAAGGTCATGGAACTGGGCAGGGCAATGGCCTGTCCGGTAATTTGTGCCCGCTGGCTTTTTGCATAGCGGGTAAAGTCCGGTATATTCAAAGAAAGCGTTGCCCAGAAGCCTACCATACCTGTTAATGCCGGGAAAAAAAAGGCAAAGAAGGCGGTTGTATTACTGAATTGGGAAGGCTGATTTAATATAGGTCCCAATCCATGTGCAGCATTGATGGCCCAGTATAACAAAGCCAAAGCAGCTATTGGCAGAAAAAAAGCTTTGAACACCAGCAATTTTTTGATGCTCTCCACACCCAGGTACACCATGTACATATTCAATAACCAGAAAAGAAAAAAAGTAATGGCCGGACCTGTTGGCAAACCAAAACTAACCGGAAAAATAGCCGGTAGATTTTCTAAAAAGGGAAACCATAAACGGAGCATCTGGTAAAGGGCAAAACCACCAATCCAGGTTTGTATACCAAACCAACCGCAGGCTACTATGGCCCGTAACATGGCGGGGATATTGGCTCCCAGGGTGCCAAAACTGGCCCTGGCAAATACAGGAAAGGGAATGCCATATTTGGCACCAGCGTGTCCGTTCAAAATCATGGGAATCAAAACCACCACATTGCCGAGGAAAATGGTAAGGATGGCCTGCCACCAGCTCATTCCTCCTTCAATCAGGGAACTGGCCAGCATATAGGTAGGGATGCACAGGCTCATGCTTATCCACAACGCTGCATAGTTCCAGGTGTTCCAGGTCCTCTTTTCCATGGGTATGGGTGCCAGGTCTTCGCTATAAAGGGATATAGGATTGCGCATGGTGGGAGCGAGGGTTAATTTTTTTTATGAATCTTATCCGATCAATAATTATCCGGATAGCAAAATAATTTATTTTATTGGGTTAGATAACCGATGCATCGGCAATGGAAATGGCTTCACTGATGATGGCCAGTCCTTCATCAACCTGTTCCCGGGTTATGATCAATGGTGGTGCTATGAAGATATAATTCCAACGTACAAAAGTATACATGCCCAGTTCTTTAATTTTAGCGGCTACTTTATTCATAATCACCATTTCTTCAGGCTTTGCATTAAAAGGTGCCATTGGTTCTTTGGTCTCCCGGTTCTTTACCAGTTCAATGCAACCCAATAATCCTGTATTCCTGAAATCGCCGATACTGGGATGGGTGGCCTTCATTTGTTCCACCCTTTTTTCGATGTATTTACCCATCACTGCCGCATTTTCAATAAGGTTATCTTCTTCATAAATGTGCAATGTTTCCAGTGCAGCCGCACAACCCACAGGATGTGCGGAATAGGTTAATCCCAGCCACAACACTTTATCATCAAAATGCCGGGCAATGGTATCACTCACAATCAATGCCCCGAAGGGGATATAACCAGATGTCAAACCTTTGGCAGTGGCAATCATATCCGGCACAACCCCATGGTGATCAATGCCGAACCATTTGCCGGTTCTGCCAAAGCCACTCATTACTTCATCAGCAATCAGCAGTATACCATGTTTGTCACAAAGCGCCCTGAGTTGTGTAAAATAATCCGGTGGGTATTTGATACAACCACTGGAACCGCTTTCGCCTTCCATCAATACGTGGCGATAGGCACTTCGGCTTCAACACCTTCGGTAAAATTGCGTATTGCTTCGTCTTGAAAATCACCACAGCAGCCTCAACGCCTTCGTGAGGATGGCTGGTGTTGCTCGCATGGCAGCATGCTCAGTGTTGTTGCGCTTGGCGATCTCCTTCGCTTGGGGGTCTGCAATTGCATGCAAACTGAATTCTGACTCGACGGAAATCGGTGATGGTTGCGCATGACACGAAGAATGCAGCGGCTTCTGAGGAAACATTCTCGCTTGGTCCATTGGGTAAGCTTTCTTTGTACCATCATCCATGTTGATTTTGTCGCCATCTCGTCCGCTCTCTCGCGCAGCAAACCCGGCACTCAGCCAAGGGCCGTTGGCCGTGCTAACGCGACAACAGTGGGAACACCAATGCGCATGGTGGGATTGATGTTGCTCGGCCTCTTTCTTCATCGGACTGTCGTCACTGTCATGAACCTTGTGGGGTTGTTCATCCCATTGCTTCATCATGTTTACCTTCTTGTCGATGACTTGTTGCGCGTCTCTTCGGCAGGCGCAATGTCACCACCATCTGCTGTGGTGGTAGCTGGTGCCGCTTCGTCTCGTTTGGTTGCAGAATGATTACTCGAGTCTGTCAGCTTGTTGTTCACTGTCAACAGCAGCAGTCGAGTTAGCCTGGCGTGTCGCAGACTGTGCTGTCCGCCATGCTCTTTGAGTTTGCCATCATTCTTCTCTTGACGGATTTGGCGCCACAGTTGCTTCTGCTCGGCGCTCATCTTGCTAAATGCTTCTGGAGGCAAACAGCAAGCATTGTTCTTGCCATTCTGCTTCTGTTGTTGCTGCTTGGACCCAGCACTTGCAGCATCACTGTTCCTTCGCTTCTCCTTCTGGGTCTTCTTGTTGGCTCGACGACTTGCTCTTCCAGCTGCCCAGCAGGACCTTCACCAAGTTTTAAAGCCTTCTTGACCATCAGCAGCTTGGTCTTTTCAACTTCTCTTCTTCGCATGCTTCCTTCGTCACTTCGAAGTCTGATAAATAATGCCTCCAAGGAAAGTGACTTTCTTCACTTGATCGGATGATCTTCAAGTGGCTCAATCTCTTTCACGAGGCGCTCATGTTCATCAACACAGCTAGAAGAGAGCCTCTGCACCATGCGATTGTGCTCGGCCAACAACTCTTCAATGCGACGCTTGCAACAGTCTTCTCATCGCCACCCACATCGCATGCTTTGCGCAGTTCCTCGACTGCTCTTGCTTCTTCCATCTTCCCCAGTCACGGAGCACTTGGCCACCTTGGTGGCGGCCGTCCATGTCCATTTGCCAAGATGTATGCAGGTCTTTGTTCTTCTGGGCATGTTGGTCTCCTCAAGGAGCTCGTAGTCCTCTCCCAGTCCTTTGCAGCCATGTGCTTGGCATGTCCTCCAATTGAGGCAGCACGGCATTGAATTTGGCCAACCATGCATGGTGCGAACCGCACTTTGCCATCGCATGAGGGAAAATCTCCAATATTCACTCTCATGCCATCTTCCCAGCAGCAGCAGACTTGACTCTGTGCTTGCTTTCTTCTTCTTTCTTCATTGTCATACCTGTGTGCCTTCTCCACTCGTCTTGAGATGGAGCGCTCGACTTGAGCTTGCTCCATGAGGTAGTCTTTGTAGCTCTGAATGGTGAAGTAGCACTGCACGCATCACCTCAGCAGCCTGTGGGAGAGCAGGCTGCCTCGTGAAACCGATCACCACCCACGCATAGCTGACAATTTGGGCACTTACATGGTTCAATCCCCAGTTCTCATGCTCTCATCAATCAAAGAGTCTTTCTGAGGAGAGTGGTTTTCAGTGCAACACTTGCGATGCCAGCCTCTTCTTCAAGGCTTAGCACAGCTTCTTCGCTCAGTTCACAGACTGACACTGTGTGTTCAAATATCTCCTTCTTTGCTTCACTTCTGGTGACAGCAGGCATGACAACTTACTTGTTTCTTGTCTTCTTCAGTTGGCACTGTGCAGACAGAACACAACTCTTGATCTTGCAACAATTTGTTGGAGGCAGCAAAACCCTGTAGGACCTTGGCATGTTGTTTGAATGCTAATTTATTTTTGTGAGCTTGTTCCACTATTTGTGTTTTGTTTGACTTCCTCATTCCAAACCTGCACCGTGTGGGTTTCTCCTTTTCCATGGAATTCTAAAATTCACCAGAATCTTGCTCTGGGAAAATGTGTGCTGGATTTGAGTCTTGCTCAATCCCATTTGGCTCCCAGTGTTGGTCTTCACTTGTTGAGTGATTAAGGGATCTTGGTTGACACAGATCTCTGCAACAGAGCACACTTCATCTGGGATCCAGTCCACAAGTGCATGCGACTCCGTGCAGATGCCCCAACCTTTGCTGCCAAGAAGCCAGACCTTGACAACTGTCCAGCTTCTGCTGGATGCACTGCAAGGCATCTGCTTCAAGAATGACTTCCTTGTGTGCCACATTGACAGTGCAAAACTCTGGGACCACACTCACACTGTTTGGAGCCCAACAAGAATCGCAATGGTTGCACACTCATTTCGGTTGCCTCAATTGATGAATCAGCCATTGTGGATGGCTGCAAATGCCTCTCTTGCACTGCCAACACTGCCTAGACAGATGCACCCCAAACAACCAACTAAATAGCCACCAACAGCCTCCCTCTCTCTTTTCCTTGCGTTTTTGTCCTCCTTTGCCTCCCCTGCTGTCCCTGCACTCGCATGCGTGCAAGAATCCACTTCCTCTCCCTTCTTCATGTTGTCACTTCCTTTTTCCATGCACTTTTTGTTTCCATTTATTTGTTTCCTAAGCAATACGTTG
>CAVVSL010000051.1:65000-201601 GCA_963750825.1 uncultured Bacteroidota bacterium | reverse complement strand
TACGGAAACCAGAACGAATGGTAATAATGCAAATAATTATACGCTGACCAGGACCTGGTCAACCACCGATGCATCCGGTAATACCAGTACCGCCACACAGACGATTACGGTACAGGATACACAGAACCCGGTGATCAGTTGTCCTTTTGACAAGATTGTGAATGCAGAACCGGGCCAGTGCAGTGCTACCGTGAATTTTACGGTAACGGCAACGGACAATTGCGGTGCACCTGTGATTACTTATAGTAAGGCACCAGGCACTGTGTTCAACTTAGGATCCACAACGGTTATAGCTACTGCAACTGATGCAGCGGGCAACCAGTCAAGCTGTTCCTTTAAGGTAATCGTAGTTGACAACCAGCCCCCGATCGTCATAACCAAACCCATAACGGTTTACTTAAATGCCAGTGGCCAGGCTTCGATTAGTCCTGCTGATGTAGACAATGGCAGTAATGATAATTGCGGACCGGTAACCCTATCCTTCCAGAATTCTGGAACCATTTGTGCCACTGCGAATGAGGGTCAAAACCTAACGCTCACGGCTCCACAGGGAACTGTCATCACGGGTATTACGTTTGCCAGTTATGGTACCCCCAATGGCAGTTGTGGCAGTTTCACCCTGGGTGGATGTCATGCTTCCAATAGCAAAACCATTGTTCAGAATTATGCACTGGGACAAAACAGTGTAACGATACCTGCTACCAATGGTGTATTCGGAGACCCCTGTGGCGGCACTTACAAGCGATTGTATGTGGAAGCCACTTATGCAGGCGGCTCTCCGACTTCCACCAATTTTGATTGCAGTAAACTGGGCAACAATACGGTTACCTTAAAAGTGGCTGATGCCAATGGCAATGTCTCCACAGGATCGGCAGTGGTAACGGTAAGAGATAATATAGTACCGGTGATTACCTGTCCGGGTAACATCAATACAATAGCCACGAGTGCAGCAGGCGCAACAGTAACCTATGCTACTCCGGTAGGTACGGATAACTGTACAGCCACTACAACCAGAACAGCAGGCTTAGCCAGCGGAGCTACCTTCCCGATAGGGGTAACCACGGTTACTTATCAGGTTACAGATGCATCGGGTAACAGTGCCCAGTGTTCCTTTACCGTAACGGTAGTAGGTGTGGCGCCACAAATTGTTTGTCCTGCTAATATCACGGTGTTCAATACACCGGGTCAGTGTGGCGCGAATGTTGGCTTTGCCACAACTGAAACAACGGCCATACCAGCTTCAACCATTACTTATTCAATAGCCCCGGGTAGTTTCTTCAGTGTGGGAACCACCACGGTTACGGCTACGGCCACCAATGCAGTAGGTACGAGTAGTTGCACCTTCACGGTAACTGTTATTGATAATCAATTCCCGGTACTGGTAGGCATACCTGCCAATACAACGGTAGAATGTGATGCAGTGCCTGCAGCAGCAACAGTAACGGCTACTGACAACTGTAGCACTTATGCACCAACCTATACTGAAGTAAGAACGGATGGCAACTGTCCTAATAATTATACTTTAACCAGGACCTGGTCAACCACCGATGCTTCTAACAATACCACCACGCAATCACAGGTGATTACGGTGCAGGATATTACCGCACCGGTGATTACCTGTCCTGCCAGTGTTACCCTGAATTGTCAGGATGATACGGGAACAGGCGCCAATGGAGTAGCCACTGCGTCGGATAATTGTTCAACACCTACTATCACCCACGTTGATGCGAGCACGAGGAACAATGATCCAAATAATGCAGGTTATTACAACTATGTGATCACGAGAACCTGGACAGCAACAGATGCCTGTGGCAATGCCAGCAGTTGTGTGCAGACAATCACAGTTCGTGATGTAACTGCACCAATTATCACTTGCACTGCAAATGTTACATTGAACTGCCAGGATAACAATACCAGTGCAACTACTGGTGTGGCCACTGCAACTGATAACTGCGGTCCAATTGCGATCACCCAGTCACAGACTAGCTCACAGAGTACAGATGTAAACTCACCTGCCCATTACAATTATGTAATTACAAGAACCTGGAGTGCTACTGATGTAACGGGTAATTATAGTGAGTGTGTACAGACCATTACGGTACAGGATATCACTAATCCTGTTATCACTTGTCCAGCAAATGTTACAGTGAACTGCCAGGATAACAATACCAGCGGAGCCACAGGAGTAGCTACGGCTACGGATAACTGCGGTCCTGTAACCATTACAGAAACACAGACCTCTACCCAGAACGCTAACCCTAATAATGCCGGTTACTACAATTATGTAATCACGAGAACCTGGAGGGCTACTGATGTAACGGGTAATTATAGTGAGTGTGTGCAGACCATTACGGTACAGGATATCACAAAGCCGTTATCACTTGTCCTGCAAGTGTTACGGTGAACTGCCAGGATAACAATACCAGTGGAGCTACCGGAGTAGCCACTGGAACGGATAACTGCGGTCCTGTAACCATTACAGAAACTCAGACCTCCACCCAGAATGCTAATCCTAATAATACTGGATACTATAATTATGTAATCACGAGAACCTGGAGGGCTACTGATGTAACGGGTAATTATAGTGAGTGTGTGCAGACCATTACGGTACAGGATATCACAAAGCCTGTTATCACTTGTCCTTCAAGTGTTACTGTGAACTGCCAGGATAACAATACCAGCGGAGCCACAGGAGTAGCCACTGGAACGGATAACTGCGGCCCTGTAACCATTACAGAAACACAGACCTCTACCCAGAACGCTAATCCGAATAATGTCGGTTACTACAATTATGTAATCACGAGAACCTGGAGAGCTACTGATGTTACAGGTAACTTACAGTGAGTGTGTACAAACCATTACGGTGCAGGATGTAACCAAACCGGTGATCACCTGTCCGGGAGATAAGACCCTCAATTGTCAGGATAATACAGGCATTACCTCCAATGGAGTGGCCATTGCATCCGATAACTGCGGTCCGGTAAGCATTACCCATTCAGATGCCAGTACGCAAAACAGCAATCCGAACAATGCAGGTTACTACAATTATGTAATCACAAGAACCTGGAGAGCAACGGATGTATCAGGTAACTTCAGTGAGTGTGTACAAGCCATCACAGTGCGGGATATCACTAAACCGGTTATCACTTGTCCTGCGAATGTTACGGTGAACTGCCAGGATAACAATACCAGTTCCGCTACAGGAGTAGCTACTGGCACCGACAATTGCAGTCCTGTTACGATAACACAGTCACAGACGAGCACTAAGAGCAATGATGTAAACTCACCGGCTTATTACAACTATGTGATCACCAGAACCTGGACAGCCACCGATGTAACAGGTAACTTCAGTACATGTGTGCAGACCATCACGGTTCGTGATGTAACCGCACCGGTAATTACTTATTGCCCTGTGGTAGTTACTACCTGTAACAACCTGGCAGGTAATAATAAGACGATGACCTTAACGGCCACGGATAATTGTAACAGCCCGATAGCCATTACATGGTCAGCAACCGGAGCCACCAGCTTCAGTGGTTCAGGCGGCACGGTAACCGCCAACTTCAATGTGGGTACTACTACTATTAGCTGGACAGTGAAGGATGTGACTGGCAACACGAGCACCTGCGCTACCACGGTAGTGGTGAATCCATTACCATCGGCCAGTTATGTTAGCACGGGGGCGGATGAGTTCTGTAACCAGGTAACACTGACAGGCGCATCCACCATCAATGCAGCTGAGTACAGCTGGACGAGCACCAATGCACCGGGCGCTTTCAGTAACAGTCCTTCCTTGAGCTTAGGCTTAAGCAATGCAGACGGCAATTACTACCTGTATGTAAAAGTGACGGCAACAGGATGTGTAAGTGCCACAGCAGCCAGTTACAACTTCCAGAAACAGAACCTGAGTAGCAGCTATACCATCATAGCGATGGAGGAAGTGAAGATGGGCTATGACAACGTAGTGCAGACAGGCAGCATCGGCGTAATGGGTGCCAAAGGCAAAGTAGACCTGAAGAAGCGCACCA
This sequence comes from uncultured Bacteroidota bacterium, assembly GCA_963750825.1. GTDB lineage: Bacteria > Bacteroidota > Bacteroidia > Chitinophagales > Chitinophagaceae > Sediminibacterium. The sequence continues at coordinate 197,573 of CAVVSL010000051.1, read as the reverse complement.
CGGTAACGGGACCGGGCTCCTTTGTAAAAGCGGTGAATATTGACTTAGACAAGGATGCAGTGGTAACCCAGCCGATATATGCGGCAGCTACACCTGTATTGCCTACGATGTTCTACAATACGGTTGATACGAAGAACTTACCCAACGTTGAAGTGAAAGACGGGCTTACAGCTACCTTAAGCGGCAACTACGGCAACGTAAAGATCAAGAAGGGCGCACAGGTTACTTTAAAAGGTACCACTTTCGGCAACATACAGGCAGATGAGGGCGCACAACTAACCTTCACACAACCCAACCTGAGCATTGATGAACTGAAGATGGACAAGGGTCCTAAGAATGGCGGATACAGTTATGTACGCTTCGCACCAAACAGTAAAGTACTGGTGGGTAAGAAGGTAGAGATAGGAGACCAGGTATACCTGAACCCCGACAACAACAAAGTGACCTTCTATGTAGGCAGGTACGATGACAAGAAGGATGAGCCGGGAGATGACGCCAAGTTCAAGGTGAATGGTAAGGATGTTGTGGTAACGGTGAATGTGGTGATGCCGAATGGCAAGCTGTATGTAAATGGGGGAGACGCGAATGACAATGCCAAGTATCCGTTCACTTATATCCGTATGACCGGCTTGTTCGTTGCGAACAAAGTGAATGCGGAGGCCAAGAATGTGATCTGGAATGGCTTTGCCTGCGGTGCACCACCTGCACCGGTGATAGTATCAACCAATACCCAACCTACCCAAAGCATCACTGCTGAAACAAAAGTGGCAGAGGTGAAGAGCACAGAAGAGGAACTGAAGGTAACGGTGATGCCGAACCCAACCACCACCTACTTCACCCTGAAACTGGAGAGCAAATACGAAACACCGGTGAACATGCGGGTGATGGATGCGAGTGGCAGGGTAGTGGATGCCAGATCAAAGATCGGATCTAACAGTACGATTCAGATTGGACATAACTACAGCAGTGGTACCTATTATGCAGAAATGATACAGGGTACGAAACGAAAAGTGGTACAGCTGATTAAAGGAAGGGGGTAATGCAATAGCGTATTTTAACCCGGAAGGAAATTATGGAAAACAATGAAAGGCCGTTCAGGAATGAGCGGCCTTTTTTATAGAATCAGGATTATATAATTATTGAAAAATTGATAACATTCCAAGTATGGGATAAACAGATTAGGAGTTGATAATATGCTTTCCAAAAACAGCGTCCAAAAAATATGGGAAAAGCGATACGGCAAAAAATGACTAAACTACCTTCAAATTCAATAATTCAGATTATGAGTAAATCACCAATCAAAGAACTGATGAGTTTGCGAAAATCCCCTCCCAGGGATATGGCTGATTTGATAATGTGGCTGCGTGACTTTACCTGTGACCTCTGCCCGAATACCCATGAACTGTCCAGCGTAAAAGACCCTAATCAAATCCTCAGGGAGCAGCCCATTGTAAAATCGGTTTCTGCTAGGAAGCGCACAGGAATGGGTAAAAAATTATCCCGGTTTGCCAATACTCGGAACATAGGGCTTACGCCAGGTGCACGTGATGGATCATTATTGTACCCAAAATGGTAAAACTTCCATTGGGTAAAAGTGGGTTCAGGGCTAAATTGTATCGTAAGCGTTTTGGTAGGGAAGGCGTTATTGGTATGGCGATACATAAGCATACGCATAACTGTTGCAGAACTGTACCAGAAATTGAAAAATAGACAAAATTCTGCAATAGGATGGCATCTTTGGATTGGAAAGAGGCAACCCTAACATACCACAGGTAATTACAGCTATCTTTGACACTGGCTGCAAATCGACTCAACACAACCGTTTTAACAATCGAGCAGGAATTTCTTACCAGAAAAAGGTGGGATAAATCAAATTTGACTTCAAAAATTAAAGGAGTTGCTTAGAAACCGTAAAACGTATAGACAAAGTCCCGATGACTATTTTAGGAATGGCGACTTTTCCATTTAACCCATCAGCGGAAAAATAGGTGACAGAATTTTCATGGCTGATGATTTGTAGGGCGATTGGGTTCATTTGTGTAATTTGGTTCGAAAGGGTAACCGGGGAAAAAGTAAAAAAACTTTATTATGACAACTTCTGCAACGGACATTATAAAAAAAATATTACTCTTGTTTCTTGTTGTTGCCGGGTTGTATTATGCAAAGATCTTTTTAATGCCTTTATGTATTGGAGGTATTTTGGCAACCTTATTTTTGCCCTTTTGTAAATGGCTGGAAGAAAAAAAGATCCCCAGGTCAATGGCAGTGTGCCTATGTCTTTTGTCTTTATTATTGAGCATCGCTGTTTTTGTTACACTACTTGGCTGGCAGATTGGAGCACTGGCCAGTGATGTGGTTTTGATAAAACAAAAAATAAATGAGGCAGGTACTTATATACAAGAATACATTTTTAAACAATTCGGTATTACAGCAGTAAAGCAAATTGAAATATTAACAGCAGAACAACCCTCATACACAAGCATCATTCAATTAATTACAGGCTCTGTTGTTTATATCTTCACTAATTTTATTTTGGTGTTGGTTTATATTGTTTTTCTGTTGTATTACCGCGGTCACTTGAAGAATTTTATTATAAAACTTACCCCTCCATCCCAGCAAATTAAAATGACGCAAATACTGGATAGGTCTACACTTGTATCGCAACAATATTTGGTGGGTCTTTCTAAAATGATTGTGTGTTTATGGATCATGTATGGTATTGGTTTTGGTATTTTAGGGGTAAAGAACTTTCTTTTTTTTGCTATCCTCTGTGGTATCCTGGAAATTGTTCCTTTCGTGGGTAATATTACCGGCACTACTTTAACCGTTGCCGTTGCGGCATTACAGGGGGCAAGTCCTTATATGCTGGCTGGAATTATTGTTACCTACGCTGTGGTTCAGTTTATCCAGGGTTGGTTTTTAGAACCTTTTATACTTGGGCCGCAAGTAAAAATTAACCCGTTGTTTACCATCCTGGCATTGGTACTGGGACAATTACTTTGGGGTATTCCGGGCATTATACTGGCCATACCGCTTACCGCAATTTTTAAAATTATTTGTGACCATATTGAGCCTTTGCAACCCTATGGTTTCTTAATAGGTGAAATTAAAAATCAAAATGAAAAGAAAAGGTTTGGCAGAAAGGTTAAAAGTCCAGCATAGTATTTCCCTTTTAGCTTAATTCCCTGCCTGTTACTAAAAAGACAGTGTTTCCTGGTCCCAAAACCTATCTCTGTCGATTTTTACTGTCCTAATCCCCCTTTTTTGCACTCATGCATCTCTTATCGTAGGGTTCCTTACTTTTATAGCATGACAAAGAAACTAAGGAGCCAGGACTGGTTTGGCCGGAAAGACAAGGACGGCATCATCTACCGTAGTTGGATGAAAAACCAGGGCATGCCCACCGATATGTTTGATGGCCGGCCTGTTATCGGCATCTGCAATACTTTCAGCGAACTCACTCCCTGCAACGCCCATTTCAGGGAGTTGGCAGAGAGTATCAAAAGAGGGGTACTCGAGGCGGGTGGCTTTCCCGTTGAGTTTCCCATCATGAGCCTGGGCGAGACCCTGCTCAAACCCACGGCCATGTTGTTTCGCAACCTGGCCAGTATGGATGCCGAGGAATCTATCCGCGGGAACCCCATTGATGGCGTGGTGCTGATGACGGGTTGTGATAAAACCACACCCTCCACCGTAATGGGTGCGGCCAGCGTGGGCCTGCCTACCATCGCGGTTCCCGGTGGCCCTATGCTCAATGGCCGCTACAAGGGACAAACCATTGGCTCCGGTACCCATGTTTGGAAATTTGACGAAGAGATGAAGACCGGTAAAATGACGCAGGAAGAATGCGAATACGCCGAGAGCTGTATGAGTCGCAGCATCGGCCATTGTATGACGATGGGTACCGCCAGCACCATGGCCTGCATGGTGGAGAGTCTGGGGCTTACCCTCTCCGGCGCAGCCGCCATTCCCGCTGCCGACTCCCGTAAAAAAGTGATGGCACAACTCAGCGGCAGAAGGATTGTTCAAATGGTAAAGGAAGACCTCACCATTGATAAAATACTTACCCGGGAGGCTTTTGAAAATGCCATCAGGGTAAATGCAGCGGTAGGTGGTTCCTCCAACTTCATCATACACTTAACCGCCATAGCCGGAAGAATTGGTGTGGATTTGCAACTCGAAGATTTTGATACACTAGGCAGCCAGATTCCTTTATTGGTCAACCTTATGCCCGCTGGTAAATACCTGATGGAAGATTTCTATTATGCCGGCGGACTTCCCGTTGTGCTCAACGAATTGAAACACCTGCTGCACCAAAACGTCATCACTGTTACCGGAAAAAATCACCACAGCAATATTGCAGGACAAACCGACTGTTACAATGAAGACGTAATTGCCCAATACCCAACCCCCTTCCAGTCCGAAGCGGGTTGTGTGGTGGTGAAGGGCAACCTGGCATTGAACGGGGCAGTACTCAAACCCTCAGCCGCCACGCCGGCCCTTTTACAACACAAGGGTAGGGCCGTGGTATTTGAAACCATCGAAGACTATCACCAGCGTATTGATGATCCCAATCTGGACATCGATGAAAACTGCGTGATGGTATTGAAATATGTGGGTCCCGTGGGCTATCCGGGTATGCCCGAAGTGGGCAATATGGCCCTGCCCAAAAAATTATTGGAGAAAGGTATAAAAGATATGGTGCGCATATCCGATGGCAGAATGAGTGGTACGGCCTATGGCACAGCAGTTTTGCATGTATCACCGGAATCGGCCATCGGCGGTAACCTGGCACTGGTGCAGAACGGAGATATGATTGAACTGGATGTGGCTAACCGGAAATTGCACTTACATGTTGCTGATGAAGTATTGGCCCGGAGAAGGGCAGCATGGGTGGCCCCCAAAGCAGCGGCAGAGCGGGGTTATGTGAGTATGTATATCAAACATGTAATGGGCGCAGACAAAGGAGCCGACCTCGATTTCCTGCAGGGTAGTTCAGGTGCACAGGTAACCAGGGACTCACATTAAGCTATAGCCATAAATTAAGCACACCAAACATGACCCGTATCCCCTTTACCGAATTAGTAACCACCATACAGGCAGCATTGATGGCTGCGGGAATGAAGGAAGCGAAAGCAGCTACCTGTGCCAGAATCCATGCCGAGTCGAGCAGGGATGGTGTGGCTTCTCACGGACTTAACCGTGTTGAACGTTTTGTTGAGTACCTGCACAAAGGTTTCGTGATAGCAGATGCAGTCCCTACCCTTCACTGGCAGATGGGGATGATGGAAATATACAATGGTCATTTGGGACCTGGTGTGTTAAATGCTTTGTTTGCGGTTGACAGGGCAGCAGAACTTGCTGCAGAACACGGCATAGGTATGGTTAGCCTCAACAATACCACCCACTGGATGCGTGGAGGAACCTATGGCTGGCGGACAGCAGAGAAAGGCCTGGTCAGTATTTGCTGGACCAATACCGAATCCTGTATGCCCGCCTGGGGCGGTCAATCAGAAGCCATTGGTAACAATCCATTTATCATAGCTGTTCCGCACAACGAGGGTGCGGTGGTTTTAGACATGGCCATGTCTCAATATTCTTATGGCAAACTGATTACCACGCAACAAAAAAAAGAACGCCTGCCTTTTCCCGGCGGATACGATGCGCAGGGAAATATCACAGATGATCCTGCAGCCATTGAACAAACGCGGCGCCTTTTACCCATGGGCTACTGGAAGGGATCGGGGATGGCGGTGATGCTGGATTTGCTGGCTGCATTGTTATCCGGCGGACTGACCACATCGGGTATTGACCAAACGGGTAAAGGTGTTTGCGGCAGGTGCTGCCAGGTGTTTATTACTATCGATCCCCTCAAAATGAATACGCAGGCATTCCTCGACCATGCCCTTGCAGAAACCATTACCCAGCTACAATCCTCAGTGCCGGTAAAGGAAGGTGAGCCTGTATATTATCCCGGGCAACAAACCTGGCAAAAGCGGAAAGAGAACGAAGCGTTGGGTGTTCCTGTGGATGATACTGTATGGGCCAGGGTTCGGGCGTTGGCGGGTTTGGCTTAAAATTTTTCTGTCCAGGAAAAATGTTTTTTATAGATGGCTGCTTTGTGGGTACGCAAAAATTTCAGGTAGGCCTGGGCCACCACAGATGGCTGTTTTTTTTCCAGCCATACCAGTCGCCATTGCGAATTGAGGGGAAAGCCTTTTACAGGAATCACTTTAATGTCTTTTTGTTTCAGCTCATTTTTCAAACTCAGTATGGACAGAACAGATACGCCCAAACCCGCTATTACAGCCTGTTTAACGGCTTCTGTAGAGCTTAGGGAGAGGCCTACCTTGGGGCGGATATGTGATTTGTGAAAATATTCCTGCATGGTAAAGCGGGTACCTGAACCCTCTTCCCTGAATATCAGGGGCAGTTTTTTGAATACGGAAGCATCCAGTTTGCCGATTTCCCTGGTTGGGTAATCAGCAGGGCCGAAGAGGAACAATTTATTCGGCATTAAAATTTCTTCGTTCACCGATAGCTGTTTGGGTAACACAGAGATCAGGGAGAAATCCACTTCGTTCTGTTCCAGGCTGCTGATTACTTTTTGTTTATTGGTCACGTCCAGCTCCAAATCTATTTTAGGATTGAGTTGTAAAAAATCTTTCAGGTAATAAGGCATTACATATTTACCTGTGGATACAACGGAGATGCGCAGTTTACCCGAAAGTATTCCCTTGAAATTCTGTGAATAATATTCTATGGTATCCACTTCTGCCAGTACACGAAGCGCAATCCGGTAAAGCTCCCAGCCGAAATCGGTTATGTACAGCTTCCTGCCGATGACTTCTGTTAAAGGAATGTCAAACTGGTCTTGTAGTTTTTTCATTTGTATGGAAGCACCGGGTTGTGTCATGTTCAGCAATTCTGCTGCTTTGGTAATGCTTTGCTTCTCTGCAATCACAGAAAAAACCTTGAGTTGGTGAAGGGTAAAATGCATAACTAATATTTATGGATAACATAGTAAATATAAATAAAATAATATGAATTCAGTACTTCAATTTTGCCACATGAAATCAACTACACCCACAAAAATTACCATTGCCAAGGTGATGGGATTGGTCCGGAAATCATGGACGCTACGCTCAGGATTATGGAAGCCGCAGGCGCTAACCTGGAGCTGGAAGAAATTGAAATTGGTGAAAAAGTTTACCTCGCCGGTAATTCAGCAGGTATCCTTCCTGAAGCCTGGGAATCCCTGCGACGAACCAGGGTATTTCTGAAAGCACCCATTACTACTCCCCAGGGTGGTGGTTTCAAAAGCCTGAATGTAACCATCCGGAAAGTATTGGGACTCTATGCCAATATCCGGCCCTGCATCTCTTACCATCCCTTTGTGCAGACCAAACATCCCAAAATGGATGTGGTAATTATCCGCGAAAATGAAGAGGACCTGTACGCAGGTATCGAACACCAGCAAACGGACGAAGTGGTACAATGCCTGAAACTGATTTCCCGTCCCGGCACGGAAAAAATTATCCGTTATGCTTTTGCTTATGCCAAAGCCTATAATCGTAAAAAGGTAACCTGTTTCACCAAAGACAATATCATGAAAATGACCGATGGTCTTTTTCACAAAATATTCGATGAAGTGGGTGCCGAGTTTCCGGAAATTGAAAAAGAGCACTGGATTGTGGATATCGGTGCAGCCAAGCTGGCTGATACACCAGAGAATTTTGATGTAATCGTAATGCCCAACCTCTATGGAGATATTCTGAGTGATGTGGCTGCACAGATTACCGGATCAGTAGGTCTGGCGGGCAGTGCCAATATAGGAGAAGGCTTCGCAATGTTTGAAGCCATACATGGATCCGCGCCCAGGATTGCAGGCAGCAACAAAGCAAATCCCACTGGCCTGTTGTTAGGCGCTATCCAGATGCTGGTACATATAGGCCAACAGGAAGTGGCAGAAAAAATTCACAATGCCTGGTTACGCACCCTCGAAGATGGTTGCCATACCAAAGACATCTATAAAGAAGCCGTTTCCAAACAACTTCTGGGGACCAAAGAATTTGCAGATGCGGTAATTGAAAGAATGGGACAGAAGCCCGGCACCCTCCAACCGGTAGCATTTTCGAATGAGACGGCCGGATTTAACATACAATTAACCCCCAGGGTCCCCGCTATAAAAGAGTTGGTGGGCGTGGATGTTTTCATTCATTTCCGCCCGCGGGAGGCCCAGCAACTGGCCACTGTCCTGCAGAAAGCACAGACCAATGTTTTGCACCTGAGCATGATAACCAACAGGGGCACGAAAGTGTGGCCTGACGGGTTTCCCGAAACTTTCTGCACCGATCACTGCCGCTGCCGTTTTAAACCTATGTTAAATAAACAACCGACCTACCAGGATGTAATTACCCTGCTGGATAATATAGACAAGGAAGACCTGGAAATCATCAAAACAGAGAACCTGTACACCTTTGATGGAGTGCCCGGTTACACGGCAGCACAGGGGCAATAAACCATCCGCTCATCCTGAACCTTTTACCTAAAAAAATGTTTAACCTAAATTGGAACAAATGGAATTAAAATTAATCAGCGGCCGATTTGCCGCCAAAGATGCTGAACAGATATTGACAGACATATTTAAAATAAAAATAGCCTTTCATGAGAGTAAAATCGGGAAGTTTGGCGAGTCTGAGGAAAATATCAAACACGCAGAATCAAGGATAAAACAATTGGAGGAAACCTTGCGTTCAATCATACTTCGCATCAGGGACAGTGGTAAAGAAATGATTGATGTTCAGGCCCATGTAGACATAAGTCTGGCACCACCCATTAACTAAACCAGGGTTCATGGAGGACTTTTCAGGCTTTGAATTTTGTATATTGCTATTTGTGAAACCTGGTTACATCGATATTTAAGAATATATGGCTCAAAATAATACAAGATCAGCCGGGGAAGCTTTCCGGTCTTTATTGGCAATGCTTCGGCTTGACAGGAAAGATATCAGTGCTATTTACCTGTTTTCCATTTTCGCGGGACTGGTACAACTTTCCCTGCCCCTTGGTATACAAACTATCATCAGTTTTGTGATGGCAGGCTCCCTCTCCACTTCCATTGTAGTGTTAATTATAATGGTAGTGGCGGGTACCTTTGTCAATGGCTTATTAATGGTGCGGCAATTGCAGCTTACCGAAAAACTCAAGCAAAAAATTTTCGTCAGGTATTCTTTTGAATTTGCCTCCCGTTTCCCCAGGTTAAATGTGGAGAAACTGGACCACTATTACCTGCCGGAACTGGTGAACCGTTTTTTCGAAATCCCCTCCCTGCAAAAGGGAATTGAAAAAATATTGCTCGAAATACCAGCTGCCATTATCCAGATTTTTTTCGGATTGGTGTTACTGTCTTTTTACCATCCCGTATTCATTGGCTTCGGAGCCATTTTGGTACTTATCGTTTTCCTGATTCTCCGGTTTACCTCACAGCGGGGCTTCAGTGCCTCACTCGAAGCCAGTGATTACAAATACCAGGTAGCAGCATGGCTGGAAGACATGGCCAGGATGATTAAGTCTTTCAAGTATGCAGGAAATAGTAAAATCCATATCCAGAAAACGGATAAACTGGTAAGCAGTTACCTGAATGCCAGAACCAATTATTTTAAAATATTACTAACCCAGTCCTGGAGTTTTATTGGTTTCAAAATCCTCATCACTGCGGCTATGCTGGTGGTAGGTGCTACGCTGCTGGTAGACCAGCAAATCAATATCGGTCAGTTTATCGCTGCGGATATTGTGATCCTGAGCATCATTGCCTCCGTTGAAAAACTAATTGGCAACCTGGATAAATTATACGAAAGTGTTACTTCGATAGAAAAAATGAATGCCGTAACCAATGCCGAAACGGAAACAGATGGGTCACATAAGCTGCCATTAACCAATAAAGGCGTTTCTGTTATATTTAAAGACGTTGATTTCGGATATGGCACAGAGGAAAAGGTATTGGATAAAGTAAGTTTTGAGATCGGCGCCGGGGAACTGGTACTTATAAAGGGTGAATCAGGTTCGGGGAAATCCAGCCTTCTGCGATTGCTGACTGGTGCCTATCAGCAGTTTGAGGGGAATATACTGGTGGATGCATTGCCCATCGGAAATTATACCCTTACTTCATTGCGCTCACATACGGGCGTACTGATCAGTCACCAGGACATTTTCAGGGGAAGTATTCTGGATAATATAACCATGGGCGATGAAACACTTTCCCGTGAAGAATTGCTGCGTCTGTCCAATATTACCGGGCTTTCTTCCTTTATCCAAACCTGTAAGGAAGGATTTGATACCCTGCTGGATCCCCTGGGAAAAAGAATACCCCAGAATATCCGTCAGCAAGTACTCCTCTGTCGCGCCCTGCTCGGACAGAATCGTTTGTTACTGCTGGAAGAACCTTTGCAACAGTTAACTGATCAGCAAAGGGAACAGGTAATCCATTACCTGAATAGCGATCGGTCTGCCACCACCATCATTTTCTCTATCACTGAAGAGCCTTTACTTAAATATGATAAAGTAATCCGATTAGTGAATGGCCAATCAATTGTATAGCCCTATGGAAAATTATTTAACCAGCCATATTGAGGAAGAAGCGGAAACCAGTAAACTCGGGTCATTCCGAAAAATTTACCAGATACACCGGAAAAGCCAGGTACGCAAATGGTTTTGGGGCATTCTATTGTTATTACTGGTAGTATTGTGCCTGCCATGGACACAAAATATCCGCGCCAAAGGCATGGTTACTACCCTTCGCCAGGAACAACGGCCACAGGAAATCAATTCTATCATTGCCGGTAGGGTTATTAAATGGTATGTGAAAGAAGGCGATTATGTAAAAGAAGGAGATACACTATTGCAATTGGGTGAGGTAAAGGTTGATTACCTGGATCCCCAATTACTGGGCAGAACCAGGGAACAAATTGTAGCCAAAGAAAAAAGTATTGAAAATTACCTGGGTAAAGGCAATACTTCTGAGTCACAGATGCGTGCCCTGCAGGAGGGAAGGAAACTCAAATTGCAGTCCATCGACAATAAACTTGCCCAGCAATGGTTAAAAGTGGAAAGCGACAGCATCGACCTGGTGGCTGTGAAAACCCAGTTGGCCGTGTACCTGCGACAGATAGACGCTGCGAAAGTGATGCTCGATAGCGGTTCCATTTCCCTGACCGAATTTGAAAAAAGAAAAATGAATTTCCAGAATGCCCAGGCCAAACGCATTGCGGCGGAAAACAAATATTTACAAAGCCGGCAGGAAGCCGGTAACCTGCTGATTGAAAAGAACAGTGCGATTCAGGAATATGCAGACAAAATTTTTAAAGCAGATGGGGAACGATTTGCTGCCCTATCTAATGTAGCTGCTACAGAAGCTGAACTGTCGAAACTTAAAAACCTGTATGCCAATTATGATGCCCGAAACCAGTTGTACTATGTAAGGGCACCCCAGCACGGGCAGGTAATCAAGGCCAAAAAAGCGGGTATTGGTGAAATGTTGAAGGAAGGAGATATGGTGGTAGCCATTATTCCGGATAATGTACAATATGCAGTAGAAATGTATGTAGCGCCGATGGATCTGCCACTGGTTGCCATAGGCCAGAAAGTGAGGTTTGTATTTGATGGTTTTCCGGCCATTGTATTTGCCGGATGGCCCTCACAGAGTTATGGAACATTTAGCGGGGTGGTTTCTGCTGTTGAATCGGATGTAAGTGTGAATGGAAAATTCAGGGTACTGGTAAAAGAAGACAGTTCGTTCAAACCCTGGCCCAAGCAATTGCGGATGGGTGGGGGTGCCAGCGGTATTGCGCTGCTAAAAGATGTGAGGATCTACTATGAATTGTGGCGGAACATCAATGGCTTCCCTCCGGAATATTATAAACCTAATCCCGAAAAGGCAAAAACGAATGGGTAGAATTGCTGTTTTGATAGGGAGCTTTTTTGTGTTGTCGGGTACTGTTGCGGCGCAGGAACGAAAGGAAATGCTTAGTCCCGAAACTGTAATGGAACTGGTTCGGAAAAATCATCCGGTGGCCAAACAGGCTGCCCTTTTAAATGACCAGGCCAGCGCCAGCCTGCAATCTGCCAGGGGCGGATTTGATCCGGTATTTGATCTGGAATCCTCCCGAAAAACTTTTGACGGCAAAAACTATTACTATTATAACAATCCGGAAGTAAGGTTGCCAACAGCTGCCGCGGTTACCATAAAAGCGGGTACAGAAAACAACGGCGGCGATAATATATTTTCGGAATCTACCCTGGGGCGTTCTTCATACCTGGGTGTGGAATTACCACTGGCCAACGGCTTATTGTTAGACAAGCGCAGGGCAGCCCTGAAGCAGGCTAACCTGCTGATTAGCCAGTCGGAGCAGGACAGACGCAAAGAGGTCAATAACCTTTTACTGGATGCCTATAGCAGTTACTGGCAATGGGCCGGGGCCTATCGCATGTTTCAGGTATATGGGAATTTTGTTACCAATGCTGAGAACAGGTTCCGGTTGCTGAAAATTGCTTACGATAATGGCGACCGGGCCCTGATGGATACCATTGAAGCACTTACACAATTGCAGCAATTCAAGCTGGCCAGGGCCGAAGCACAGGGAAACCTGAACAATGCTGCAGTGCAGCTTTCCAATTTCTTATGGATGCCCGGCGATTCTATCCGGTTGTTGCCGTCTTTTTATGTGCCGGATACTTCCCGGCTGTCCAACTACCAGCAGGTACCCATATTGGAAGATCTCATAACACAGGCTATGTTGCAGCATCCTGATCTGCAGTCAACGGGATTTAAAATCAAAAGTCTGGAAACCGAACAGCGCCTGAAGTTCCAGGGCTTATTGCCTTATGTGGGTTTGAAAGCCAATATCCTGAGTAAGGATTACAGTTTCGTCAAAAGCTTTGACGCAGGCTACATCCAGAACAATTACAAATGGGGCTTAACCGTTAATATGCCTTTGTTGCTGCGGCAGGGAAGGGGTGAGTACACAAAAGCCAAAATAAAAGTAAGGGATACCGAACTCGAGCTGGTTGGTAAAAAATGGTTAATAGAATCTAAGATTCGTTTTCATTACAACGAGATTGTACAACTCCTGCAGCAAATTGCCATTACCCGCGACATGGAAGATAATTACCGGAAACTTCTGCGCAACGAGGAACTCAAATTTGCACAGGGAGAAAGTAGTTTGTTCCTGATCAACAGCCGCGAAAATAAGCTGTTGGAAATTATGGAAAAACAACTGTCACTTTGGGTGAAATACCAATCCTCCAGCTACAAGATTCAATGGGCTGCCGGAATTTTACAATAAGCCGGGTTGTTTGTTACGAAAATGGTTGGAGGCAATTATCAAATTCAATCAATGCATCCAGGAATGAATACTATTCTTTCTCTTTGATAGCACAACTGTTGGTGGTATTTTCTGCAATGAGTTGTGCGATCAGACTGGTCCATCCTGTTTGGTGACTGGCACCCAACCCCCTTCCTGAATCTCCATGAAAATATTCATAAAAAAGAACCAGGTCGCGGTTTTCAGGACGACTGTAAAACCAGTTCTGGTCGCCATGCAGTTTGCGATGATGGTTCGCATCCAGTTCAAAAAGACTGATTACCCTGCAGGATAGTTCATTGGCTATTTCTCCCAGTTCCATAAATTTACCCGAACCGGTGGGGTATTCGATGGTAAAGCTGCCATTATAAAATTCTCCGAATTTCTTGATGCTTTTGATGATCAGGTAATTGATGGGCATCCATACCGGCCCCCGCCAGTTACTGTTTCCGCCAAAAAAGTCTGAAGTGGAATCACCCGGATCATACTGGATAGAATATTGGTGCCCTTCCAGGATTACGGAATAAGGATTTTTTTCGTGGTATTTGGATAAGGCCCTGATGCCTCCCTCTGATAAGAATTCTGTTTCACTTAACAGTCTTTTCAACAGGGCAGTTAGTTTACTTTTGGGTACCAGCGATATCAGCATCATTTCTTCATCTGCCATTTCCTCATTGGGCCAGAACTTGTTATTTCGGATCCGGTATTGTTCAAACCAGGTAATGCGTTTGGTGAAGTCCTGTAATTTGTCAAATACTTTTTTGTGTATGATGGATACCGCAAAGAGAGAAGTGAGTCCCACTATTGATTGTATCTTTAATTGAATGGTAGTTTTGTCCGGCAGGCCCAGGGTATCATAAAAGAACTGGTCTTCCTCATTCCACATACCCATCTGGTTGAGTGCTTCTGCAATCAGTACGAAATGCTCAAAGAATTTGGTGGCACTGTCTTCAAAAGCCTCGTCATCCATGGCAATTTCAATGGCAATGTCCATAAGGTTGAGTGCGTACATACCCATCCAACTGGTACCATCGGCCTGTTCCAACTGGGCTTCACTGTGCAGTTGAATACTTCGGTTAAACACACCGATATTATCCAGACCCAGAAAGCCGCCTTCAAAAATGTTGTTACCATTGGGATCCTTACGGTTAATCCACCAGGTAAAGTTGATCATCAGCTTATGAAAAACTTTTTTCAGAAATCCAATATCGCCTTTACCGGTATTTTTCTTTTCGATCTGGTACACCTGTAAGGCAGACCAGGCCTGCACCGGTGGGTTAACATCGCTGAAATTCCATTCATAAGCGGGTAGCTGGCCATCCGGTTTCATGTACCATTCCCGCATGATGAGGGTTATCTGGTGTTTGGCAAAATTGGGATCAATCATGGCCATCGGTACGCAATGAAAAGCCAGGTCCCAGGCAGCATACCAGGGATATTCCCATTTGTCGGGCATCAGGATAATATCCTGGTTTTTGAGGTGTAGCCATTCACTGTTCCTTCCTTTGGAGCGGTGATCACTGATGTTGGCAATACCGTCATTTTTAGTGAGCCATCTTTCAATATCATAATAATAATATTGTTTGCTCCATAACAAACCGGCCAGCGCCTGCCGCTGTATGTTCTTTTGATCTGCAGAAAATTGTGCGGGTAAAGTTTCGTCATAAAACTCATCAGCTTCTTCTTTTCTTTGCTGAAAAATGTCTGTGAAGCCATATGTGAAAGGAGATTCCATCTGCACATCGCTCAGTCTGAGGTACAAAACCGTGCTCTCTCCTCCTTTGATGGTATACTTATAAACGGGAGCGAACTTGGTGCCACTCTTCTTTTTTCTAAGTGCGTCAATATTTTTTTGATGAATGATGGCGTCGTGGAAAGCATCTTTGACGAAGGGTGATTCATTTTTCTTTCCAAACAACTTTTCTGTATTGGTTTCATTTTCTGTGAAGAAAACATCAGCGGGTTTGGGATAATAAAAATAATAAGACCCTAACCGCTCATGCCTGGCTTTTACCAGGTTTTCATTGTTGATTGATTTTAGAATGGGCTTTTTTTCTGTTTCCTTAGATTGCCATCGGTTAAAAAACCATAGGGTTGGTAAAACGGTAATGGGTGCTGTTTGTGTTCCCCGGTTGGCAATCTCTATCCGGATACCGATATCTTTTTTATTGACTTTTGCATAGGTGATGGTCACATCAAAATACTGGTCGTCGTCAAAGACGCCGGTATCCAGTATTTCGTATTCTGGTTCGAGTTTACTTCTGTTTTTGTTTTTTTCTATCAGGTCCTGGTAAGGAAAGGGGGCATGCGGATACTTGTACAGCATCTGCATATAATAGTGGGAGGGAAGGTTATCCAGGTAATAATACAATTCTTTTACATCCTCACCATGGTTGCCTTCTTTATTGCCTAAACCAAATAGCCTTTCTTTCAAAACGGGATCTTTGCCGTTCCATAAAGAGAGGGCAAAGCAGAGGTTTCCAAAAAAATCTGAAATACCTCCGAGTCCATCCTCCCCCCAGCGATAAGCCCTCGAATGTGATTGGCTGAAAGGTACATAGTTCCATGCATCACCGTTTTCACTGAAATCCTCTCTTACCGTTCCCCATTGTCTCTCGGATAAATAGGGGCCCCACTGTTCCAGGGGAATTTTTCGGGAAGCATTTAATTTTAGCCTTTGTTGCTCTGCATTCATAGAAACTCTAAGTTAAACCCATATGGCATAATGACTGTGTTTTGTTAGTATTTTAAATTAATGCATATATTATTTCTTTGCCGCTAATTAAGTTTTCATTCGATTTAGGTAGGGACAAGGCAAGGTTTTGGGTTGATTTTGGCCATTTTCTGACGATTTTTTTCAAAAACGGGTAATCTGAACCCATAATACCTTAATTCTTACTACTAGAGGGCCAGTGCTGCCATCCATCCATTCCTGCTTTGATACTACCAACAGCGTTGAAGAAAAAAGGTTGAATGATAGGTAATCATCAATGTCCTGTATGGCAAACTATCCTGTAAAAGGGACTGTAATAAAGGTTTTGATTATACAAACTATTAGGGAGCATTTCTGAACCAAGTAAACAGCAAAAGCAAGTGCTGCGTTGTCAATGGTACCAATGAGTTTTTGCAGTTGGATTTTCTAATTGTTTTCAAGCAGGTATTTGGGTCATATACCTGTAAGAAAAAGAACCCATTATCATTCAATAGCCATACCCTGGTATAATTTTTTAGACCATGATTTTTTAAATTTGTATAATTGCCCTGAATCCTTCCTATCCTGGGAAAACAACTGGCTGATTTTTTCGATTTATTGAAAAGAAATCTCCTCCCTTTTACTGAATTATTGAATTGATTCAATTCCATTAATCCGGAAGCAATGTATGTATGGCAAAAATGACTGAGGACAAATACACGATAGCTGATTTTTTTGAGAAAACACCTGACCTGGTTTGTATAGCTGACAAGGACGGGTATTTCAAGAATGTTAACCAGTCTGTTGTGAGTAAACTGGGCTATAACAAAGAAGAATTATTAGCGCACCCCATATTAGAGTTTGTACATCCTAATGACCGGGAATTTACCAGCCGGAAAAGGAAGGACCTGATTAGTGGAAAAGTTTTGGTGAATTTTGAGAACAGGTATCTTACCAAAAACGGCAATACGGTTTGGTTATCCTGGACTTCCATTTATTTTCTTGAAACAGAAACGGTGTTTGCCATTGCCAAAGACATATCGGAAACAAAAAAAATAGAATTTGAGGTAGAAAGTAAATACAGGAAGTACAAAAGCCTGGCCAGAAGGTTTAAGAAAAGTATTGAGAAAGACCGTAAATTTCTGGCTTTGGAATTGCATGAGGAATTGGCTCAATTGGCATCGGTGGTAAAGATGGATGTAGACTGGATAAAGCTCAACCATGTTGACTTGCCTGAAAAATCCCAAAACCGTATTCACCATGCTGCAGCCATGGCAGATTTATTAATCACTACTATCCGCAGAATTTCCTTTTCCATAAGTCCCAGTATGCTGGAAGATATTGGGCTGGCTGCCACTATCCACTGGCATTGTAAGGAGTTCTCCATTCTTAACGGAATCCCCTGCCATTTCAATACCGATATTGTGGAGCAATCCCTTTCACAGGAAATTAAAACAGATATATTCAGGATTTGTCAGGAATCGCTGTCGAATGTCATGTATCATGCCGAAGCCAGTGAGGTAAATATCCGTCTCAGTGAGGATGACAATGATATTCATTTGTCCATTGCCGATAATGGCAAAGGGTTTGAGATACAAAAGATTATTCAACAGAATGGGTTGAACAGTATACGCGAAAGGGTGGATTCAATTAACGGAAAGTTTAGGATAGATTCAGCACCCGGAAAGGGTACCCAAATCCAGGTAAGTATTCATAAGCCTGCCTGATGCTTGTTCCATTAATCTATACCCAGTTACCGGGTAATCCAGTTGAATTCATATTCCAAAGGAGCCTTTATGGAATTTCTTTCTGCAACCCTTCTGAAACGTTCGGGTAATGACATCAGGTAGTCCCTGGCCCTTTCGGCAGCGTCATTGATACTGCCAATATTGGCAATATCCCATTCATTTATCAGGCTTTGAAGAATGTCTGTATAATCGGTAGTGGTATATACGCCCAGTCTTTGGGCAGCATCACTGAAATGCGTAAAACTGGCGCTTATCTTTTCACCCTGTTGCCTGAGGAAATGGGCAGGCATCACAATTTTCTTCCGCATCATGTCCTCAAATGCCACCATCATTTCGCTGGGATCGATTTCAAATATTTTAC
The DNA here is from genome assembly GCA_963750825.1 of uncultured Bacteroidota bacterium. Taxonomy (GTDB): domain Bacteria; phylum Bacteroidota; class Bacteroidia; order Chitinophagales; family Chitinophagaceae; genus Sediminibacterium. The sequence continues at coordinate 179,411 of CAVVSL010000051.1, read as the reverse complement.
TAATAAAACTCCGGTAAGCCTTGGCATGCCTTGCCTCATCTGCAGCAATTACGCCGCATATTTTTGACAATTTATTATTGCCGTACTGTTTGGCCAGGGTAGCCGTTCGCCGGTGGGAAATATTGGTGGCCATTTCCTGGAAAGAGGTATATACAAAATTCCGGTAGGGGTCACGGGCTGTACCAATCTGCATACCATCGGCAATCAGGTACTGGGTACTTATCTCCATTTGACGCATATTTACCCTTCCCGAGAGGTAAACATATTTATTCAACAGGTCTCCATGCCTGTTTTCTTCTGCCGTCCACATGCGAATCCATTTACTCCAGCCCTGTGGTTCCAATTTATTGATGCCTTCTATATCCGTGAGCCATGTTTCATAAGTAGGGAGGGCTTCTTCCGTAATAATGTCACCCACCAGTACTGCTAAATAATCATAGGGCAATTCCCTACACTCGGCTCTTAGTTCTTTTACTTCTGCCAAAAAATTGTCATGGCTGCTATCAGGTAAAAAATCAGAAGGTTGCCAGTTATCATCAATCTTTTTGAGAAAAGTATCAACAATCGTATCCATTTTTTGCGCCAGAAAATGCATTACTTCCAGTCGGCTTGGGGTCACACTCATTGCTTTGCTTGAAAATTGTTCATAAATCAGGTTACTGTAATCGGTAAAAGTACGTAATTAAGCAGTTATCAGTTTCACATTAAACAGTAACCTGCGCTTAAAGTTTTCAAAAAAACACAATTGGGTGAAATAAACAGGGTAAAGGCAATTTACCATCCCGGTTTGGGCTGCAAAACCCGTTTTTAGGGAATTTTAAGGCTGTAAAACACTATTCCCGGGGCCTTAATCGGAAAAGTAGGGGATGGATATGCAATAAAACCGGATAAATCACTACATTTAACCTTTAAACAATAATATTATGGCAACAGGAGTAGTAAAATGGTTCAATGATTCAAAAGGTTTCGGATTTATCACACCTGATGACGGTGGTGAAGATCTGTTCGCACATTTTTCCGCTATCAACATGGGTGGATTTAAGTCTTTGAAAGAAGGTCAAAAAGTATCATTTGAAATAACAGATGGTAAAAAAGGCAAACAGGCCTCTAATATTCAGGCAGCTGAATAAGGTTTTCTGTGACCCTTTCCTTTTCAGGATGTAATTGATTTTGTGCCTCTGGTTATTCCTATAATCAGGGGCATAATTTTATTTCGGATGTAGCCCCTATTTTCTGCATTACTGGGGGCAGTCATACCTGTCTTCTGCTCTCTTTTTGCTAAAGGGATGCAGCGAAAGCATGAGGTAACCTCCCCCATTAATAGTTGGGTCTTTGCGGAATATTCCCAGGTTGTGTACACCCAGTAATAATGGTCCCAGTTTTACAGCAGCGCCTACCCATAACTGGCCCTGCGCATTTAACTGAACCGGCAGGTATGCCCCAATGGCCCTGGTTTCATACCTCGGCGTTACAGTCAGCAGGTTTAATTCCCTGGTCTTAAGTTTACCAAATCCCCCGGCTGAAAAGAAATTCATGCTTACTTCTCCATTCAGGTAAAAGTGATTGCCCAGGTTTTTGTCAAAGTTGGCAATCAAGCGGGTCGGCAGGCTAATGGTGAAGTTATCTGTGATATCTGTATGGGTTCCAAAAACACTGTTCAGGGAATCCCTTAGGTCACTCATATTATTCGCACCAGTCAGTTTTCGGTTAAGTTCAACATCGCTGATGGCTGCATTGGGCGTATAGAACTGGCCGGAATTCCTGTTGGGTATGAAAGAATTGGCGCCAATATCCATAATACTTACACCCAGTTTCCAGTCATAGTTTTCTGCTGTCTGCCTATCCTTTGTCAATTCCGGATTGTAGCTCAGGTATTCCATTCCTATGCTGAATGCCAGCCCTGTTCGGGAACTTTTTAAAAAATCTTTTACCGTATTCTGGTCATAGTTGTCTGAAAAGCCAAATGAGCCACTGCCATTGGTGAATGTATAACTGGTATCTGAATTGTTTTTATCTTCCAGGTAACTGATTTTATTCAATTTGGTGAAAGCACCCGATAACCCCTTCATTATTTGTAAGGTGATGCCACCCGTCAGTTTTGAGTGGCAATTGTCAACCAGTACCTGGGCGTAATTCAGGTCTGCTTCCAGCCAGCCGGTATGGGTTACATAGGCGTCTAAACTGGGTGTGTTTCTATTGGCTATCAGGAAACTGTGGATGCTGTTCACCGTGGAATCAACATAGTTGAAAGCACCGGTTTGTAGATGGTTATAACTGCGACCCCGCAAACCAATACTAAAGGCTTTTTGGGGACCGATTTTGCAGGAAAAATTAAGCAGACTGACATCTGCAGTAGTATGCAGAAAACGGCTTGCATAGCCATCTTTCAGGGTGAGGCTGGCTGAGTCTGTACTGCCACTGATCTGGAAGTTTTTTACATAAAAAGAATGAGAACTTGCTTTTAACTGGATAGCAAAAAGGGTAAGGTCCCATGGATGAGCGGTATTTACCGAAGCAGCCGGGTTATTAAAAATACCGGTACTGCCCGCAAAAGGAGACCCGTTTATTGCCTGGTAGCCCTGGGCGTTCAAAAAGAAAATCCCAAATAGGGGCAGCAAACTGAGGAAAATTGACTTCTTCATGCAGAGATAAGGATGCTTTTTTGGGTTAAACTGCTGCCTGGTGACGAATATGGGGTAATATTAATAAATTTTACAGTATAAAATTGGGTTATCATGTTTATGGATGATGACCAGCTTTGCCGATAGAAAAATGGGTTAATCTGCCTTTTTTTAACGGGACAAAGGTTTTTATTGTTTGTATCGTCTAACACTTAATCAGGACTTACTTGAACGACCAGACACTCATTGTTTCGTTGCAAAAAGGGGAACCGGCTGCTTTCAAACAGTTGGTTGACAACTGGCAGCACATGGTTTTCAATACGGTGGTCAGCATCGTACTGGATTACCAGGAGTCTGAAGATGTTTGTCAGGAAGTGTTTATTCAGGTTCACCAATCGGTAAAGAATTTCAGGGGAGATGCGAGACTGTCTACCTGGCTTTACCGGATTGCTGTAACCAAGGCACTGGACTGGGAGCGTAAAAAGAAGTCTAAGAAAAGGGTGGCTAATTTAAAAAGCTGGATTGGTTTGGGGGAGAAAGAACCTGAGCCGGCTAATTTTTACCACCCTGGTGTGCAGTTGGAGAACAAAGAAAAAGCAGCACGATTGTTCAGGGCAATGCAATTACTCCCCGAAAACCAAAGGATTGCTTTTACCCTGATTAAAGCTGAAGGATTGAGTTATGAAGAAGTCTCTGCTATTATGAACCTGTCTGTAAAAGCAATAGAATCACTTATGCACCGGGCAAAAGAAAATTTGCAGAAAAAATTAACAGAATTCCGTTCACATTAATCCTAAATACTGGCTAATGGAAAATAAAAATTTTACACAACAAAATCTCGATTCCGAACTTAACAGCCTCGATGGATTAGCCAGGGCAGAGATGCCCCCATTCTTCTATACCCGTTTACAGGCCCGTATGGAAAATAATAACCCACTGACAGTTGATTACCGGGTTTTTGGGATTCGCCCCGCTTTTACAATGGCGGCTCTGTTTATGCTGGTTATCCTCAATTTTATGGCCATTCGTTATTTCAGTACCGAAAAACAATCGGAAACAGCTACTGAATCCGGGATAAGCCAGTTTGCCAAGGAATACAACCTTACAGAAACCTCGGCGTATTCTTATGCTGATAAAACTGACCTGCAATGAGTTATTTCAATAAAAATAAATGGTGGGCAATAGGCATTCTTTTACTGGTGGTTATTAATATAGCCACGCTTACCACCCTGTGGGTATTGAAAGATGGGCCACCGCCTAAGGGAAGAGATGGTGGGGCGGAAAACTTTCTGATTAAAGAACTGGGCCTGGATTCCCTGCAGCAAATAAAACTTTTTGAACTACGCAGGCAGCATGAACAAACCGTTCAGGAAATCCGCAGAAGCGACCGGGGTGCCAGAGAGGCTTTATTTGATCTTTTGCAAAAAACAAATGTATCCGATTCTTTACTGAACCAGGCTGCTTATAAAGTATCTGCTTTTGATGCCCAAATACAGATGGCCACTTTCCATCATTTTCAACGGGTAAGGGATTTGTGCAGGGATGATCAAAAAGAAAAGTTTGCTGAAATATTACAACAGGTTTTGCGCATGATGGGTCCTAAACCACCGGGTCGTGGCGAAAACGGTCATCCTCCCAGTGGTGAAAATGGCCCCCCTCCCGGTGGTGAAAACGGACCACCACCTCCCCGTGATAATGAAAGGCAGGAATAATTTTTTCAATTGCGGAGGATTTTTGCAGGATTTACATCTTATTAGTAAAGCACTTATATGAAAATCGTAAAAACCTTGGCTACTGCCATTCTTCTATCTGCAACCGTATTAATTTTTTCCTGTAAAAAAGATACGAACACTTCAACGACTACCACCACTACTACAACAACAGTTCCGGATGTTTTTAAAAAATTCAGTTCTACGGTAACCATTTCTACAGACGGATCTACGATTACTATTAAATCCGATGGGGTTCCTGAGCACAAAGGTTGCTATTTTTCCACCACCGACAGCAGGTACCAGGCATATAATGGTACCAATACCGCATTCAGTAAAAATCCCAATAGTATTGGCACTAAAAATTATACATTTAAGATACCCTATGCCCCCGCAGTAAATTCAGCACATGAAGCTACTCCGCTCGGCCCCATCGGTGTATCCATTAATGGGGTTGCCATTTACAACCAGTATGCGGGTCCCAACCAGCCCCTTACCAATGAGATTAACTCTTTTGACCAGTACAACGGCCACCCGGATCCTTCTTCTACTTACCATTACCACGTAGAACCCCTGTACATCACCCAGATGAATACCAAATCAGCTTTGATTGGTTTCTTACTGGATGGGTTCCCTGTTTACGGTCCGTTAGAAAATGGAAAAACACTGGTAAGTGCTGATCTGGATACTTATCATGGTCATACCAGTGTAACTGCTGATTATCCCAATGGCATTTACCATTACCATATTACAGCAGATGCGCCCTATATTAATGGAGCAGGTTTTTACGGTACCAGGGGATCGGTTACCCAGTAAATTGGAAAAATTATTATTGTTGTATTCATTCAATTAACCAATATGAAAAAATGTTTTGCTATCCTTTTTGGATTTACCTTACTGACAGGTATTGTTGTTGCACAGCCTCCTGCTGGAGACGGACCTCCGAAACCACCGTCGGTTAAAGAAAGATTGTCGATGGTGTCTGAGAAGATGGATAAAGAATTACAGTTATCTGCTGCTCAAAAGCAGGTTATTCAAAATGCCTTTAAAGATTTTTTTGATAAGGCCGAAAAGTTAAGGGGTAAGACCGAACAACCACCACCGCCTCCGCAACCTGATAAGGCTGCTATGGATAAATTGAGCAGGGACAGGGATGCCAAAATTCAGGCAGTATTAAAGCCGGCCCAATTTCAAAAGTATGTAGCAATTGAAAAAACCATGCGTCCCCCCGGACCAGGTGGCCCCCAGGGAAAAAAACAGTAATCAGTGGGTTTACCAATAAGGTTCCATATAGGTCTGGCACTTTTGTCTGCGATTGCCTGTAAGCAACCATCGCCAGGTGCGGATATGCCTGATAAAGCAAACCGATTGCCTTATTACCTGTCTGCTGATTTCACACCTCACTGGATTAGCGAAGATTCTATACGGAATAGTTCCATCCATACCATTCCGCCCTTCCGTTTTACTGACCAGCTGGGGGACACCATAACTGAAAAATCTGTGGAGGGTAAGATTTATGTGGTGGATTTTTTCTTCACCGCCTGTCCCGGCATCTGCAAAAGGCTTACGACCCATTTGGGTTTGGTACAGTCCGCACTGCGCAATAACCGGGATGTGCTGATTTTATCCCATAGCGTAACCCCTGAAACGGATACCGGAATGGTGCTGCAGCGCTATGCAAAATTGTATGGTGTGAATCCTGCCCAATGGCATTTGTTAACTGGCGACAGGAAAGAAATGTACACCCTGGCCCGGAAAGCTTATTTTGCTGATGAGGATATGGGGGAGCAAAAAAATACCAATGATTTTTTGCACACAGAAAATATGATGCTTGTCGACCGGGAAAAGCATATAAGGGGTGTATACAAAGGAACCTCCCTGAAAGATATCCAGGACCTGATTGCAGATATCAAACTTCTTGAAAAAGAAAAATGAGGATCTTTTTTCTCATATCCATTATTATCTACTGCAGTTGTAATACAACTGCTGATCCGGTTATTCTAGCTAACCAGGTTTCACTGAAGGGACAATCTTTGAAATACCCAATCGTAAAGTTTGGAGACAGTTCCTTGCAACTATTGAATGGCACCTGGTATTACCAGAACCAGTTATTCAATGGGGTGATCGAGCGATATTATTCCGATAATGGATTACAAAACCGGCAAACTTATCTAAATGGAAAGGAAGAAGGGTTGTTCCTTTCCTATTTTGAAGATGGCAGTAAGGATGCCGAGCGGTATTACCATTTGGGAGAAAAGGATAGTGTGCACAGGGGGTGGTGGCCAAATGGAAAACTTCGGTATGAGTACCATTATAAGCTGGGATTGTACCAGGGAAGTTTCCGGGAGTGGTATGAAAGCGGAAAACCACTTAAGCAAATCGAATATGCTTCCGGAAAAGAAGAGAGGGGTATGGGCTGGCGCGAAAATGGGAAACTGTACATGAATTTTGTGGTAAAAAATAACCGGATATACGGTATCATTAATCCCAATCTCTGTTATTCCCTGAAAAATGAAAAAGGCGAATACGTATCCTCTTCCCAATAAAAAGCCCCCTGTAGAAACAGGGGGCGTCTTCGATTGCTTGCCATATAAGAAAAGAGGTAAAAGTATTTTTAGAGGCAACTATTTTCGATTATCCCGTTATCCTCATTTATAAAGTAAAGATAAGGTAAAAACAAATATCATAGTATTTTATTTAGTAATTAATATAAAAATGATAGAAAATTAATAAAAAAGATATATAAAGCCAGAAATTATTAATATGCAATTAAATATTATATAAATATTATTGACTCGATAAATGAAATAATGTATTGGTATTCAATCAATTTCTCCCCGGATACTTAAACAAGGCTTCTGAAAGGCAATCCATTGATTTATTTATATCATTTAAATTTAATACATATGCCAGCCTCACTTCTTGTTTGCCTAAACCGGGTGTTCCATAAAAACCGGTGGCGGGAGCGAGCATGATTGTCTGTTCCTGGTAACTAAAGCTTTCCAGCAGCCATTGGCAAAATGTATCGGAGTCGTCAATGGGTAAACGGGCCATCGCATAAAAGGCACCTCCGGGATTGGGACAGAATACGCCTTCCATCTGGTTGAGCCTTTTTACAATCAGGTCCCGGCGGGATTGGTATTCCGCTTTGGTTACCGCAAAATAGTCGGCAGGCAGGTCAATGGCTGCTTCACCTGCTATTTGTGCAAAACTGGGAGGGCTTAACCTTGCCTGGGCAAACTTCATAACAGCATCGAGTACACTTCTGTTTTTGGTAAGGAAAGCGCCTATTCTTCCACCACAGGCACTGTATCGTTTACTGATAGTATCCATGATGATTACCTGCTCATCTACGCCAGTTAAATGCATGGCACTTACCTGTGTTCCTTCATAACAGAATTCGCGATAGGCCTCATCAGAAAAAAGAAACAAATTGTGTTTCAGTATGATTTCTTTTAACTGTTCCATTTCAGCCCGGCTGTAGAGATAACCGGTTGGGTTATTGGGATTACAAATCACAATGGCTTTGGTGCGGGGGGTAATCTTTTTTTCAATTTCTGCAATGGGGGGCAGGGCAAAACCATTTTCAATATGTGAGGTTACGGGTATAACCGTTACACCTGCTGCAACGGCAAATCCGTTGTAATTGGCATAAAAGGGCTCCGGAATAATTACTTCATCGCCGGCATCCATACAGGCCATGAAACCAAACTGGATAGCTTCACTGCCGCCGGTGGTAATGATGATTTCATCCGACCTGATCGCAATGCCCACACTGGCATAATAGCTTACCAGTTTTTTCCGGTAACTCTCATTGCCGGCACTATGGCTGTATTCCAATACTTTGAAATCACTGTTTCTCACAGCATCCAGCACCATTTTGGGTGTTTCAATATCGGGTTGTCCAATGTTTAGGTGGTAAACTTTGATTCCTCTTTTTTTGGCAGCTTCTGCATAAGGAACCAGTTTGCGTATGGGGGATGCAGGCATGGCCTTTCCCCGCTGGCTGATTGATAACATACTGCAAAGATAATTGCATGCCGTAACAGGTCAAAACAAAAAAGCAACCCATTGGATTGCTTTTTGTTGAAGATGGTAAGCTATCTCTTATTTTGTCTTGGTAGCCGCAATCACTTCCCCTTCAATTGTAAGTACAGTAGGTGGATTGATATTGGCAAACTTAACCGTTACGTGTTTGCTGAATGTGCCCATAGCTGCAGCATTATAAGTAACCTTGATGGTACTTGATTTACCGGCGGCAATGGGTTCCTTTGCGTATACAGGTGTGGTACATCCACACTCCGCGGTAGCTACTTCAACCACCAGTGGTTTGGCAGATGTATTGGTAAAAGTAAAAGAATAGGTGGCGGGTACGTTTTGTTTGATTTTACCAAAACTGTGTTTGGTGTCCTTGAAGCTAATGCCATCCTGTGCAAATACACCCGTACTCAGGGTTAGGCAAAACAAGAATAATATTTTTTTCATATTTCTATACTTTGGTCTTTAATTTTTTGCGGGAGTCCCTGATTTATTGGCTGTAGCATTGGGAGCTGGCTCTTCCACCCCTTCTCCTGCAAAACTTACCTGCTTGGTTTGGCCGCCGTCGAAATAAATGGTACTGTATTTAGTGAAACTACCTTTAGAACTTCCGTTGTAACGGATAAGGATTTTACTGGTTTGACCGGGTCCAAATTTCTCATTTGGGGTAAAATTGGGAGCTGTACATCCGCAACCTGCCTGAACATTGACCAGTGTTACGGTATCAGCACCGATATTTTTCATTTCGATGGTAAACTCTACAGGTTTATTCAGGGCTATTTTACCCAGACTAACCTTTTCGTTTTTGAATTCTACCCTTTTTTCCAGAGGAAGGGTACTAACGGGGGCTGCAGCATTTTGAGCCAAAGCAAAACCACTGAACAATACAGCAGCAGCAAAAAAAGTGATTTTTTTCATCTTATTAATATTATTTGAGGTCTTAAAATTACGAAATCTATTTTGTTATCCGGTATCCTTAGATGCGAATTCTGTGCCGTAGTTTAATTTTGGGCAAATTTTAATCAGAATTCACCTTATTTGCGCCTGATTATCCCTGAATAGGTATTTTTTAACATAAACTAATTTCCGTTAGTCTATTCGGAAGGTAGTCTTATTTTTGTTTTATGGATCAAAACCCTGCAACTGCCCTTACTAACGACATGCTATCCTATGAAGGCTTTCGAAATGCTATCCTGGAAGACTACAGAACGGTAGTGCTTAGCCGGGAAGTAAGCCTCCTGGGTAGACGGGAAGTATTAACCGGGAAAGCCAAATTCGGGATTTTTGGGGATGGAAAAGAAGTAGCTCAGATTGCATTGGCCAAATTTTTTCAGCCCGGTGATTTCAGAAGCGGGTATTACCGCGACCAGACTTTTATGTTTGCGGCAGGCCTGGCTAGCGTAGAACAGTTTTTTGCGCAATTATATGCTGATCCCGACCTGGAAAACGATCCATTCAGTGCGGGCAGACAGATGAATGCGCATTTTGCTACCCGTTTTGTGGATACAAACGGAGAATGGCTTGACCTGGTTAACCGGAAAAATATTTCTGCCGATATGGCCCCCACTGCTGCCCAGATGCCCAGGGCATTGGGGTTGGCATTTGCCTCTAACCGTTTTCGCCATTCAAAAAATCCGGAACTGTTCTCTTCCCTGAGTAATAATGGCAATGAAATATGTTTTTGTACTATCGGGGATGCCAGTACCTCTGAGGGCCATTTTTGGGAAACCATTAATGCAGCAGGGGTATTAAAAATTCCCCTGGCAGTATTTGTTTGGGATGATGGATATGGCATTTCTGTGCCCAAATATGTACAAACCACCAAGGGCTCTATTTCAGATGCCCTTCGGGGATTTGAAAAGGAAGCCGATACCAATGGCATCAAAATATACAAAGTAAAGGCCTGGGACTATGCAGGGATGTGTGAAGTATTTGAAGAAGCCCTGCAAGAAATGCGGGAAACCCATATTCCGGCCCTTTTTCATGTGGAAGAGGTGACACAGCCACAGGGTCATTCCACCAGTGGTAGCCATGAACGATACAAAAGCCAGGAGCGACTGGAATGGGAGCGGGAATGGGATTGTATCAAGAAGATGAAAGAGTGGTTATTGGATAATGGTTTGGGAAATGAAGAAGCACTGGCCACTATTGAAAGGGAAGCCAAAGAATTGGTAAAAGACAGTAAGAACAGAGCCTGGGAAAAATACATCGGCCCCATCAACGATCTCGCTGCAAGAGCTATTGAAGCCATCAGGGAACTGGTGGTAAATGACATGGATGTTTACCGGCAGGTGCAGCAACTGGCCAAAGAACTGGAAAATAACAAAGAAGTCCTGCGCCGCGATGTTTTGCATAATTTGTCACTGGCCATAGAACTGGCAGCCAATTCTCCTTCAGTAGCACAGGCACAAAACCTGTATGATGCAATGTTGTTGGAGAACCGGAAATTATACAATAGCCACCTGCATGTGCAGGGTCCCAAAAGTGCGTTGGTGGTAGAAGAGGTTAAGCCCATTATACCTTTTGATACACCTTCCGTAAAAGGATATGAGGTATTGAATAAATATTTTGACGAGCTTTTTACCCATAACCCAAAAGTTTGCGCGTTTGGAGAAGACGTGGGTCATATTGGCGACGTGAACCAGGGTTTTGCCGGTTTACAGGAAAAACATGGACCCGAAAGAATCTGGGATACCGGCATCAGGGAGCTCACTATTATGGGACAGGCAATTGGCCTGTCTTTAAGGGGACTGCGACCCATTGCTGAAATCCAGTACCTGGATTACCTCTTATATGGATTACAGCCCTTAAGTGATGATGTGGCCACACTGCATTTCAGAACCAAGGGCCAGCAAAGTTGTCCCATAATTATACGAACGCGTGGTCACAGGCTGGAAGGTATCTGGCACAGTGGTTCACCCATGGGAATGATCATCAATGCCCTAAGAGGCATTTATATATGTGTTCCCCGGAACATGGTTCAGGCAGCGGGTATGTACAATACTTTGCTGATGGGCAATGATCCTGCCATGGTCATCGAATGCCTGAATGGATACAGGCTGAAAGAAAAAATGCCATCCAATTTGATGGAATTCACCGTTCCCCTTGGTATGCCGGAGGTAATCAGGGAAGGGGCTGATATTACGGTAGTGTCTTATGGATCTATATTGCGCATTATAGACGAAGCTGCTGAAAGACTGGATAAATTAGGCATCAGTTGTGAAATAATTGATGTACAGACCCTGTTGCCGTTTGACAGAAACCACCTGATTCTGGAATCACTGAAAAAAACCAGTCGTATTGTGTTTGTGGATGAAGACGTACCCGGAGGGGCCGCAGCCTATATGATGAATAAAGTGATGGAAGAGCAGCAGGCATTCCAATGGCTTGATATCAGCCCCAGAACCATTACCGGCCAGTCGCATCGTCCCAGTTATGGAAGTGATGGGGATTATTTCAGTAAACCCAATGCAGAGGATATTGTTACGGTTATCAAAGAGATGATGCAGGAATAATTTCTATGATGGCCCGTATTTGTTTTGGCATTTTCAGTTGACTGAAATCTCCCTTCAGGACCCTATGAATAAATCTTGCAATGCGGGAGTAGGCAACCAGCAAACTTCTTTTTTTCCAAACCAACGATAACGGTTCCGGGCTATAAAGTCATATACCCCGTTTCTGATAAACGGGGGCACAATAATCAACCCATATAACAGTGGCCATAAGCCCGAAAGTTTTCTGGCAACCCGCAGAGCCGCGGTTGATTTTGTATACAGTTTGCCTTCTTCCCATAACAAAAAACTACTGAAGGATTCAGTAGTGAGTTTTTTTTCAGCAAGCAATGCCTGTCCTGCGTTCCCCTGTAAAGATGCAAACCGGAAATAACGGGAAGGGTCTCTTTTAATCACAAACAACACACTACCCGTGCATAGATTACAAACACCATCAAAAAATATTATCGGGTTGTCGGTCATCTTTCTTTATTACCATTTATGGCCCCAAAGGCACTGATTTTATTATGCATCACCAACCATAAACCACAGACTACAAACCACAGACCCCAAACCCTACGCCATATTATGAAACACTTTATTCACATCCTCATCCTGTTCCAGTTTGTCGATTAGTTTACTTACGTCTTCAGCCTGTTCATCTGAAACGGGCACCGTAGTAGTGGGAATCCATTCAAGTTCTGCACTGATGGGGGAGAGGCCTTTGTCCTCGAGAGCTTTCTGCAGGTTTCCAAAATCCACAAAGGCGCAGCGCAGCACGATGATAGGATTGCCGTTATCGTCATTGCTTTCACCCAGTTCATCAAGGCCATGGTCAATCAGTTCCAGTTCCAGTTCATCAATATCCTGTCCTTCTGTATTGAGTTTGAATACCCCCATTTTTTTAAACTGGAAGCTCACACTGCCACTATTGCCCAGTGAACCATTCCCTTTGTTAAAATGGCTTTTTACATTGGCTACGGTTCTAACATGGTTGTCTGTAGCGGTTTCTACCAGCAGCGCCACTCCATGCGGTCCATAGCCTTCATACAAAATTTCTTCATAGTTACTGGTGTCCTTACCCATGGCCCGTTTGATGGCCGCTTCCACACGGTCTTTGGGCATGCCCACACTTTTCGCATTCTGGTAACAGCGCCTCAGGGCGGGATTAGTGGCCACGTCCGGACCGCTAGCTTTTACAGCAATGACAATCTCCTTACCAATTCTTGTAAACTGCTTGGCCATCCGGTCCCAGCGGGCAAACATGGTGGCCTTTCTTACTTCAAATATCCTTCCCATAATTATATGATTGTTGATTGGTATTGGTTCGGTTGGCAAAATTAATACAAGCAGGCATAGCAGCCAACCCTATATACAAAAACAGTCACGCAATTGCGTGACTGTTTCCAGTTAAAAAAGCCGGATTATTCTTTGAGTTTGCTATGGGATTTGCTGTAACTGAAGTACATAACCAGCCCTGCAACCATCCAGGCAGCCGCACTGAGCAGGGTTTCTTTGGGCAGGGAAACAATCATGGCGGTACATACCACCATTCCCAGGATGGGTACCAATGGAACCAATGGGGTCTTGAACGGGCGAATCCTGTCCGGATCATTCACTCGCATTACCCAGATGCCCGCACAAACCAACACAAAGGCAAACAAGGTTCCGATACTGGTTAAATCACCCGCTACACTGCCCGGAATGAAGGCGGCAAATGCCCCTACAAATACAAACAGGATGAGGTTGGATTTATAAGGTGTGCGGAATTTAGGGTGCAGGTCAGAAAAGGTTTTGGGTAAGAGACCATCTGTAGACATAGTATAGAAAACACGGCTTTGTCCCATCAGCATCACAAGTATAACGGAAGAAAATCCTGCCAGAATGGCGATGGTAACCGCTTTGGCCAGCCAGCCATAGCCATGCATATAGGTTTCAATGGCATACGCTACGGAAGCTTCTTTACCCGATTTTACGAAATCAGTATAAGGGGCCACACCTGTTAAAACATAGGAAAACAGGATATACAGGATGGTACAGATAACCAGAGAGCCGAGGATACCGATAGGCATATCCCTTTTGGGGTTCTTGGCTTCCTGCGCAGCGGTGGATACGGCATCAAAGCCAATAAAGGCAAAGAAAACAATGGCCGCACCCGTTAGCACGCCCCCATAGCCGTGCCGGAAAAAGTCCGAATACGAATACATGGAGCCATCCGGTTGAAGGGCAGCAGGTGCATCAGCCGGTATAAAATAAGGGGTATGGTTAGCCGGGTTGATAAATTTCCAACCCACAAAAATGAAAACAACCACAATGGCTACCTTAATTGTAACAATGATGCCATTTACAAATGCAGACTCCTGGGTTCCTTTGATCAGCAGTAAGGATAACATCAGCAAAATAAATAAAGCAGGAACGTTCATGATGCCATGGTGCATTACATTGGCAGTATCCAGTGCTTTTTCAAAAGGGGAATGACACCATTCATAAGGTATCGACCCCAGGTTGTATTGCATTAGTAACTTGTTCAGGAACTCACTCCAGGCGATGGAAACGGTTGCGGCACCTAACGCATATTCCAGTATCAGGGCCCATCCAATGATCCAGGCTACCAGTTCACCCATGGTTGCATAAGCGTAGGTATAGGCACTTCCGGCTATGGGGATCATGGATGCGAATTCGGCATAGCACAAACCCGCAAAAGCACATCCAATGGCGGCTACTATAAAGGAAAGGGTTACTGCAGGACCGGCATGCTCACCCGCAGCAGCTGCAGTACGCACAAACAATCCGGCACCAATAATAGCACCAATGCCTAAAGCAATAAGGCTTCCTGCACCCAGTGTGCGTTTCAATCCCGATTCGGAATCAGCAGCCTGTACCATCAATCCATCTAAGGATTTTTTTCTGAATAAACTCATAATACGTATGGTTTGGGTTTCTATGGTTAAAAAAGATTTGGAAAAATAGGCATTTCTTTATTTATGAGGCTAAAACTTTTATAAAAAGCCATCAATTATGCCAAGTAATACCATTTCAACATAAATCTTATATTGCGACACCAATTAGAAGGACAATATGCAAAAATCTAACCGGCTTACCATCTACATCCTGATATCTATGTTTGCCGGTATTATACTCGGCTATATTGTCCACACAAACGCCAGCCCTGAGTTTATCCAGCCCTTTGCCAAAAACATCAACCTGTTAACCACCGTATTCCTTCGGCTGGTGCAGATGATTATTGCGCCATTGGTGTTCTCTACCCTGGTGGTGGGTATCGCTAAACTGGGCGACCTGAAAACGGTTGGCAGGGTGGGTGGTAAAGCCATGTTATGGTTCATTACGGCCTCACTGGTGAGTTTGTTGTTGGGTATGTTACTGGTAAACCTTTTCAAACCAGGAGAGGGTATTGACCTTAGTAATGCAGACATCAACGGTGCCAAAGACCTGGTGGGAAAAACCCAGGAATTCAATATTCAGAAATTTGTAGAACATGTCTTCCCCAAAAGTGTCATTGAATCAATGGCCAGTAATGAAATTCTGCAACTGGTGATATTCAGCATCTTTTTTGGAGTGGCCACTGCCGCATTGGGTGAAAAGGCAAAAGTGGTGGTAAAAGGACTGGACGCGGTAGCCCATGTGATTTTGAAAATGGTAGGCTATGTTATGAACTTCGCCCCTGTTGGTGTATTTGGAGCGATTGCCGCCGTGATTGCTACCAAGGGATTGGAAGTCTTCATTTTTTATGGACAATACCTTTTGTATTTTATAATAGGGATTTTCATTCTTTGGGCAGTACTGATTAGTGTAGGTTTTATGGTACTTGGAAGAAGGTTGCCTGAACTACTTAAAAGGATTTTACCGCCATTGATTATTGCTTTCAGTACCACCAGTAGCGAGGCCGTATTTCCCAAACTCACAGAAGAACTGGAGAAATTTGGCTGTAAAAATAAAATTGTGGCATTTATTCTCCCATTGGGCTATTCTTTTAACCTGGATGGGAGTATGATGTACATGACTTTTGCCAGTATTGCCATTGCCCAGGCCTATGGCATTCACCTTGATTTTGGCACCCAGATTACCATGTTGCTTGTACTGATGCTCACCAGCAAAGGCATTGCAGGCGTGCCCCGGGCTTCGTTGGTGGTAGTAACCGCTACCTGTGCCATGTTTCACATTCCGCCTGAAGGCATTGCACTGATATTGCCCATTGACCACTTTTGTGATATGTTCAGGACTGCTACCAATGTTTTGGGAAATGGCCTGGCCACCAGTGTGGTTAGTAAATGGGAGAACTCACTGGAACCGGCAGCCGCAGCCATAACAGAATAAGCCAGATTTATGCTAATTGAAATACTCTTGTCAACTGACTTTAACTGGAGTCAATTATTGCAACCCCAGTTTTACATTGAGCATGGTGGCTTATGGCTGATGCTGTTTGTTATTTTTGCTGAAACGGGATTGTTTGCAGGATTCTTTTTACCGGGTGACAGCCTGCTATTTGTGGCCGGTATTTACAGTAATAACCTGGCCAGTGAACTGGTGCATACCGGTAATGAATACCTTGACCTGCTATTGCTTTTAGTATTGATATCCGCTGCGGGTATTGCCGGTAATGCTGTAGGCTATTGGTTTGGCCGTAAAGTGGGCCCTGCTATGTATGGGTGGAAGGAGAACCTGCTTTTTAAAAGAAGGTACCTGCAACAGGCCCATGATTTTTATGAAAAACATGGCGGTGGTGCGATTATCATTGCCCGCTTTATTCCTATTATCAGGACTTTCGCACCTATTGTAGCAGGTATTGTACAAATGGACAGGAAAAAATTTGGTGTCTACAATGTCATCGGTTGTGTAGCCTGGGTTTTCAGCATGCTGTTTGGAGGCCATTTTCTGCAGAAATGGATATTACTTGAATTCGGTTTTGACCTGAAGAACCACCTGGAAGTCATTGTACTTGGTATTGTACTGGTTACCACAGCCCCCATCATTATAAAATTGTTTTTTAGTAAGGATAAAGACGCCAGTCCTAAATAAAGTATTGGCTGATAACAAAACAATTACCCCATGATCATGACTGAAAAAAAGTTTGGTATCCTTTCTCTCCCGGTGATAGTGGCTGCCCTGGGGTATTTTGTGGATATTTATGACCTTCTTCTCTTCACCATTGTACGAGAACCCAGTCTGCAGGGAATTGGCGTTATACTCACCGATAAAGCACAGGTATTGAATGCCAGCACCAAAATCATCAACTGGCAGATGGTGGGATTGCTAATCGGGGGCGTTATTTGGGGTACCATTGGTGATAAGAAAGGAAGGCTGAGTGTTTTGTTTGGTTCTATTGCCCTTTATTCTATTGCCAACTTTTTTACCGCCTTTGTACAAACGGTTGACCAGTATGCCTGGGCCCGCTTTATTGCCGGTATTGGATTGGCCGGCGAACTGGGTGCGGGCATTACCCTTGTAAGTGAGCTATTGCCCAAGGAAAAAAGGGGAGTGGGTACTTCCCTTGTGGCGGGTATTGGTTTATTCGGAGCGGTATTTGCCTATTTCATCTACCAGAATACCATGGATTGGCGATTGTGTTATAAAATTGGCGGCGGGTTAGGTATTGGATTGTTATTGCTCAGGATTTCGGTGGCGGAGAGTGGTATGTTTAAGCAGGTAAAAAATACCAACGTACAGCGGGGAAATTTTCTGCAATTTTTTACCAATAGCCACCGGTTCAGAAAATATATTTTAGCCATTTTAATTGGGTTACCTACCTGGTATGTAATTGGCGTTCTTGTAAACCTGAGTAACCGTTTTGCCAAAGAGCTGTATGGTGATAACAGGATAGACAGCGGCCGTGCCATTATGTATGCCTATGTCGGTATAGCGATTGGGGATATTCTCATTGGACTGGTGAGCCAGTATTTCAAGAGCCGTAAAAAAGCACTGCTTTGTTTTTACCTGCTGTGTATTGCTTCGCTGGTATTGTTTTTTAGTGCCTTCAATAATAGCGATCCCCGGATGTATGCTATCTGTGCATTGCTGGGATTCAGTACCGGCTTCTGGGCCATCTTTATTACCATGGGTGCTGAGCAATTTGGTACCAATTTGCGGGCTACGGCTGCTACCACCATCCCCAATATGGTCAGGGGTGCACTGCCTTTGATCAACCTCATGTTCCTGAACCTGTTCCAAAAAAACTGGGGCTGGTCACTCTTACATAGTGGCATTGTAACCGGATTAGTAGTGATGTCGGTGACTATGGTGGCTTTTTATTTTACGGAAGAAACCTTTCACAAGGACCTGAATTATGTGGAAGTGGATTAAAAAGGGGATGCTAATTTCCCTGCTAAGCCACAAAGAGTCTGCCTGCTAACTGCAGAAAACCGGATACCTTTGGTAACATCGCATATCATTCATGGCCATTACGAATAGTCATAAAGAAATTAACCCACCTGGTAAAGACAGTCCACCGAAAAAGATACTGGTTATTCGGTTTTCTTCCATTGGGGATATCGTGCTGGCTTCTCCCGTTTTCCGATGCCTGAAAAAACAACTGCCCGGTGTGGAAGTACATTTTCTCACCAAGCAAAACTTCAAGGCTGTTACCGAGGCCAATCCCTATATCGATAAGTTTTATTATTACAACGATAACCTGGGAGAACTGGTTACTCAATTGCAGGAAGAAGGGTACACCCATGTAGTTGACCTGCACAAGAACTTCAGAAGCCGGTACATTCGATTAAGGCTGGGTGTGCAAACGCTGGCGTATCAAAAACTAAGTTGGCAGAAATTTTTATTGACAAAACTGCACATCAATTGGATGCCTGACAGACATATCACCGATCGCTGCCTTGATGCGGTTAACCCTTTGGGGGTAGTGAATGATGGTTTGGGGTTGGATTATTTTATTCCTGTTACTGAACCCGAGCTGATGAATCAGTTACCTGAAAATTTTCGGGAAGGCTACACGGCTCTTGTGATTGGGGCTTCCTATGCCACCAAGAAACTACCGGTTGATAAATTGGTAGCCCTTTGTCAGTTGCTTCCCGGTAAAGTTTTGCTGGTAGGTGGAAAGGAGGATGCAGTAATTGGCCAACTGATTGCCGTTACCGACCCTGAAAAAATTTATTCGGCCTGTGGTCTGTTTAACCTCCATGGTTCTGCTGCGATTGTGCAACAGGCCCGGTTGGTCATTTCTCATGATACCGGACTGCAATACATTGCCTGTGCATTCCAAAAACCGGTTCTGGCTATCTGGGGAGCAACCTCCCCCAAACTCGCAGTGGAACCCTATTACGGAACCCAAGCCAATAATGATTTACAACCATTGTACCACAATTGTATGGTTGAAGGTTTGTCCTGCCAGCCCTGTTCCAACTATGGCACAAGAAAATGTCCCAAAGGACATTTCAGGTGTATGGTTGACCAGGACCTGGTAAAAATCGTGTCGCTTGCCAAAACATATCTCGGATAATGAATTATCCATAAAAAAATCCCCCCGAAATATTCGGAGGGATTCACTTCATGCATACCTGCCTAATAAATCATTTGATCCGCTTCGATTCGTTCTCTAATCCTGTCTGTCTTTGTCTTGCAGCTTTTACCTGTGTACTGCCAAATCGGTAAGTAAAGGTCAGGTTCAACCTTTGGCTCTCCCAGCTTCCCCTTCCCTTGATGTAAACCCCACCGAAGTTGGTGGTGGAAGACCAGGGGTTGGTTTTGAAAATATCGGTAATCCCAACTTTCACACTTGCTTTTTTCTCCATCAGCAGTTTCTGGAAACCCAGGTCAATTCCGCCCTGTGATTTGGTTTGCCAGGTCACGCCCCATACAGAAGGTCCGCTGAACCACCCGTTCACTTCCATAGTATAATCCCTGCCCAGGTTGATGGTATGTTGCATGTAAGCACCAAATGTGGGAATCTCAGTCTTTACATCATTGGCACCGATTTGTCCATCAATAAACTGGTAGTTGTACCAGACATTGGCATACCCGTTCCACCATTTGGCAATGGGTAAAGGAGAGCCAATACTAAAACTGAGAATCTTTTGAGAAGCCAGGTTCTTTTGTTGCACATAAGTGGCATTATTGGTTGTATCAGTTGCTTCCAGTGAGTAATCTTTTACATAACTGTAACCTGCCGTGGTATTGATTTTTCCTTTAAAAGTATGTGTCAACTCCAGGTTATCTGTGTATTGGGGGCGCAGGAAGGCATTCCCTTTCTGGTAAGTCAGTTCATCCAGTTTGTTTTCAAAAGGATTCAGGTCCTGGTAACTTGGCCGGTCAATCCTTCTGCTATAGGTAAGGTTCCAGGTGTTTTTTTCGCTGGCCGTCCAGGTAAGTGCCGCACTGGGAAACAGGTTCAGGTAATCTCTTTTTACGGTATTGTCAGTTTGCGCCGCCCCATCCGCTCTGGTTAGTTCTCCCTTGCTATTGGTTTGTTCGGCACGTAAGCCCGCCTGTATACTCCATTTGGGGTTGAACTGGCGGTTATAGTTTACATAAGCGGCATTCACATTTTCGATATAAGAGAAACTGTTGCTTCTTTGTAATTGCTTTACGGGAACACCATTTATATCATTGAAAAAATCAAAAGTATTACTGGTTTTCACATAAGCAAATTTGGCACCAAAACCCAGCTTGCCCTTCCATTTGGGTAATTCCACATCCACTTTGGCCGTATAAATGTCAATGTCTGTAGGGGTATAATTCCGGTTAATCACTGCATACAAAAGGTTTCCATTCTGATCCTTGTAATAG
This sequence comes from uncultured Bacteroidota bacterium, assembly GCA_963750825.1. Classification (GTDB taxonomy): domain Bacteria; phylum Bacteroidota; class Bacteroidia; order Chitinophagales; family Chitinophagaceae; genus Sediminibacterium. Next base: position 158,798 of record CAVVSL010000051.1, on the reverse strand, counting down.
TTGGGTTGGAAACTCCTGCCGGTACCCCGGAAAAGGCCATAATCTGCATCAAAATTGATTTCTCTTCCGGCTGTATCTGTATACCGGTAATTGAGGTTGGTATTCATATTGGTGCGATGGCCGGGAATAGTATTTTGTGCCTCCAGTTTTTTGACAAAGGTCCCGGCAGGTAAATAGGAAATGTCTGTTTGACTGTTACCCGACCAGGTATTTTCATTGAAGCTGCTGGTTGCGAGGAAGCCAATCGTATGGTTGCTGTTGATGAAATAATCAGCGCCCAGTTTCAGGTTTCCGCTTTTGTTGTTGTTGTGGTTAATACTTTTCTGGTCATACAAGGTATCTTTTTGCTTACGGTAAAGGTCCAGTTCTTGCTGAAAGAGTCCGCTGTTGCCACTAACATTGCCAAAAAGGTTTACTTTTTTATCCCGGTAATTCAGGTTAACCGATGCATTGCCTTTGGGCGTGATACCTTGTGAATATCCTGTTGTCACGCTTCCATTGGTGCCAAACCTTTTGTTCTTTTTCAAACGAAGGTTGATGATACCTGCATTTCCACTGGCGTCGTATTTGGCACTGGGGTTACTGATCATTTCAATCGCCTCCACATCATTGCTGTTGATGCTTTTGAGGTAGGCTGCCAGGTCCTGAGATGACAGCTGGCTCATTTTTCCGTCAATATATATACGCACGCCGGACTTACCCTTCATGGATATATTTTCGTTATTGTCTACCTGTATGCCCGGACTTTTTTGCAACAATTCCAATGCATTGTTTCCGGTAGCATTGATGCTGTTCTCAACATTAAAAATGGTTTTGTCTGCTTTGATTTCAATCATTGGCTTGCGCGAAGTAACGATTACTTCCTGTAATTTTTTAACGGAAGCCGCTAACTGGGTGGTACCTGCGTTATAGGTTTGTCCTGCAACCAGTTCAAAAGGTGCTGAATAGGTTTGTTCAAATCCAATGCTGGAGAAGGATAACAGGAATTGACCTGCTTTATTTACCCCAATACTGTATGCCCCATCGGCATCTGTTATACCGGCCTTCACCAGACTGCTGTCCTTTGCAAATAATACGGATACAGCAGCAGCGGGAACCGCTTTGCCAACTGCATCTTTCAGTGACCCATTAACCGTTGCTGTTGACTGGGCTTGTACTTGTGAAATGAGGGTAAGCAAACTTACTGTCCAAATAAAAATCGTTTTCATGTGTCTTAATTATGGTTGTATTAGGACGCAAAGCACAAAAAAACGTTACAGAAACAAGGGACAATTAGGATAAATGACGAATCAAATAGGATGGATGGCATCTCTACTCACATGAATATGTGACGAAGTGCGCTGGTAATGGATGAGTGGTAGCCAAAAAAAATCCCCTGAGTGAATCAGGGGATTTTAAAAAACATTTTTTTGTAATTATAATGTCTTCAAAACATCATTCATATTTCTTACTGCTTCAGCACTCTTGTTAAATGCAGCCTGTTCTTCAGCATCCAGTTTGAAATCAAGGATTTTTTCCCAGCCATTCTTGCCGATTACCACAGGAACGCCCAGGCAAATGTCTTTCTGTCCGTATTCGCCATCCAGGCTAACACAGCAGGTAAAGAGTTTTTTCTCATCACGTACAATGCTTTCCACCAGGGCAGCTCCGGCAGCTCCGGGTGCATACCAGGCGGAAGTGCCTAATAATTTGGTCAGCGTAGCGCCACCCACCATCGTATCTGCCACAATTTGTTTTTGCTGGTCCGCACTCAGGAATTGAGTTACAGGTACACTGTTCCAGGTAGCCAGGCGGATCAAAGGAATCATGGTGGTATCTCCATGCCCCCCCACCACTACTGCATTCAGGTCTGCAGGGCTGCATCCCAAATGCTGGCTTAGCTGGTATTTAAATCGGGCACTGTCAAGGGTACCACCCATTCCAATGATACGGTGTTTGGGTAAACCGGTAGACTGTAAAGCCAGGTAAGTCATGGTATCCATAGGATTGCTGATCACAATGATGATGGCATCAGGTGAATGTTGCAGAATATTCTGGGTAACGCCTTTTACAATGCCCGCATTGGTACCAATCAATTCTTCGCGGGTCATTCCCGGTTTACGGGGTATGCCTGAGGTGATGACTACGACATTAGAATTGGCCGTTTTACGGTAATCGTTGGTACTGCCGGTGATTCGGGTATCAAATCCCAGTAAGGCAGCTGTCTGCATCATATCCTGGGCCTTTCCCTCAGCCAGTCCTTCCTTAATATCCAATACAACCAGGTCATCTGCCAGTTGTGCACGGGCAATATTATCGGCACAGGTAGCGCCAACGGCACCGGCACCTACTACGGTTACTTTCATAAAAAATTATTTAGGAATGAAGAATTTTTACTCCGCAAAGGTAAGGTATGCCTGTTTCTGAAACGGGATATGCACTGATTAATTCTTATGGACGTGTGCTACCAGATCTGGAATTTCCACAGTCGTATTCGTGGCCGGGTCGTATACCTTATCCAGCAGGCCCGAGGTATTATACAAGGCAACAAAGGGGGTTGACGTTACCCGGTAGAAAGCGGGCAGAAAATATTTGGGGTCACGACCAATCCTTACATTTTCGAATTTATCAAGTCCGTAGTGCTGATAGAATTCCCTGATTTCCTCCAGGGGTTTATAGGCAACCAACAGAAAAAATACATTTTTGAGGCTGTCCATGTATTTAACGAGTTCTTTTACTGTATACTGGCAATGCCCGCAGTCGGGCGCAAAATAAATGATGGCCGTATAAGGATATTTCGGAATCATTTCCCTTGTAAACCAACTGCTGTCGGTTTGCATAATCGTGAATTCCGGTATGTGCAGGTCTTTTTTATAGGGAGGGGTATCATCAATGGGATTCTGTGCAGTAGCATAGAGTCCGGATATAAGCAAGAAAAATAAGAATCGGGTTTTCATGTAATAATATTGAAGGGCTTAGCTTTTATGGGATGCATTTCCGTCATCCATCATGCGCATCTGTTTGGCATCCTGTAAAAACTCTGATGCGAAAATGAAACTATTCAACAGTTCATCTTTGCTGTATATAATGTCCTTGTTAGTGCCTTCCCACTGTTTGCGGCCTCCGTGCAGGTATACGATATGGTCACCAATTTCCATTACACTGTTCATGTCGTGGGTTACCACGATGGTGGTTATATTGTATTCAGTGGTAATTTCTTTAATCAGCCGGTCAATAACCATTGACGTTTGCGGATCCAGTCCTGAATTGGGTTCATCGCAAAAAAGGTATTTGGGATTTAAGACGATGGAACGGGCGATTCCTACCCTTTTTTTCATTCCGCCGCTGATTTCCGAGGGAAACCTTTTATGTGCATCGTGGAGATTTACCCTGTTCAAAACCTCATCTACCCTTTTCTTTTTCTCCATTTGGGTCCAGTTGGTAAACATGTCAAGGGGGAAAAGGATATTCTGTTCCACTGTCATAGAATCAAAAAGGGCAGTACCCTGAAACAACATGCCTATCTGCTGGCGCAATAATTTCTTTTCGTCGTTTTCCATTTCCATCATATCGGCACCATCAAACAATATGCTGCCCTGGCTTGGGTGGAAAAGACCTACCATGCATTTGGTCAACACCGTCTTGCCGCTGCCACTGGTTCCGATAATCAGGTTACACTTGCCCGTTTCCATAACGGCACTGATGTCATCCAGAATTACCCTGTCGCCAAACTGCTTTTTTATATTCTTAATTTCGATCATTCCCCTGCAATATAATCTACTTTACTGAGCCTTTTTTATGCCGCTATTGGCCTTTGGGAGTACCTTAACGAATTCAATCCAAACCGATAGTTACCTGGTTTCTCCATAAATCCTCAAATTCATCTCTTTTTCCTATCAGGTGGTGCCGGCCTTCTTTTACCAAAATCTGTGCCGGTCTGAACCGGGCATTGTAATTACTGCCCATTTCATATCCATAGGCACCCGCATTGTAAAAAACCAGCAGGTCGCCTTCCCTAACTTCGGTTAATTCGCGGTCAGTGGCAAAAGTGTCGGTTTCACAGATATTTCCGGTAATGGTATAGGGTTGGGGGGCACCTGCAGGATTACTGATGTTCCTGATACGGTGATAGGCATCATAAAACATGGGCCTTATAAGATGATTGAAACCACTGTTTACCCCGACAAATTGTATACTGCCTGATGTCTTCAATACATTCACCTCTGTAATGAAATAGCCGGCCTCACTTACCAGGAACTTACCCGGCTCAAACCAGGCCTGAAAATCGCGCTGGTAGGTATCCCTGAGTTTTTCGAGGGCAGCCTGCACTTTTTCGCCAAGTTCCTCCATATCGGTTCCGGTTTCGGCATCGGTATAAGGCACTTTGAATCCACCACCCAAATCCAGAAAACTTAGTTCAGGGAAATGGGGTACCAAATCAAAAAAGATATTAGCCACCTGCATAAACACAGAAACGTCTTTGATTTCACTGCCTGTATGCACGTGCAATCCGCAGATATAAAGGTTATGCGCTTTTACCAACGATAGAATCTTATCCAGGTGCTCAATGGGAATACCGAATTTACTTTTTTCATGACCTGTTGAAATTTTCAGGTTCCCGCCAGCCATGATATTGGGACGCAGCCGTATGCCCACCGGATAGCTATGGCCATACTTCCTGCCAAATTTTTCCAGATTAGACAGGCTGTCAATATTGATGTTTACACCCAGTGTAACCGCTTCTTCAATTTCGCTGAAAGCGATGCCATTACTGGTATACAGAATGTTTTGAGGAGTAAACCCGGCCATTATAGCCAGTTTCACTTCATTGATGGAACTGCAGTCTATATCACAACCCAGTGATAATATATGCCTGAGGATACTGAGATTGGTCAGGGCCTTGCAGGCATAAAAAAAACGGGTATTGCTTTTTTTGAAGGCGTCTTTCAGTCGCTGGTATTGCGCATTAATTTTTTCAGCATGGTACACATACAGGGGAGTGCCATACTCCGCTGCTATTGCGGACAATTGCGTATCGGTTAGGGTTGCTGACATCTTGCGAAGGTAATGGTAGTGGGGGAGTGATAGGAATATTGAACGGGTCAAAAGTTAATTAAATAACCAGCGATTTTTTTTCAAAGTACCGATGGCCGCAGTTTATTCGGAAGGGTTTTTGTCTTCTTCTTCTTCGCCATTATCCTCTTCCTTTGGTTCATCTGTAACTTCTTCGTCTGCTATTTCATTTTCCGGTTCGTCTGGCACTGAATCAATCACAAGGTCCCCAACTTCATTAACCGTAACGGAGGAGATATCGCTTTCCTTTTCTTCGGTCTCAGTGGTTTCCTCTTCTGCCAGGGCGGAGGCTACGGGTTTATCCATAAAGTCTTCCGGGCTTACCATGGTACCCTCTACCAGCTGGTCTGCCAGTACTTCCCTGATTTTGGGCAGGTCAGCCGGGGAATTGATACCAAAATAGTCCATGAAATTTTTGGAAGTGGCATATACCAGCGGTTTACCGGGCATATTTTCATTCCGGCCACTGATGAGTACCAGTTCTTTCTCCAATAATTTCTGGATGCTGTAATCACTGTTCACACCACGTATGGCTTCTATTTCGCCCTTGGTGATGGGCTGTTTGTAAGCAATAATAGCCAGGGTTTCGAGGGCGGCATTGGAAAGGCGCTTCAGGAATTTATCCCCGTTCAGTTGGGCGATGGTATTGTGGTAGTCTTTTTTCGTCAGGAATTGCCAGCCACCGCCGCTTTCCCTTACTTCAAAAGGATAAAATTCAGAATTGTATTTTTCACGGATACCCTCCACAGCACTTTCAATCTGGTCGAGGCTTACCCTTTCTTCCAGAAAACCAAAACTGGTATTGATCAGTTCAGTAATATCCAGGGATGTCAGTGGTTTTTCACTGGCAAAAATGAGCACTTCTATATGGGGTATGATCTCGCTTAATTCCATTTCGATGGGAAGATTAATGTATTAGAACCAGGCAATATAAAACCCATTCCAATACTTTGCCAATAAATTATCCCTGTAATGCGGCCGCGCCACTTACAATTTCCGTCAATTCAGTGGTAATGGCGGCCTGTCTTGCACGGTTATAGCTGATTTTCAGTGATTTGAGCAATTCATTCGCGTTCTCACTGGCCTTGTCCATGGCCGTCATACGGGCGCCATGTTCGCTGGCATTGCCATCCAGTACGGCTTTGTATAACTGGGTATTCAGGATTTTAGGCATCAGCTCGGCTACCAGTTCCTCTTTGGCAGGTTCGTAAATAAAATCAGATTTTTTGCCATCTGCCGATTTAGGCATTTTGGGTATGGGTAAAAAAGCTTCGGCAGTAAACTGCTGGGTAGCTGCATTTTTGAATTCACTGTATATCAGTTCAACCGCATCAAACTCTTTATGCTCAAAAGCCTTCATGGCAGCCTGGGCAGCGGCCTGCACATTTTCAAAAGTCAGGTTAAGAAATATGTCCTTAAAAGTGGCATCAGTGCGGAAACCAGCCTTGGTAAGGGCTTCATACCCTTTTTTGCCAATGTTCCAGATGGCTACTTTGCCTTTTTTGAATTGTTCAGGATATTTTTCTGCGATGGTACTCTTGGCCAGTTTAATGAGGTTGGCATTATAACCACCACAAAGACCCCTGTCGCTGGTAATTACTATGATCAAAACATTTTCAATGGTCCTTTCCTCAGCCAGTTTCACAGACAGGCCACCTTCACTATTGCTGATGATATTGCTCAGCATATCCTGCAATTTCCGGGCATAAGGCCTCATTTGCGTAATGGAATCCTGTGCGCGGCGCAGCTTGGCAGCACTTACCATCTTCATTGCCTTGGTGATTTGCTGGGTACTCTGTACGCTTTTGATCCGGTTTCTTACCTCTTTTAACTGTCCTGCCATGGTTGTGTTTGTTTCAAGTAAATGCTGGTTAATCAAGCCCTCTCATCCATTACTGCTTTGGGGAAAGAGGGGAAGCCATTTTAAGGCTGCAAAAGTAGCAGAATCGTTGGGAAATTCCATCTATCCCGCCAAAATTCGGTGGGGAAAAGTGAATATTTTGTGGGTAGAGGCCCGGTTTTCAGGTGAATACCCGGCATAAAGTCAGGGTTTACCTTTCTGGGCTGTTATAAAAAAAACGATGCATTAACTATTTACCTGATTCCAAACGTATTCCGGGAGGCCTATTTCTTTACCTTTGCCCCCCTTCAATTAGGTGTCAAAATGGCTTATCCGGTTATTTCGCACCCTTTTTGACTGAATAAAAAATTATTATAACCATACCAAGCAATATGTTGAAGTATATATCTAAATTATTCGGAGGCAGTAAAAGTGAAAAGGATATCAAACAATTGATGCCCATTGTTGAAAAGACCAATGCTTTTTTTGCACAGTACCAGGACCTGTCCAATGACGCGTTACGGAGTAAAACAGACGAATTCCGTCAAAAAATCAGGGAATACCTGGCACCAACCGATGCAGAAATTGTTGCTAAGACACAGGCTGCCGAAAATCTTTCTGCCAGTGATATCCATAACCGGGATATACTCTACCAGGAAATTGATAAGCTTAAAAAAGATAGGGATAAGAAAATTGAAGAGATTCTCGCAGAAATCCAGCCGGAAGCTTTTGCAGTAGTGAAAGAAACTGCCCGACGTTTTACCCAAAATACCGAATTAGTGGCTACGGCTACCCAGCTTGACCGTGATTTAAGCATCAAAAAAGAACACATCAGTATTAATGGAGACCAGTCGGTTTTCAAAAATAACTGGACTGCCGGGGGCGGACAGGTTACCTGGAACATGGTGCATTATGATGTTCAGTTAATAGGAGGTAGTGTATTGCACAATGGTAAGATTGCCGAAATGGCTACCGGTGAGGGTAAAACCCTGGTATCTACTTTGCCGGCTTATTTGAATGCATTGGCAGGAGAGGGCGTGCATATTGTAACGGTGAACGACTATCTCGCCAGAAGGGATAGTGAATGGAACGGACCCCTCTTTGAATGGCTGGGATTAAAAGTGGATTGTATTGATAAGCATGAGCCCAACAGCGAAGCCCGCAGGAATGCTTATATGTCGGATATTATTTACGGAACCAATAACGAATTTGGTTTTGACTATTTGCGGGATAACATGGTTCACTCACCCGCTGAAATGGTGCAGCGCAAACACCATTTTGCCATGGTGGATGAGGTGGATTCAGTATTGATTGATGATGCCCGTACCCCTTTGATCATATCCGGTCCCATCGGACATGTAACCGGGGAACAACAGTTTTTTGAGTTGAAGCCGAGAATTGAAAAACTTGTGGAAGCCCAGAAGAAAGCGACTAACCTGTTTTTAAACGAGGCTCGCAAAAAAATCAGTGAAGGAAACGATGACCCCAAAGACGGAGGTCTTGCCCTGTTCCGCGCCCACCGTGGATTACCCAAGAATACAGCACTCATTAAATACCTCAGTGAACCCGGTATGCGGGTAAAGCTGCAGAAAGCCGAAAACCATTACCTCGCCGACCAGTCGCGCGAAATGCCCAAGGCCGATGAAGAACTGTACTTCTACATTGATGAGAAAAACAATTCGGTAGAACTTACAGATAAGGGTATTCAGCTCATTACGCGTTCCGGAGAAGACCCCAATTTCTTTATCCTGCCTGATATCAGTTTATCCCTGGCTGCTACTGAAGCTGATACTGCTTTATCAGCAGAAGAAAAGATGCACAAAAAAGAAGCCATTATCAATGAATATTCGGTAAAGGCGGACAGGATTCATACCGTGCAACAACTGTTAAAAGCCTATACATTATTCGACAAGGATGTGGAGTATGTGGTAATGGATGGCGGTGTGAAAATTGTGGATGAGCAAACAGGCCGTATCCTGGATGGAAGAAGGTATTCTGATGGACTGCACCAGGCCATTGAAGCCAAGGAAAATGTGAAGATTGAAGCTTCCACCCAAACCTATGCCACTGTTACCCTGCAAAACTATTTCAGGATGTACCATAAACTGGCGGGTATGACCGGAACTGCAGAAACCGAGGCAGCAGAACTTTGGGACATCTACAAACTGGATGTGGTAGCCATCCCCACCAATGTGAAAGTAATCAGGAATGATGAACAGGATTTGATTTTCAAAACCAAAAGGGAAAAATTTGGTGCCGTGATTGATGAGATAGTCAAACTCACACAGGCCGGTCGCCCGGTACTGGTAGGAACTACCTCGGTGGAAGTAAGTGAATTACTCAGCAGGATGCTCAGGCAGAAACAGATCCAGCACAATGTATTAAATGCCAAACAGCATGCAAGGGAAGCACAGATAGTAGCCGAGGCCGGACTGGCCGGAGCCGTAACCATAGCCACCAACATGGCCGGTAGGGGAACGGATATTAAACTGGGGCCTGGCGTTAAAGATGCGGGTGGACTGGCCATCTTAGGCACGGAACGCCATGAATCCAGAAGGGTAGACAGGCAGTTACGCGGACGGGCAGGAAGGCAGGGAGATCCGGGATCTTCTTTGTTCTTTGTGTCACTGGAAGATGACCTGATGCGGATGTTTGGAAGTGAAAGGATTGCCAAAGTGATGGACTTTGCCGGATACAAGGAAGGAGAAGTAATCCAGCACAGCATGATTTCCAAATCCATTGAAAGGGCACAGAAAAAAGTAGAAGAAAACAACTTTGGTATCCGAAAGCGTTTGCTGGAATATGATGATGTGATGAACAAACAGCGTACGGTGATCTATACCAAGCGTAACCACGCATTGTTCGGAGAGCGTCTGGCACTTGACCTGGATAATGCCCTGTATTCTGTGGCAGAGGGACTGGTGTCTTCCTTTAAATTGCAGTCAGACTTTGAAGGATTCCGTTTGGCGGTGATTGTCAATTTTGGCCTGGATACTACCATAACAGAAGCCGAACTCGGTAAATTATCAGAACCGGACCTGGCTGAAAAACTGTACAACGAGGCAGCACAGAACTACGAGCGAAAAAAGCAGGATATGATGGCGCAGGCAATTCCTGTATTCAAAAACATACGGCAGCAACAAGGGTCACATATTGAAAATGTGATTGTTCCATTTTCTGATGGCAGAAGGGGTGTTCAGGCTCTTGCCAACCTGAATAAAACACTGGAATCAAAAGGAGCAGAAATGGTGAACGCTCTGGAGAGGTCTGTTACACTGGGCTTCATTGACGATGCCTGGAAAGAACACCTCCGCGCCATGGATGATTTGAAGCAAAGTGTTCAGACGGCTACCTACGAGCAGAAAGACCCACTGGTGATTTATAAGATGGAAGCATTTGAATTATTCCGTAAAATGGACGGTGAGGTTAACCGTGATATTGTGCAGTTCCTGTCACATGCCGGTATTCCGCTGAATAATGGTGAAGAATTGAAAGAAGGCCGCCAGCAGAAAACCGACCTCAGCCGGATGAGTGCCAACAAAAATGATCTTGACGCACCACCAACGGAGAATGATTATTACGATCCCACACCAGCCAAACAGGAACCCATTAAAGTGGGTCCCAAGATTGGCCGTAATGATCCCTGTCCCTGTGGAAGCGGAAAGAAGTACAAGGCATGTCATGGAAAGGATAACTAATCCCTGGCAGTCAGGAGTGGTTCAGCAATCCATAGTTAGGAAGTAAAGTACATTGATTCAATTTGCTTTTGGAATGGGAAACCCTTGTTGGCATAGTCAACCCTGTCATCCATTTTAAAAGAGAATCCACAATTCAAAAATATTTACATGCAACTCGCTTCCTTTATCGATCATACCCTCCTCAAACCCACCACCCTGGTAGCGGATATTGACAGGCTATGCGCAGAGGCGAAGCAATATGGTTTTGCAGCGGTATGTGTGCCTCCCAATTTTGTAAAGCAGGCAAAAGTTTCGTTGCAGGGTTCTAAAGTAAAAGTGGCTACCGTAATTGGGTTTCCTTTCGGGTATGCTGCGGTGGAAGCAAAAATTGCAGAAATATTGCTGGCCATGGTTGACGGTGCAGATGAACTGGATATGGTGGCCAATATCTCAGCCATCAAAAATAAAGACTGGCTATTTCTGGCAGACGAGATCAACCATATCCTGCCCATCATCAGGAGCAAGGGCAAAGTAATCAAAGTAATCATTGAAAGTGGTATACTAACGGAGGAGGAAATCATCAAATGCTGCGAACTCTATGGCATAGCGGGAATTGATTACCTCAAAACCTCCACCGGGTATGCAGAAAAAGGGGCCACTGTGGAAGCGGTGAAACTGTTCAGGAAACACCTGCCATCAAATGTTCAGATAAAAGCTTCGGGAGGTATTAAAGAGTATGCTTTTGCCAAGGAGTTGGTAGATGCCGGTGCCACCCGTCTGGGTTGCAGTGCCGGAGTGGCCATCGTTCTAGGCACCCCTGCTACTGAAGGTGGTTATTGACCAACCCGCTCCAGGACCCATCTCCTACTATACATCCTGCTGAATACGGCCAGAATCTTACCTTTGTATCGGTTTGAGTATCTTACTGTTCAATTTAGGAATATGCGTGCTTCGGTTCAGCTTTTGGCTGTTTTATTAGGTACACTCTTTTGTCTGGAAGCAGTTGCCAGTGATACCATTGTTGTTTACAAAGACCCGCGCATAGACGTATTGTCACAGATGCAGGCAGAGGTAAACAAGTATACGGCCATGCTAACCAGTAGCGGAAAGTACCGTGGTTTCCGGGTACAGGTGATCAGTACACGTAAAAGGGATGATGCATTTGCTGCCAAGACCAAACTTTTGTCCAGCTTTCCCAACCAGAAAGCCTATGTCATATACCAGTCGCCTAATTTTAAAGTGCGCATTGGTAACTTTTTGAAAAAAGAGGAGGCAGAAGCCTTCCGAAAGTTGTTAGCTGATATGTTTCCGCAGGGTGTATACATTGTAGATGACGCCATTGATTATACAGCACCGGATGATGAAGAACTGATTATTCAATAAATATTATGTTAGCACAGAAAATAAAAACATTGGCAGGCAAATATGCAGCCGAAAGCATAGCCATCAGGCATCACTTACATAGCCATCCCGAACTTAGTTACCAGGAATTCGAGACCAGTAAATTTGTTCAGTCCCATTTAAATTCTCTGGGTATTCCTTTTGAAGTAATGGCAACAACCGGGGTAGTGGGAATTATTCGGGGCAAAAATCCGGATAGCCGTATCATAGCCCTTCGTGCAGATATGGATGCTTTACCTATCCAGGAAAACAATGAGGTTGCGTACAAATCTCAAAATCCGGGCGTGATGCATGCCTGCGGCCACGACGTTCATACCACCATATTATTGGGGGCTGCCAAAATATTACAGGAATTAAAAGATGAGTGGGAGGGAACTGTAAAACTGGTTTTCCAACCCGGTGAAGAAAGGAATCCGGGTGGAGCGAGTTATATGATCAGGGATGGGGTGCTGGAAAATCCAAGACCCCAGGGGATTATTGGTTTGCATGTACATCCGGGTTTGGATCTGGGGAAATTTAGTTTTAGAAATGGTCGTGTAATGGCCAGTGCTGATGAGATATACATAACCATTCGCAGCAAAGGTGGCCATGCAGCAGCCCCGCATTTAACGGCGGATACGGTATTGATTTCATCGCAATTGATCGTGAGCCTGCAACAGGTTATTTCCAGAAACAACAACCCTATTTCACCCTCAGTACTTTCCATCTGTTCCATACAAGGTGGGCATACCACCAATGTTATTCCCAGTGAAGTTAAATTGATGGGTACTTTTCGTGCCATGGATGAGGGCTGGCGATATAAGGCTCATGAAATAATACGCAAGCAGGCAGTAGGTTTGGTGGAATCAATGGGTGCCGAGATTGACCTGCACATAGATGTTGGCTATCCTACCGTCGATAATGATCCGGTTTTAACCAATGCTGCATGGAAACTGGCTGAGGAATTCATCGGGAAACAAAATGTGCTGGAAACGGAAGTGCGGATGGGCGCTGAAGATTTTGGCTATTATACGCAGGTAATTCCAGGCTGTTTTTACCGTATCGGGGTAAGAAACGAAACCGAAGGAATCATCCATAACGTACACACACCCTTATTTAATATTGATGAAAAAGCTATTGAAAAAGGAATGGGAATGATGGCATGGTTAGGAAGCACCACAATAGTTTGATTAGCAACTGGGTAACTTTTAGTTGAAACAAAATCCTCTCTAAGTTTCCACTATTCAATTCATCATCGCCTATTCTCGGCATTCAATTTTAGATACCATTTAAACAACCCTAACGGAATGCTATTTTAGTCAGGTATTAATACCTGATTTGCATCATCTTAGGCTGCCAAAACAAATTTTACTGCTAGTTTAGCAGGGAAATAGGTATTCATTGGAACTTCAATTGATTCAGGAAAAAATATATTGTATTCGTGGCAGGAGTGTCATGATAGACTATGACCTTGCTTTTTTGTATGGGGTAGAAACAAAACGCCTGAAAGAAGCAGTTAGAAGAAACCATGATCGGTTTCCTGATGATTTTATGTTTGTACTTACCGTTGAAGAATTCCGGTTTTTAAGGTCGCAATTTGCGACCTTAAAAACCAGGGGAAGGGGGGCACATACTAAATACCTTCCCTTTGCTTTTACGGAACAGGGCATAGCCATGCTGAGTGGGGTGCTCAATTCTCCCAAGGCAATTGCCATGAATATTGCCATCATGAGGGCTTTTATTGCACTTCGGCAGTTCATTTTCCAATACGACGGGTTGGCAAGCCAAATCATAGAAATCAAAAATACTGTGAGTAACCATAATGAACAATTGAACCAAATCTATACAGCTATTGAAAACCTGCTTTACGAAAAAGCAGTACAGAAAACCTGGGAAGAAAGGGATCGGATAGGTTTTATTACCTAGCTTTTAAGCATAAAAACACCATTTCCCCATCATTTTATTAAATTGTACTTTCGCAGCCCTTCAAAAACCTATTTCAAGCTGAATAGTGAGAAGGAACCTGAAGTGAGTGACACAACCCGGCTGATCAGGGTTATGTTGCCGGTAACCTAAAAAAAAGCTATGTCAAAACAGAGCGATTTACGGAAAGAACAAGCACTGGAATACCATGCCAATGGCAGACCGGGAAAAATAGAAGTAGTCCCTACCAAGGAGGCCAAAACACAAAGAGATTTATCCCTGGCCTACAGTCCCGGTGTAGCCGCCCCCTGTTTGGAAATTTTTAATAATGTAGAAGACGTTTATAAATATACTGCCAAAGGAAACCTGGTGGCGGTCATCACGAATGGCACAGCGGTTTTGGGCTTAGGTGATATTGGTCCAGAAGCCAGCAAACCCGTGATGGAAGGGAAGGGCGTTTTGTTCAAAATATTTGCAGACATTGACGTTTTTGACATTGAAATCAATGAAAAAGATCCGGAGAAGTTTGTTCAGATTGTAAAAGCACTGGAGCCTACTTTTGGTGGTATTAACCTGGAAGACATCAAGGCCCCTGAATGTTTCTACATTGAACTGGAGCTAAAAAAACAGATGAACATTCCGGTGATGCATGATGACCAGCATGGTACGGCCATCATCAGCAGTGCTGCATTGCTCAATGCGCTGGAACTTCAAAAGAAAAAAATTGAGAAAGTAAAATTTGTTGTGAACGGAGCCGGTGCCGCCGCCATGGCCTGTATACAGTTGTATGTAGCACTGGGTGCGAAATACGAGAACTTTATTTTGTTTGATAAGGATGGGGTTTTGCATACCGGCAGAACGGATCTCGGTGAAATCCGGACCCAATTTGCTGTAAAGAAAACTGACTGGACACTTGCAAAGGCCATGAAAGACGCGGATGTTTTTCTGGGACTAAGCGTGGGCAATGTGGTAACACAGGATATGGTAAAGAGCATGGCCAGGAACCCCATTGTTTTTGCCATGGCCAATCCCGATCCTGAGATCAGTTATGAAGATGCCATTGCTGTCAGGAAAGACATCATCATGGCTACGGGCAGAACAGATTACCCCAACCAGGTTAACAATGTACTGGGATTCCCTTATATCTTCCGCGGAGCGCTGGATGTTCGTTCCACCCAGATTAATGAAGCCATGAAACTGGCTGCTGTAAAGGCATTGGCAGATTTGGCCAAGTCGCCCGTGCCCGACATTGTAAATATGGCATATAACAAAAACAACATGAGCTTCGGACCGGAATACATTATTCCGAAGCCATTGGATCCCCGGTTATTGGCTACCGTTGCACCGGCAGTAGCAAAAGCGGCTGTGGCGTCAGGAGTGGCCCAAAAAAATATTTCCAACTGGGATGCCTATACACTGGAACTGAATAAACGATTAGGGTTGGATAACCAGCTCATAAGGGTAATTGGTAACAAGGCAAGGCGCGACCCGAAACGACTGGTATTTGCAGAAGCCGATAACCATAAAATATTGAAGGCTGCCAGCATTCTGTATGATGATGGTATTGCCTACCCTATTTTATTGGGGAATCCGGATGTCATTAATAAGATTGCTGATCAAAATAACATAGACCTTACGGATATTCCCATCATCGATCCCAGAAGTGAGGAAATGCGGTCAAAGCGGGAGTTTTATGGGGAACTGTTTTTTAAGAAACGCCAGCGAAAAGGATTTAACCATTACGAGAGTTTCAAGATCATGAAAGACCGAAACCATTTCGGTTGTATGATGGTGGAGACGGGTGATGCTGATGCCATGTTATCGGGACTCACAAAAAATTATGCAGAAGCCATCCGTCCTGCGCTGCAGATCATCGGTACTGAAGAAGGGGTTAAGAAGATAGCTGGCATGTATCTTTTGTTAACCAAGAAAGGACCTTTGTTCCTGGCAGATACCACAGTTAACTTTAACCCTACTGCAGAACAACTGGCAGACATTGCGATGATGGTAGCCAAAGAGGTTCGGAATTTCAACCTTACTCCCAGGATTGCCATGCTGAGCTATAGTAATTTCGGAAGCAGTGATTCTCCGGAAGCCAGGCTGGTGGCTGAGGCAACCAGGATACTGAAAATGCGTAATCCTTCCCTGATTGTAGATGGAGAAATGCAGGGTAGTATGGCTTTCAATAAGGAAATACTGCGCGATAACTATCCCTTCAGTGACCTGGTGAATGAAGACGTTAACGTTTTGATATTTCCCAACTTAACTGCCGGTAATGTAACTTACAACCTGCTGAAAGAAGTGGGAGGTGCTGATGCTATCGGGCCCATATTACTGGGATTGAAAAAGCCAGTGCATGTACTGCAATTGGGCAGTACGGTAAGGAGTATCATCAATATGTCTTTAGTAGCCGTGGTAGACGCCCAACTAAAATGCCGTGCCAATACGGATGAAGTGATTCAGAAAAGTATCTGGTGGAAGCGGCTCAAAAAGAAAAAATTTAAATAATCACTAATTAACGGCCAATGTCTTTTTTTACGCATTTTGGATCCTATCTGCTTATGTTGAAGGGGATGTTTACCAAACCGGAAAACTGGCGAATGTACTGGAAAGAGTTCATGCACCAGTGTGTGGAAATTGGTCTGGGTGCCTTGCCCATTGTGGTGATTATTTCACTTTTTCTGGGTGCAGTAACTACGGTGCAAACGGCTTATCAGTTGGTGAGCCCATTAGTAGCCCAATCCACCATTGCCCAGATAGTGCGGGACAGTATGATCCTGGAATTGTCACCTACAGTAGTAAGTATTGTACTGGCGGGTGTTGTTGGCAGTAAGATTGCCAGTGAACTGGGGAATATGCGCATCAGCGAACAGATTGACGCACTCGAGATCATGGGTATTAATACCAAGAGCTATCTCATCATGCCCAAGATACTGGGGGCCCTGGTGGTCATCCCCTGCCTGATAGTAATATCAGCTGTTTTGGGAATCTGGGGAGGCCGAATGGCTGGTGACATGTCGGGTATATTGGCTACTGATATTTTTGATGTGGGTCTACGCCAGAACCTCAATTTGTATAACATCAATTTCGCATTGTACAAATCCTATACTTTCGCTTTTATCCTTAGCAGCATTCCTGCATATTTTGGTTACAATGTAAAAGGAGGCTCATTGGAAATAGGCAGGGCCAGTACCAGTGCCGTGGTAGTAAGTTGCATTCTCATATTGTTCGCTGATTATGCATTGGCTGCATTATTACTGTAATCATTTTCCATTTTTGCTTATGGTGAGTTATTGGTATATTTATCCAAGTCATTTGACTGTTAGCAGTGTCTTAGGCTAATTATGGCAACCAATATAGTAAATATGGACAGTACTTTCGATTCATTCCGTCAGCGTATTTTTCATCCGGTAAGGTTCAGGCTTTTCATGCTGGCAAAACTGCCTGCAGCTTTTTTTGCAGGACTGCGCGTTCAAACACTGGATAGACATAAAGCAGCTGTTACTGTATCCTACAAATGGTTTAACCAGAATCCCTTCCGTTCCCTGTATTTCGCAATTCAGTCAATGGCTGCAGAGATGAGTACGGGATTACTCGCATCCGGACATATATACCAGCGTAATCCACCAGTAAGTATGCTGGTGGTGGGATTGGAGGCCAGCTTTGTGAAAAGGGCGGTTGATACAATAACTTTTACCTGCCATGATGGGGGGGCTATTCTGCAGGCTGTTGAGAGAACCCTTCAGTCAGGTACGGGAGAAATGGTAACCTGCAAATCCATTGGCACTAATCTTGCCGGAGAAGTGGTTTCAGAATTTGCCATCACCTGGAGTTTCAAAGCCAAAAAAGCTCCTTAAAAAGGACCAAAATTATTGTTGAATTGTAAATCAATCCGGAAACTGATTATGATTCCGGGTCAAAGTAACCAGATATG
Source organism: uncultured Bacteroidota bacterium (assembly GCA_963750825.1). Lineage (GTDB taxonomy): Bacteria > Bacteroidota > Bacteroidia > Chitinophagales > Chitinophagaceae > Sediminibacterium. Next base: position 140,992 of record CAVVSL010000051.1, on the reverse strand, counting down.
AAAATAGCATTCCATGGAGCAGCAAGAACGGTTACCGGGTCCAAACACCTGATTACCCTGAAAAACGGAAAGCAGGTATTGATGGACTGTGGCATGTTTCAGGGGATGGGCAGGGACACTGCTGCATTAAATGAGACTTTCGGTTTTGATCCGGAAAAAGTCAATTACCTGATTCTTTCTCATGCACATATCGACCATTGCGGTTTAATTCCAAAGCTGGTCAAAGATGGGTTTAACGGCGTCATTTTCACCACTCCTGCCACCCGGGAACTGGCTGGAATATTATTAGAGGATTCAGCAACCATTCAAAGAGACGATACCCGCTTCATCAATAAAAAAAGGGCAAAACAGGGATTACCACCCTATGAACCCCTATATGACCTGGAAGATGCTTCACGCGCTATGGACCTGATGCGATTGGTCAACTACGGTGAATGGACACGGATAGATGATTCGATAGAAGTATTGTTTACCGATGCGGGACATATCATTGGCAGTGCAGCAGTGCATCTCAGGCTGACAGAAGATGGAAAAACCACACAGGTAAGTTTCAGCGGGGATGTGGGAAGGTACAATGACGCTATACTCCGTTCACCGGCTACTTTTCCGCAGGCAGATTATATTTTACTGGAAAGCACCTATGGCAACCGTTTGCACGAAGACATATACGGAACACCAGACACCCTGTTGAAATGGATACAGCAAACCTGTATGGATAAAAAAGGAAAACTCATCATCCCTGCATTCAGTGTGGGCCGAACCCAGGAATTGTTATATGCGCTTAACCAACTGGAACTGGATAACCGCTTGCCGGCTGTACCTTATTATGTTGACAGCCCCCTGAGCAAGGAAGCCACCGACATGCTAAAAAATTATCCGCAATATTATAACAAAAGAATCCGGAAAGTTATGGAGTCTGACAGTGATCCCTTTGGGTTCAAGGGATTGAAGTTTATCCAAAATGTAGACGAAAGCAAAGCACTCAATGATAAACCAGCACCCTGTGTAATCATCTCAGCCAGTGGTATGGCAGATGCCGGTAGGGTGAAACACCATATCATGAACAATATTGGGGAGGAGAAAAATACCATTTTGATGGCAGGTTACTGTGAACCAAGGTCCCTCGGCGGGCAACTTATCCAAGGGGCTAAAAAAGTAAAAATCTTCGGAGAAATGTACCCCGTAGTAGCGGAAGTGGGTAGATTGCGAAGCATGAGTGCCCATGGAGATTATGAAGACCTTTGCCAATTTTTGGCTTGCCAGGACCCCAAACTGGTGAAAACATTATTTCTGGTACATGGTGATTATGATGTACAACAGGAATTCGCCATTCGCCTGCGCAGAAAGGGGTTTGATGAAGTAGTTATTCCTCAACAGCATTTTGAAACCCCTTTATAAAAAATACATTCGCAGGTGTCAGACAAACAGTTGGTGTCACGCATCAGTAACCTATTTCAGGAAAAATTCGGAGCGTTAACCTGTATGGTACGTTCACCGGGACGTATTAACCTGATTGGAGAACATACCGATTATAACGGAGGCTTTGTACTCCCTGCTTCTATTGATAAAGCCATTTATTTAGCCATCAGTAAGAGAGATGACCAGGAAATACACATGGTAGCAGCTGACCTTAATGAAACCTTTATTGCTGATCTGCATAATCTCTGTTTTACCCCGCGCCAATGGCCTAATTATCTCTTAGGAGTATTTGACCAGTTGCAAAAAAACGGCTTTCTTCTTGCAGGATGTAATATGGTTATAGGAGGGAATATTCCATTGGGAGCCGGACTTTCCTCATCTGCCGCAGTAGAATGTGCCACAGTATTCGCATTAAATGAACTGTTGGCATTAGGCCTTTCAAAAAAGCAAATGGTTCAGCTAGCCCAAAAATCGGAGAATGAATTTGTAGGTGTGCAATGCGGAATCATGGACCAGTTTGCGAGTATGATGGGTAAGCAAAAACAAGTCATCAGACTTGATTGCCGCTCACTGGCGTATGACTATATGCCTTTTGACTATGGAGGAATAGAACTTATCCTGTTTGATACGGGTGTAAAACATTCATTGGCCTCGTCTGCCTATAACCAACGAAGGGAAGAGTGTGAAGAGGGGGTCAGGATTGTCCGCCAAAAATATCCTTCCGTAGCCAGCCTCAGAGATGTAAACCTGTCAATGGCTGAGGAGTGCCTGGCTGCAGGAGACCAGAAGGTATACCAGCGTTGCCGGTATGTGATTTCCGAAATACAAAGATTACTGGATGGTTGTGAAGACCTCAGGCGGCATGATCTGGTTTCCTTTGGAAAAAAAATGTTTGCCACCCATGAAGGGTTGAGTCAATCCTATGAAGTAAGTTGCTCCGAAGCAGACGCACTCGTTAACCTGGTAAAACAAAACGATACTGTATTGGGTGCCCGTATGATGGGTGGCGGATTTGGTGGCTGTACCCTCAATCTGGTTAAAAAAGAAGGCAGTGAGCGACTGGTAACAGCAACAGCTGCTAAGTATGCAGCCCTGTTTGATAGAGAGTTGAAAATATACAAAGTAAACATAGATGAAGGAACCTCCCTGCTTTATCCCTCCTTCAACAATAAGACTTCATAGTAATGCCAAACATGCCACACTCCGTTTATAAAGATAATATCAGCATGTATACAAAAGCCATTGCCGGTAACCAACAATGGCTTTCTGCATTGAGTTTGCTGCGGTTGTTATTTTTTTTTGGATTTGGATGGTTTCTCTATACGGCCTTTGCCAACAGGTTTTCAGGAAATGAGCTGTTGGTTTCCATAACATCCTTGTTACTGTTTCTGGTACTCGTTTTCTGGTCGCATAGTTTTCAGCAGAAAAGGAAAATTCTCCGGCAACTGGTCCTTATTAATGAAAATGAAATGGCCCTGATGGAAGGAGGACCTTCCCGATGGGATAATGGGGCAGCCTTTATGGTAAAAAATGGGTTTGCTGCGGACCTGCAGCTATTCGGTAATTATTCTTTGTATCATTTATTGAACAGGACAGGCAGTAACGTGGGCAGAAAAAAACTGAGCGAGCGTTTACTGAATCCCATCCTCAAACCTGAGCGCATCCTCACCTACCAGGCTTGTTCAATTGAACTGGCAGCCGCCACTACCTTTCGCCAGCAACTACTGGCACATACACTATTACTGGAAGAAGGGGATGCTGCTGCACTAATACAAGCCGGAATTGCGGAAGAAATATTTGCAGTCCTGCAAAGTACTTTCTGGACAATTCTTTCCTTTGTATGGCCCATCACCGGTTTTTCTTTGTTAATTTATTCAGTAGTTACTGATGACTACCGGTATCTGTTAGTGTTTGGTATTGCGGGTTTGTTATTACTTTCTTTTGTGTTTAAAAAAGTGGGCCTCTTATATGCACATATTTCCAAACGCAGTTATCTCTTTGGACAGTATGGGAACATTTTCGGCTTAATCAGTACCCAACCCGTTCAGCATCCCTACCTGGTTCAGCAACAATCCCATATAAGTGAGGCAATGCGTGCTTTCAAAATGCTATCAAGGTTAATAGGTTTATTTGACCTGCGCCTGAGTCTTTTTTCCATTTTTCTCAATGGCCTCTTCCTGTCTGATTTATTAATGGCCCGTGCGTACCTGAAATGGAACAAAAAATACCAGTCTCTGACCAGACAGTGGTTCAGCATATTGGGCGAATGGGAGTTTTTACATTCAATAGCCACGTACCATTTTAATCATCCTGCATTCGTTTTTCCGACCCTAAGCGAGGAACAAAATTGTATACTGGCAGATGCGATGGGGCATCCCCTGATGGAGGAAGGCAAAGCGGTAGTAAACGACATTTCCATTGGCAACCATGACCGGCTTCATTTGATTACGGGGTCAAACATGTCCGGGAAAAGCACTTATTTGCGGGCCCTGGGCTTAAATATGGTACTGGCACAAATGGGTGCTCCGGTCTTCGCCCGTTCATTCAGGTGCAGTAATATGGAGTTGCTAACCTCCTTTCACCATATCGATTCACTAGAAGAAAGTACCTCCTATTTTTATGCAGAATTAAAGTGCCTGCAAAACATCATTGCCACACTGGCAAATGGTAAGCCCGCGCTTGTTTTACTCGACGAAGTGATGCGCGGAACCAATTCTACTGATAAACATGATGGTACGGCCCTGCTTATTAAGAAAATACTCGGTTATCGCTGTCTTTGCCTGATAGCTACCCATGACATTGCTTTGGGAGAACTGGCAGATCAATATCCCGGGGAACTGGCTAACTTTTGTTTTGAAAGTGAGATGACTGACAGGGGACTTCATTTTGACTTTGCCATTCGGAAAGGGGTAGCCCGGTCAAAGAATGCCACCTACCTGATGCAACAAATGGGCATCATCTAAAATGCTGGTAGCAACCATCAGGAGATTGCCATAAATAGATATCGGCGATTGAACTTAAATTGTTATCTTTTGTATTCTCCAGTTGTAATCCTTCATGATGTTTAAGAAGTCTACGATACAGTTATTGCGGTTTCCCTTTTCCTTTTTTCTGATGCCGGTATTCTGGTTTTCCCTTAGTTGCGTCGATACTATTTCTATTCCCCGGGCAGCCCTGCTTTTTTGCATCATCCACTTTCTCCTGTATCCCTCCAGCAATGGTTATAACAGTTATATGGACAGGGATACGGAGAGTATCGGAGGTATTGAACATCCTATGGAACCTGAGAAGGAATTGTATTACATTACCCTGCTCATGGATCTACTGGCCATTGGCCTTACTTTTTTATTTTCCCTGGAAATTACTTTGCTGATATCCTGTTATATCGTTTGTTCCCGCTTGTACAGTTACAGAGGGGTAAGACTGAAGCAATATCCCATAACGGGATACCTGACGGTTATTTTCAACCAGGGAGGATTGCTTTTTGGGATGGTCTACATAGGCGCTTCCGCCCAGCCGGTATATGCATTGCCCTGGTATGCCCTTGTAGCAGCCTGTTTCCTCATTGGAGGCTTCTATCCCATTACACAGATATACCAGCATGCGGCTGACAAAAAAGATGGTGTTCAAACCATTTCCATGTTATTGGGTAAGAAAGGAACCTTTATTTTCTGCGTCATCATTTATATAATTGCCTTTATTGCCTTATTTACCTATTACCGGATGCTAAACCAGTTGACTTATTTTTTGGTATTGCAAATCTTTTTTCTTCCCGTTTTGGTATATTTTATGCGATGGGCAATCAGTGTTTGGCAAGATGAAGCAAAAGCCAATTTTGCCAATACGATGCGAATGAACTGGCTGGCATCAGCCTGCACCAATCTTGGCTTTATCACAATTTTAATCATGCACCAACTTGGCTAATATTATTTCCATAGCAACGGCTGTTCCTGATCATTGCCACAAGCAGTCTGAGATACTTCAATTCATGCAGGATATTTATGGATTGGAGGAAGCTGACAGGCGTAAACTGGCCTTTCTGTATAACCATAGTGGGATTGATTCCCGTTATTCTGTTATCAAAGATTACGGCGTCCCCAGCGGGGAAAGAACTTTTATTCCAGTTGCCAGAGAAGCCTCCTTTCCTTCATTGGAGGAGCGCATGGAAATTTATGACAGCGAATCGGTATTACTTTCAGCAAAAGCCATCAGAGATTGCATTTCAGGGATAATTTCACCTGATCAGATCACCCATCTCATAACTGTTAGTTGCACAGGCATGAGTGCGCCAGGTCTTGATCTGCAGCTTATGAGTGAATTGGATTTGCAGCCCACCCTTTTCCGCACATCCGTAAATTTTATGGGTTGCTATGCAGCTATCCATGCATTAAAATTGGGTAAGATGATCTGTGACAGTACACCGGATGCCAATGTGGTGATTGTGGCAACCGAATGCTGTACGCTTCATTTTCAAAAAGAGTTTACCCCCGACCAGGCAGCCAGCAGCCTATTATTTGCCGACGGTTCAGCCGCACTGCTGTTATCCAACTGCATTACCCATGAAAAATCACTTCAATTAAAAGGTTTTTATTCCCATGTAGTACAGAAAGGCAAAGCGGATATGGCCTGGCAGTTAAGCAGCAAGGGCTTTCTAATGACACTTAGCGGCTATATACCACAATTAATTCAGGAAGACATTGAGTCTCTGGTAGAAAAGGCCCTCCGGCAAAATAATATTCAAAAAGAAGACATCACGCACTGGTGTATTCATCCGGGCGGAAAAAGAATTTTGGATGTGATTCAAAAACAATTGGACCTGCCGGAGACCGCTTTACAACCTTCCCGTAAAGTTTTGAAACAATATGGTAATATGTCTTCTCCCACCGTATTGTTTGTATTGAAGGAAATGATGGACAACCTGAATGGAACCCCATCCAATTTACTGGGCATGGCTTTTGGACCCGGACTTACCCTGGAAACTTTTTTCGCAACACGTTGATGAACCTCGATAAACGTTCATATCAGCCGGAATTACTAGATGCAGCGAATATCCCTTTTCCGGATATCAGGAAAAATATGGAAGAACTGGATACCATCAATACGCTTCTTGGCGGACACGCCATTACCCTTAAAGGTTTTCGTAAATTACTGGGTATGAAGAAGTCGGTTTCTGTATGTGAAATCGGTTGCGGGGGAGGGGATAACCTGAAAGCCATTGTGGAATGGTGTAACAGGCACCAGATACAGGTGCGCTGTACCGGCATCGACCTGAAAAAAGAATGCATAGACGTGGCCAGGCTACAAAATAGTTTATCTGCAAATTGTGAATGGATAGTGAGTGACTATGCAGATGTGGTTTTCGACGAGAAGCCAGATATCCTTTTTTCAAGCCTTTTTTGTCACCATTTTACAGAGGAAGCATTGGTTAACCAATTGCAATGGATGCAATCGCATTCCCGAATTGGATTTTTTATCAATGACCTTCATCGTCATCCATTGGCGTATTATGCTATTCGGCTACTCACCCATTTTTTTTCTTCCTCCTACCTCGTTAAGCACGATGCTCCGGTAAGTGTAACACGCGGGTTTCTGCAAAAAGAATGGGTACAATTGTGTAATGACGCGGGTTTGGAAGATATATCCATTCAGTGGAAATGGGCTTTTCGTCACCTGATAGTGTACCAACATGTCTGAACCTGCACTTTACGATATTGCGGTAATCGGGGGTGGGCTGGCTGGTCTTACCCTGGCCATCAAAGCCGCCGATGCAGGATACAGGGTGGTATTGTTTGAAAAGGAAGCCTACCCGTTTCACAAAGTCTGCGGAGAATACATCAGTATGGAAAGCTGGCAGTACCTGCAATCATGCGGACTGCCTTTAGCGGACTGGAACCTACCAGTAATTAATAAGCTTACCGTTACAGATACAAAAGGCAAACCCTACGCTTTTTCATTACCCCTGGGAGGCTTTGGCGTGAGTCGTTACCGGCTCGACAATGCCCTGTATGCAATAGCCCTGCAAAAAGGAGTAAGCGTGTTCACCGAATGCAGGGTTACGGATGTTGCTTTCAGGAATGAGGTATTTGTTATCCAAACCCCTCTGGGTGAATTTACGGCAATGGTTACTGCCGGTTGTTATGGAAAACGCAGCAACCTGGATCTGAAATGGAAAAGGCCTTTTACAGAAGCCAAACCCAATAAATTAAATAATTTGATCGGGGTAAAATACCACATACGGTACCCGCACCCTCCTGATACCATTGCCCTTCATAATTTTGCGGATGGATATTGCGGAATTTCCCGAATTGAAAATGGTGACTGCTGCCTTTGTTACCTGAGCAATGCGGATAACCTGAAAAAATCGGGTAACACCATCCGGCAAATGGAAGAAAACATTCTATTCCGGAACAAAGCCCTGGAAAAGATATTTTCAGGTGCTGAGCATTTATATACCCAGCCACTTGCCATCTCACAGGTAAGTTTTCAAAAAAAGACACAGGTAGAAAACCATATATTGCTCCTGGGCGATGCTGCCGGAATGATTCCACCCTTATGCGGAAACGGTATGAGTATGGCCATGCATGCGGCCAAACTCGCATTACACCATATCCTATTATACCTGGATAAACAAAGGAGCAGGGCTGCCATGGAAAACGGATATATTGAAGACTGGCAAAAACATTTTGGTGCCAGAACCCTTGTGGGCAGGGCGGTACAGTATTTTTTTGGAGGTAGCCGGTCTACTGCTGTTTTTTTGCAATTGATGCATGCTATGCCCGGGTTAAGCAATGCCCTCATCCGACAAACCCATGGAAAACCCTTTTAAGGTATCTATTGTACCTTTGGGGTAATAACAACTATTTCCTGCTCAACTAACGGAAAGTAATTTTCTTTAAAGGCGTTACAGGAAAAGATGATGAAATCTGCTGGAATGAAAAAAAAGTACCTTACCCTATTTGCCATACTATTGTTAGCTGGATTTTGTCCGGTGGCGGCACAGCATTTCCAGCCTGTTGCATCTGCCTCCACCATAAAATTCATTATTCAAAACCTGGGAATGGGAACGGAGGGTTCCTTCTCGGGAATTAGTGGTAATATCCAGTTTACTCCTGCAGCATTGAAATCAGCTTCATTTTTAGTGTCCATTGATGCCCGTTCCATCAATACGGGTATAGATGTGAGGGACAGTGTTTTGCTAAATGCCGACTATCTGCAAACCGATCAGTATCCTGAAATCAGTATACAATCCAAACAAATTACCGCGGACAAAGCGCATAACAGGTATTACTTCAGAGGCATCCTGCATTTAAAAGGTATCCATAAAGAAATTACTTTTCCATTTACAGCCAATACGCAAAAAGAGGGGACTCTTTTCACGGGTGAATTTACCATTCGCCGGAGTGACTTTTCGATAGGCAAGGGTAGCCTTGTATTATCAGAGAACATAGTTATTTACCTGAAAGTTTTTGCACGAAAAGTCTGAACAGGGTTGTTCATTATCTATCATAAATGCAAAATTACAGGTATCAACATTTTCACTCCTGGTGATTTTAATCCTGTTTCGTTATTTGAAAATAGCCAGTTAAATATCCTTCTATTACAAGGCTACATAGGAAAATGCAGTAATTTTTTTTTCTTTTAAAGATGCTTATTTATGTCTGTAGTGCAGCAGGACGATTTTAATCACATTGAAGCAGTTCTTTCTTCCCATAAATTAGTTAACGTAAAATGGAGAATGGTGAATAGTTACTGAATGCAAAGCTACCCCGAAACCTTTATTACTATTGAGTAAAATGAGGATGAAGAAAAATTTTGTAACTTACTTAGTATCGATGTGAGAATACGCAAATGTGAAATGGCCCTGGGAATAAATGCTTTTTACCAGGGTACTGATTTGAAGGTGATTTTGACCGGATCATCTCTCTTTTATAAACCAATTAAAATATAAAAATGAAAACGGTAATCATAACCGGCGCTAATGGCAATCTTGGATCGGCTGTTACAGGTTACTTTCTGGAGAAAGGATACAATGTAGTGGCTACGGTTTTGGCTGATAGTATGTTGCATGATTTATCACCCCATGACAATCTTAACGTTCAGGTGGTTAACCTTACTGATGAAGCGTCGGCGGCACAATTCCTGCAATCGGCTATTGAAAAATATGTATCCATTGAGGCGGCTTTATTTCTCGTAGGCGGATTTGCCATGGGTGCGATCGCTGACACGGCTATCGCTGATATCCAAAAACAGGTAACCCTCAATTTCGAAACTGCCTATACCCTAACCCGCCCACTCTTTACCCATATGCTCGAAAAGGAAAGAGGAAGACTGGTATATATCGGGGCCAGGCCTTCCCTTGAAGCAGCACAGGGAAAAAACCTGGTGGCGTATGGATTGGCCAAATCCTTACTGTTTACCTTAGCAGAATTTATTAATGCCGCGGCAAAAGGAAAAAATGTTACGGCAACTGTGGTAGTGCCTTCGTCACTGGATACGCCCCTCAATCGAAAAAGTATGCCTGACGTGAATCCGGCTGATCTGGTTAGTCCACTCGCGCTGGCTGAAATACTCGAATTTATCGTCTCAGATAAAAGCAATCCCATTCGGGAATCCGTGGTGAAAGTCTACAATAATGTCTAAGTCTTGCTTTTATCCGAAATGCCGTTTATCCCATGGGTAGATATTGCTGCACGCAATTGTTTATTTTTGACTATTCTAAAACCAATTACCCAACACCATGTTGACAGAAAATCTGGCTAAATTATTTGAAAGAGATTTACTCAAATTGAAAGCTGAAATAGGAAATTACACAGATGAAAGCAAGTGCTGGCTGGTAGTTCCGGGCATCAGTAATTCAGCGGGTAACCTCTGCCTGCATTTATTGGGTAACCTGCAGCATTATATTGGTGGCGTATTAGGCAATAGTGGTTATGTCCGAAACCGGCCTGCCGAATTCAGTCTTAAAAATATTCCCGTTTACGACATGCATACCACAATAGATATTGCTATCAGTGTGGTTACCGAAACCCTGCAGGGCCTTCAACAGGAAGACCTGTCAAAGGAATATCCGGAAAAAATTAATGAACAGCAATTTACTGTTGAACTTTTTTTGTTACACCTGCTGGGTCACCTGAACTATCACCTGGGTCAAATCAATTACCACCGCCGGATTCTGGCCAATGGATAACATTGTATTAGCGTAAGCCTTTTAAAAAATTAATACCCGGGTCCATCCAGCGTAAGCCGGAATATGGGTAATTTTAAGGATTCAACTACTTCCATTTGCCCAGGCTGTTAACTATAATATTATCCATTGCACTTTTGGGATGCTGGTTTACTCCCTTTAAATGCATTGCCCAGTTACCTGTAAAGACTTTGTCACCCCAACAGTTTACCCCTGCAGCAATACAATTATTGGAAAACCGTTTTGGTAAACGCAAAACCATACCCGGCCAGTACAAGCAACAGGTATTAATTGCCCTGAGCTATTTCCCCGAACTGGCCGATGCCCAAATCCTTTTCAGGGTCAAACACGATTATACCCCATTATCCTCCAGACCAGCCTGGACAAGTGTTTTCAGGTCGCATAAGAATCGGGAGTACATCATTACCATCAGCGATAAAAGTGCTGAGCGACTGGATCCGATCCTGCTGAATAAGATGGATTTTGATGCACAGGTTGGCGTGCTGGGACATGAGATAAGCCATGTGGTTGATTTCAGTCACAAAAACACAGCAGGGCTGCTTCGAATTGGATTGGGCAACCTTTCCACTTCCTTTTTAGACAGGTTTGAATACGGTACGGACAGCATCTGCATTGCCCATGGATTGGGATACCAGTTATTGGCCTGGAGTAATTTTGTACGAAAAGCGTTTCAATCCTCCTACCAGGAGGGTAACGATAGTGAATTACAGGGCCTGGTACAAAGAGAACGATATATGCATCCAGCTACCATTCGCAAAAGAATTAGCGCCAGCAAGCTATATGCCGGAACCCTAACGGAGCAGTAAACCCGGTCTTCACGCTGCTTTTGGTTTGCCAAAGCAGGCAGGTCAATACATCTTGTTTAGACCAACTCAATTCATTAACCGGATTCATATATAACCCTGTTACTAATCGATGATCATTGCTCCGAACCAGCCTTCAGTGACTAAAATTTGCTTACAGGTGCGCCAAAATATCTTTCACAGAAGACCTCTTTCGATAATCTGAATCAAAATATTTATAAACAATTTTACCGTCTTTATTGATGACATATACAGCGGGAACGGGTAAGTTAGCCCCATTGGCTGCGCCATTCGCTACGGTAAAGTCGATGCCATATTTTTTATAATTTTCAACAGTTTTGTCATCTACTTTAAATGCCACGTCATAGCTTTTCATGATGACTAAACCTTCATCATGAAGAATGGGAAAACTTGCTTTGGTTTTAGCAATAGTCTTATCTATGTTTTCGGATACTTCCGGGGTAATGGTTAAAACGGAAGCCCCCTTTGCTGTGATGAGTGAAAGTGAATCTTCCAGTTGTTTCAAGCTTCTGTTACAATAGGGGCACCACTGCCCGCGATAAAATACGAGAACTACAGATCCTTTCTTTAATTCGTTCTTCAACGAAATGGTTTTACCACTTTGGTCTTTGGCAGTAAAATCAGGGGCTTTGTCGTTTACATTTAACCCACTGGGTGCCGTTTGCGCAGCCAATGTTCCATAAAATGCTATGGCTATAACTAAACTGAAAATTCCTTTCATTGGATTCATTTTATTTAAGTTAACTGATTTTTGGCAGTGTAGACGTGAGTTCATTGAGTACCTTACAATTACTTTCTTACCTAATACTTGTTCGTGCCTATCCTCAAAAGGTAGCAGGATCTTTCGGTTAAAGAAACCCAGGCATGCCTCCGAAAATGGTACCAGGGTTAACCAGAAATGTATTCTTTCCTGAATAGACAACCATTTTGTTGCTTATTACGTTCATATTTTCACTTTACTACCTCTTTAGCCAATGGTTGTAGTAAAACAGTATATAATATATTAAAAATATATTATTATTTTAATGTCAATAGTATAGGTAAGTTCATTTGGCTTTTGTCGAAAATATATTGGGCAAAAAATACCTATGGTTAAACAAAGTTCGAAAATACCGGGAACAGGACATAATCAATACCCTGTATGGGTTTTAAACCTTGCCGGCTATCCTCATAATATTTTATCGGGATTGCGTAAGGATACAAGAGGGCTTGCGTCTGTCAGGCAAATGACTGGATGCCTTGTTAACGCAAGGTAGTTTTGTAAAAAAATCAAAAATATGAACCGTATTTGGCTGATCACCGTATCTATGTTTTTAATTGCTACCACTGCTGTATTTGCGCAGGATGCTGGATTCCGGAAAAAACACTTTAACCTGGAGGGAGGTGTTGCTATACAGGGTTATGATCCGGTTGCTTATTTTAAGTTGAATAAAGCAGTAAAAGGGAAAAGAGAACTGTCGGCAGTAGCAGCATCTGTAACCTATTATTTTGCTACTCCTGAAAACCGAGAGGAATTTAAAAAGAATCCCGGCAGGTATGAACCCGAATATGGAGGATGGTGTGCATATGCCATGGGCAATAGCGGAGAAAAGGTAAGTGTAGATCCCGGAACCTTTAAAATCCTGAACGACAAACTTTATTTGTATTACAATAGATTTTTTAACAACACTTTGAAAGATTGGAACAAGGATGAAAAGAACCTAAAGGCCAAAGCCGATATCAACTGGCAAAAAATCACCCAATAAGCGTACACAAAAAACAAAAAACATGTCACTAAAAATGCAACCTATCATTTTGTGGATACTACGCCTTATTTCGGCGCTGATATTACTGCAGACCCTTTATTTCAAATTTACCGGTGCAGAGGAGTCAGTCTACATTTTTACAAAATTGGGTATGGAACCCTGGGGCAGAATCGGAACAGGTGTGCTTGAATTAATTGCCGCTATATTGATTCTTTATCCGGCAACCACCGGCTTAGGAGCCCTGATAGGTATGGGTTTGATGAGTGGGGCCTTGTTTTTTCATTTCACCAGCCTGGGCTTTGAAGTGAAAGGCGATGGGGGCTTGCTCTTCATATATGGCCTGGTTGTTTTTATTTCCTGTTTACTCATGGTAATTATTTGCAGAGAACAGATTATTAAAATTGTTAAATCATTATTGTAAAATTTTATGAAAAAGTATCTTTTAGTAGTAACTGTCTTAATGGCCGGATGGGTTCCAGAATCGGGAGCACAATCGAATAAATTACCCCGCACAGACCGGTTTATTGACCTTGCGGGCACTGTAGGTGAATCGCAGGGTGCCATCGCAGCCTCCTATGTTCATAACTGGCGGCTGGGCACTAAAAAAAAATGGGAGATAGGTTATGGGGTAAGGTGGACTAGTTATTTTGGTGTAAAAAAGGACTTTACCACAGCACCGGGCAGACTGGCCCGTTCTACGACCATCCCCTTTTTAATTGTGTTTGCGGATCATAAACCCCAAAATGAAGATACCCTGCAGGTACAACGACCATTTACCAACTCTCTGAATCTTTCAGCCAATTTCGGATATAACTTTTCTGAAAAATGGTCAGCCGGATTTAATATAGATGTCATTGGGTTCACCTTTGGAAGAACTACCAGTGCCATACTTACCAGTAATGGAACTACCCGGTCGGAATCTGCGGCAAAACCTGCACCTTTTAATCTATTGCTGACTGGCGACAACGATTATGGAAGCCTTAATTCTGAATTTTTCCTGAAATATAAGTTGAATAACCGCTGGTCTGTAAAAGCTGACTATCAGTTTATTTTTGTAGAATACAAAACCACTCAGGTTAAACAAACTGCCCCGGATGGTACCCAGGTAGACCGTTTCAGAAATAAAGTCAACAATTTTGGACTTGGGGTATCTTATCATTTTAAACACTAAAAATAATATTTATGCAAAAAGTGTTTTTAGGACTTCTGCTTTTTGGGATGCTGGCATCCTGCAATAAGCAATCAGGTACACCGTCTATAACGGTTAATGAAAAGCCGGATACCGCGGCCGTGGTGGTCAACCAGGCCAATACCGGTACCTTCGTTTCAAATGGTGAAGGGGTAATGGGTATGGTTAAATTATATTTGGCAGATGGCAAATACAGCGTAGGACTGGAGAATTTCAAAACCAATAATGGACCCGACTTGCATGTATACCTCTCAAAAGAGATCCAGCCAGTGAATTTCATTGATTTGGGGAGGTTAAAAGCTACTACTGGTAACCAGGTGTACGCTGTTCCGGGTACACCCGATTTTAAGCTGTATAAATATGTTTTGATTCATTGCCAGCAATACAATCACCTTTTTGGAAGTGCGGAAATTGTCAAATGAGTTAAAAATGAAAATGACGCGGTATAGTATAGTATTCTTAATAATGATGGCACTGACCCATAACTGTATTGGTCAGGTGTATCACCCGGTGCAAAGTGAATCCAGTGTAAAGTTCAGTATTAAAAATTTTGGCTTGCTGGTAACAGGTAGTTTGAGTGGTTTGGAAGGAAATATCAGCTTTGATCCCGCCAATCCTGGCAAAGCTTCTTTTCTGGTAAATGTAAGCGCAACAACTATTAATACAGGAATTGATGGACGGGATGAACATCTGCGGAAAAAATCCTATTTTGACGTGCAGACGTTTCCTAAAATTATTATTTTGTCTAAGCAGGTAACCGCATCGGCTAAAAGCGGAGAATATGTATTCACAGGTACTGTGAAAATAAAAGGCGTTAGCAAGGATATTAGTTTTCCTTTTACCGCCATTAGCCAATCATCAGGAGGTATATTATTTTCAGGTGGATTCAAATTGAACAGGAGAGACTTTGGGGTTGGAGGAAGCAGTCTGGTACTTTCGGATAACCTTACAGTTTCTTTGTCGGTATTAGCTAATCAATAACCCCTCAAAAATTTTTCCTATGCAATTGCAAGAGGCTATCAGAAATGTTTTTGTTCAGTTAAACACTGCACTTGAGCAGCTCTCTGAACCGGAATACGTGCAACCCAGTAAGGTTTTGTTTCAGGCAACCATCGGGCAGCATGTTCGGCATATCATTGAGCTGTTTATCTGCCTGAACGAAGGTTATACATCAGGTGTGGTTAACTATGAAAACCGGAAGAGAAATTACCTGATAGAAACTGATAAACAACTCGCTGCCGAACTACTACAAAATATATATGCGGGGTTGTTGAAAGAGGATAAGGCTTTACTACTGGAAGCCGGTTATGATGATCATTCTGATGATACCATACAGGTACAAAGTAATTATTACCGTGAATTGGTCTATAACCTGGAACATACTGTTCACCATATGGCCCTTGTAAGGGTGGGTATAGCTGATGTATCGCAGATAAATATTCCAGAGGGTTTTGGGGTTGCCTCTTCCACCCTTAAATACAGACAGGCATGTGCACAGTAACTTTTATACCGGGTGAAAATGGTATTTATATTACTTCCAACAGGGATGAAAGAACACAACGCAAACCCGCAATACCTCCTCGTATAGAACAGATGGGTAATGCGGCGGTATTATTTCCGAGGGATGGAGATGCAGGTGGCAGTTGGATTGGTATGCACCAGAATGGCAATGCTGCGGTATTACTGAATGGGGCTTTTATAAGTCATATACCCAAACCCCCCTATACCAAAAGCAGGGGTTTGGTGTTTTTAGATACCCTTTCAGCGGTTAGTCCCCATAAATTTTTTGTTAGAATTCCACTGGAAGGTATTGAACCATTTACCATTATACTGTATGAATCCGAGTACTTGTTTGAATGCCGCTGGGACGGTCGGGATAAGCACCTGGTCCAATTTCCCGTTTACCAGCCGATGATTTGGTCATCCGTCACGCTTTATGATAATCCCGTTATCCAAAAAAGGGAGGAGTGGTTTCATGCTTTTCTTGGTAAAAATCCTGACCCCACCAGAGAACAAATAATGGCATTTCATCTTTTTGGAGGAGATGGGGACAGCCGGAATGACCTTCATATGAAAAGGGAGGATACTTATTTGACTGTAAGTATTACCGGTATGGAATTACAAAAATCCATGGGCAGTATGCAGTACAAAGACCTGGTAAAGGGAACAGATCATTTCCAGGAACTTTCCATTTTTTCTACAAGTAAGGCTCTTTAAAACCGATTTATGGCTTCCCTGAAGAAAATCACCCATCACCCTTTTTTTATCAGGTTATTTCATTGGGAATACTGGCCTTTCAATGTTGTATATGGCCCTATCTATATCTATTGGGTTTGGTTGTTTATCAGGGCCAGATCCGTTTTCTTTTTCAATGCTTCTAATCCAACCATCAAAAACGGAGGGTTCCTGCTGGAAAGTAAAAAAGAAATTTATGACCTTCTGCCACCGCAATACTATCCCAAAACAATCCTGGTTAATCAATCAAACTCACTAACACCTTCAGCCCTGCAGCAATTGGTTGCCCATCTTCGATTTCCATTGGTAGGTAAACCCGATATTGGTATGCAGGGCTTGGGTGTAAAAAAACTGGAAAACCTGGAAGAGGTAATCGCCTATGCAAGGCATAGCAGGGTTGACTTCCTGTTGCAGGAATTTGTTCCTTATGCCAATGAAATAGGTATATTTTATTACCGGTACCCCAATGAGGCAAACGGTAAAATATCCGGAATAGTAGGTAAGGAGTTTCTTACGGTTACGGGCAATGGTAAAAATACCATTGAACAATTATTGCAGCAGGATAAAAGGTTTATCCTTCAGTTGGAGGCATTGCGGCAAAACTATGGAGACGACCTGCAAACGGTATTAGCTGAAGAAGAAAAATACCTGCTGGTTCCTTATGGGAACCATGCGAGAGGGGCAAAATTTCTGGATCTTACCGACAGAACAGATGCTGCCCTTACTGATGTGATAGATACCATTTGTAAAAGCGTTCCCGGATTTTATTACGGCAGGATGGACATCCGTTTTGAATCCTGGGAAGGATTGAAAGCCGGTCGGGATTTTTCTATCATTGAGTTGAATGGTGCCGGTAGCGAACCCACCCACATGTATGACCCCCGGCATTCCCTATTTTTTGCCTGGAAAGAAATCATCCGGCATTGGAATATTCTTTTGCGTATCAGTATGCAAAATCATCGAAGGGACAAAGTGCCTTACCTGAGCTTTGCCTCAGGCTGGCAGATGTTCCGGGAGAATGAGGCATATGTAAAGATGATCAGGCCTGAAAAGACCCCACCTACCCTATAGGGAAAGCAGGTATTACTCCATTTAGGGTTGCTTTAAAAAGTATTTCTGCTTAAACAGCATTGCAGTTTCCCGTAAATGAGCATTCCTATATGGTCATGCCTTCCATAGAATAAGGGAAACGGGTAATCCTATAAACTACATGGGGTTTTCCCGTAAAACGGAGTTGGGAATTGCAGAAAGCTTGGTTTGATTAGTGGCTTCGTTTTGTTTCTCATCCACCTGGATGAGCTTGTAGGAAACGGAGTCTTTGGAGAAAGATATCAGGAATTCCGTACCAATGTATTTTCCACGGTATTCATAAAGGCAAATATTGTTGCCCACTTCCTCCATTTGCCCTATGATAGTGCTTTCCACACTATTAAAGCTATAGGTAATCCTTTGTTTAGTATCAGCAGAAGTTTTGCTGATGTGTTTACTAATGGTATCAAAATTGCTCAAAACGAAAGGATTTGGATGTTAAAACAGGGACTTTTCAGGTGTCACTTTCTAAGACCCTTCAAAATCACTGTAAAGTTAAGCAAGATGCACCAGTTCCCGGTACATTTATACGAACGGTTTTTATGCACATGGGAATCGGTTATATAATTTTATCAGCGGGGGAAGACTGTTTTTCCTTTTTTTATTTTCAAATGAATAATTCGTACTTTACGGAGGAACAACTTGTTACCTGATAAATATTCATAAAATCTATGGGTGCTGTATCATTGATAGCTTTAACACTTGCCGCCATTCTCTTTTCCGCCGGTGGAATCCTGGTGGGGAAACTCTTTGTAAAGGGGAGTCACAACCCTCAAAAAGGACAGGCCTATGAATGTGGTATTCCTACAGAAACCTCTCCCTGGCAGCAATATGAAGTGGGGTATTATCTCTTTGCCCTGCTGTTCCTGATATTTGATGTGGAACTGATATTCCTCTATCCCTGGGCAGTGGTTGTTAAAAAAATGGGGATGGTTGCTCTATTTGAAATCCTTATATTCATTGCCATATTATTCATGGGCTTTTTATATGCCCATAAAAAAGGAGCGTTGAAATGGAGCTGACTAAAATGAAAGAAGGAACTGAGTCCTTTCCTGGTGAAATTCACCAGACACCCGGTGGGGGGATTGTGGTCAGCACTTTTGATGGTATCATCAACTGGGCCCGTTCCAATTCTCTCTGGCCCCTCACTTTTGCCACCAGTTGCTGCGGTATAGAAATGATGTCGGTGGCATCCTCTAAATACGATTTTTCTCGATTTGGATTTGAGGTAGCCCGTGCCACCCCCCGCCAGGCCGATGTGATTATTATTGCGGGTACCATCGTCAATAAAATGGGGCCTGTATTAAAAAGGCTCTACGACCAGATGGCCGACCCCAAATATGTGATTGCCATGGGCGCCTGTGCCATTAGTGGCGGCCCATTTTTTTACAATACCTATTCAGTGGTTAAGGGAGCAGATCACATCATTCCGGTGGATGTTTACATTCCCGGTTGCCCGCCCAGGCCCGAAGCCCTGTTACATGCTTTGATTGCCCTGCAGGAAAAAATTAAGAGTGGTATGACCAGGGAACAGATAAAAGAAACCATGGATAAATAATTACTACCGGGAATTATGTCAAACGAAGAGATACAATCATTTATTACCAGCCTGCATCCGGAAACGGTTTATGATGCATCCGGTGAATGGCTTTCTGTGAATGTAAATGGCCCGAATTGGTCGTCACTCTGCCGGCAATTGCGTGATTCCGTTTTCGCTTTTGATTATTTATTCTGCCTCACCTGTATTGACTGGAAAACCCATTTTACAGTAGTGGCACACCTTTCCTCCACCACCTACCGGCATACTATTGTATTGAAAGCCAACCTGGAAGTAGAGAAGCCTGAAATTGATACGGTTTCCAATATCTGGCGAACGGCGGAATTTCATGAACGGGAAATATTCGAACTTTTTGGTATCCTATTCACGGGCCACCCGGATTTGCGGAGGCTGATATTGACGGATGATTTCGAAGGTTTCCCCCTACGTAAAAATTTTGAGGACCCGGTAAATATGATTAAACTTTAGCAGGGAAATGTATACGCAAACTGAAGTCATAAAGGAATCCGAAGGGGAACTGGTCATCAATGTAGGGCCGCAGCATCCTGCTACCCATGGTGTATTACACCTGGTGATCACCCTGAAAGGTGAGACCATCCTCAAAATTGAACCCCACCTTGGCTACATCCACCGGTCTATCGAAAAAATGTGTGAGAGCCTTAGTTACCGGCAGTTTATTTATGTAACCAGCCGGATGGATTACCTCTCCTCGCACATTAATAACCTTGGTTGCGCCCATTGTGTGGAAAAAGCCATGCAGGTGGAAGTACCCGACAGGGCCAAAGTGATCAGGGTTTTGATGAGCGAACTTACCCGGATTGCCTCCCATGAATTGTGGCTCGGTGCCATGGCCATGGACCTCGGTGCATTCACCCCCTTCTTTTATGCTTTTCGGGAAAGAGAAATGATCAATGAAATCATGGAAGAATCCTGCGGCGCGCGCCTGACTATGAATTACATGGTTCCAGGGGGTGTCATGTATGATATCCATCCCGATTTTCAGCAAAAAGTGAAAGCCTTTGTAAAACAATTCAAGGCAAAGGTCACAGAATATGAGGACCTGCTCACCAATAATATCATTTTTCAAAACAGGATGGTAGGGGTAGGGGTTCTTTCCAAAGAAGATGCCATTTCATTTGGTTGTACGGGTCCGGTTGCCAGGGGCAGCGGTTTGTCCTGCGACCTGCGGAAAATATTTCCCTATGAAGTGTATGAGCAGGTCACATTTGATGAGGTGCTTGAAATCGGCGGTGACTCTTTTGCGAGATACATGGTAAGGGTTAGGGAAATGAACCAATCCATCCGGATCATCGAACAATTGATTGATGCAATTCCTGAGGGTGATTTTCAGGCAAAAACAAAAGCGGTTTTAAAATTGCCCAAGGGTGAATTTTATTCTAGGGTGGAAACGGCCAGGGGAGAATTTGGGGTATACATTGTGAGTGAGGGTGGTTCCACACCTTACCGGATTAAATTCAGGTCGCCCGGATTTTCTAACCTTTCGGCACTGGACCATATGGCCAGGGGAAGTAAGATTGGAGATTTGATGGCAACCATGGGCACCCTTGACCTGGTGATTCCGGATATTGACAGGTAATGCGCTTGCTTGCTGAACAGGGAACAGACAGTACAAGTGTGCGACGCAACCATGCCTGATAGTAGTAATAAAGCTGACCTAATAAATCAATAAACGCATGTTTAGTTTAGAGGGCTTAACCAATCAAATTCAGAACTGGCTATACAATACCTTTGAGCCAACCTCGGCATTGCTACTGGAATGCGCCATTGTGATAGTACTGGCTACCGGCCTTTTTGCGGTACTCGGACTGGTTTTGGTTTTGATGGAAAGAAAAGTAGCCGCCCATATCCAGATCAGGTTAGGACCCAACCGGGTGGGCCCCGGCGGAATGTTTCAAACAGTAGCGGATACCCTGAAACTGATAATGAAGGAAGGACTGACCCCTGATAAGGCGGATAAATTTCTTTTCAACCTGGCTCCCTTTCTGGTGATGATTGTTTCCATGCTTTTACTGGCCCCGATTGCTTTTGCCAGGGGGTTCCAGATTTGGGACATGAATATTGGGGTACTTTTCATTTCGGCTGTTTCCTCTTTGTCGGTAATCGGCATACTTATGGCGGGCTGGGCCAGCAATAATAAATACTCCTTACTGGGTGCTATGCGGAGTGGTGCACAGATAGTGAGTTATGAATTGTCGGCGGGGTTATCTGTACTAATTATAGTTATCTTTTCAGGAAGCCTGCAAATTTCAGACATCATTGCTGCACAGGAAAATGGCTGGTGGATTTTTAAAGGACATATTCCCGTCCTGATTTCATTTGTTATTTTCATCATAGCGGTAACCGCTGAAACCAACCGTGCACCCTTTGACCTGGCAGAAGCTGAGTCGGAACTCACAGCAGGTTTTCACACAGAATATTCAGGAATGCGCTTTGCGCTGTTTTTCCTGGCGGAGTATATCAATATATTTATTGTATGTGCGATTGGCGCCACGCTTTTTCTGGGAGGCTGGATGCCCCTGCATATTGGCCATTGGGAGGCATTCAACGGGTTGATGGATTATATTCCTTCCTCGCTATGGTTTTTGGGTAAAACCTTCCTGCTGATTTTCCTGATTATGTGGTTCAGGTGGACATTTCCCCGACTCAGGATTGACCAGTTATTAAATCTGGAGTGGAAATACCTGTTACCGATAAGTATGTTTAATTTACTGCTGGCAACTGTTATTGCCATCATGGGCTGGCATTTTTAAGCGGATAATCAAAAGAAAACTAGTCAATGTTTTTGAAAGAATATATATCAGATGTTTACAACGGGGTGGCTTCTCTGCTGAAGGGGATGCGCAAAACCGGCTATTATTTTTTTCACCCCAAAGAGATCATTACCCAGCAGTATCCTGATAACCGGGCAACCCTGCAACTGGCAGAAAGGTTCAGGGGAGAAGTGGTAATGCCCCATGATGCAAACAATGAACACGCCTGTACTGGTTGTACAGCCTGTGAACTGGCTTGTCCCAACGGAACCATAAAGATCATCACTAAATTCGAGGTGAATGAAGAGGGTAAAAGAAAGAAAGCGATAGACACTTTTATTTATCACCTGGAATTGTGCACCATGTGTAACCTGTGTATTGTAGCCTGCCCCACGGATGCCATCAAAATGGCACAGAACTTTGAACACAGTGTTTATGACAGAAGTAAACTGACCAAAACATTAAATAAGCCTGATTCTAAAATAAGGGAGGGTATTGAATGATGAATGCTTCAGATACCATATTTTACCTCATTAGTGCCTGGATATTGGTTGCGGGCATACTGGCGGTTACCAGCCGGAAGATATTCCGTGCGGCCATTTTTTTATTGTTTTCGCTGGTGGGCATTGCGGCCCTCTATTTCTGGCTGCAGGTACAATTCATTGCCGCTATTCAGATTGTGGTATATGTAGGGGGCATTGTGGTGCTGATTATTTTTTCTGTTTTTCTGACCGAGCATACCGGAAAAGCAATGGAAAAGCCCTCGATGCAAAGGAAACTATTTGCAGGACTGGCCATACTGTTAGGTATGGTATTTACCTGCCGCCTGATTGCCGGATATGGGTTTCGGTCATACGCTGTAAAGCCTATGAATACTACAGTAAGCGAAATTGGTACCCGTTTGCTGGGTACCGGTGAAAATGGATATATTCTGCCATTTGAAGCAGTGAGTGTACTGTTGCTGGCAGCCATGATTGGGTGTATCGTAATTGCTATGAAAGACAAGGGAACCCCGTCACCACCTTTAAAAGAAGTGTAATGATATGAACGGAATACCACTAACACATATACTATTTTTGAGTACCGCACTTTTCTTCATTGGGGTATATGGCCTGTTTACCAGGCGGAACATGATAACCATGCTAATGGCTATTGAACTGATGCTAAATAGCGTTAATATCAATTTTGTTGCCTTCAACAAATACCTATTTCCCGACAGGCTGGACGGAGTTTTTTTTACCATTTTCATCATTACGATTGCGGCGGCTGAAGCAGCCGTAGCCATCGCTATCATCATCAATTTATACAGAAGTCATCACTCCATTGACGTGGAAGATGCCGCAGAACTGAAAAATTAACACATGTCTCATTTCGCCTACATACTATTCATACCCCTGCTGCCACTGGCTATTTTCGTATTATTGGGGCTGTTTGGCAGGAAATATTTTCACAAAACTGCCGGCAATATTGCAACCCTATCCCTCCTGGTTTCTGCCCTTCTTTCTTTGGTAGCAGCCCAACAGTATTTTTTTGCTGATGGCCGTGTAGCGGGCGTATTCCCAAAAATAATTCCCTACCAGTACCACTGGCTTTCTTTTTCGCCGCAGGTTTCCATTGATATGGGCATCCTGTTAGATCCCATATCCGTGATGATGCTGGTGGTGATCACTTTTGTGTCACTGATGGTACATGTTTTCAGTTTGGGTTATATGAAAGGGGAGAAAAGGTTTGCTACCTATTATGCCTTTTTATCCCTCTTCACTTTTTCAATGCTGGGACTTGTACTTTCTTCCAATATTTTTCAGATATATATTTTTTGGGAGCTGGTGGGTGTTTCTTCCTATTTATTAATTGGGTTTTATTATGACAAACCGGCTGCAGTAGCGGCATCCAAAAAAGCATTTATTGTTACCCGTTTTGCAGATCTAGGGTTCCTGATTGGCATTCTGATTCTTTCTTTCTATGGAGGCACGCTCGACTTTGGTTTATTGACCGAACGCCTCATCTCCCAGCAGTCGCATGAATACACAGGAATCGTATCCGCAGGATTTTTGGGGATATCTGCACTTACCTGGGGATTGTCGCTGGTATTCATTGGTGGCGCAGGTAAGTCGGCCATGTTCCCTTTGCATATCTGGTTTCCCGACGCAATGGAAGGTCCTACACCAGTATCTGCACTCATCCATGCAGCTACCATGGTGGTTGCCGGAGTGTACCTGGTGGCCCGTTTATTCCCCGTATTTTCCATGGCGCCCGCTGTTATGGACCTGATAACCTATACCGGTGTTTTTTCTGCTTTATTTGCTGCCATTATCGCCTGTACCCAAACCGATATCAAACGGGTACTGGCTTATTCCACCATGTCACAAATTGGCTATATGATGTTCGCCCTCGGTATTTCCCAACAAACGGGAGAAGGGGGATTGGGATATATGGCTTCCCTGTTTCACCTGTTTACGCATGCGTTCTTCAAATCACTGCTGTTTCTGGGTGCCGGTGCCGTTATACATTTTGTGCACAGCAATGAAATGAAGGACATGGGAGGGCTCCGGAAG
Source organism: uncultured Bacteroidota bacterium (assembly GCA_963750825.1). GTDB lineage: Bacteria > Bacteroidota > Bacteroidia > Chitinophagales > Chitinophagaceae > Sediminibacterium. The sequence goes on along the minus strand of CAVVSL010000051.1, from coordinate 116,402 downwards.
TACATGCCCATTACCCATATTACTTTTCTCATTGCCTGTCTGGCTATTTCAGGTATACCACCCTTCTCCGGATTTTTCAGTAAAGAAGAAATATTACTGGCTGCGTATACATCCCATAAATGGGTTTACGGAATCGCATTGTTTACGGCCATACTTACCTCATTCTATATGTTCAGGTTGTATTTTTCTATTTTCTGGAATAAGGACCCTGCCCTAAACGCACAGCATGGGGAAGGGTCATTGACTATGAAAATTCCGCTTATTGTTTTAGCCATTTGTACCTTACTGGCAGGCTTTGTGCCATTTTCGCAATTGGTTACTGCGGATGGGGTTGCTTTAGATACCCATGTCCATTATCTTTTCTCCATTGCCCCGGTTGGCTTTGCGGCCGGAGCTATTGCTTTAGCTGCCTTTTTCTATTATAAAGAAAATAACAAGCCCGCAAAAATTGTGTCTGTATTCAGCGGCTTGTATAAGCTTGCTCACCATAAATTTTATTTGGATGAGTTGTATGTTTTTGGCACAAAGAAAATAATATTCCCATTAATAGGAAGACCAATTGCCTGGATAGATAAACATTTGGTTGATGGTAGTATGGTGCTGTTGGGGACGATAACGTATAAAGTTTCTGTTTCCATAAAAGAATGGCAATCGGGGAAAGTACAGAGCTATGCATTGTATTTTCTGGGAGGTATTGCTTTGTTCACAGTTTTGTTCCTATACCTGATGAAATAAAAAATTACTGATGAATCTATCATTGCTCATTGTATTACCACTGATTAGCCTGTTTGGTATAATATTTAGCAGGGGGGTGAGGCATGCAAGGGTTATTGCACTGATCAGCGCTATTCTGCAACTGGGTGCCGCCTGCCTGCTCACTTATATTTACTGGCAGGAAAGGGCTGCGGGTAACCAGGCTCCCATGCTTTTCGAAACAGACATGGTTTGGTTTGAGGCCTGGAGAATCCATTACCATGTGGGGGTGGATGGTATTTCTATGGCCATGATTCTATTAACGGCTGCTGTAGTGGTAGCCGGGGTATTGGTATCATGGGATATACAAAAAATGGGCAAAGAATTTTACGCCCTGCTCATTTTACTGAGCCTGGGTGCATATGGCTTCTTCCTTTCGCTGGATCTTTTTACCTTGTTTTTTTTCCTGGAAATTGCGGTTATTCCTAAGTTTTTACTGATTGGTATCTGGGGCAGCGGAGAAAAAGAAAAAAGTGCCATGAAACTGGTTCTGATGCTGATGGGAGGTTCAGCACTGGTCTTTGTGGGGTTGGCAGGATTGTATTATAACACACATACTTTTGACATCATGGCCATTGCCCGAATGCAGGTACCGGGATCGGTGCAGCATTTCTTTTTTCCCTTTGCCTTTTTGGGGTTTGGCATATTTGCTGCTTTGTACCCTTTTCATACCTGGGTACCGGATGGTCATGCCTCCGCACCCACCGCTGCTTCTATGTTCCTGGCAGGCATTTCTATGAAGTTGGGTGGGTATGGTTGTTTGCGTGTAGCTACTTTTCTTATGCCTGAAGCAGCGCATACCTATTCCTGGATCATTATTGTGCTTGCCACGATAGCCATCATTTACGGGGCTTTTGCCACTATGATGCAAACCGATCTGAAATACATCAATGCTTATTCCTCGGTAAGCCACTGTGGTTTTGTTATTCTCGGTATTGGTATGCTGACTGAAACCTCCATCAATGGTGCGGTATTGCAAATGGTATCTCATGGTTTGATGACAGCACTTTTTTTTGCAGCTATTGGAATGATTTATACGCGAACCCATACAAGAATGGTGGCCCAATTAGGAGGGTTGCTCAAAGTGATGCCATTCATATCCACCATTTTTGTGGTAGCGGGTTTGTGTTCGCTGGGATTACCCGGTTTTAGCGGTTTTGTGGCAGAAATGACTGTATTTATGGGGTCCTGGCAGCATCCGGATTCTCTATACCGCATAGCCACCATCTTATCCTGTGCCTCTATTGTGGTTACGGCAGTTTACATCCTGAGGGCGGCAGGCAAAACTGTGATGGGTCCTTTGGCAGAGGGATATGCTCATTTGGAAGATGCTACCTGGAATGAAAAGCTGGCAGCTGTTATTTTGGTTACCGGAATAGTACTTATAGGTGTGGCTCCCTTTCTCCTTAACCGGTTAATCGGGCCCTCATCGCAAAACATTATGCAACAGGTTGGAAATGTCATTACCCTAAAATGAATGAACGGATGATAACAGATGCTATTCTTTTATTGCGACAGGAATTGTGGGTAATCGCTATCCTTTTCCTTTTGCTTACCCTAAAACTGGGGAAGGAAAGGTCCAACGAAAGCCTTTTGCTATTAATTAATATTTTGCTGTTGGTTAACTTTGTAGCAGGTTTTGTTTGTGATTCCGAAGGCCAGCTTTTTGGGCGGATGTTCCAAACCACCGGCCTGATTCAGCTCGAAAAAAATATCCTGAATCTGGCCATTTGGATAATATCTATGCAGGCACATACCTGGTTAGTGTCTCATAAACATGTGATAGAGTTTTACATTTTGCTTTTAACGAGCTTGTTGGGTATGTTTTTGATGATTTCAGCGGGAAACCTGATGATGTTTTACCTGGGGCTGGAAATGTCTACCATTCCCCTTGCCGCGGCGGCAAATTTTGACCTTCATAAACGACATTCTTCAGAAGCGGCTATGAAACTGATTATGTCATCGGCTTTTGCTTCGGGATTACTGCTGTTGGGTATTTCCTTTGTGTATGGCATAACAGGTTCCCTGGATGTGGCAGTTTTAGGAGAGCAAATCGGTAACAGCCCATTGGCAGGATTTTCATTCATTCTCTTATTATCCGGATTTGCCTTCAAGATTTCTGCAGTCCCTTTTCATTTATGGACAGCGGATGTTTTTGAAGGGTCTCCAGTTGCTGTAACCGCATTCTTATCTGTGTTATCCAAATCAGCAGTCATCTTTGCCCTGATTCCTGTATTGTACACTACATTCAGGTCCCTGGGAGAAATTTGGTATACTATTATTGTATCACTGGCGCTTCTAACCCTGTTTATAGGGAACTTATTTGCCCTCAGACAGGATAATTTCAAACGATTCCTGGCGTTTTCTTCCATCGCACAGGTGGGTTTTATACTGATAGGAATTTCCGGCAGTTCAAAAACCGGTTCCGCATCGGTTATCTATTTCCTGTTGGTGTATGTATTTTCTAACCTGGCCGCGTTCGGGGTTGTAGCACTGGTAAGCAGTTTGACAGGTAAGGAGAAAATCAGCGACTACAAATCTTTCTATACCAATAATAAATTATTATCATGGGTGCTAACCCTTGCCTTATTTTCTCTGGCAGGTGTGCCACCAACAGCAGGGTTTTTCGGAAAATTCTTTTTACTGATGGCAGGAGCGGGTAAAGGAAATTACTGGGCCATTGCTTTTGCCGCACTAAATATGGTGGTTTCATTTTATTACTATTTACGGGTGGTGAAAACCATTTTCATGGATACCAGTTTCGAGCCCATGGAGGCACTTACTATTCCGCCAATGCCCAGACTGGCCTTATATATATGTATGCTGGGTATTATTGTATCGGGTTTGTTTAGTGGTGTATACCAGTATATTTATGCAGTTAGTCCCGGATTTTAAACATTACTTATGGCAATCAACAAAAATCATGAATGTGAAGAACTGGATGGCAGCAAATGCGCTATTGTAGAAAAAATGGTAACCAGGGAAAGGAGCATTTTTTTACAAAATTTGCTGGAACTGAATGGGTTTACCGTCAAAGTGGTGCCAAGCCCCCCCGCAAAAAGCGCCGCAGCTGCTGATGCAATTGTTTCCCCGGACACGGACACCCCTGACACTTTTACCATTGGGGTAACCGACCTTATGTTTAATTCCATAAACGCAGTTTTTGGACGGTTGCTGAAAACCGGGAAGGGACATACTGTTACCCTTGCCTATTGGAACCAGCAGGTAACTGCCATAAATGATGAGATACCTTATTATGCGTTTAAGGGGTAATCTGTTATCACTTTCTTCGGTTTATTAATGAAAAAATGACATTCCCTCTCGGTTTTTTTTTCTATATTTAAGTGTACCTGTATGATGGCTGAGCAATGGCCAGCTAATTTTTATGTAATGGATTTCTTTTGAATATGGACAGAATTTTAGTTGTAGATGATGATCCGGTAATTGTAAAGCTCTACCAGATTATTCTTAAAAAAGAAGGATTTGTGACTGATGTGGCTACCTGCGGAGCAGATGCTCTTGCATCAATTGCCGGTCAAAAACCTGCGATTATATTGTTGGATGTAGTATTACCTGATTATTCTGGTTTGGACGTTTGCCGTATTATTAAAGACCGTCCCGAATATGTGGGCGTGAAAATAATCCTGGTTTCCGGAATGGACATCAGCCCCACCCATGTTGCCGAAGGAATTGAATTGGGTGCGGATGACTACCTTGTAAAACCTTTTGATCCTAAGGAATTGATGGCACGGATAAAGAACTGCCTGAAACTCCAAAAAGTAGAAGCTGAATTAAGGGATAAAAACCTTGAACTGAAAAACCTTTCCATGCATTTACAAAGTGTGCGGGAAGAGGAAAGGAAGTTTTTTGCCAGAGAGGTTCAGGAAGAACTGGGCCAACTGACAGCAGTATTAAAAATGGATGTGGACTGGCTGGCTATCAATGCGAAAGGTGCCTCTAATGAACAGCTTGAACGGATTGAGCATGCATCCACCACGGCCAATTTGATCATCAATACCATTCGAAGGATTGCCACCTCGCTCAGGCCCAGTATGATTGATGAACTGGGATTACATGAATCCATCGAATGGCAATGCAGAAGGTTTTCCACCAATAATAATATTCCCTGTACTTTTCAGTTTGAAGAGGATATTGCAGAAATTTCTAATGATATCAAAACAGCCATTTTTAGAATTTGCCAGGAAGCATTTACCCATATATCCCTGCATTCTAAAGCAACAAAAGTTTCGGTTTCCACCAGGTACGAACAGAATTATTTATACCTGAGTATAAAGGACAACGGTATAAGCATTCAGGAATCCCAACCGATGTATACAATTGAATTAGTCGGAATGCGGGAAAGGGCCTCTTCTATCCTGGGTGACCTGAGTTTTGAAAGTGGAAACGGTCTGGGTAACACCCTTTTACTGAAAGTGCCTATTCTAAATTAATTAGCTTTCCTTCCTTTTGGTTTTCCTGTTATTTTGTTGAAAACAAATAGCCTTTTTTTATTGCATATCTTGGATATATTGTGTAACTTTTAGGTAACCAAACCCGATAGCTATGAAACAATATCATATTATATCCAGAATAGCCATTTATCTGCTGGCCGTGGTGATGATAACTTTTGGTGTTTATCATTTTATGAATGCCCGGGATTTGATGGTATACATACCTACTACCATACCAGGTGGGATAATCTGGGCCTATTTGGTGGGAGGAGCTTTTATACTGGTAGGCGTATCTTTTATTACGAACCGCATGGTAAAACTGGCTGCCTATCTGCTGGCCGGGATGCTGCTAATATTTATCCTGATTATTCATTTACCCAATTTCCTGTATGCAGGTTCCAGTGCCAGCCGTTCTCTGGCATTTGTGAATTTACTGAAAGACACTGCCATTATGGGTTTTGCACTGCATATAGCCGCCGGAGCCCATCACCAGAAATTACACCTGGAAGACAGTGATTAATCCCCCTATTGGGAGATTCTTGCTTTTCTGTCCCGTAGTCTATCCTATTGTGTAATGAAATGCTATAATTCCGGTTTTGCCGGATACATATTACTATTTGGTATATTAATAACCCGCGAATTTGTGACAGTTAAAGGCACCTGATGCAATTAGTTGGTTTTTTTTTCGTTTATAGGGAAAACGGGATCTCTGCTTATTTATTTAGCAAGAGTATTCCCAATAGTAAAGGTTTACAGCTTTAATAATTGGACGGTTTTAAATAAAGTTTGGGATGAAAATAAACAGACAGGCCTTTTTAATAGATGATGACGCCGTTCTGAATGCTGTACATATTAAATTTTTCAATAAAATAAAACTGTTTCAACAGGTAACGGCATTCGATGATCCTGTTGAAGCTATGGCCAGACTCTCAGAAATAACGCGTTTAACTCCTGAACTTTTTCCTGATTACATTTTTCTCGATATCTATATGCCCTCATTGGATGGGTGGGACTTTTTAAAATTGTTATCCGCGTTTCCTGATCCTGTTCTCCAAAAAACGCAGGTACTTATCTTAACCTCTTCCATTGACCTTTTTGATATCAGGAAAGCGAAATCCTTCAAATTGGTCAGGGACTATATCATAAAACCCCTGGATGAAAGGGTAATTACCCTGCTCAGTTCCCCCAAACATACTCCTTTCAGCATCAGCCAGTCCGCTGTAAATGCCATTTGACCTTATTTTTTTGGGTAGCTTTCTTTCCTCATTTTAAACAGGATGCTTACATTGCCTGCTTAATGATTATCCCATGCGTAACCTGATTGGTTTGTTAATGATTGCCTCCGCTTGTTCCTGCCATAAACCTTTATTCTCCGAACGTTGGTTAACAAAGAAGGCACCTGAAAAATTTACGGCGGCAGTGGAAACTTCCCGCGGTGTATTTGAAATACAAATTACCCGGAATTGGTCCCCTTTGGCGGCGGACAGATTATACCAGCAAATAAAACATGGGTATTATGACAATTCCCTTTTTTACAGGGTTCGGCCGGGTTTTGTAGCCCAGTTCGGAGGGGATGATACCCTGAGAATGCAACAATGGGCAAAATACAAATTACCTGATGAACCAGTATTGCAGCCTAATGAAGAGGGTACGATAAGTTTTGCCAGGAGTGGAAAAGAGACAAGGGGGAATGACCTGTTTGTTAACCTCAGAAATAATTCACCAAGGTTGGATACCATTTCACCCGCTGGTGTTAAAGGTTATCCTGTGCTGGGAAGGGTCACCAGTAACAAACACGTGGTTGATTCCCTTTATTCCGGATACGGGGATACTGTTTTTGGAAAATATGACTTACTACTAAAAGATAAAAATGCCTTTCTGGAAATGTATCCAAAACTGGACGCTGTTAAAAGGATTTATATACTGAAAAAGAAATCCTAAATCCTAACCGAATGAATAGAAACAATCGGAGTTGTAACAGGAAATTTTGAGGTTTATAAAATTAACCGAACTCCCCCCAGCTCCTCTACCCGGTAACTGAACTTTTCACCCGGCGAACTGATAAACATAAAGTTTTTAGGAATTTTCCATTTGATACTCAGCTGGTCAATAAGGTCTGGTCCGAAAGTGCCAACAATGGTGATGTATTCCATGTTGATATCTTTATAAACCCTGTCCAGCACTTCAAAATCCCTGAGGAACTGATCAGGAACCTGCTGGTGTTCTTTCAGTATGGTAACAATCTTCAGGCTTCGGGTAATTTCATTTTCCTGAACGTAAATCATCACTTTGTTCAGGGTAGCAATATCGTCGGCTTTAGAATAAAATACAAACTCTGACTCATGCAGTTTATTGATAAACTTATTAATCTTAAGCCTGCTGAGCAGGGCCAGTTTATGGAGTCTGTCTGAAATATTTTTCAGAATGTCAAGCACAAATTGCATGATGTGGTTGCGGTTCAGAAAAGCATAAATCAACAGCATGGCCGGAATGAAGTATTGCAGGAACATCACCAGGTATTCAGGATTCATTTTTACATTGCCGTAAAGGGCAATGCCAACTGCCAGTAAAGCCACTACCACAACAGATGAAGAAGCATATTCAGGCCTGGGTAGTCGACCCCTTCTTATTTTCAGCATCAAATTACCCAGGGCAAAAAATATCATCACCAGTAGAAATGAAATGGTATACACACCTGCCAGTGGTGCCAGTTCCCCTCTGGTAACCAATAATACGGAAACACATAAAAGAAAAAAAGTAATTAAAATCCGGTAACTGCTGTTATTCCGGTTTTCCTTCAACAGAAACTGGGGAAGTATCCTGTCGAGTGTGATTCTTTTGATCAGTCCATTTACGCCTACAAAAGACGTAAGCACTGCACCACTTAATACAGTGGCAGCATTAATGGATATAATGGTTGCCAGCCATTTGCCCCCGGTAAGAAAAGCCATATGACTTAACAGTGATTGCTCATGACTGGTTACTTCGGAAATTGGCATGACGGCAATGGCCAATAAGGCGATACTGGGATTCAGTATAGAAACCGCCAACCACATATTGCGAAGTGTTTTGGGGAAAACTCCTTTTTTCTGTTCCTCCACAAAATTGGCTGAACTTTCAAATCCCGAGATGCCCAGCATGGCAGCACTAAACCCAAAAAACAAGGCAGTAGTAATACTTCCGCCCCTCACTGGAAGTGAAAAATTGAGGTGGATGATGTCTGTTCCGTTTTGTACAATAAAAAACAGGGCACTGACAATCAGCACAGCCATGGAGGTAAGGTGAAAAATAAAAATGACCAGTGCCACTACGGCACTTTCTGAAATGCCCATAATGGTTAAACAAAGGAACAGAAATAATAATCCGAGCGTGGCCAATGCTACCGGTAATACAGGTATAATATCATGCAGGTAATGCATGGCCTCACTCGCAGAAATAACTGCCGTGGCCATATAAGAAAGTATGGTAAGGCAAGCCGCAACGGAGGCATTGCTTTTACTGGTTGTATTGAGCAATACATTGTAGGCCCCTCCGTTAAGGGGTAAAGCACCCACCACTTCTCCATATATTTTCCTGAACAGGAAAAGGACACCGGCAACCATTAATAAGGACAACCAGGCATACTGGCCGGCCATGGCGATGGTTAAGGCAGAAACATACAAACAGGAGGATGTAATATCATTTCCACAAATGGCTGTAGCCATCCATGCATTTAATTTATGCTTACCCGACATTAGGTTTTTGGTTGAGAAAGGTGAACATCCCTTTGCGGAAAAGGAATAACAATATTGTTTTCACGAAATGACTGGAATATTTTATAGCGAAGTTCACTTTTTATTTGTTCTACCTGAAAAATTTCACTCGTCCAGAACATTAAAATGAAAACCAGTGAACTGTCTCCAAAATCGGTAAGCCGTACAATAGGGCTATGGGGTTTGATTTTAATGATTTCGGGCTGTTGGGTACAACATTCCAGTAAAACGCTTGTCACGAGGGAGATATCACTGGCATAACTGACACCCACTTCTATCTGGAACCTTCTTTCATAAGACTGGTGACTCCAGTTAATCAGGTTATCCGTAATAAATTTGTGGTTGGGAACAATAATATTATAACCATCACGGGTGAGCAATACAGAAGTCCTGAGGTTAATATCCTGTACTTTTCCCACAATATTATCCACTTCCATTACATCACCCACTTTTACCTTTCCTTCAAAAAGCATTATCAGTCCGGATATGAAATCGCTGAAAATATTCTGTAATCCAAAACCGATACCCACTAACAATGCTGCAGAACCGGCAGCCAGCAGGGTGACATCAAACCCCAAAAAAGTAATGCAATAAGTAATGGTGATAACCCATACAAAATAACGGACAAGCTGGAAAAGAGAAAGGCGCCTGCTTTTTTCAATAGCAGAGATGTTCTTTTTGGAAAACATCATCCTTTTAATCGTGAAGAGCATTAGCCAGGTAATGGGAAATGCAAGTAATAGCATGGCTATTTTACCGGGTGTGAGTACCAGATTGCCAATGCCAAATAAGGTCTGATTCCAAAAATTATCCATATGAAATGCCTTTTCTTAACTGCCTGCCGGGTATAAAACTTTTCCTGTTGAGCGGACAGATAAACCTGCCGGAAATCCTTTAGACAACAGAAAGTAATAAATAATGCTGAAATCAGACTGTCTTAAAGAACATTTTTTCGAAAATCAGGTTATGGCAATAACGTAAAGCTGTCAGGTATTTGCTGATTACCTCATTTTTGTATAGCGAAAAACGGATATTTCCATTGCCTGACAGATACGATAATTTCAGTAACTTGGTATCCTCATTGGGTAGTTGCATTTTAAAATACAATCATATTTAATAGAATTAGCATGATTACACTTTCCATCAATGACAAAACCTATCAGGTTGATGCCAGCCCGGACATGCCCTTGTTATGGGCTATCCGCGATTTAGTGGGACTAACAGGTACCAAATTTGGTTGTGGAATTGCACAATGCGGGGCATGTACAGTTCACCTGGACGGTACCCCAATCCGCTCCTGCAGTTTTCCGGTAGCTGCTGCTGCAGGAAAAAAAATCACCACCATCGAAGGGATTAATTCCAAAGTGGGAGAAGCCATTCAGAAAGCCTGGGTTGAATTGCAGGTTCCGCAATGCGGATACTGCCAATCCGGCCAGGTGATGAGCGCAACTGCCCTTTTGAAAAACAAACCCAAACCTACTGATGCAGATATTGATGCTGCCATGCAGGGAAATCTCTGCCGTTGTGGTACTTATCAAAGAATCAGATCTGCCATCCACCGGGCTGCTGAACTGATACAATAACCCCTAATCTGACAACATTATGAAAGAAAATATAAGTAGCATAGACCGCAGAAATTTTATTCGCTTAACGGGTCTCACAGGAGCCGGTCTTGCATTGGGCCTTTCTGCCAAATCCGGCGGCATAGCGGAAGTGGAAAATTTGACTTCTGCGGCTGCATCCTTTGAGCTGACACCTTATGTGATTATTGACAATACCGGCCATATCACCATTTTCAATACCAAACCAGAAATTGGCCAGGGCGTGTATCAGTCAATCCCCGCATTAATTGCCGAAGAACTGGAAGTTTCTTTGGAGAACGTAACGATCAAACAAACAGGCGGGGAAAAGAAATTTGGTCCCGGCCAATCTGCAGGGGGTAGTGCATCAGTGAGAACCAGCTACCAACTACTCAGGAAAGTGGGCGCTTCAGCTCGTGAAATGCTTTTGAAAGCAGCCAGTGATGAGTGGAAAGTACCTGTTACAGAGTGCTATGCTGAAAATGCAAAGGTAATTCACAAACCTTCGGGTAAAAGTTTGGGGTATGGTGAATTATCGGAGGCTGCTTCCCGAATGGAAGTACCTAAATCACCCATGCTGAAGGACCCGAAGGATTTTAAAATTTTAGGGAAGAAATCACCACGGCCCGATGTACCCATGAAGACCAATGGTACTGCCATGTTTGGCATTGATGCCAGCGTTCCCGGAATGGTATATGCTTCTATTGAACGCTGCCCTGTGTTTGGTGCCAAACTTATCAGTTTTGATGACAGTGCTGCTAAAAAAGTGAAAGGGGTGATAGCTGTTGAGACCTGTGAAAGAATACTCGGTGGATATAGTTCAGAAGGAATCGCTGTTATTGCAGAAAATTACTGGGCTGCTCTGCAGGGAAGAAAAGCCCTTACTGTGAAGTGGGACTATCAGGGAAATGATGGTTTCAATTCCTTAGACTATGCAAAAAGCCTGAGAGAGGCGGCCAAAGAAGAAGGGGCGGTACAACATACAGCAGGGTGATTTTGATAAGGCTTATGCCGAATCTTCCCAAAAGCTGGAAGCCTTTTATGAAACACCTGTGGTATCTCATTCACCCATTGAGCCGATGAACTGCCTCGCCAGTTGGTATGATGGCAATAAACTGGAAATCTGGACATCTACGCAGGTCCCGGGAAGTATTGTCAATTCCTTTCCCAAAAAATATGACCTGCTTCCTGAAAATATCAAAGTGAATGTTATGTTCAGTGGTGGTGGTTTTGGAAGAAGGTTGTATCCGGATTATATCCATGAAACCGTTCAGCTAAGTAAGAAAATAGGCAAACCCGTTAAAGCCATATGGACCAGAGAAGATGATACCCAAATGGGTCCTTTCCGGCCGATGACTTTTTCTGCCATGAAAGGAGCACTTGATGCAGAAGGTAAAGCAATCGCTTTCCAGCACAAAGTAATCTCACCTACGCTGGATGGCAGGAAGGATTATGACAAGACCAAGGCAGATGGAACCATGACTGAGGGGATCAGTGAGCAGCAATATGAAATACCCAACATGAAAAACCTGTATGTGCACCATTACCTGCACGTACCCCTGGCTGCCTGGCGGGCTGTAACCAGTACCACCCTAGCTTTTGCACATGAATGTTTTATAGATGAAATGGCCATCAGGGCCAAAAAAGATCCACTTGCATTCCGGATGGGTATGCTAACAAAGCAATCTGACACGAAAAATGTGCTCCAGAAATTAAAAGAAGTTTCGCAATGGGATAAACCTTTGCCGGCCGGATGGGGGAAAGGAATTGCCCAGTATGAATTTTTTGCCGGGCTGGGTGGATATGTGGTAATGGTTTCCAAAAAAGGGGAGGGCATTAAAATTGAAAAAGTATTTGCTGTGATAGACCTGGGAACCGTAGTGAATCCCGATATGGTGGAGGCGCAGGTACAGGGCGCCGCCGTAATGGCCCTCACTGCAGCTACCAAAGGAGGGATTACTTTCGAAAAAGGCAGAACTGTTCAAAGTAATTTCAATAACAATCCATTGATCCGCATCAATGAAATGCCCAAAGTGGAAGTGCATATTCTTACCAATGGAGGCCCCAGAATCAAAGGGGTAGGAGAGCCGGGTTTACCACCGTTTGCTCCTGCATTGTGTAATGCCATATATGCAGCTACAGGCAAACGCATCCGGAAATTGCCGTTTGATATAAATAAAATTGTCTGATTCATTAAATACGGATATGTATCGAGTTTTCTGTCAAGCATTCCTGATAGTTTTATTTGGATTGTCCCTCATGGGTTTTGTGCAAAAGTTTGACTTTGCAAAGAGTATAGAAAGGGGAAAAGAAGTATACACTTCCTATTGCCAGAACTGCCATATGCAGGATGGCAATGGTCTGGCAGGTGCCTTCCCACCCCTGGCAAAATCTGATTACCTGAAAAAGCCTGCCGGTCAGCTTATCAATATTATCCTCAAAGGACAATCGGGGGAAATAACCGTTAATGGCACGAAATACAATGTTCCCATGCCGGCACAGGATAATCTGTCGGATGAGCAAATTTCAGATGTGCTGAACTATGTAAGGAATAGCTGGACGAATAAAGCCAGTATTCCCATCACCCCCTCACAGGTGAAAACTGAGCGGAAATAAGGGCTGTATTTTTGAAGGAATGAAAGAAATAAAAGACATTATTACCGCATTTGAGGAAGCTGCCATCCGGGGCCAGAAAGCGGCATTGGCTACGGTTGTGCATGTTTCGGGATCTTCTTACAGAAGGCCGGGTGCCAGAATGCTGGTTACAGAAGATGGCCGGCTTACCGGAGCTATCAGTGGAGGATGTTTGGAAGGTGATGCGCTAAGAAAAGCCTTACTGGCCATTTCACAGGATAAAAAAAAACTGGTAATCTATGATACTTCGGATGAGGATGATGCCAAATTGGGTGTCCAGTTAGGTTGTAATGGAATCGTTTCTATCCTCTTCGAGCCACTGCATCCTTCAGACAACCACCATCCCATTACCTTACTTAAAAAAAGCATAGCCCATCGGTCCCCTTCTATCCTGGTAACAGGGTTTGGCATGCAACAGCAAATGCACCTGGGTACTACAAGTCCCGAGGCATTGCCGGTTGCCATTGCAACGGAGGCGCAGACCATCGCAGCAGCCGTGTTGCAAACAGGACAATCTAAGTATTGGGACATACCCCTCGGAGAAGGCGAGCAAACAATCTTTTTTGAATATGTGAATCCCCCTGTGTCATTAATTATTGCCGGAGCAGGAAATGATGTAATGCCACTGGTATCCATGGCGCAATTACTGGGATGGCAGGTAACAGTGGCAGATGGCCGGGCAACGCATGCCAACACAAACCGGTTTCCTGAGGTGGAAAAGTTATTAGTGGGTAAACCGGAGAACATAATAAGTGAAATGGTCCTGGATAACCGAACGGCAATAGTACTGATGACACATAACTATAATTACGATTTGGATTTGCTGGAAAGAATAAGGGGAAAAGAGATACCTTATGTAGGATTACTCGGTCCTGCCACCAAAAGAGAAAAGATGTTGAAGGAACTGGAAGAAAAAGGAAAAGGATGGGATGAGCTTGCTTTACAAAAAATATTTGGACCTGCCGGACTTGATCTGGGAGCAGAAACCTCAGCAGAGATTGCCATTTCCATTATTGCAGAAATCATGTCAGTAATGGAGGTTAAGGTTCCCGCTAACCTGAGAAATAAATTGCAGCCCATTCATAATGGGAGTATATGAAGCTTGGTGCAGTCATATTAGCTGCAGGTGCCGCTTCGAGGATGCAAAAGGCCAAGATGTTACTTCCTTTTGCTAAACGTACGATACTTTCGCATATACTTGAAGAAGCCCTAGCCATAGAACCCGATAAACTTTGTTTGGTAACGGGTTGTTACCACAACGAGATCAGGGAAAGTCTGTCTGAACAAGAAGTGCATTTGGTGTTCAATGAGTATTGGAAGGAAGGAATGGCGGGTTCTATAGGACTGGGACTGGCTACCCTGCTTCAATGGGAACGTAATTTGGATGCCGTAATATTGCTGGTGAGTGACCAGCCTTTTATCAGCCGGCAATTGCTGGCAACTATGTCAGCAATTGGGACAGCATCTGATAAAGGGATTGTTGCAGCAACTTATTCGGGCATTACCGGAACACCGGTTTTGTTCAAGAGCAATTATTTCACCCAATTGCAAAATTTACGGGGAGACAGTGGGGCAAAGTCAATCCTCAAACGGTATCCGGAGGATGTGGAAAGGGTTGATTTTCCATTGGGAGCGGTCGATATTGACACACCGGAAGATTATGAAAATTATTGTTTAACTACCTGATGTATGCTGACAGATACCCATAACCGGATACATGATTATTTAAGGATATCACTTACTGATAATTGTAACCTCCGCTGTTTTTATTGTATGCCGGAAGAATCCTATGCATTCATGCCCAACCAGCAGTTGATGCAGGCCGATGAAATTGTATACCTGTCACGGTTGTTTGTTGAAAATGGCGTAAAAAAAATCAGGTTAACAGGAGGAGAACCCCTGGTAAGAAAAGATGCCGCAAAAATTATCCGCTCCCTGGGAGAACTGGGCGTAGAACTTACCCTGACCACCAATGGTACCCGTGTGGATGTTTTTATGGATGATTTTAAAGCTGCGGGTATCCGTTCAGTGAACATTAGCCTTGATACATTACAACCTGACCGTTTTACCTTATTAACCCGGCGGGACCAATTTGAAAAAGTATTTGAGAATATCACACTTTTATTGGCCAATAATTTCAGGGTTAAAATAAATGTTGTAGTAGTCAAGGGATTGAATGACGATGAATTATTGGATTTTATAGAATGGACTTCCCGGGTTCCGGTCCACGTTCGTTTTATTGAATTCATGCCTTTCGATGGTAATCACTGGAAAAGTGATAAACTGGTAACCTGGCAAGAGATATTGACCATAATCAGCGAAAAGCACAATATCACCCCTCTCAAAAATGCACCCAACGATACCTGTAAAAAATACCAGGTGGATGGATATTTGGGAACCTTTGCTGTGATAAGCACCATGAGTGCTCCCTTTTGTGAAGGTTGCAACAGGATAAGGCTAACAGCAGACGGTAAAATTAAAAACTGTTTATTTTCCAGGGAAGAAACAGACCTGTTAACTGCTTTGCGAAACCAGCAACCAGTGTTACCCCTGATTGAACAATCACTCAAAGGAAAACACAAAGAACTGGGCGGACAGTTTTCAAAAGAGTTTACATTGATTGATGCAGACACCCTTCATAACAGGAGTATGATTGCCATCGGCGGATAAGTATACTTATGATTACAGTTAAGGAAGCAAAAGAAATTGTACATAATCATTCCCATCTTTTAGGGGAAATCCCTTGTGGAATGGCTGATGCTGATGGATATGCTTTGGCGCTTGATTGCCTAAGCCCTATGGATATTCCCTCTTTTCGGCAATCCTCCATGGATGGATATGCGATCAAGTTCGGCGACAGGGATAAAGAACTGCTTATCCAGGATACGCTACCTGCAGGTACCAGCCGGCAAATTTCATTGGCGGAAGGGCTAACCGTAAAAGTTTTCACAGGCGGACCGGTACCCGATGGCGCCGATACGGTTGTACAGAAGGAAATGGTTAGCGTTGACGGACAATCTATCCGTATTGCTGGGGATTTTGTAAAAGGAGCAAATATTCGGTTAACCGGATCGGAAATTCACAAAGGGCAATTAGCCATTCCTGCTAAAACGGTTTTAAATCCTATGATGCTGGGTTATCTGGCCGGCATGGGATTTGACAATGTACCCGTGTATAGAAAACCTCATGTGGCAATAGTTATCAGTGGCGATGAGCTGGTGCAACCCGGCAGTGCACTGGTAACGGGACAGGTATACGATGCCAATTCTTTTTCCTTAAAAGCCTGTCTCAAAAAAGCAGGTATACATGAAGTTTCCATTTATTTTACCAGGGATGATCTAGCAGCAACAGAAAAAACAATTGGAGAGGCCTTATCAGCCGCTGATATGGTGCTGGTTACCGGCGGAGTTAGTGTGGGAGATTATGATTTTGTAGCAAGGGCCTGTCATAACCTGGGTATTACCACCTTATTTCATGGTGTTAAACAAAAGCCGGGCAAACCCCTTTTTTTCGGAAAAAAAGGAGAAAAGCTGGTTTGGGGACTTCCGGGTAATCCCTCATCTGTACTATCCTGTTTTCAGCAATATGTGTTACCTGCCATTCACCAAATGGCGGGCACAAAAATGCCCTCGCTTTGTAAAGCCAGGCTCGCAGAAGGATTTGAAAAGAAGGCTGGGCTTTGCTTTTTTTTGAAAGGGTATTACGAAAATGGAGTGGTCAGCATACTCTCCGCCCAGGAGTCCTTTCGGCTAAGTGCTTTTGTAATGGCCAACTGCTGGGTGGAACTTTCTGAAGAAGAAACGGTGTTTGCGAAGGATACGGAAGTGGCTATTCATATCATTAACTAAACCAATAGCATGGAAGAAATAGTGGTTTATGGATTATTTCTGCTGGTGGCATTTTTATATGCCTCTGTAGGGCATGGGGGCGCCAGCGGTTACCTGGCACTGATGGCTTTGCTGGGTTACAGTGCGGCAGTGATGAAGCCCACTGCCCTGTTGCTGAATATCCTCGTATCGCTGATGGCATTTATCTCTTTTTACAGGGCCAGACATTTTCGCCCTACCTTATTGTGGCCATTGATTGCAGCGTCGATACCCTTCGCTTACCTGGGAAGTGTTTTACCTATTTCAGAGTTATTGTACAAACGGGTGCTGGGTGTGGTATTGCTGTTGTCTGTTATACGTATGGTAAGTTCCCGCTCAGAGAAACCCCTGTCTCCGGCCCCTAAATGGTACCTGTTGTTTGTCATCGGTGCATTAATCGGATTGGTGTCGGGCATGATTGGTATGGGTGGGGGCATTTTGTTATCACCCATACTTTTGCTCATGAACTGGTCTGATCAGAAACAGACCGCTGCCATAAGTGCCATATTTATTTTTCTAAATTCAGCAGCAGGTATTGCGGGCCAGATGCAAACAGGCTTTATTTTGGCGCCGAATATGACAGGCGTAATCATTTTTGTGCTGGCAGGTGGTTGGCTGGGCGCCTACATAGGAGCGGAAAAACTAAAATCTTCCAATATGAAATATATACTGGCACTGGTATTGGTTTTGGCAGGTATTAAACTCATCTTTGTCAAATAAAGCATAGCCATGGAAATTTTATTTTTCGGATCACTGGTGGATGCAACAGGGTTATCCAAAATAAATGTAGCAGAGGTTGCAGATACCGAGGGTTTAATCGCGTTGCTTACCCAAAAGTTTCCGTCACTCGAACACGCAAAATATTTTATAGCAGTAAACAGCCAAATGATTATTGGAAATGTGGCTATTAAAAAAGACGACACCATTGCCCTGATGCCGCCCTTTTCAGGAGGATAATATATGCATGCAAATGAACGATACCTTCGGCAAATGATACTCCCTGGTTTTGGAACCAAAGGGCAGGAGGCTTTGCAATCGGCAAGGGTACTGGTTGTTGGTATAGGTGGTTTGGGTTGTCCCGCTTTACAATACCTTGCAGGAGCAGGGGTAGGGAACCTGGGCATGATGGATGCCGACAGGGTTAGTGTGAGCAATCTGCACCGGCAATTGTTGTTTACCGAAAATCAAATTGGTTTCAATAAGGCAGAAGCAGCGGCTGCCAATTTGCAAAAACTGAATTCGGAAACCAACCTAACCGTGTATCCATTTGCCCTTACCCAAAAAAATTCCCTGGAAATCCTGGTTCAATATGATGTGGTGATTGATGGCACCGATAACTTTCCGGCAAAATACCTGATAAATGATGCCTGCCTGATACTGAATAAACCCTTTATTTATGGAGCAGTAAACCGCTTTGAAGGGCAGGTAAGCGTATTCAACCTCACTTCCACCAGCGAAGGTATTTTTACTTATCGTAACCTATTCCCGGAAGCCCCGTTGGCAGGTGAGATTCCCTCCTGCGAAGAGACGGGTGTAATAGGTGTTCTGCCTGGCATGATGGGTACCCTGCAGGCAGGGGAGGCTATAAAAATTATTACAGGGATTGGCAATCCATTGGAGGGAAGGATATATACTTTTGACTTACACGAAGCCAGGGGATATGAAATTAATATCATCCGGAAAAAGCAACTCCCACTTGACAAAGCGGCATTTTTAGCAAACGATTATACTGTATCCTGTATAGAAGATGCGGATATACCGGAAGTAACCATACCCGAATTCCTTTCCGTTTCCGGAAAGTCGGATGTTTTTGTACTGGATGTAAGAGAGAAACATGAGTACCCACCCATAGATTTTTCTGACGCCAGGATCCCTATGTCAGAATTACCCAAAGCCATTCAGGACCTTCCGGAAAAAGATATTTATATTATTTGTCACCAGGGTATCAGGAGTATCTATGCTGCACAGTTAATAAAAGCGCAGCGAAACCTGAATGTTTACAGTGTAAAAGGGGGATTAACCGCATATTTCAAATAGCGCAAAACATGAAAGAACATACCATTAAAAATATTTTTATTGAGGGAGCCATACCTGCTCAAAAGATTGGCGAGGATATTCAAAGGCACGCAACCAAAACCGACATAGGTGCGCACAGTATTTTTCTGGGGCAGGTAAGGGCAGATGAATTGGAAAATGGTACTGTAACAGCAATCGAATACACTGCTTATGTTGAGATGGCCCTGACTAAAATGTCAGAAATAAGAGAAACAATTTTTACCAGGTATTCCCTTACCTGCATGCATGTTCACCATAGCCTGGGAATAGTGCCTGCGGGAGAAATCTGTCTCTTTGTTTTTGTCTCATCCCGCCACCGTAAGGATGCGATTGCCGCCTGTGAGGAAATTGTTGAAGCCATTAAGTTCCAACTCCCTATTTGGGGGAAGGAAATTTTTACCAACCAGCAAACAAAGTGGAAAGAAAATAACTGATATGGTAAACATAACCCATAAATCCAATAGCCTGCGGAAAGCCATTGCCTCAGCCGAATTACTTGTTTCGGATGAAGCAACCATATTAGCCATCAGGGAAGGTAAAGTACCCAAAGGGGATGTATTTTCCTTTGCCAGGGTTGCTGCTCTTTTTGCGGTAAAAAAAACCAGCGATATCATTCCCGACTGTCATCCTTTACCCGTTGAATTTACAGAGGTGAATTTTGAAATTAAGGGGATGTCAGTGCTCATTACCGTAGAAGTGCATACCATTTATAAAACAGGGGTTGAGGTAGAAGCCATGCATGGCGCCTCTGTTGCTGCGCTTACTTTGTATGATATGCTCAAACCCATTGACCAAAAAATTGAAATCAGGCAAATCCGGTTATTGCATAAAGAGGGCGGAAAATCCGATAAAGCAAAAACGATGGGTCAGAACCTTACCGCTGCTGTAATAGTTTGCTCAGATACTGTATCCCAAAAAAAAGGGACGGATAAGTCGGGATTGGTCATTATTGAAGCCTTAAAAAAAACAGGTGTTTCCATCAATAAATATATGATTATCCCGGATGATGCAAGCGCCATTCGGGAACAGGCGGAGCAATCTGCCAATGAAGGAGTTGATTTACTGCTTTTTATTGGCGGAACCGGCGCTTCACCCAGAGATGTCACGCCCGATGTTATCAGGCCACTGCTTACCAGAGAATTACCCGGTGTAATGGAACAGGCTCGTAATTATGGACAGCAACGGACTCCTTATGCCATGTTGTCCCGCGGTGTGGCAGGTTTTATAGATAACACGTTTGTCATAACCCTTCCCGGATCTGCCAAAGGAGCAAAGGAAACCTTTGAAGCGATTTTTCCTTTCATTCTCCACCTTTTCCCTGTTATGGAAGGGAAGCGCCATGATGACTGATGTTTCCCCACTCGCCTTTTAAGCTGCGTGCATAAATTACTGCCTCTTTCTAACCATTTTTATCGGGTTGACCATGGTCATTTCTGCAACTGACTGTGGTCAGGCTTAAAGGAAACGCTTTTTTTTACATTTGAGGGGAACTCAAATTTTCAGACTGTAGAAATGTGAATCGAATGAAAAAAATTATTATAGCCTTTGATGGAGATAATTTTTCAGAGGGTGGATTTGAATTCGCCCGAAAGCTCAATGAGGCAAATCCTATATTGCTAACAGGTGTATTTATGCCGGATGCTGAAATGATTAGTTTTTGGCGGCAGACTGAGTCGGTAGGTAATCTTTTTACCCCACCTTCAGAAGTGGGCATCAGTAGTAAGATCCAGAAGACTGTTGCACTTTTTGAAAAACGCTGTCAGGCAAACGGAATTGATTACCGCGTGGAGAAAGACTTCTACGATTTTGTAATTCCCGAATTGAAAAAGGAGAGCCGATTTGCTGATTTGATGATTCTGGGAAGTGAGGTGTTTTTTCACAATGTGGGGAATGATGCATCACATGAGTACCTGGAAGACATCCTGATCAATATTTCCTGTCCCGTACTGGTAGTTCCGGAGAAATTTGTTTTTCCGGAAAGTGTCATTCTGGCCTATGATGGCAGTGAGGACTCTGTTTTCGCTATTAAGCAGTTCGCTTACCTGCTGCCTGAACTTAAGGAAAATAAAACTTTACTTGTATATGCAACAGATGACTATACCGAAGACTTTCCTGATAAAATTCATATTCAGGAATTAGCTGCCAGGCATTTTCCTGACCTTACGCTCTATAAACTCGAATTGAATGCCAAGAAATATTTTGGCCTCTGGATTTCCCATAAGAAGTCTGCGATACTTGTAAGCGGGGCTTTCGGTGGATCAGCTGTTAAAAGATTTTTCAGAAAAAGTTTTATCAATGAAGTCATTGGGGAACATAGTTTGCCCGTCTTTATTGCCCATAAATAAGGATTCATGGCCGGATTTTTGGTAGGCCGTAACTGGATACCAACCTGATTGTCAAGCTACTCCATCCTGATCTTTTGGGGTATGAAGTGATTTTTATTAATTTCTCATTAGAAAAATTTAAAATAACATTTGTGTGTAAATTTACCCATGCCCATTTCTTCTGCCAGTAATGAAAATAGCCAGGATAGTTATGTAGCCCTCTTCAACCATGCTTCCATGGGGATAGTGGTGGTTAATAGTGAGGGCATGATCAGGACTGTAAATCCTTTTGCCCTTAATCTATTTGGATATGAAATTGAAGAAATCAGGGACCAGCCTATTGAAAAACTGATCCCGGCACGGTACCATGGAAACCACAAAGGGCACCGGCAAAAATTCGCCCATACACCCAACAACCGCCCCATGGGTGTGGGAATCGATCTGTATGCTATTAAAAAAAATGGAGTCGAATTTCCCGTTGAAGTAAGTCTGGGTAATTATACTATAAAGGGTGAATTACAGGTAATTGCTTTTATCAGTGATATATCTGTTAGGAAAAAAGCAGAAGCCCATATTGAAAAACTCAATAATGAGCTGGAGGGGACAGTGGCTGAACGGACCAGTGACCTGATGAATACCATGCAAAAACTGGAAGTGGCTAAGGATAAACTGGAAGAGGCCATTTCGTTTCAGAAAGCTATCCTGGATAATGCAGGTGCTATGATTATTGTGACGGATGACAAAGGGATTCTCAAGCTATTCAATCCTGAAGCATCCCTTAACCTGGGGTATAAGGATAAAGACTTAATTGGCAGGAAAACACCCTTACTGTTTCACG
Source organism: uncultured Bacteroidota bacterium (assembly GCA_963750825.1). Classification (GTDB taxonomy): domain Bacteria; phylum Bacteroidota; class Bacteroidia; order Chitinophagales; family Chitinophagaceae; genus Sediminibacterium. The sequence goes on along the minus strand of CAVVSL010000051.1, from coordinate 94,149 downwards.
ATTGGGAAGAAATTGAGCAAAAGGCCAACCAGTTGAAAGAGGCCTATGGGGTAACACTACCAGGTCATTTCGATGTGCTGGTAGAAAAAGCGAAAAGAAATATACATATCCAGGAACAATATACCTATATACGAAAAAATGGGACTACATTTCCTGTTTCGGTTGCTTATACTGCGATGCGGGATAAGCAAAATGATATTACCGGGTTTATGTGTATAGCGTTTGATATCTCTGAAAGGAAAAAAGCGGAAGAAAACCTGCGCGAATCACTTAAAAAGGAGCGGGAATTGAGTGAACTTAAATCCAGGTTTGTCTCCATGGCTTCCCATGAATTCCGCACACCCCTGAGTACTGTTCTTTCTTCTACTTACCTGATTGAAAAATATACACAATCCGAAGAACAGCCAAAACGGGAGAAGCACCTGCAAAGGATTATTTCTTCCGTAAATATGCTTACTGATATCCTTAATGATTTTCTGAGTGTAGGAAAAATTGAGGAAGGAAAGATACAGGTAAGGATGTCAACCTTTTCTATTCCGGATCATATAACGGCTATCATAGAAGAAATCAAAAATCTGCAAAAAAATGGTCAGCAAATTACGTATCAGCATAAGGGACAAAATACTGTAACACTGGATGCGGCCATGTTAAAACACATTGTTATGAACCTGCTTTCCAATGCTATTAAATTTTCACCTGAATCTGGCCGGATTGAAGTGAGTACCCTGGCCCGCCCGGGTCAGTTATGCCTGTATGTAAAAGACCATGGAATGGGCATTTCAAAAGAAGACCAGCAACACCTTATGGAACGCTTTTTCAGAGGCACCAATGCCGGAAATATCCAGGGTACAGGGTTGGGCCTGCATATTGTGTCTAAATATGCTGAACTGATGAATGGTTCAGTAGAATGTGTCAGTGAATTGGAAAAAGGAACTGAATTTACCATAACGTTTACCTGTAAAACAGACTGATATGAAAATGATTCTCCTCATTGAAGACAATGATGATATCAGGAACAACACTGCTGAGATTCTCGAATTATCCAATTATCGGGTAGTCACTGCCGAAAACGGGAAACGTGGTGTGGAACTGGCCATACAGCACAAACCCGATTTAATTATTTGTGATATAATGATGCCTGTACTGGATGGGTATGGAGTATTACATGCAGTACATAAAAATGAAGCAATTAAAAACACCCCTTTTATTTTTCTTACAGCCAAGACCGAAAGAAGTGATTTTCGCAAAGGAATGGAATTAGGCGCAGATGATTATATTACCAAACCATTTAACGGAACGGAATTACTGAATGCCGTTGACAGCAGGTTGAAAAAGATGGAATTCCTGAAAATGGAGATTAGCAAGGGGTGGGAAGGATTACAGCAAGTTGTGGAAATGGCAGGTAATGGCTTTACCCTCGAAAGTTTTATTGAAGAACAAAATAACAACACCTATAAAAAGAAACAGGCTGTTTATATTGAAGGTAACCATCCCCAGGTATTGTTTTATGTGGTGACCGGAAAAGTGAAGACGTTCAAAAGGAATGACGATGGCAAAGAATTGGTTACAGCCCTGTATAGTCCGGGAGAATTCATTGGTTATGTATCCCTACTGGAAAAATCAGTCTACAGAGACTCTGCAGAGGCACTCGAGGAGTCAGAACTGGCAATGATACCTGTAGGTGAATTTGAAAAAATTATCAACAGCAACTGGGAGGTTGCCAAATTGTTTATCCGGTTACTGGCCAGTAATGTGGCTGAAAAGGAAAACCAGTTACTGGGACTTGCCTATAATTCCCTCAGGAAAAAAGTGGCTGATGCACTTTTGATGCTTCAAAAAAAATACCAGACAGATGATGCAGTTGATTTCGTAATTGACATTACCCGTGAAAACCTGGCCACTATAGCAGGAACAGCCACAGAATCACTTATCCGGACACTAAGCGATTTCAAGGCAGAAAAAATAATTAATATCAAAGACGGGAATATTTCCATTATCAACAGGAAGAAACTGGAAAACCTGGTTAACTAATGGTATTCCCAGACAGTTTATTCAAAAGTACGTCTCCTGCCATTTCGGGTATATTCAGATAAAAAACCATGGAATTCGGCTTTTAGTTGCCCAAAATTCTCTTCTGCTTTCCTGATATTGAACCTTAGTTTTTTTAGTTTATTCTCGATCAATTCAGTACTCCTTTCATTGGGTTGCTGGTCTATTTGAAAAAGGGTATTTAATTCAGCAACTTCATTTCTCAGGAGACGTATAATTTCATCCTCCCGGATAAATTTCCCCTGAAATTCCTCGATAGGATCGAGTAAGCCTGGTTCAAAAATGTCTTTGAGAATTTCTGATACCCTGATTTTCAACTGAACATTCTCCTCCAGCATGAAACCCAGTGAACGTTTCCAGGTTTCAGTTTCATATACCATTTGTTGTAAATTATAATCAGCCATACATCAGGTTTATACCATTCACTAAAAGTATTTTAAGTAAAGGGTAAAATGGGTAATGTGTATCATCACAGGAAATGATTTCCATCAATTATGTTGTCTTATTTAAGGGCATAGTGTAGATTAAGCATAACTTATGCGTATACTTCTTAAAACCTTTCAAATCTGCCCGTTACCTTCTCGATGCGGATACGGTACATGACATATTTTTTCCGGTTATTATCATCCACTTCATTGGTTACACCGTGCTGGTGGGCATGAACTGTGCTGCTTGTCATCAGTTGGAAAACTTTTTCATATAGCTGGTCCCTGGCATCTTTTTCCAGATCGCCCTTCAATTCTTCAAATTTTCCGAATACCAGCACGCTTTGCCAATTCCGCATATCTGTCAGGCTATCCACCTGGAAACATACGTTGGGATTTTTTCGCAGCATCTCCAGTTTGGTACCCTCATTGGTTTGGCCATAAATGAATTTTCCGTCATAAGTATAGGTTACCGGAACGATATAAGGTTGCTTTCCATCGGTACAACCCAACCTGCCTATTACCTGACTGGTTAATATATTTTCTGCCTGCATATCTGTCAATTCTCCCAGCATAATTTATTTTTTACAAATCTATCCGCATAGAAATGATTGAATAATGATACTAATCAAGATGCCGCATGATAATGCTCATATATCACAGCAACCCCTTATATATTGCCTGTTTGTAAAGTCATCTGTCATTATGATGTTAGTCATAATACGCCATTGGGGGACAGTATAGCTTTGTGGATAAATAAATAAGGTATGCAGCCTACAAAAGAAGCCAGGTTCCATTTCGAAGTGAAATTGCACTATACAGGAAAGACCTCAGGGTTGTTTTCAAGCCCCCGGCTTGTTGGTGCATTTCCCATAGGTACCCCCGTTGAATTTGGTGGTCAGGAAGGCAACTGGACCCCGGAGCATTATTTTATGGCTTCGCTGTCAGGCTGTTTCATGACGACCTATTTGTCTATGGCACATAAAATGGGATTTTCCATCGCTGGCCTATCCTGCCCCTGTAATGGGGAGGTGGGTATTGTGGATGGCAGGTTGCAGTTTATAAAGATTGATCTTTCCCCTACTATTCTGATAACCGATGAAACCAACCGTTCAAAAGCTACCCTTGCCCTGGAGAAAACCCATAAATATTGTCTTATAGCCAACGCTATTAACGTTCCGGTAAATTACGATGAAACCATAAACGTTGTCTCAGAGGACCATCCGGGTATAAAATTGCCCGATCTTTCGGCTATTCATTGAGAAGGGTCCTGCGGACAGTTAGACCTCTTTTCCATACCAAATCCCTGCCTGTTTGTAAGGCAGGGATTTTATTTTGCAATCGGTTACAATTTTACAGACAATTTCCTATATTTAGTACCTGTACCTGCGGGTCAGTTTAATCCTTATACCGATATGCCCATTGCCCGTTTTCTTTTTATGTGTGTGCAACAGATTAGGTTCTTCGCTGTATGGCCTCCCACAGTCACGGATTTATTTTACCGGATGATAAGGCACTTTTCCCCAAAAATTATTCCCAACCCATAAGCATCCCAGTATGAAAAAGCAAAAACAAAATGGAATGAGCAGGCGTAATTTCCTGGCTTCATCGGCAAAAGCCTCTGCTATGTCAGCTATAGCTATGTCTGGTTTCCCAACCATTGTTCCTGCATCTGTATTTGGTAAAAATGCGCCCAGTAACAAGATAAACATCGGACAAATTGGAATAGGCCGGATTGCACGGTCACATGATATCCCTTCTACCATGCGCTATGATGATGCACATATTATGGCCCTGGCAGATTTTGATGGGGTAAGGCAGGAGGCGGGTAAGAAAATGATCGAAGAAGCCTACGCCAAAAAAACGGGTAAAGCCAATTATGTGGATGTAAAAATGTATGATCATTACCAGGATCTGCTGGCCAATAAAGACATAGATGCGGTTTTAATAAGTACCCCGGATCACTGGCATGCACAGGTGTCTATTGAGGCAGCATTGGCCGGAAAACATATATACTGTCAGAAGCCTACCTCCTTAACAATAGAGGAGGGAAGAATAATGAGTGATATGATTCGCAAAACCGGAGTTGTTTTCCAATTGGGAAGCCAGCAAAGGTCCATTGATCCATGGCCCCAGTTTAAAAAAGCCTGCGAGTTGGTGAGAAATGGCCGGATAGGTACCCTGCATACGGTAAAAGTAGGACTACCCGGAGATCCGGCAGGAGGGGTGGCCACTGAAATGCCAATACCACAAAGGTTTGACTATGATGCCTGGCTCGGTTCAACTCCATATACCTATTATACCTTCGACCGGGTGCACCACCAAACAGATGTGGTCAATACCCGTCCGGGATGGTTGCGACTGGAACAATTTGGTGCCGGCATGATTACCGGTTGGGGAGTACACCATATTGACATTGCCCATTGGGGTATGAATGCCGAGTATTCCGGTCCATTAGAGGCCGAAGCTGTTTCGGTTGAATTCCCCAAAGCAGGATTATGGAACGTTCATGGCGACTTTGAAGTTCACATGAAGTATGCCAACAATATTACCATGATTGTGAATGGAAAATTCCCCAATGGTATCCGTTTCGAAGGCAGCAAAGGTTGGATATTTTGTACCCGGGATGGAGGTGTAACCGCTACCGACCCCAAATCGAAGGGAGGCGCTAAACTGGCCATCGAAGCCAGTGACCCAAAGATTCTGGAATCGGTTATCGGACCCAATGATATCCATTTATATGAAAGCCCGGAACAACACAGGAACTGGCTTGACTGTATCAAAAATAAAAAACCCAATATCAGTCCCATTGAAGTGGCTCACAGGTCTTGTAGTGCATGCCTGGTAGCCCATGCTTCGATGAAGTTCCCTAAACAGAAATTATACTGGGATCCGGTAAAAGAACATTTTAAAGACAATATGGAAGCGAATAAGTTGCTATCACGACCACAGCGTTACCCATATGGGACCAGTTATATCAAAACGAAAGCATAATAATTGTGAAAGACATCAACTAAAAAGGGCCATTGTAACAGATGGCTCTTTTTTAAATACACAGATTCGCCTGAAAGTACAATTGCCTTCATTAAGGAAAAGTAACTTTTCAATGGTGTAAAAAACCGGGTTATGAATGCCTGTTGTCTTCGACATAAACAATGATTGCTAACACGGGCAAACCCAATCAGCGAAACAGAAATAAATGGTGATAAATACAGTTAGTAAAGGATAAAAGTAAAATGCATAATATCTCAACAGGTTGCCAATAACATCAATAATTTAATTGTAAATTGCTACTAACCCCAACAAAGACCCATGCGGAAACTGCTTACCATAGGACTCATCATCTTGCTGTTCTTTGCGTATGCCTGTTTGGGTAAAAAAGGAAAAAAAGGTTCCGTAAACGATCTCGTAAGTTATAATTTTCAGATACGCCCTATCTTTTCAGATAAATGTTTCAAATGCCATGGGCCCGATGCCAATAAGCGACAGGCCGGACTAAGGCTGGATATCGAAGCAGAAGCTTTGAAAGCCCTGCAGGACCATCCCAATACCCATGCGCTGGTGCCCGGTAATCCCGAACAATCTGAAATATTTCTCCGGGTAAGCACCCAAGACACTTCTCTGCAAATGCCCCCCGCCTCCAGTCATTTGCCCTCTTTGACCGCAACTGAAATTGAACTAATCAGAAAATGGATAAAGCAGGGTGCCAAATATGAGAAACACTGGGCCTTTGTGGCCCCGGTAAAACAGGCATTACCCGAAGTATCCAATACCTCCTGGCCTAAAAATCCCATCGACTATTTTATATTGGCAAAAATGGAAACGGTGGGTCTTCGTCCCAACGAGGAAGCTGATAAAGAAAGACTCCTGAAGCGAATATCCCTGGATATTACCGGGCTGCCGCCCACTCCCGAACAAACACGCTCTTTTCTGGAGGACAATTCTGAGAAGGCCTATGAAAAAATGGTAGATGCCTTATTGGCGCAACCGGCTTATGGAGAAAGGATGGCTTTGCCCTGGCTGGATGTTTCACGCTACGCAGATTCACATGGCTACCAGGATGATAATTACCGCACTCAATGGCCCTGGCGGGATTGGGTTATTTATGCTTTTAATAAGAATATGCCGTATGACCAGTTTATCAGTTGGCAACTGGCAGGTGATTTATTACCGAATGCAACCAAAGAACAAATCCTGGCCACAGGCTTTAACCGTAACCATAAGATTACAGAAGAAGGTGGGGTAGTGGATGAAGAATACCGGGTAGAGTATGTGGTTGATCGCACCAATACACTTTCGAGAAGTGTACTGGGGGTAACGATGGAATGTGCCAAATGCCACGATCACAAATACGACCCTTTTTCCCAAAAAGAGTATTACCAGTTATCGGCATTCTTTAACAGCATCAAAGAAGTAGGCCTTGAGTCATCCGTAGGTGGTCCGGAAACCTATGCCAAGAATCCGAGAATGGAAATAACCAAAGACGATCTGAAAGGCATTTTAGGTTTCATTAATAAAACCGATACTAATAAACTGGAAGTTTCTATAATGAAAGACAGGGATACAGTACGAAATACCTATGTGTTGCTTCGTGGCAACTACGACCAGCATGGTGAAATGGTATATCCCGGCACACCCTCATCCATATTGCCGTTTCCTGCTACTTATCCTGCTAATCGGCTTGGCCTTTCAAAATGGTTATTTGATCCCCGGAATCCACTAACAGCAAGGGTTTTCGTAAACCGTATCTGGCAGGGTATTTTTGGAAAAGGACTGATAAGTTCCGCTGCTGATTTCGGTATGCAGGGTGACCTGCCCTCACACCCCGCATTGCTTGATTGGCTCGCAGTTGATTTTCGGGAACATGGATGGGATATCAAACACCTGGTAAAACAGGTAGTGATGTCCGCCACTTACCAGCAGTCGGCAAAAATTACCCCTGAAAAATTACAGACAGATCCTGAAAACAGGTACCTGTCAAGGTCGCCAAGACTTCGGTTACCGGCAGAATTGGTGAAAGATTTGGTATTGGCCAGTAGCGACTTATTAAACCGAACCATTGGAGGACCCAGTATAAAACCCTATCAGCCTGATGGACTTTGGGAATTGGCTACTTCGGGCAGGGGCATACTGGCAAGTTATAAACCCGATACGGGGAAACTGGTTTATAGGAGGGGAATGTACACTTTCATCAAAAGAACTGTACCCCCGCCCAACCTGATGATTTTTGATGGCAGCAGCAGGGATGAATGCGAGGTGAAACGTTCCCGCACCAATACACCCCTGCAGGCATTGGTGATGATGAATGACCCCATCATACTCGAAGCCTCACTGGCATTATCAGACAAACTTTTGACACAAGCACCCGGCTCAGTTAATTTAGTGGAAATAGCTTTTCGGAAAATCCTGTGCCGCACACCGGATAAAAAAGAAATAGCCATCCTGGTTAATTACTGGAATGAAAAGAAAACCTATTTCCAATCAAACAAACAGGAAGCGGCCAAATTGTTGGTGGTTGGCCAATACAAACCCAACAGTAAGAACCCTCAAGCACTGGCAGCATTAATGCAGGTGGTACAGGTTATGTATAATATGGAGGAGGCCATTACCAAAACATGAGTATACAAAAAGAATTACTGGAAAAGGCGTTAAACATCAATCGCCGTAAGTTCCTGGCCAGCATGAGTATTGGCCTGGGCAGTGTGGCATTGGGGTCTTTGCTAATGCCGGATTTATTGGGAGGTAATACTGACGAGGCCGGTTTTGTGCCAGGCATCCCCCATTTCGCGCCCAAAGCCAAAAGGATCATTTACCTTTTTCAAAATGGGGCTCCTTCTCAACTTGAGTCCTTTGATTATAAACCCAGCCTCTGTACCAGGATGGGAGAAGATTTACCCGAATCCATTAGAATGGGACAAAGGCTAACGGGTATGACTTCTCAGCAAAAAACCTTCCCGCTCATTGGCTCCTATTATCCATTCAAGCAATATGGTAAGTCCGGAGCATGGGTCAGTGACCTCTTCCCGCATATGTCGGGAATTGTAGACGATATATGCATCATCAGGAGTATGCATACAGAAGCCATAAACCACGATCCGGCACTCACATTTTTCCAAACCGGTAACCAGCAGGGTAACCGGCCCAGTATGGGTTCCTGGGTGAGCTATGGTCTTGGATCGGAGAATAAAAACCTGCCTGCTTTCTGTGTTTTGTTATCAAGGGGCAAGGGCAATGGTCAGGGCGTATATTCTAAATTATGGACCAATGGTTTTCTGGACTCCATTCACCAGGGTGTGCAATTCAGCAGTGGCGATAATCCAGTACTGTACCTGCAGGATCCTGATGGCATGGACAGGAAGAGTAGGCGTGAAATGCTGGACAAGCTTGCTGAACTAAACGATATAGACTATAAAGCATTCGGCGATCCTGAAATAGCCACTAAAATACAACAATACGAAACGGCTTTCAGGATGCAGACTGCTGTACCGGATATCCTGGATGTATCCAAAGAATCAGAAGACATCATTAAACTCTATGGTTCAGAATGTTTGATACCCGGAACCTATGCCGCCAATTGCCTCCTGGCGAGAAAGTTGTCTGAAAATGGGGTTCGGTTTGTACAGTTATACCACCAGGGCTGGGACCAGCATGGTAACCTGCCCAAAGAAATGAAAAACCAGGCATTGGATGTTGACCAGGCTTCCGCAGCATTGATCACAGACCTGAAACAAAGAGGGTTATTAGATGAAACACTGGTGATATGGGGTGGTGAATTTGGCAGAACCAATTATTGCCAGGGAAAAATGACCGAAGACAATTATGGACGCGACCATCACCCACGCTGCTTTTCCATTTGGATGGCAGGTGGCGGTATAAAGCCCGGAATGGTATATGGAGAAACAGATGAATTTGGTTACAACATTGTTCAGAATCCGGTTCATGTGCATGACTTCCAGGCTACCGTTTTGAACCAACTGGGGCTGGATCATGAACGGTTGGTGTATAAGTACCAGGGAAGACGTTTCCGTTTGACGGATGTGGAGGGGAAAGTGGTGAGGGATATTTTGAGTTAGGCAGTTAAGTAATCCTGTTCAATCATAAAGGGGCTGTGTCACTTACTAAATTTGGTAACCCATGCAAAGACGAAAATTCATCCGGCAGACATCATTAGCCTCTGCATCAATCCTGGTTATGAAAAATTTATTTGCCAGGCCCGATGGAGAAATTTATGGCCACAATGGTATGCAATACCGGATGGATAAGCAATGGGGTATATTGGGCGCCAAAAATCCCGTAAATGATTGCCATGAGATGGTGCAGGATAGTAAAAAGCGAATCATACTGCTTACCAATGAAACCCAAAACAATATTTTGGTATACGATAAATCCGGAAAACTACTCACTTTCTGGGGGCATGAATTTCCGGGTGCCCACGGACTAACCCTCCATAGCGAAAATGGCGAAGATTTTTTATTCATTACTGATACCGTCAATCACCAGGTATATAAAACCACCATTCAGGGAAAGGTATTAATGACAATAGACTATCCTGCTGAAACCGGTGTATACAAAAACAAGGAGGCATTTGTACCCACTGAAACAACCGTATTGCCCAATGGAGACTTTTATATTGCCGATGGTTATGGAACACAATACATTATGCAGTATGATGCTAAGGGAAATTTGAAACATTTTTTTGGAGGTAAGGGAGAAGGACCGGAACACCTGGACAATGCACATGGTATTGTACACGATACCCGGCAGGCGCAGTCAAGTTTGCTGATTACAGACCGAACCAGGAATTGTTTTAAGCGATTTACACCTGATGGAAAATTACTGGAAGTGATTGCGCTTCCGGGTGCCTGTGTGTGCCGGCCGGTTATTAAGGGTAATCACCTGTATGCAGCAGTGCTTCGTTCACCAAGCCTGAAGGAAGCAGGAACCGGATTTGTAACCATTTTAAACAGGGAGAATAAAGTCGTTTCAAATATTGGTGGTAAGGAACCTCAATATATTGACGGCCTTTTACAGCCCATGTCCCAGGCTGAGAAAATTTTTGTGCATCCCCATGACGTATGCATAGATGATGATGAAAATATGTATGTGGCCCAGTGGAGTTCAGGAAAAGTGTACCCTTATAAATTCACCAGAGTTTAATTGATTCGGATGCAAAAAATCAGAAAAACGGGTGAAGGAATCCTGTTGGGGGGGCTGGTACTTTTATTATTTCTGGCTTTCTTACAGGGCAGAATGCTGGTGCCGGATTGGTTGATGGTAATTGGCCGGATGCATCCGCTTTTTTTACACTTTCCCATTGTTTTACTGTTCATTTCTTTTTTGACCGTTTGGTTACCTGAGCGTTATCAAAAAGACGATTTGTTTATCCTGATTCGCCTGGTGGCCGCACTATCTGCCATTTTTACAGCCATAATGGGGTTGCTATTGTCAACGGGGTCTGCACTCGAAGGCTCTCTTTTGCAATGGCATAAATGGAGTGGTATTGGTATTGCCATTGCGGGATTCATTTTTTATACCTGGTTCGAATCTTTAACCAGGATTCGGTTTAGGGCACGTGCATTTACAGTTCTGGCAACACTATTGTTACTGGTGGCCGGAGATAAGGGAGGTAGCCTTACCCATGGTGCGGGTTACCTCTTAGGTCCTGATAAAATTTTGGAAGCAGCCTATGTTCCGCCTGAGAAAGCAGTAGTATTTGCTAATATTATCCAGCCTGTTTTAAAAACCCGCTGTGGCAGTTGTCATAATGATGCTGTTCAAAAAGGAGGCTTATTATTACTGGATACTGCTGGAATACAAAAGGGTGGTAAATCCGGGAAATTGTTTGTTGCTGGAGAGCCTGCCATCAGCCTGCTTTTACAAAGAATCCACCTTCCGGAAGAAGACAAGAAACACATGCCTCCCATTAACAAAGCACAACTGACCCCGGAAGAAATCAGGTTACTTTCTACCTGGATACAATCAGGGGGCATGCTAAACCAGTCATTGGTCTCCCTGCCTGTATCAGATACATTCAGGATACTTGCCACCAATTATCTATTGGAACGACAAAAGCTTATCCAGCCCTCTTATTCTTTTCCTGCAGCCAGCGAGTCAACCATTTCCCGGCTGAATAATAATTACCGGGTACTGGTACCATTGGGTAAAGCGTCTCCTGCATTAAGCGTTTCATTTTATGGGAAGAATGCGTACACTACCCAATCTCTGCAGGAATTAAAAGCAGTAAGGGAACAGGTCCTTTCCCTCAATCTATCACGCATGCCGGTTACCGATCAGGACCTGTCTGTCATTAGTCAGTTCCCTAACCTGGAAAAACTGAACCTGAATTTCACGGACATTACTTCCCTGGGAATGGGGAAATTAACCGGGTTGAAAAATCTCAAAGAACTTTCCCTTTCGGGTACGGCTATTACTGCTGCCGGGGTAGATCAATTAGCCGGCCTGCCCGGGCTGGAATCTCTTTACATATGGGATACAAAAATTGATACCCTACAAATGACTGCCCTGCAAAAAAAATATACAAAAGTGCATATTGAGTCCGGATTTGTTGATAACGGAAAGTTTGCTTCCGTACTTACCCCACCAATGTTGCAGTCGCAGGAAGGGGTATTTGATATGTCATTGATGTTGAAAATAAAACACCCGGTAAAGGGAGCGGAATTGCGTTATACAACGGATGGTACAGAGCCGGATAGTGCAAAGGCAAAACTTTATACTGACAGTTTTCCCATAACTGCCACAACCCAATTCACCGTAAGGGCTTTTAAGAAAGGCTGGACAGGAAGCAATGCTGTCAAATTTTCTTTTATCAAAAGGGGATACCAGCCCGATTCTGTGGAACTGGTTACACCGGCTGATTCCAAATACAAAGCAACTGCCAATATTCTTACTGATGCAGATTTGGGGAATGTAAACTTCGGAAATGGGAAGTGGCTGGGTTATATGAACAATGATGCCATTGTCAATTTGTATTTTCACAAACCTGTTTCACCACATAGTGTATTGATTAATTTCTTACAACGTACCGAACAATTTATTTTCCTACCGGTCCAGTTGGAAGTTTGGGCCGGAATGTCGAAAGGATCCTTACAACTGGTAAAGCGATTAAACCCTCCCCTTCCCATTAAAAATGAGCCGGGCACCAAAGAGCAGTTTTTGGTAGCACTTCCCGGAAACCAGTTGAAGGTAATTCGTATTATGGCCAGGCCCATTCACTCGCTTCCCCAATGGCATGGCGGTAAGGGACAAAAAGGCTGGGTATTTCTGAATGAAGTGGTAATGAATTAAGGGGGATAAGACTACCCCGGGAATGGTGAATAAATTTCGTAACGTTATTTTGTATAAATTTAGGAAGTCGCGGGAAATTGAGAAAAAAGGTATTTTGTCAATTTCGCGGCCAGTGTTTCACTGAAAGCCTTCTCCCGTAAAAACCGGAGAAAAAAGTTGATTATCCTAACCTATAATTCCAGATTATGCAACCAGCAGCTGCCCAGTCATTCATCCTTGATATGTTGAAACACGGCCTGCCATCCCATTTGAATTACCATAATCTGCAGCATACTGAAAGTGTAATGGAACATGTGGCACTTATTGCTGAGGCTGAAGGGGTCATCGGCTATGAACACGATATCGTCATGACAGCTGCAGCCTTCCACGATGCAGGATTTTTGTATAAATATACAGGTCATGAAGAAGCTTCCTGCGACCTCGCAAAGCAATACCTTCCCCAGTTTGGATTCACCAGCGCAGATATTGAAAAGGTATGTGAGATTATTATGGCAACCCTGATTCCACAAACACCGGGTTCCCGTTTGGCCTCCCTGTTATGTGATGCTGACCTGTATTATCTGGGTACAGATGATTATGGATTGATGGCCGAAAAATTATATGAAGAATTCCTGAAAGAGGGTATTGTAAAAGACAAAATGGAATGGCAGCGCCAGCAACTGCAGTTTCTGAAAAGGCATACTTATTTTACACCTACTGCACAAAAAAAACTTGCTGACAAACAGGATAAAAACCTCATTGTACTGCAGGCCAAAACCGAAAGCCCTCATACCATCAAACACCATGAATCAACATTTGGCGATATCATGTTGATTATCATAGGCGTCATCATTACTGCTTTTGCGTTAAAGGGTTTCCTGGTACCCAATCATTTCTTTGATGGGGGAATCACCGGTATTTCTCTGCTGGTGCACGAAGTATACCACTTTAACCTGGCGTATGTAATAGTGCTTGCCAATATTCCATTCATACTCATCTCATGGTATTCCATCAATAAAGGGTTTGCAATCAAGACATTTTTTTGTGTCATGTTATTGGGTGTATCACTATTGTACCCCGATTTCCCTGCCATTACCGATGATAAATTATTGATATCCATTTTTGGCGGCTTTTTCCTGGGGGTTGGTATTGGACTTACCATGCGGGCAGGTTGTGCGGTTGACGGTATTGAAGTACTGGCATTGTATACACTCAGGCGTTCCAGTTTCACCATCAGTGAAATCATTCTGGGGTTAAATATCATCATCTTCAGCATCGCCGCCATAGAATTTGGCGTAAAAACGGCACTTTATTCCATGCTAACCTACTTTGTCGCTTCCAAAACCATTGATTATGTAATTGAAGGCATGAATGCCTTTACGGGCGTAACCATCATCTCCGGTAAAAGCGAAGACGTAAAACACAAACTGGTTAATGAACTGGGCAGGGGTATTACAGTATATAAAGGCGAACGAGGTTATTTGCCCGGCAAATTTGAAGTGCATGATGATTGTGACATCATATTTACCATCATCACCAGACTGGAAATGCGCAAATTAAAAAATATGGTACTGGACGTAGATCCCAATGCATTTGTATTTGCCAGCACCATCCGGGAAACTTCTGGTGGTATTATCAAGCGAAGGCATATACATTAATACCGTTAATTACCACTTTTGGGTTGCTCCGATTATTTCCTGCGTTAAAAAAATAGCTGTACGTATTGTTTAGTCTTGCTGGGGTAAGGTATAGACGCCGGCAAACGGATTACCTATAAACCCAAAAAAATGCCCCGTCTTCTATATCTTCCCAAACCCCTGCTGCTATTGTATTTTGATTGATAATGAATGGGTCTGTCCTGTTTTATTGTCGCTCAAATGAGCATTCCTTATAGTCAAATCACTACACCTTTCCTGAAAACGGTGAGTCAATAGACTTTCGGATACCTATCCTTTTCGTTGTCCGGCGATTACTTTTTCTATACGCTATTTCTACGCTTAATTCACAAAGTATACTATTTGTTGGGGGGATGATTTGTTGTCCATTTGTATTGTCAAAGAGACGCCAATAACCACCCTTAAAAACCACCATTATGTGTAAAGTGAAAATGAATTTTGAAAGGACTGAGGGAAAGCATCCGTTATGTTTTTTCCTGATTTCTGTAATGGCACTGATATTGGGGTCTTGCCAGAAAGAGGCAGTTAGTCCAGATGCTAATAGGATGCCCCCAACTGTATTGACCATCCGTCAATTTCAGGCATCAGCATCAAAAGTGGTATTGTTACAGTCCAATGAGTCACTAAGGGCAGTAAACTTTTCCTGGTCACTGAACCAGCCTGTTCAAAACGTGCAATACACCGTGCAAGCAGTGGTGAATGGTTTTTCATTTGATACAGATGGTGTTGAGCTGGGTACTGTATATGAATCCAGTTTCAGTATAAGCCAGAAAGAACTGAACAAACAACTTTTAAAGATAGCGATTGCCCAAAAAGCAAGTACTATCGCATTTCGGGTGAAAGTGGGTCAATCGCATGGTGCTTCAAATATCACTTATTCAGAACCGATAGCCGTAGTTATCACGCCCTACCAGCCGGTCAATACTTATGAAGAATCGCAAAGGATGCGGATTTCAGGTAATTTTCAGAACTGGAACCTGGCCACAGCACCGGCGATAGTTTCTGCGCAGAACAATGGCGAATATGAAGGATATGTTAGTTTCAGCAATCCCTATCCCCAGTTTTTGATGGTAAAGGGAACCCAGTGGGTAGCCAGTTCCACGTTTACCTATATCGGCTCTAACAAGATAGGATTTGGGGGTACGGTATTATCCATATTTGGTGGCAAGGGTACCTACCTGGTGCAGGCGAATACCAATACGAATACCTGGAGCTATACCAAAGTAAGTAGCTGGGGATTATGTGGCAGTGCGGTTAAATCAGCCACAGCCTGTCAAATGGACCAGGTGGTAACCGATGATGGCATGGATGGCGTGTGGCAGGTAACCGCTGATTTGCAACCCGGGGATTTCCGGATTCGTGCCAATAATGACAATACTATCAGTTTTGGTAAGAGCAATACAGAAGAGAGTAAACCGGAATACAAAGGCAAGGATTTTAACATCAGCAAAGCGGGCAATTATACCATAACCTTAAACATTGCAAGCCCTGGTAATTATTATTACGGAATACAGCGGAATAAATAAACCAATAACAAGTAACCCTACCTAAATTAAGAGCAATGCAAAAAAAAGTACTGATAGTATACCAGGATGAATTATTCAGGATAGTTGCTGCCAAAATGCTCAGGAAA
Organism: uncultured Bacteroidota bacterium; assembly: GCA_963750825.1. Taxonomy (GTDB): domain Bacteria; phylum Bacteroidota; class Bacteroidia; order Chitinophagales; family Chitinophagaceae; genus Sediminibacterium. The sequence goes on along the minus strand of CAVVSL010000051.1, from coordinate 78,082 downwards.
GCAGGTTTCGGTGATGAATTTATTACCTGTGACTGCAAGGAAGAAGCACTGGCTTATTTATCTATTCTTAGCAAAAAAGCTGATTTACAGGATGTCGAAGTTCCGGAATATATTTTTATTGATTCGCAAATGGCGATCTCTGTCAAATGTTTATTTCTGGAAGAGTACAACCTGAATTTTGCAGGTTTTTTTTCTGAAACAAAACTGATTTTAATTTCTTCTGATATGCATACCAGACTGCAAACTAGAAGGCTATTGTATCCCTGTATTGCTGCAGAAATTATGCAACCTTTTACCATTGCCAAATTGGAACAACTTAAAAGGAACATATTGGCAGAGATCTGCATCCAAAGCTGAAACATCTTTACCATTTTTATCCAACAGGCGTATTGTTAATTACCGGTAAACCAGCACTTTTTTTAAGCAAGTATTCTTCCGGAGTTGAATTATGTTTGCTACAATAAAAAGGCAACTTATACATTCCTGAAGATTTCGGACTCTTACTCAGCCCCCAGAAATCTAACTCCCGGATTTTTAGTAACATCATTTTTGACATAGTTAATAAATCAGAAGCATTGGGAAATCACATGAATTTACAGAAATTTTAGCATTGCTTTCTAGTCTGCAATTACAGGGAATTAGCCTGAAAATAATCAGGTAAAATAATGAGCCGGAGACCTTGATTAATTCTAAATGAAAACCTTTTCATAACAAACCCCTGCTGTTTACTACGAAATTCCTATTTTTTCGATGGGTTAATCCTAAAAAATACCATGAGGCTGGTTGGTATATTCATTTTTTCCTCAGTTTACATTGCCCTATGCTATTATTTTTGACAGGGCTGCTCTTTTTTTTCCACAAGGGCAGGGGCAGCCAGGGGGTTGGTGAATATGCCGGAGGTAATTATGCTCCTCGTTGGCACTCCACTGGTTGATTATATTGCAGCTATCACCAGTAAATTCACGAATGCATTTATCATTTTGAGATGCATTTTATTTTTGGTATGGATGGTAATTTTTTCCATAAAATCCGATATGACAGTTTTTAAAAAAATGGTATATAGTAAAGCTATTTTAGTAAAATAATGTTGAACTTACCGCCTGCTTCACCCAAAAAAGACAGATGGCAATGAAACTGGTTGTATTGGATGGATATGCATTAAATCCCGGTGATATTTCCTGGGAAGCTTTACACGCTTTGGGGGAGTTGGTTGTATTTGACAGAACTGCTGAAAACGAACTCCTGGAAAGGGCAGCCGGTGCCACCATCCTGTTCACCAATAAAACACCCATTTCCGCATCCATGATACAATCACTACCCGCATTACGGTACATTGGCGTACTGGCCACTGGCTATAATGTGGTGGATGCAGAAGCAGCTAAAAAAGCAGGCATACTGGTAGCCAATGTGCCCGGTTACGGAACCGCTTCTGTGGTACAGTTGACTTTTGCATTGCTGTTAGAATTGTGCCTGCATACCCGGCAACACAGTGAGGCTGTTAAACAGGGGAGATGGTCTAAAGCAGCGGATTGGTGTTTCTGGGATTATCCCCTGGTGGAACTATCCGGGAAAACCATGGGCATCATTGGCTTTGGCCGCATCGGACAGGAAGTGGCCAATGTGGCGGCAGCTTTCGGCATGCAGGTGATTGCCTCATCAAGAACACAACCAGACCAGGGGCACCGTAAAAATTTTCAATGGGCTACTACGGATGCTTTATTGGAAAGGGCTGATGTGGTAAGCATTCATTGTCCTTTATTTCCTGAAACCCGGGGACTCATTAATCAAAACAGTCTGCAACGGATGAAGCCAACCGCTTTTTTGTTGAATACATCCCGGGGCCCTATCATTGTTGAAGCCGATCTGGCAGCCGCATTGAACAATGACAGGATAGCGGGGGCAGGCATAGACGTATTGTCTGAAGAGCCGCCACATCCCGACAATCCCTTATTAAATGCCAAAAACTGCCTCATTACACCGCATATTGCCTGGGCTACCCAAGAAGCGAGGATGCGCCTGATGGATATGGCTGTCCAAAACCTGAAAGCCTATTTAATGGGCGCACCCATAAATATTGTGAACACCTGAACTTGAAACAATTGGATTGGAGAATATTTAATAAATTTAGTGTTGGAATAAATTAACTGATTAAAACCAGGATTGCAAGCTAACCTTCCAATATGTCTAAACCTGTTTTGACTGCACAACAACTGGCAACTTATCATACAGAGGGTTACCTGATCCTTCCAGGATATTATACAGATGCCGAAATCACCAAATTGTATGAAACCGCTATTGCGGATACCGCCGTAAGTCAAAACGCCATTAATGTAAACGATAGTGCAGGAAAAAGAAGCAAGCTTTCTCTTTGGTATAAACCGGGTAATGATATCTATGGCCTGTTAACCCGGGGGGTCTCTTTGGTGAATGCGGTTCACCAACTAATGGACGGCGAGGCAGCAGTATGCCATTTTCATTCCAAACTCATGCAGAAAGAGCCGAAAGTGGGCGGTGCCTGGGAGTGGCACCAGGACTATGGGTACTGGTACAAAAATGAGTTCCTTTTTCCCAACCAGCTATTGAGTGTCATGGTGGCCATTACCGATGCCAATAAGGAAAATGGTTGTTTGCAGGTAATCAAAGGCTCGCACAAAATGGGCAGGATAGAACATGGTTTTTCAGGAGAACAGGTCGGGGCCAGCCAACACTATGTAGACCTGGCATTGCAGACCATGGAACTGGTGTATGTGGAATTAAAAGCGGGTGATATTCTTTTTTTTCACAGCAATCTCCTGCACCGTTCTGCCGCCAATCTTTCTGAAAAGCCCCGCTGGTCAATGATTTCGGTGTATAACCGCTCCTCCAATACCGGGTACAAGGATTCAGCACCGCCGGGCTCCAGTACCACCCCCATACAAACAGTAGCAGACGATGCACTGATGCAAAGCCCCGCGAAAGGACTGTCTGAGGAGGGTTCGGATTTCCTGGAAAAGGAGAAAGATATTGCGTTGCAATAAGGTAAATCCTGCCTGTTTCGTATGCATGAAAGCTTACAGAGTGTAATTAAAAATGGTTGCCGTAAATAGGTTATTTTCAATAGTTCATTTCTTCACAGTTAAAAACAATTGCATGTCATCAAATTCCTCCCGCCGCAGATTTCTCAGCCAAACAGCTTTTGCCTCATTAGGGGTAATGGTTGCCGGTAAGTCAGCATTTGCCGGTAAATTTTTTATGCCCCAGCCCAATTCCCTTATCAAAGGCGTACAAATAGGGGTAACCACTTATTCTTACAGAAGCATGCCGGTGCATCCGGACAGAGTCTTGCAATATTGTATAGACAGTAACATCAATGCGGTTGAATTAAAAGGGGATGAAGTGGAAGACTACCTAGGTAAACCTGTTAATACGGTAAAAATGCCACCCCGGGTAGCCGGTCAGCCAAGACCGGAACTGAGTGAAGAGACAAAGGCCCAACTCAAACAATACCAGCAACAGGTGGCAGCCTGGAGAGAAACTGTACCCATGGAGCAATTTGCCGAACTGCGAAAAAAGTTCTATGCCGCCGGCGTTTACTTCTTTGCGTACAAACCCAATGCACTGGCTCCGGAAAATACGGATGGGGAAATCAATTATGCCATGCGTGCGGCCAAAGCGTTAGGAGCTACTTCGGTGAGTGTGGAATTGCCCGCTGACCCTGCGCATACAAAGCGACTGGGAGACTTGGGCACCCAAAACAAAGTATATATCGGCTACCATGCACATTTACAAGCCACTGAAACGGCCTGGGATACGGCACTGGCACAGTCGCCCTACAATACCCTTAACCTCGATTGCGGACATTATATTGCTGCAGGTAATACCAATGAGAGTTTATTGCGTTTGATTGCTAATAAACACCAACGCATCACCAGTATGCACCTGAAAGACAGAAAGAGCAAAGCCAATGGTGGTAAGAATATGCCCTGGGGTGAGGGAGACACGCCCTTAACTGAAATCCTGACCCTCCTGCGGGAAAAAAAATTTACCATGCCCGCCACCATTGAACTGGAATACGATATTCCGGCAGGATCTGATGCGGTAAAAGAAACCAAAAGGTGCAGGGATTTTGCGGAACGGATTTTAGTGGGTTGAGGGAAAGATTTCTCAATCATTGCATCCGTGCGATGGTCTAGCTGTAGTAGGGTAAAATTTGGTGTATTGCATAAAAAAACCTTTCAATGAATAGTTGAAAGGTTTTTTAGTGTAGCCGGTACGGGAATCGAACCCGTCTTTGCCCCGTGAAAGGGGGCTGTCCTAACCGATAGACGAACCGGCCATTTGGTTAATCGGGCTGCAAAAATAGGTTCACGCCACTTTCCTGCCAAATCATTTTTAATAAATAATGCAGTTACCCAACTATACGCTACCTACCCACCCATAAAATACCCCTAAACCCAAGCCAATCAACTAAATACCCACCCAACTCCCAACCCCAAACCCCAAACCACAGACCCCACACCCTAACCTTTTTCACTTTTTTCCTCATATATCACGTAAATTGCGGCTCCTAAAGATTACATTATCCATAAAACACGGAATTCATGAGTACAGTTAAAGTTGCCATCAACGGTTTCGGACGTATCGGCCGTTTGGTGTTTCGTCAGATCTATGATATGAAAGGGATCGATGTTGTAGCTATCAACGACCTTACCAGTCCCAAAGTACTGGCACATTTGTTAAAATACGACAGCGCACAGGGCCGTTTCCACGGTGCTACCGTTACAGCCACCGATGATGCCATAGTAGTGAACGGAGAAACCATTAAAATATACGCACAGAAAGATCCTTCCCAGATTCCCTGGGGTACCCATGGGGTAGATGTGGTGATTGAATCTACAGGATTCTTTACCGATAAGGACAAAGCGGCTGCTCACATTACTGCCGGCGCCAAAAGGGTAGTTATTTCTGCACCCGCCACCGGCGACCTGAAAACAGTTGTTTTCAACGTAAACCATGGCATACTGGATGGTTCTGAAACCATTATTTCCTGTGCTTCCTGTACCACCAACTGCCTGGCGCCCATGGCCAAAGTACTGAACGACGAGTATGGCATCGTAACGGGATTCATGACCACCATTCATGCATACACCAACGACCAGAATACACTGGATGCACCCCATCCCAAAGGTGACCTGCGCAGAGCCCGTGCAGCCGCTGCCAATATCGTACCCAACAGCACCGGTGCTGCCAAAGCCATTGGCCTGGTATTACCCGAACTGAAAGGCAAACTGGATGGAAGTGCCCAACGTGTGCCTACCATTACTGGTTCACTCACAGAATTGACTTCTATCCTCGGTAAAAAAGTAACGGTCGAAGAAATCAATGCTGCCATGAAAGCGGCCAGCAACGAAAGCTTTGGTTACAATGAAGATGAGATCGTGAGTACTGATATCATCGGAACCCATTTCGGTTCTCTTTTCGATGCAACACAAACCAAGGTTATCACCGTAGGCGATACCCAATTGGTGAAAACCGTAAGCTGGTACGACAATGAAATGAGCTATGTAAGCCAGTTGGTGCGCACCGTTCATTATTTTGCCGGTTTGCTGTCAAAATAAACCAACTGATGAGGAAAGCGTCCTCCGGGGAATTGCTTTCACTATCTGTTAGTAATATAAACAACATGATCTATTCTCAACCAATAGGAAAATAGTTGACAAGGAAAAGGCACAGGCATGTGCCTTTTTCATTTTATACCGGGGAAGGAATCCCCGATAACCCTAAACACTTTCAATCCATTACCATGAGCAGATTCACCGGGCACAATTTTTCAGGACAGAAAGCACTCATCCGTGTAGACTTTAATGTTCCATTGGATGCCAACTACCAGATAACCGATGATAACCGCATGCGCGCCACCATTCCTACTATTAAAAAGATACTGGCTGATGGCGGCAGTGCCATACTCATGAGTCACCTGGGCAGGCCCAAAGATGGCCCGGCGGATAAATATTCACTGAGGCACCTGGTTAACCACCTCATAAAATTATTGGATGGCGCAACTGTAAAGTTTGCGGATGATTGTATTGGCACTTCAGCACAGGAAAAGTCCGCTGCCTTACAACCCGGTGAAGTTTTATTGCTGGAAAACCTTCGTTTTTACAAAGAAGAGGAAAAGGGCGACGAAGCTTTTGCTGAAAAACTGAGTAAGCTGGGTGATGTGTACGTAAATGATGCCTTTGGTACAGCGCACAGGGCACATGCTTCCACTGCAGTGATTGCCCGTTTTTTTCCGGGTGATAAAAAAATGTTTGGACTGGTGATGGAGGGAGAAGTGGCGAGTGCCGAAAAAATCATGCACCAAAGTGAGAAACCTTTTACGGCCATCATTGGTGGCGCCAAAGTGAGCGATAAAATCCTGATCATAGAAAATTTGCTGGAAAGAGCAACCGACATCATTATCGGCGGTGGGATGGCGTACACTTTTATGAAAGCACAGGGTGGCCATATCGGTAATTCTCTTTGTGAGGAGGACAGACTGGAAACGGCACTGGCATTATTGAAAAAAGCAGAGGCTAAAGGGGTTTGTATTCACCTGCCCGCAGATTCTGTGATTGCCGATAAATTTTCAGCAGATGCACAAATCTCTTCCGCACCCAGTAACCAGATTCCTGATGGCTGGATGGGACTGGATATTGGCATGAATGCCTGTGAGCAGTTCTCCAACTGTATCCAAAAATCCAAAACCATACTTTGGAACGGCCCAATGGGGGTTTTTGAAATGGAGAAATTCCAGCATGGAACCAAAGCCATCGCTACTGCAGTAGCCAATGCTACCCAATCAGGCGCTTTCTCGCTGGTGGGTGGTGGCGACAGTGTGGCAGCCGTGAACCAGTTTGGGTATGCAGATAAAGTCAGTTATGCATCAACGGGTGGGGGCGCTTTGCTGGAATATTTTGAAGGGAAGGCATTACCCGGTATCGCAGCCATTAATGAATAAATTTGGTTAAACCATCCAAAAAGGTTGATAAGCACTATCAGATAGCACGTCATAATGCCATCTTTTGTCAGATGGCATTTTTTTTGTAATATTCACACTGGTTTTACGACAAACAAATAAATTACACTAAATAAAAAAAGTATGAGTACGAAAAATTTAACCTTAATTGTCATTGTGGGTCTGGTACTGCTGATTGGCGGTTGCGGATGCGGTGGATACAATGGATTGGTGAAACAGGATGAAACAGTTACCAATGCCTGGAACAACGTTCAAAGCGATTACCAGCGCCGTGCAGACCTGATTCCCAACCTGGTGAATACCGTAAAAGGAGAAGCCAATTTTGAGCAAACTACTTTACAGAATGTAATTGCTGCCAGGGCAAGTGCTACACAGATGAAAGTAGACGCCAAAGACCTTACTCCTGAGAAATTACAGCAGTTCCAGGCCAACCAGGGACAATTGTCTCAGGCTTTGGGCAGGTTACTGGTGGTTTCTGAAAACTATCCCAATCTGCGCGCCAATGACGCTTTCCGCGGACTACAGGCACAACTGGAAGGTACAGAAAACCGGATCAAGGTATCCCGTAACGACTTTAACAAAGCGGTACAGGACTATAATGTAAAAGTGAGAAGCTTTCCCATGAATATTTTCTCAGGCATGTTCGGCTTTAAAGTGAAGCAGGGCTTTACCGCAGACGCCGGTTCAGAAAAAGCACCGGAAGTTAAATTCTAAAATGCCCATGTTCGGACTATTCAAAAAAAAGCCGGTTGATTATTTTTCCGCTGAAGAGAAGCAGTTGATTGTGGAAGCCATCCGGCAGGCGGAACTGCGTACCAGCGGGGAAGTAAGGATTTATGTGGAAAACCATTGCCGGCTTGTCAATCCGGTATTGCGTGCCAAAGAAGTCTTTTACTCGCTTAATATGTCCACCACTGCGGAAAGAAATGGTGTATTGGTGTACCTGGCCATGAAAGACAAACAACTGGCTGTTTATGGAGACGAAGGCATCCATGCCAAAGTGGGACATTTTTTCTGGGAAACAGAAGTGAAAAAGATGTTACAGCACTTCAACAAACAGGACTATGCCGCGGGAATAGCAGAAATCATTGGCGACATAGGGGAAGCTTTGGTAAATCATTTTCCGTATGATGCCCAAACAGATAAAAACGAATTACCGGACGATATTGTTTTCGGAAGATAAAACCAACCACCGCCGGCGTCACTGATTGCTGGCGGTGTTATTTATATGATGAAGAAATTACTTTTTGCTGTATTGGCTTTTTTATCTCTTTCCCTGGTTCAGGCGCAGGAGGTATTGCCACGACCCAATCCTCCCAGGCTGGTAAATGATGTAGCCAATGTGCTTTCTCCGGAACAGCGCGCCATACTGGAACAGAAATTGGTGGCATTGGACGATAGCACATCCAACCAAATAGCTGTTGTACTGATAAAAACACTGGGAGATTATGCCATAGAAGATTATGCCGTAAAGCTATTCCGGGAATGGGGGATTGGTGACAAAAAAACCAACAACGGGGTACTGATAATTGCTGCAATTGATGACAGAAAAGTCTGGATTGAAGTAGGCTATGGACTGGAAGGTGCCATTCCTGATGTAGTGGCAGCCAGTATTTACCGAAATGAGATTGTACCCCAGTTTAAAGAACAAAATTATTACCGGGGTATTGACAATGCTATAGATGCTTTGACCAAAGCGGCCGTTGGAGAATACAAAGTAAAAAAAGAAAGAAAGGGTACAGGTGATGGCAAGGGTGGTGGATATATTGTATTCCTGATCATACTGATGATAGTGATAGCCATCCTAAGGGGTGGCGGAGGTGGCAGAGGTGGTGGTATGATGAACCGTTCCGGTTTTAGCGATATAGCCGCGGGTGCTTTACTGGGCTCCATGTTAGGTGGTGGGCGCAGCGGCGGTGGTGGATTCGGCGGAGGCGGCTTCGGCGGAGGCGGCGGTGGTTTCGGCGGCTTCGGTGGAGGAAGTGCCGGAGGGGGTGGTGCCGGTGGCGGTTGGTAAAATAATACAGCTAAACATATTCCCCTGGCCTGCAAAATTTTTTCTGCGATTTGCAATCCAGTTATCTCAGAAAATGGGTTGCTACAGCCACAAAACACTGACAGGTACCTACAGTTATTTAATAAGTTTTACTTTCCCAACATCAACCACAAAATAAGCCACCACGATTTCGTGATGGCTTATTTTGTGGAATGGGTTATATCGTATTGCTGATTACACTATTATTTTCCGGCAGGAATTTTAGACAATACATAATCGGCCATTTCTTTGGCACCGGCTGCAGCTTTTTTATCCGCAAGACCCTTGAGGTAAATATTATTGATGGCCGGGTCTGTTTGAGACCTTACAGATTGGGGTATTTCCTCCCGGAAAGCGACCACCATATCAACACCCTTTTTAAAATTATCCAGGTTGGTAACCTTGCCTAGAAAGCTAACTAATGAATTCAGTGCCCCAAATTTGGCCTGGTTTAAGGGCATCTCCTCAAACTTTTTGGTAATAAAGTCAAAGGCAGTTTCATCACCAAACCTTGTAAATACATCTGTGATGGTTGCCGCCAGTCTGCCTTTTGAAACCAATTTGGACAATTCATTCGCCTTTTTAAAAGCAAGATCACCATCCAACTCACCTAGTGCCTGTAGGGCAGCACCTGCTACTGAATAGGAGGAATCTTCTGTTGCCTGTAAAAAGAAATCCTGGTAGGTATCCTTTTTCAGTTTGGCGAGTTGGTCAATCGCTTCAGCCCTTACCAGTCGGTTGGGGTCTTTTTTCGCGATAGATTCCATCAATTCTATTGTTTCCGGTTGCAGGGTAGTGGAACCAAAACTGCCAAGGGCCTTCAAACGAATACGGAAATATGGATCCTTCAGGGATTTATTTACCAATGCGTAGGCTTCCGGTTTGGATAGGTTTTTACCAGCAAAGTCTACCGCCTCTCTTCTGTCGAGGTAATTACCGGCATAAGTATATTGGTGGATATATTCAGAAAGTTGTTTACTATCCTTTTTATCTGCCAGTATAACCTTGTCTGCATCAACATTTATCAGGTCAGGTTGCGAACTAACCGGAAACGAAAATGTGTCTGCTTTGTTCTCTGCCCACACCTGGTAACGCTTTTTGGCGGCACCATGGTAAATGTCAATAGTAACGGGTAGTTTGAAAAGCTTGTCACCCGTTTGAGTTTGTTTAATATACACCATAGAAGTCTTACCGGGAGCATCATAACTGTAACTGATGTCCAGCCGTGGATTCCCGTTTCCGAAGTACCATTGGTTAAAGAACCAGTTGAGGTCCCTTCCGGTCACTTTTTCAAAAGCCAGCCGCAGTTTTACCGCAGAGCCATTACCAAATTTATTGGTAGTAAGGTATTCATTCAATGATTTGAAAAAAGCGGAATCACCTACATAGTTTCGGAGCATGTGTAAAATGCGACCGCCCTTCTGGTAACTCACCAGGTCAAACATATCTTCCTTGTCCTTGTAATAAAAACGAACCAGGTCTTTGCTGCGTTCAGCCGGCCTGTCCAGGTATTGGCGCATCTCATTAAAGTTTTCGAAACCTGCCTCATCTGCGCCATATTTATGTTCGAGCCATAATAACTGGCTATAGTCTGCAAAACTTTCATTCACGGTTAGGTTACTCCAGCTTTCAGCCGTTACCAGGTCTCCGAACCATTGGTGAAAGAGTTCATGCGCAATGGTGCTTTCCCAGCCATTGCCATCAACCAGTTCCCTGGCATCCTGTTGGGCACTTTCCTGGTGTAAAGTGGCGGTGGTATTTTCCATAGCACCGCTAACATAATCCCTTCCCACCATCTGGCTGTATTTCACCCAGGGGTATTCGACGCCGGTAACTTTTTCTGAAAAGAATTTCATCATTTCAGGGGTTAAACCAAATATTTTTTTTGCCACCGAAGCATAAGGTTTTTCAACATAATAATTCACTTCTTTACCCTTATAACTGTCTTTGATTACTGCGAAATCTCCTACACCGATAAAGAAAAGGTAGGGCGCATTGGGCAGGTCCATCACCCATGAGTCAGTTCGGGTTCCGTCTGTATTTTTTTTCTGCTTTATTAGTTTACCATTGCTCAAACTCACATATTTGTCAGGTACCGTTAAGTTAAACTCCTGGGTACATTTCTGGTTGGGTCTGTCAATCGTGGGCACCCATACAGAAGTTGCTTCCGTTTCACCCTGTGTCCATATTTGCGTAGGCTTATTTTTATCCTCTCCTTTTGGATTGATGAAATACATGCCTTTTGCATCAGATATGGCAGCACTGCCTTGCGCTTTGTATTCATTGGGCTTGGCTGTGTATTCTATGTAAACCTGGTATTGATCATTTTTTTGGTAAGTCCTGTCGAGTTTAACTGACAGGAACATGCCATCATTGGAATATTGCAGGGGTATTTGTTTGGCTGCTTTCACGAGGGCCACTTTTTGGATGTCCATACCCTTGGCATCCAGTTTCAGGGAATCTGTTGCATAAAAATGGGGGTGGAGTGTAATCCAGACTTTCCCATTTAATTGAGACTTAGTGTAATCAAAGCGCGCATCCAGTCTGGTATGAACAAGGTCATTGATTTTAGTAACAAATGCCCGGTAGGATTTTTCCTCCCCTGCATTTTGTGCTCTGCTGTCTTGGCTACATAACATCCCTGCCAGTAAGATAGGGATGAGCAATAAAATTTTCTTCATGTTATCGTTTTAAGTTTACTAAGGTAATTGCTCGCTTGAAATGACTTGGGGGATTTGTGATAAACTTATCATTTCACCTGTTTAACGGTGTATAATTGGGGTTACCTGAAATGATTTTTAAAGTAGCTTTGTCTAAAGAGGTATCAATATGTTCAAATATGTCGTTTTAAAAGGGTGCTCGGCTTTCCTTTATTTACTGGTTAGTGCCTTTAGTGCACATGCCCAGCAGTCTAGCTTTATCCATATCCAGTCTGAAAATAACCAGCCATTTCTGGTAAGGTTATCCGGTAACACCTATAGTTCCTCTTCTACAGGATATCTGGTTATTCCGCAGGTTCCCGCCGGTGAACAAAACCTTGTAATCGGTTTTCCCGAGAATCAATTCCCTGATTATCGTTTTCAATGCCTGATGACTGATAAGCCCCTTGGGTTTTCATTGAAACAGTCAGTGGACAATAGCTGGAGTCTTTTTGACATGGTAAATTTCACTGTGTTAAAGGGAACGCTTTATGAAAAGGAAACAGCAAAGGAGCCCATGGTAACCATTACAGAAAAGCCGGTCGAACCGGTATTAACGGAAGCCAAAGCGGTTGAAAAGCCTATTGTTAGGGAGGAGCCGAAAAAGCCTGTTACCCCCCCTCAGGCAAAAGAAAACAAGCCTGTTGTAGCAGGGGAATCCACTATCCGAAAGATTTTCGACCGTAATTCCAGCGGCGGAATTGACCAGGTATATGTTGTCATCAATGCTGGTATCGCCGATACCGTCGCGCTTTTTATACCCGAATTGGTACTTCCTGTAAATAAGCAGTCCGCTTACCAGCCTTTGTCACCAAAGGTACAGCCGTCATTTACCATGCTTTATGGGGAAGCTGGCCGTAAAAGATTACTAGTCTATCCTTCACACCGTAAATAAGCAGTATGGCCCGTTATTTCCTGGAACTGGCATATATGGGTACCGTATACAGTGGCTTCCAGTTACAGGCAAATGCAGTTACCATACAATCAGAGCTTCAGCGGGTACTTGGTACCTTCTACCGCGAAGCTTTTGAGCTGACAGGATCGTCGAGAACCGATGCAGGTGTGCATGCAAGGCAGAATTTCTTTCATTTTGATTCGGAGCGGGAAATACTACCAGAAGTGGTGTATAACCTAAATGCTATGTTACCTGCAGATATTGTAATCAGGGGGATTTATCCTGTACCTGAGGGGTCTCATAGTCGGTTTGATGCAGTGGCCCGTGAATATGCTTACTATATATACACATATAAGGATCCGTTTATGACGGACAGGGGCTGGTTATATCCCTTTCCCATCGATTGGCCCAAATTACAGCAAGCGGCATCCCTTTTAATGGAATACGCCGATTTTA
>CAVVSL010000051.1:0-60000 GCA_963750825.1 uncultured Bacteroidota bacterium | reverse complement strand
TAGTATCGGTGAAGATGCCGGTTACCCGCCACGGGACGGAAAGACCCCGTGAACCTTCACTACAACTTTGCATTGATTTTGAGCCACAAATGTGTAGGATAGTTGGGAGACTTTGAAGCAGCATCGCTAGGTGTTGTGGAGTCATCGTTGAAATACCAACCTTTTGTTGCTTAGAACCTAACCCCTAACCGGGGACAGTGCATGGTGGGTAGTTTGACTGGGGTGGTCGCCTCCTAAAAAGTAACGGAGGCTCGCAAAGGTACCCTCAGTACGGTTGGTAATCGTACGAAGAGCGCATTAGTAAAAGGGTGCTTGACTGTGAGACAAACAGGTCGAGCAGGAGCGAAAGCTGGCTAAAGTGATCCGGTGTTTCTGTATGGAAGGGACATCGCTCAAAGGATAAAAGGTACTCCGGGGATAACAGGCTGATCTTACCCAAGAGCTCATATCGACGGTAAGGTTTGGCACCTCGATGTCGGTTCGTCACATCCTGGGGCTGGAGAAGGTCCCAAGGGTTCGGCTGTTCGCCGATTAAAGTGGCACGTGAACTGGGTTCAGAACGTCGCAAGACAGTTCGGTCCCTATCTGTGGTGGGCGCAAGTAAATTGAGTGGACATGACCTTAGTACGAGAGGACCGGGTCGTACGTGCCGCTGGTGTATCTGTTATGCCGCCAGGTGTAATGCAGAGTAGCTACGCACGGCAAGGATAAACGCTGAAAGCATCTAAGCGTGAAACCTTCCACAAGATGAGTTTACTTTTAAGGGTCGTCAAAGACTATGACGTTGATAGGCTATAGGTGTAAAACTGGTAACAGTAAAGCCAAGTAGTACTAATTACCCGTAAGCTTTATTTTTTTTCTTGTAATTTTTCTAGCTTCCCAATATGTAATTTATTAGCAGTAAGTTTTGACCTTGATTGAGTAACATTCGATACTAATCATTGGCTCAGATCTTTTTGTTTGAACGACTTATGGTGGTTTTGCCGGGGGTGTTCACCTCTTCCCATTCCGAACAGAGAAGTTAAGTCCCTCATGGCCGATGGTACTCGCATCACGCTGGGAGAGTAGGTAGCTGCCATATTTATTGAAAGCCCTTCAGGAAACTGAAGGGCTTTTTTTTGTTCTCTCTTACCGCTTTCTAATTTACCTATCCCTTTTTTATCCTTAATTTTAGGGTATCCAATTCCCTAAGTAAAATGGTTAGTAAAGCAGCAAAGCTCCTTAATCAGTTATTAAGTATGGGTATCCAAAAAGATACACTGGTAATTGAAGCGCAAAAAAATTATCTGTTTAACCTATTTCTACTCGTTGCTTCCCCGTTCGCACTGCTTTCCCTGGTAATCAATCTGCAATCAGGTAATTATTTTCCCGCTTTGATGAATTTCTTCCAGTTAAGCATTTTCTTTTTAGGCTTTTACATCGCTTATAGCTCCAAAAACCTCCAACTTCGTCCTTTTTTACTAATGACCCTGGTTGTCATCGCTATTTTTTCTGCCTTTTTTTTCAAAAATGGAAGTGAATACCGCTTATTGATCATGCTGATTGCTGCAGTTGTACTTTTTGAAAAGAGATGGCAATACCTGTCCTTTGCTTTTTTTACTGCCTTCGCGTTCGTGTTTATCAGGGCAGAAGATATGCGGTCTAATGGAATGGGAGATAGAGAGCTTTTTGAGAATATCCTGAAAATTGGTATTCCATTGTTACTTTTTGTTTTTAGTCTTTTTTATTTCAAACACATTTATTTTACTAACCTGCAACAACTGGAAAATACCAATTTTGAACTCGAATTTGCCAGACAACAAAAAGAAAAAATTCTACAAACTGTTGCTCATGACTTACGCAGCCCGATCAACAATATTTCAGGTATGAGTAAACTTATGCTGTCTGATAATCAGACTTCTCAAGAACATCGCGAATTACTGCAAATGATTGATCATTCTGCGGACACTTCAATCTCCCTCATCAATAATCTGCTGCATTTTAGTAATGAATACAATCAGAAAACTATTTACCGGGAAAGCAATCTTTCAATTTTGTTGAAACAGTGGTTGCCAACTTTCAGTTATATGGCCAGGGAAAAAAATATTACCATTAATTTTTCTGGTGAAAATGCATCCAAAGTAATGCTGGATGCTGAAAAATTAGAGCGTGTTTTTACAAACCTTATCAGTAACGCTGTTAAGTTCAGTCCCGATGGGTCTGAGATTTCTATTAATTTAATGCAATCTGCGGAAAAAATTTTAGTCAGGGTAGCCGATCAGGGAATTGGCATTCCCCCTGCACTACAAACGCGTGTATTTGATGTGTACACTTCTGCCAAAAGAAACGGAACTGCCGGTGAGAAAAGTTTTGGATTGGGACTCTCTATTTGTAAACAAATTGTGGAGGATCATAAGGGAACTATCGAGGTAGAAAGCGAATTAGGTAAAGGAACTGCTTTTATTGTTAGCCTGCCATATAGTAACTGATTGCATTTTCAATTAATGTTCTTATGCCTCGGTATATAAAAAAAAGTCCGGCTTAGCCGGACTTTCAAAGTTAGTTTGGGTTGGGTTATTAATACCTATTGTATCCACCACCACCACCACCATTGCCACCACGGTCACGGTTATAACCGCCACCGCCGCCGCTACCGCCACGGCTTCCACCGCCGCCGCCATAGCCACCGCGACTTCCACCGCCACCACCACCACCGAAGCTCTTCTTTTTGAAGCCGCCTCTTTCTCCTTCCGGACGTGGAGTTGATTCATTAACTACAATCTTGCGTCCCAGCACATCTGTATCATGCAGGGCAGCGATTGCCTGACGGGCCGCTTCATCATCAGCCATTTCAACAAAACCGAAACCTTTGCTACGGTCGTTGTTGAATTTGTCGGTAACAATTTTGGCGCTGGTTACTTCGCCATAGGGTGCAAACAGGTTTTGCATGTCTTCACTGGTCATATTCCAGTTAAGATTTCCAACGTAAATGTTCATGTTCTAAAAAAAATTAAATGATCAAAAACCAATGAGTTAACAGTAACCAAAAAACCCTGAAGCATTTACGTAAAAAACCTTCTGAGACCTGGAAGAACTGTCATTGGATACCCGAAGATATGTTTTTTATACAATTCCGGTTTTTTTTTCTAAACCAGGTATTTCCGGCGCCAGGACAAAAAAAAGCCCGTTTCGAAAAACAGGCTTTTTGTAAGTGTATTAATGGGTAATTATTCTGCAACTACCTCAAAATCAATCTCTATTGAATTTCCGTTGCCAAAGTCGATGGTGGCTTTGTGGGTACCCAACTCTTTCACTTCTTCTACAATCGCAATGCGTTTACGATCTATTTCATAACCTTTCTGGTCACGGATGGCACGGGTAATTTGTAAAGAAGTTACACTACCAAAGATTTTACCGCTGGTACCGGTTTTAGCACCAATGGTTACAGGGGAAGCTTTCAGAATCTCGATAACTTTGTTCAGCTCTGCAAGCATAGCTGCTTCTTTCTTACCTTTTACTTTTAAGCGCTCTTCCTGTTGTTTCAGGTTAGAAGCATTGGCTTCTACGGCAAACTTGCCGGGAATGAGGTAATTTCTCGCATAACCGTTTTTAACGGTTACCAGTTCATTACGGCCACCCAGGTTATCTACGTCTTGAATTAAAATGACTTGCATGTTTTTTTGTTTAGTCCCAAGAGCCCAATCCGCCTTGGCGATTTTGACTGTCTTCGTACGCTTACACTGTTGTTTCGGCGAACAAGTTAGGGATGGTTACTAATAATTGTCTATTTCAACAGATCGGTTACATAAGGTAACAAAGCCATCTGACGGGCCTTCTTTACCGCATCCTGAACCTTACGCTGGTACTTCAGTGAGTTTCCGCTTAAACGGCGGGGTAATAATTTCCCCTGCTCATTGATGAACTTCTTCAGGAAGTCGATATCCTTATAATCAACGTATTTAATGCCATACTTTTTGAAACGGCAGAATTTCTTCTTGGGTTTCTCCTGCTTAATGGCTGTCAGGTATTTGATTTCATTCTTTGCCATGATTAAGCTTCGATTTTATCCTGCATTGCAAATCCGCCATTCCTTTTCACGTGGTTGTACTCGACGGCGTATTTATCGAGCCTTGTGATCATGTGACGCATGATTTGCTCATCGCGCAACATCTGGATTTTTAATTTTTCGTTCAGGTCAGAAGGACCGGTAAACTCGTACACCCAATAAATACCAGTAGTTTTTTTCTGGATAGGGTAAGCAAGTGATTTTAATCCCCAGGAATTACTGTGCACTTCTGCACCACCCAGTTCTGCTATCAGATCGGCATATTTTTTCTGAGAAGCTTTGTAATCTTCCTCAGACAATACCGGAGTAAAAATCACCATCAATTCGTAATGATTCATTAACTGAATTTTTAGGTTTTAAATTTGGTTTATCCCATTGGACTTCACGCCAGGCGTGAGAATCTGCCAAAACAGATTTGGGGCTGCAAAGGTAAGGAATGACAGGCAAAGTCAGGTAATCATTTAAGACTATTTTTAATAGAAAACCTGTTTTCACCTAATCTGGATGGTTTGTCCCTGCTTCTGGCTTTTAATTAATGAATTTTAATAATATGATATAGGTGGGAAAATGATCACTATACCCCCCACGGTAGCTATTCCCATCCCAGGTTCTCATAGGATAACCTGCATAACTGCCCCGGTCTTCTTTTAGAAAATTTGGGTTAAAAATCAAGGATTTATGATAATACAAGCCTTTCTGCTGGCTGCTTAACCAGCCCTGGGAGACAAGAATCTGGTCAAAAAGTCCCCAGCTATCCCTGTTGGCAAGGGTGCCCATACCTTTTTTATACATTGCAGCCCAAGGGTTATACAACTCTCCGGGTTTGGTTTCAGTCAACCGCTCTTTGGCCCCCAACACATTTTTCACACTGACACTCGTAGGATCGTCATTCAGGTCCCCCATCACCAATATTTTTCCCTGGGGCTCAATCGATAATATTTCGGCTATCTTTTTTTTACAGACCCTTGCCGCTGCAACCCGGGCTGGAGTACTCCTTTCCTCCCCACCTCTTCGGCTGGGCCAGTGGTTGACCAGAATGTGCACCCGTTCTCCCAGCAGATTGCCTGTTACACATAAAATGTCGCGGGTAAAATGTGCTTCTTTGCTATGTTCTGGCAATTCCACATACATTTTTTCTGCTTTTTCAGGAATAAAATAATCAGGGCGGTATAAAAGCGCCACATCTATTCCCCTTGCATCCCTTGAGTCAAAATGAATAAACCGGTATTGACGATGGAAAATCTGTGCTTGCTGGGTAAGGTCATGTAATACGGTATCATTTTCAATTTCAGCTACTCCCAGCAATGCGGGTCCGTCAGTGGTTATTTCATTCCCAATCATGCTTATCACTGTGGCCAGTTTTTTTAATTTATCGAGGTATATGCCTGATGTGTAACGCTTACTTCCCCCGGGTGTAAAGTCATCATCATTTATTATGGGATTATCGATCGTGTCGTATAAGTTTTCAAGGTTATAAAAAGCAATAACGCATACCTTTTGCTTTTGCCATCTTCCTCCGGAAAATAACACAATTGAGACAACCATGAAAAGCAGTAATTCTTTCATTTGCCAATATATTTTTTAATTTATTTGCTGACAAAGCAATAGTTAAGTACAGGTTACTAAACCTACCGTGATAACCTAATTGTCTATAGCGTATTATCCGCAAACTTTCGGAAAGACTTTATTTTTTACACAAGGATTTTTATTTTTACGTTGTATCCCACCTGAAGTTTCTCCCCTTTTACGTTTGGCTAAAATCTAAATAATATGCTTAAATACCTTGAGCTGTTCTGCTGGCTATTCCTTTCCCTGCAGGCTGGGGGGCAGTCACCAAACAGTAGAAAACGCCTCGAGACCCAGAAGCGTGACAGTGCACAATTATCAGCCATTGCACAGGAATGGGAATTTGAGTTGCCGACGCTTTCCTCCGAAGCAGCCATCAAAAGCGAATCGGAAGGATCTTTTTTTCCATCATTGTTAACAGCCAACAGGGATGTGTTTACTACAGCTGCCAGTTTTCATTTTGGCGTAGCGCGTTTTAAAAACCGGGGATATGATGCAGGGAAAAATACAGTACTGATAAATGGGATATCCATGAACAGCCTTGATGATGGAAACATCCAGTGGGGCATCTGGAGTGGATTGAATGAAGCCACCCGAAAATCCCAGTTATCCTTAACACTCAGGGCAAATGAGTTTAGTATTGGCAACATTGGGAATGCCCAGTTTATGGATACCCGGGCATCCCGTCAAAGGGAACAAACCAAATTCGTATATACTTTTTCCAACAGGAGCTTTACCCATCGCTGGATGTTTTCTCAGGCAAAAAATTTTTCACCCAAAGGCTGGGCATGGTCTATCAACCTCAGTTACCGTTACGCCGGGGAAGGAAGCAAACCGGGAACAGGATACCAAAGTGGAAGTTTTTTTATCGCTTTGGACAAGCAATTAGCGCGGGGACACCTTTTGTCAATGAGTGTATTTGCCGCTTCCGTTACCAATGAAAAACAGTCACCTGTTCTGGAAGAGTCCTTGCAGCTATCAGGAACCCATTTGTACAATGCTTATTGGGGCTACCAGGCGGGTAAAAAAAGAAATGCAAATATCGGAAGGTCCTTCCAACCCCTGTGTATACTTACCCACGAACAGCAGATAGATAACCATACTTACTGGACCAGTTCCCTGGGATTTTTCACCGGTGAAAAAAGCAGTTCCGGGCTTGACTGGTATAAAGCTGCTGATCCCAGACCTGATTATTACCGGTATCTACCATCCTGGCAACAAGACTCAGTAATACGAAATGCCATCAACGAAAGTATCCTGCAGGATAATAGCCAACTGCAAATTAACTGGGACAGGCTATACCAGATTAATCGTAATAGCCGTGAAACCGTTATGGATGCCAATGGTATCTCCGGAAATTCGGTTACCGGTATCAGGTCGCATTATATCCAGGAAGAAAGGGTGGCTTCAGTCAGGCGATGGGACTTCAGCACAAACTACCATTCACAACTGATGGATGGAATAACCTTTAACTGCGGTTTGTCATTACAAGTGCAGCATAGTCGTTTTTTTAAGAGAATAGCTGATTTGTTAGGCGGGGAATATTATGTAGACTGGAACCAGTTTGCCGAAAGGGATTTTCCCAATGATCCTTTGGTGATCCAAAATGACCTTTACCGGCCCAATAGAATTCTTTCCAAAAACGATAAGTTCGGATATGACTTTGGTATCACTAGCCATGCATACCGTTCCTGGGCACAAATCTACAGCCAACAACATCGGTTGGATATGTTTGCTGCACTGGGTCTTTCGCATATTGACTATTACCGGAACGGGTATGTGGTAAATGGGTTATTCCCGGGTAATTCCTATGGTAAATCAGACATACTCGGTTTCAATGATTATTTTTTCAAAGCTGGTATTACTTATAAAATTAGCGGCAGGAAATATATTTACGTCAATGCAGCCTTCCTGACACAGGCGCCTTATTTTGAAGATGTTTTTATTTCCCCAAGGAGTAGGGACAGTTTTCAGGAAAATAGCCTGAGTGAAAGTATCCAGTCTTTGGAAGGAGGTTATATAGTTAATGCTCCTTCTTTCCGTTTCAGGCTAACCGGATATTATACCGCTTTTGCCCACGGAATGAATGTGATCACTTTTTACCATGATGATTACCATAGTTTCATGAATTATGCTTTGTCCGGAATCGGAAAAGTCCATTATGGAACTGAATGCGGAGTTGAATGGCAATTGGGCTCGGGCTACGCACTTTCTTTATCAGCTGCTTTAGGAAGGTATTATTACAAGGGTAGACAACTGGCTACAATCATTGCTGACAATGATGGGTTTGTTGCCGATAGAGAATTGGTATACACCCATAATTTCAGAATACCCGGTACGCCACAGGAAGCGTATAATGTAGGGCTTGGTTACCAGAATGGTTCATGGTATGGGAATTTATCCGGTAGTTATTTCCGCGAAAACTGGCTGGCCTTCAATCCCCTCAGGAGAACTTATTCCGCTTTAACGGGAGTCATAACGGGATCTGAACAATGGGACCGGATTATTCGCCAAACCCGTTTGCCCGAACAGTTTGTCATCGATCTTCTGATAGGATCCTCCTTACCCGTAAAACTGCTTAACAATAAAAGCAGTAAATCCATTTTATTCACAGCCAGCATCAATAACCTGCTCAATAACCAACAAATCATTTCAGGCGGCTACGAGCAACTACGGTTTGATACCGATAATAAGAATATTGATAAGTTCCCGCCTAAATATTTCTACGCTATGGGGCTGAATTTTTCTATAAGTCTGGGATTACGATTATAAAACAAATTAAAAATGAAGCCTACATACAATTTTGCATTATTCATACTCCTATCAGTTAATATACTACTGTGCATCTGCGGATGCAATAAAAAATTTGATGAACCCCCGGAATATGCCGGGCCCTTACTAAAACCCAATTTATCCATCAGGGATCTCAGGTCTATGCATTTTACCGGGAATTTTGAAAAAATACCTGAGGATTTTATTATTGGGGGAATCGTCATTGCTGACGACAGACAGGATAACTTTTACAAATCTATAGTTCTACAAGACAGTACAGGTGGCATCACCCTCAGGCTCGATGGTTTTGGGTTGTACAACCTTTTTCCTGTGGGTACGGAATTGTTTATAAAATTAAAAGGGCTCTGGTTAGGTGACTATGCAAAAATGGTGCAGTTAGGCGCCGGAGTGGATAGGTCTGACCCCAACTATCAGGAATTGTTGGCATTACCCCAGCCCTTGTTCGATAGATATTTGGTGAAAAGCGGACAAACTTTGCCAGTAAACCCCCGCACTGTTACCCTTGCCCAACTGGATGATTCTTTACAAAGCTGTCTGCTCAGCATTTCGAGCTTAGAGTTTTCAGTGTCAGATACGGGTAAAACATTTGCAGATGCCGTAAATAAACAAACGGAAAACAGGGTATTGAAAGCCTGCGGAGGGGGAAGTATTTACCTCCGAACAAGCGGATTTGCTCGTTTTGCCAAACTGCCTACTCCAAGGGGCAATGGCACCCTAACTGCAGTATATACTGTATTCAGAACAGAAAAGCAATTGGTAATAAGGGATACAGCAGATTTGCATTTCAGTGGGCTCCGCTGCACAGCCCAGGGAAGTAAATTGTTATTTAATGAAAATTTCAATTTGGCTGAGCCCAACAAAGAACTGGTATTAACCGGATGGAAAAATATGTCAGAAAGTGGGGGGCAACTTTTTTTTGGAAGAAAATCAGAAAACAATCAGTATGCCGAAATCAGTGGCTATGGAACCAATCAGCCAGGCCTGGTTTCCTGGCTGATACTCCCCCCAATAAACCTGACTGGCACTGTTAATCAGGTACTCAGCTTTAGTACCAGGGATGGTTTCGATAATGGTGCAGTGCTACAGGTATTGATTTCGACCAATTATGATGGAGGAAATGCTCCGTGGAAGGCCAAGTGGACCTCATTGAAACCGGTAATTGCCAAAGGAAATGTTGCCTCCCAGGCCAAAGACTGGGTGTTTTCGGGTAAAACCAGCCTTGCCAGCTTTAAAGGAACAGTATATATCGCTTTTAAGTATGAGGGTGCTGACTCGGGAGGGGTATTTGATAAGCGAACCACTACTTTCCAGATAGATGATGTCAGAATTGAAGGTAACTAAAGATTTTTGGGGAATTATCTGTCAAAATTAGGCAGGGATGATTTGATTTTCATGCCGGGTTTGACATCCTGTCAGCAATAGGGGCTTTGGTACTTTCTTTGTGGCTAGGCCACTAAACAAATAATTGATTATGCAAAAAGGCCAGATTCGGGTACAGACCGAAAATATTTTTCCGATTATTAAGAAGTTCCTGTACAGTGACCATGAAATCTTCCTTCGCGAACTCGTAAGTAACGCAGTTGATGCTTCCCAGAAATTAAAAACCCTTTCTTCCATTGGAGAAGCCAAAGGGGAATTGGGTGATCTGAGGATAGATGTTGTTCTGGATGCAAAAGAAAAAACGCTCTCCATTATTGACCGCGGGGTAGGTATGACTGGCGAAGAAGTAGACAAATACATTAACCAGGTTGCCTTTAGTGGCGCCGAAGAGTTCATGGAAAAATACAAGGATGCCAATATCATTGGTCATTTCGGACTCGGTTTTTACAGTTCCTTCATGGTTAGTGATAAGGTTGAAATTTTTACCAAGAGTCATAAGGAAGGAAGCGGTGTTTACTGGAGTTGTGATGGCAGCCCGGAATTTGAACTGTATGATGTGGACTACAGTACCCGCGGGACAAAAATTGTACTGCACATAAATGAAGAGAGTAATGAATTTCTGGAAGCAGGCAGGATTAAAGGCATTTTAGACCGGTTTTGTAAATTTCTCCCTATTCCCATTTATTTCCAGGAGGAAACTGAGAAAAAAGAAGAGAAGAAAGAAGGGGAAGATGAGGTCGCAGAAAAATCTATCAATAACACCGATCCTATCTGGATAAAGAAGCCCTCAGATTTAAATAAGGAAGACTATGAAAAGTTTTATAAGGAGTTATACCCATTTAATGAAACCCCGCTTTTCTGGATCCATTTGAATGTGGATTATCCATTTAACCTTACCGGTGTCCTCTATTTTCCAAAGATCAAACAGAGTTATGAAATCCAGAAAGACAAAATACAATTGTATTGCAACCAGGTATTTGTAACTGATGAGGTAAAAGACATTGTACCCGAATTCCTGATGCTTTTACAGGGTGTGATTGATAGTCCGGATATCCCTTTGAATGTTAGCCGAAGCTACCTTCAGGGAGATCCCAATGTGAAAAAAATCAATGCGCATATCACTAAGAAAGTGGCTGATAAACTGGATGAGATATTCAGGAATGAAAGGAGTTCTCTAGAAGAAAAGTGGGAGAGTCTCGGTTTGTTTGTCAAGTACGGTATGATGACCGATGACAAATTTCTTGAAAAGGCCAATAAGTTTCTGGTGATGGAAGATACCGAAGGAAAGTTTCATACCCTGGAAGAATACAAACTGGCTACCGAAACCCTTCAGAAAAATAAGGAAGGCAAACAGGTTATATTGTATACTACGAATCCGGTTCAGCAGGATGCCTATGTTCAAGCTTGCACAGCCAAAGGGTTCAAAGTAGTAAAAATGGAAACCCTCGTGGATGCTGCCTTTATCAATACCATGGAAATGAAATGGGATAATGTAACTTTTGTAAGGGTGGATGCAGATATCGTTGATAACCTCATCGATAAACAGGAGGCCGGGGAAAGTGTATTGAATAAGGAAGAAGAAGCCAGCCTGAAAGAATTATTTACCATTCAGATACCAGAATTGCACGTCACCACTGAAATTAAAGGACTAAGTCCCGGTACGGCTCCCGTAGTGGCTACCCGCCCTGAATTTATGAGAAGGATGAAGGATATGGGTTCAGCAGGAGGGGGCATGACAGCCTTTTATGCCCAAATGCCGGATGAGGTAACACTCACGGTAAATGGTAATCACCCCGTATTCCAGTCTTTATTGAAAGAAACAAATACTGACATGCAAAAAAAACTGGTGAGAAACCTGGCTGATCTTGCCTTGCTTTCACAGGGTTTACTGAAGGGTAATGAACTTACCAGTTTTATTAACCGTTCGGTTGAACTGATGCAGGGAGAAACCAGGGAACAGGTTACTGCCGGATAATTCATACCGCCTAAAATATACGAAAGCTGTTTATCTAACGATAAGCAGCTTTTTTTGTATCCACTTTATATAAATAACGAATTTCTTATTGGAATATAAGGGGATACTTTTATACGTTGATATTTTCTGTATTGAAAAATAAATCAATCTGTAACTTCAGCAGATGAATGAAGAAAGGACTCACTTTTTTTCTCTTCGGATACAAGAGGTGATTCAGGAGACTCTAGATACAAAATCATTTGTACTGGAGCGGGTTACAGCGGAGTCGGTATTTTGTATGGCCGGACAGTTCCTGACTTTTCTATTTCAAAACCGAATGGGAAAAGAAATGAGGAGAAATTATTCTGTATCCTCATCCACTGAATTAGGGGAGCCATTCATGATTACCGTAAAAAGAATTCCCAATGGAGAATTCTCCCGTCAATTATTCGAGTATGCCCAACCGGGCGATATACTGAAAACCATTGGGCCTTCCGGTTTTTTTACCCTGCCTCGGGAGAAGTTGATACCTTCACTGCTTTTTTTCTTTGCTGCGGGTAGCGGGATTGCACCAATATTTTCATTGATCAAAACTGCTTTACATCAGTTTCCAAAAGTGAAAATCGTTTTGATTTATAGCAATCCCTCTGAACGGCAGACCATTTTTTTTCATGCTTTGAAATCAATGCAGCATCAATATTCCGACAGGTTTCAAATAGAATTTCTGTTTAGTGATGCTGACCGGATCAGGAACAAGCGATTAGGGATAGTGTTGTTAGAAAAACTATTATTCCAGTATCAGGCTACCAGCAATACGGAGACACTATTTTATTTATGCGGTCCCTTTGAATACATGCGAATGATCACAATTGTTCTCAGGAACCAGGGGGTTCCGGCTGCGAATATCCGGAAAGAAATATTTGATATCCACCCCCCGTTACAAAAAGTATTGCCGCCCGACCAGGAAATACATAATGTTCATCTTTTATTTGAGGACAAGAAATTCAGCTTTGATACGCAGTATCCGGAAACAATTTTGCAAACAGCAAAAAGATTACTGATACCCATTCGCTATAGTTGTGAATCCGGGCAATGTGGTACTTGCGCTGCTACCTGTTTATCGGGTAAAGTTTGGATGTTTAAAAATGATGTTTTATTAGAAGAAGATATAAATAAAGGGAGGGTATTAACCTGCACTGGATTTGCGGTTGGTGGCGATATTGTTATCATACACCCTTAAACTGCGCCCCTGTGCCTCTGTGAGATTTTTTTTTCACACGGAGGCACAGAGGCACAGTATTTCCCCACCCTTTTGTATTCAGCAATTATACATGGTTGGTGGCTTTCTAAGTGAACTACCTTGGAGGACAAATAATCTTATCCATGCGCAAGAATGAAATTACAGGGATAGAAGCTTCAATTGCCTATTGATCTACTCCAAACTGCGCTCCTGCGCCTCTGTGAGATTATTTTTTTCACACGGAGGCACAGAGGCACAGTATTTCACCCCTTTTTGTATTCAGCAATTATACATGGTTGGTGGCTTTCTAAGTGAACTACCTTGGCGGACAAATAATCTTATCCATGCGCAAGAATGAAATTACAGGGATAGAAGCTTCAATTGCCTATTGATCTACTCCAAACTGCGCCCCTGTGCCTCTGTGAGATTTTTTTTCACACGGAGGCACAGTATTTCACCCCTTTTTGTATTCAGCAATTATACATGGTTGGTGGCTTTCTAAGTGAACTACCTTGGCGGACAAATAATCTTATCCATGCGCAAGAATGAAATTACAGGGATAGAAGCTTCAATTGCCTATTGATCTACTCCAAACTGCGCCCCTGTGCCTCTGTGAGATTTTTTTTCACACGGGGCACAGAGGCACAGTATTTCACCCCTTTTTGTATTCAGCAATTATACATGGTTGGTGGCTTTCTAAGTGAACTACCTTGGAAGACAAATTATCTTATCCATGCGCAAGATTGAAATTACAGGGATAGAAGCTTTAATTGCCTATTGATCTACTCCAAACTGCGCCCCTGAGCCTCTGTGAGATTTTTTTTTCGCACGGTGGCACAGAGGTACAGTATTTCACCCCTTTTTGTATTCAGCAATTATACATGGTTGGTGGCTTTCTAAGTGAACTACCTTGGAGGACAAATTATCTTATCCATGCGCAAGATTGAAATTACAGGGATAGAAGCTTTAATTGCCTATCGATCTACTCCAAACTGTGCCCCTGTGCCTCTGTGAGATTATTTTTTTCACACGGAGACACAAAGGCACAGTTATTTACCTCTTGTATATTCAGTATTTATACCTGCTTGTTGACCTTCTAGAGGAACTACCTTAGAGGTCAAATATTTATTATTATGCGTGAGAATGAAATTACAGGGATAGTAGTTTCCATTGCCTATGATATTCACTCCCAGTTGGGTCCTGGTTTGTTTGAGTCTGTTTATGAAACAATCATGGAATATGAGCTAATCAATAAATATCATTTACAGGTTGTCCGGCAGTATCCAATACCGGTTTTCTGGAATAATTTGAAAATGGAAATGGGTTTCAGGGCTGATTTACTTGTAGAAAATAAAGTGTTAGTAGAGTTGAAATCCATTGAAACCATAGCACCAGTCCATTATAAACAGGTGATTACCTATCTGCGTCTGTCTGGAATAAAATTGGGTCTGCTGATTAATTTTAATGAGGCTCTGATAAAAACAGGTATCAAAAGAATTATCAATGGATATATAGAGAACTAAAGGTTCACTTTCATTATTTATATGGCTAATTTTTTAGCTAGATGGATTATTTACTATTTTTAATTGGACAATACATTAGGTATTAGCAGGCTGCAAAATATCTTTCGTCAATGCAAAATCAATCATTTTTAACTGAAGGGTTTTTGTGTTATTCCATTCATTTTCATCAACCGTAAAAACGATATCTATGGGGTTGCCGGGTGTAAGTAGGGAGAATTTTTCTGCCATATTAAAACCAATGCCGGTCAGGGTTATACCATTTTGTTTGAGTACAAACCGGATATGCTGTTCCTTTACAACCTTAGAAAACCCTGTTTCTGTTACCTGGCTGGCAATGAAAACCGGCCGCATATTTTCAGGGCCAAAGGGTTCCATCTGGGTAAGGATGTTGTAAAAAGATTGATGAATATCCGAAAATTGGATGGGTGCATCAATAATGATCTCAGGGATTAACTGATCAGGCGTAATCAGCCTGCTCACTTCCTGTTCAAAGGCTGCCGTAAAGTCGGATAGTTTTTCCGGTAAAAGGGTCATTCCCGCTGCTGCGAAATGTCCGCCATATCCCAGTAAATGTTCCCGGCAGGCATGAATGGCTTCATATAAATTAAATCCTGCCACACTTCTGGCACTTCCGGCGAGGTAATCACCGCTGCGAGTCAGGACAACCGTTGGCCGGTAATAAGTTTCAATTAACCTGCTGGCAACAATTCCTACTACCCCTTTGTGCCAGTGTTCACGGCAAACCACTGTGGATTTTTTAACGGTGTCATATGGGTCCTGTTCAATAATAGCCAGTGCCTCCTCTGTAATAGAACTATCCGCTTCTTTTCGGTCTGTATTGTCATTGTGCAGCATTTCTGCGAACTGCAGGGCTTTCTCATAATCTTTTTCAATAAATAGTTGAACAGCTTTTCTGGCATCATCCATTCTGCCGGCAGCATTCACCCTTGGGGCTATTATGAAAACGAGATTTGTAATGTGCATGTGTTTTTGCACATTGGCCAGTTGCATCAGGGCTTTAATACCGGGACATGGATTGTCATTTACTTTTTGCAAACCATAATAGGCCATTACGCGGTTTTCCCCGGTAATGGGAACGATATCAGCAGCAATGGCGGTTGCCAGTAGGTCGAGGTACTGCAGGTAGGATTCTTCCGGGAGACCCAGTCTATCAGCAAGTGCCATCATCAGTTTAAAGCCAACACCGCAACCGCAGAGTTCTTTGTAGGGATATGGACAATCTTTTTGTTTGGGATTCAGGATAGCCACAGCGGGAGGAAGTATTTCATCAGGCAAATGGTGATCGCATACAATAAAATCGATGCCCAAACCTTTTGCATAAGTTACCAGGTCAACTGATTTAATGCCACAGTCCAGTGAAATGATGAGGGAAAAACCATTTTCAAGTGCAAAGTCAATACCCAGTTGTGATATGCCATATCCTTCCCTGTACCGGTGTGGGATATAAAAATCGGATAAGGGGTAAACTGCATGAATGAATTGGAAAACGCTGGCTACCGCTGTGGTGCCGTCTACATCATAATCCCCGAATACCAGTATTTTTTCCTTTTTCTCAAATGCAAGGGTAATGCGGTCCGCAGCTTTGTCCATATCCTTCATTATCCAGGGATCATGCAGGTGATTTAACTGGGGCCGAAAAAAATCTTTTGCTTTGTCAAAATTGTCAATGTCGCGTTGAACGAGGATCCGGCAAAGAATAGGGTTTATGGATAGGACCTTGTTGAGTTCCCTGGTTGGGGATTCTCTGTCAGGTAATATTTTCCATCTTTTTTGCATTAATATTTTCTATCGGTAGTGAACCTGACGAGTTCTTCAAGACCTTGCCTGACAGGAGAGTCAGGAAAGGTATAAAGGATCGATAGTGCCTCATCCCTGAAGGCATTCATTTTTTCATTCGCATAAGCAATACCCCCTGTATTAGCAACTGTTTCGGTTACCCACAGAATCTTGTCTTTTTGGGTGTTTTCATTTTTAACTATATAGACAAGTTTCCTTTTGAGGGTTGGGGAACAGTTATTCAATGTATAGATAAGGGGCAGCGTAAGTTTCTTTTCCTTTATATCATTACCCGTAGGTTTTCCAATTTTGTCTAATCCGTAGTCAAACAAATCATCTTTTATTTGAAAAGCCATACCTGCCTTTTCACCAAAAAGTTTCAGTCTTTCAACCTGTTGGGGATCATCAAATGTGGTGGAGGCTCCTGCAGCGCAGGCTGATGCCAGTAGGGAAGCTGTTTTCCCCTTAATAATTTCATAATATACAGCTTCATCCAGGTTGAGTTTTCTGGATTTTTCAAACTGCAGTAACTCACCCTCACTCATTAATTTAAAGGCTTCCGTTAATATTTCCAGCACCATGTGGTCTTTATTGGTAAGCGATAAGAGCAATCCTTTTGAGAGCAGGTAATCACCCACCAAAATGGCAACTTTGTTTTTCCAAAGGGCATTTACCGAGAAAAATCCCCGTCTTTCCATGGAATCGTCGACTACATCGTCATGAACAAGGGTAGCCGTATGTACCAGTTCGACCAAAGAGGCAGCCCTGTAGGTACTTTCATTTACTTCTCCCCCCAATTTGGCACAAAGGAGTACAAACATGGGCCGCATTTGCTTTCCTTTCCGTTTTACAATGTATTGCATGATCCGGTCAAGTAGGGCTACCCTGCTTTTTACAGCCTCCTTAAAGTAAACTTCGAACCTGATAAGTTCCTCTGATATAACCTGTTTAGCTAGCTTCATGTATGAAATATGCTGCAATATAGTATTGATAAATGCAATAACTTGATGAGAAGCAGCGTTAATTCACTTACTGCGGTCAATACTGGGGAGTTGACGTAGGAAATAATTTTAAAAGTTACATAGTAAAAAATTGTATAATTCCCCTAATATTCATATTTTTGGCATACTTTATGAATAGGTTCAGAAAATCATAAAATCCTACGTATTCTAAATCAGTATAATAATCAAATATCACTTATGGCAAGCAAAAAGTACATTTTAGCAGCAGCGCTGATCGCTCTGATACAGACGGTCGGATCGGCTCAAACAGATTGGGGTTGGGATTGGAAGGACACTTCCAAAATTGCAGTTAAAAATCTGCCCCAGCACAATGAATTTCTAAACAACCAGTACCCTTACCCGGCAAAACCCCGTAGTCAATGGGAATTTGGTATAGGTTTAGGTGCAGCTTACATTTTTGGCGATGTTAGTGGAAAAATCGGTTTTGG
The DNA here is from genome assembly GCA_963750825.1 of uncultured Bacteroidota bacterium. Taxonomy (GTDB): domain Bacteria; phylum Bacteroidota; class Bacteroidia; order Chitinophagales; family Chitinophagaceae; genus Sediminibacterium. The sequence goes on along the minus strand of CAVVSL010000051.1, from coordinate 42,252 downwards.
TGGTTCTCTCTCCTTGCGGAAAGCCCTCAGCCATGTTTTTTCATTGAGAGCCAGTTATACAGGGCTAGCGACTTCCTCATTATTATCGGGGAATCCACCTGCAGCTGTTCCTATTGGGTCTAGAGGTTACAAAAATCAAACTCATATGTTGGGTATGGATTTAATCGCTTCTTTGAATTCAATAAGTCATTACAGGGGAAATCCTAAAGCCGACCTTTACTTATTGGCCGGATATAGCTTAGTGGGTGCCAATGTTAGCTTCAAAGACGCAGATGGTACCGGCAGTCGCCGTTATACACCTGGTTCTTCCAGGTTCCCATATAGTAATGTAGGTCTCATAGGCACTAGTGGAGATTGGGGTATATTCCATGCATATAATGTAGGCTTGGGAGCTTCCTTTAAATTAAGCAATGCGGTAAATATTGGGTTAGAGCAAAAGTTCACCTTTCTTTCAAAAGGTGGATATGATTACCTTGATGGGTACTCAGTCGGTAACAGCAGTGATTATTACAGTTTGACTACTGCCAGATTAAACATCAATATTGGCAATAAAGCCAAAAGGGTACAACCTTTGTGGTGGCTTAACCCCAACAACTATGTGTACAATGAGTTGAACTCACCCAAGCACATGAAGTTGCCCAAGGTTGTTCTGCCTGATGCAGATGGTGATGGTGTTACAGACCAGTTTGACCTCGAACCCAATACCCCTAAAGGTGCTCCGGTTGACAGCCATGGTGTTTCAAAAGATACCGATGGTGATGGTGTACCGGATTTCAGGGATAAAGAAATCCTTACTTCACTGAAATGCTTCCCTGTAAACAATGATGGTGTGGGTACATGCCCAGAGCCTGCTTGTTGCAAGGAAATCAGGGATATGGTAGCCAATATGAAAGTAACCGCAGCTCCTGAGTGTACCATTGGTAATTTACCAAGTGTTCAGTTCAAGGGCAATGCAAAACTTTCAAAAGCAGCCGAGAATGTACTGGCTAGTGCAGCAGCGTCCATCAAAGCTTATCCTAACTGTAAGGTTAAGGTTATTGGATACGGTGCTTCCAGCAAAGCTGCCCAGCAACTTAGTTGGGAAAGAGTTAATGCAGTTATCAAATACCTGGTTGAAAAGCAGGGTATTTCTGAAAGCCGTTTATTATTCATCTATGCTAATGACGGAGATTCCAACACAGTAGATTTACAGGGTACCATGGAAAGCGGTCCCAATACTGTACCTGCTCCTCATCCAAATCTGAAAAGCAGGAATTAATTATTCCTTCTGACATAAATTAATAAACAAAGCCCTGCTGATTTTTCAGCAGGGCTTTGTTTTAGCCAATGGCAGACAAATATTAATCAATTAATCTATACTATGCATTGTTCATTATATTAAAATGCAATTCTCCAAAATTCTGAAGGGAACTTAGTTTGAGGTCTGCAGCTCCCCATCTTTCATCCTTTGACTGGGATGCATGGGGTACCAGTACGCATTTCATTCTGGCTGCTTTGGCTGCTATCAATCCGTTGAACGAATCCTCAAAACACAAACACTCAACAGGTAAGCTTTTAAGTTGCTCGGCACAATTCAGGTATACCTGGGGATGAGGTTTTCCATGAGGTAATTTTTCTGCTGAAGAAGTGGCATGTAAATATCCACCGATTCCGGTTAGAGATACTACCAAATCAATCAATTCCGGTGGGGAAGAGGTGGCCAGGCCAATTTTAAAATCTTTATTCCGGAAAAAATCAAATATGTAACGGACACCCGGCATTATTTTTCCTTTTTCTGCAATCTTCTCAAGCACCAAATCAGTTATGTTTTTTTCTGCACGGGTATATTCCTGGTGTCCTATATTGAAAAAAGTAAACCAGAACTGAACAAACTCTTTTGTTCTGAGGCCTGTTGTTGTTTTGTACTGCTCATGCGTCAGATTTACCCCGTATTGTTTGAAAACCTCAGCAGCAGCTTCATTCCAAAGAGGCTCGCTATCAATTAATAAACCATCTATATCAAAAATGACCGTATTCAATTGCATAACCGGTGTTTAGCTGCAAAAGTATTTGCACTGGATGATACTTTGGGTATTATAAATGACTTATTTTTAAAGTTCAACAGGTTTTCCCGATCTGCTGGGTACTTATTTCGCTTGTCAAAACAACTGTTATGCACCTATTGGAACGATTCAGGTATATAAAAGTATTTCGTTCTATCATCTATGGTATCGTAGGTGTATTTACCTATCCCGGACTGGTTTTGTTTAATAAAATGAAGATAGAAGGCACGGAAAATTTACGCCTGCTACCCAAAAGAAATGTATTATTTGTAAGTAACCACCAAACCTATTTCGCAGATGTGATTGTTTTCATTCATATTTTCTGTGCAGTTAAATGGCGGAAAAATAACCAGTTAGGATTGCCTTATTACCTGTTAAACCCTTTCACCAATGTTTATTTTGTAGCTGCAGAAGAAACCATGAACGGAAGCTGGATAAGCAGGTTGTTTAAATTAGGCGGTGCCCTTACCATAAAAAGGACCTGGCGTGCCGAAGGAAAAGAAATTGAACGACAGCGTGATGAGTCCGATACCCGTAAAATTGATGAGGCCCTGGATAAAAGTTGGGTTATCACATTCCCCCAGGGAACCACCAAACCTTTTGCACCAGGTAGAAAAGGAACAGCGCATATTATCAGGAATAACCAACCCATTGTAGTACCGGTGGTCATTAACGGATTTTGGCGGGCATTTAATAAGACTGGTCTGGTTTTCAAAAAAAAAGGGTCACAATTGTCCATCAGGTTTAAAGAACCCATGGTTATTGACTATACCCAGCCGGTTGAAGCCATTTTGGAACAGGTTATGGATGCCATTGAGCAAAGCAAGAAGTTTATGATGAAAAGTAAGCACCATATCATGCACAAACTTGATAAATAGGGATTATTCTTTAAAAAATAGGGCCTTTAGTTCATTGGCGTCATCCGGTTTCATTTTTCCTGCCAGAATCAATCTTATCTGTCTTCTTCTCAATGCCCCGTCAAATAGTCGTTTTTCCTCATCTGTTTCTGGAATCAGTTCGGGAACTTTTCTGGGTTTTCCGTTTGGATCGAGTGCCACAAAAGTAAAAAAGGCCTCGTTACTTTCATATTTATACTGGTGAAGCAGGTCTTCGCCCCATACCTTGATATGTATTTCCATGGAAGTGTTAAACGCGCGGCAAACCCTGGCTTCAATATGCACTACATTCCCCAGTTTAATGGGGTTTTTGAAACTCAGGTTGTCTACAGAAGCTGTCATGCTGGGCGTATTGCAATGTCTGCCTGCAGCAATTCCCGCAGCAATATCCATCCAATACATTAGCCGCCCACCCATAAGGTTGCCAAAAGTATTGGTGTCATTGGGAAGGACAAGTTCATTCATAACAACGAAACTGTCATTTGCTTTTTTAACTTCCATATTATTCATTTTGGCAAAGATACAGGCAGGAGGGCGCCCCGCAAGTTGATTAAAATAACTGTAATGATCCGGGCATTTACCTAATTAAATAGTAACCATTTCCAGGTTTTTGAGGTAGGCCGGATCAACATCAGCACCAATACCCGGTGCATCTGTGACTTCAAGGTGCATTCCTGAAAAACGAACACCACCTATAACCGGATCTGCTTTATGGCCCAATAAACAGGTGTCCAAATCATAATAACGGATATTATCTTTTGACATAGCAAAATGGACTTTTGCCGTCAAAGCAAGCCGGCTTTCCAGCATACCACCCATCATACAGGGAATATTATTTTGCTCAGCCACCTGGTTGATTAAAATCCCTTCATGGATTCCGCCACTTTTGGCAAATTTGATATTAATAGAGGCACAGGCTTTATTACGGATAATCCGCTCAGCATCATAGTGGGTAAAAACGCTTTCATCGGCCATTATCGGTATGGGTGAAAGGTGGCATAGTTCAGGGAGTTTTTCATCATCCCATCTCCTCATGGGTTGCTCACAGAAAGCAATATCATATTGCCCCATTGCCATAAGTGCGGTTAATGCCTCTTCATAGCTCCAGCCCTGGTTGGCGTCAATTCGTAGAGAGATATTCCCTCCAATGGCCAGCCTTATCTGCCGGATTCTCTCAATATCCGCTGCAGGGTTTTTACCCAGTTTTATTTTTATGATGTTGACTCCTTTTTCTTTGAAGGCTATAGCGGTTTCGGCCATTTGCTCCGCACTGGCTATTCCAATGGTAAGGTCGCTCTCTATTGGTTTCTTTTTGCCTCCCAGGAACTCGTAAAGTGGCATTCCTGCGCTTTTAGCAGCAATATCATACAGTGCAAGGTCAAAAGCACTCTTAGCCGTATAGTTGCCCGCAGTAAATAGGTCCAGTTCTGCTAATCTTTCCGTTAGGTTGGCTGCAGACCTGTTTTTCCATAGCCTGGCAAATTCTTTGGCCATTTCGAAGCAGGTTGCCTGGGTTTCCCCTACTATCATGGGAAATGCGGAACACTCACCTACACCGGTAATTCCTTCGCTTGTATGGATACGAATGAATAAATTTTGGGCAAAAGACATAGTACCGGTTGCAATGGTAAAGGGAACCATCGGTATAGTATACTTGTAAATTTCTGTATGGGTTATGTGCATACGCGAATTTCAGGAATTATCAGACAATACCGAGGCTTTCCTACTACAAAACAATACCCTAATCTGTCATTTTTTTGATTTTGGGCATTTTTGCCGAACTATGGTCTGGTATATCCGTTTATAAAATATATGGCTTTTAAGCGAAAACCTTTTTTTACTTACCGATCATGTACCGATATTCGCATTACGAACACATGTTAGCATGAATATTTCTTTTGATAATACAGAAAATGCCTTTGCTTATAAGTCTGAAAAGGAATTGAAGTCCGCTAAATTCCTGTTCAGTACCATGGGGTACAATTGGCTTGTGCAACTTGGCACCCGTCTTACGCCATTCATAATGAAAACGGGATTGCCGGTTCATGGGATTATACGCAAAACCATTTTCAAACAATTTGTAGGAGGAGAAACCCTTGAGGAAACTGCTAAAGTTGGTGAATTACTCGGCAACTATAACGTACAGGTAATTCTGGATTATGGTGTAGAAGGAAAACAGGGTGAAGAAAGTTTTGATCAGGCTACTGAAGAATTCATTAAAGTAATCAATTACGCATCCACACAAAGCAATATTCCTTTTATCAGTATCAAAGTAACCGGCCTTGCCCGATTCGGATTGTTACAAACACTTGATGAGGCACCCAGGTTGCGCAGTGGCATCCATGACCACGAAGCAGAGTCCAACGAATGGGACAGGGTTAGGGAAAGAATGTATACCATTTGTGAAATAGCCGTAGAGAAAAATATTGGAGTACTGATTGATGCAGAGGAAAGCTGGATTCAGGATCCCGTGGACAGGCTTACCATGGAAATGATGGAAATTTTCAACAAAGAAGAAGTGATTGTTTTTAATACCATCCAATTGTACAGGCATGATAGGTTACACTTTTTAAAACTATCCCACCAGATTTCACGTCAGCATGGATTCCTTCTCGGCATAAAATTGGTTAGAGGAGCCTATATGGAGAAAGAAAGGGAAAGGGCAGAGAACCTGGAATATGATAGCCCTATCCAGCCTGATAAAGCAGGCACAGACAGCGATTATAATGCAGCCGTTGCTTATTGTATCGAACATATAAATGAAATTTCTGTCATTATTGCCTCTCATAATGAAGAAAGTAACTTACTGGCTGCACGGTTATTAGATGAAAAAGGGCTGCCCCATAATCATGGCCACATACACTTTTCACAGTTATACGGGATGAGTGATAATATTACTTTTAACCTGTCCAAAGAAGGCTTTAATGTTAGTAAATACCTTCCCTTCGGACCCATCAGGGATGTAATACCCTACCTGATGAGGAGGGCACAGGAGAACAGCAGTGTTAGTGGCCAGACTGGAAGGGAACTTGCCCTAATCAAAAAAGAATTAAAGCGCAGAAAATACGCTTCAATGCACAGCTTCTCCCCAAACCAGGTGTAATTTTTCCATCATCGCAAATTGAAGTGTATTTTGCAGCCATGCAACAATATCACGAGCTCCTCAGGCATATTATTGATAGCGGGACTGCTAAGGACGACAGAACCGGTACTGGCACCACCAGTTGTTTCGGTTACCAGATGCGTTTTAACCTGCAGGATGGTTTCCCGATGGTAACCACCAAGAAACTCCACCTGAAAAGCATAGTATATGAGTTACTCTGGTTTTTACAGGGTGATACCAATATCAAATACCTGAACGATAATAAAGTAAGTATTTGGGATGAATGGGCGGATGAAAAAGGTGAGCTGGGTCCTGTATATGGCCAACAATGGCGGAGCTGGCAGGGTGCCGATGGGGTGGTGGTTGACCAGATAAGCGATGTAATCAGTCAGATTAAAAAGAATCCGGACAGCAGGCGACTAATAGTCAGTGCCTGGAATGTGGCTGAATTACCTAAAATGGCACTAATGCCCTGCCATGCACTTTTTCAATTTTATGTGGCAGACGGAAAGTTAAGTTGCCAGTTATACCAGCGCAGTGCAGACGTTTTTTTAGGAGTCCCGTTTAACATTGCATCCTATGCCCTGCTTACCATGATGGTAGCACAGGTATGCGGGTTACAGTATGGAGACTTTGTACATAGTTTCGGAGATGTGCATTTGTATAATAACCACAGGGAACAGGCGTTGCTGCAACTAAGCCGTAATCCTTACGCCCTGCCCACGATGAAAATTAATCCGGAGGTAAAGGATATTTTAAGTTTCAGGTTTGAAGACTTCCAACTGGAGAATTACCAGCACCATCCTCCTATAAAAGCGCCAGTTGCTGTCTGATTTTTTTGAACCCTATAAAGCATTGGCAACATGATAATATCATTGGTAGTGGCCGCTTCCACCAATAATTGTATTGGCAAGCATAACAAATTATTATGGCGTTTACCCGCCGATATGCGTTTTTTTAAAAATACAACCTGGGCAATGCCGGTGATAATGGGCAGGAAAACATTCGAATCTTTGGGGAAACCCCTGCAGGGAAGATGGAATATTGTGGTTACCCGAAATAGAGACTGGCACCCTGAAGGCATCACAATTACCCATACCCTTGAGGAAGCAATAAGCCTTGCTGCAAAAGCTGATTATAAAGAGGCTTTTGTTATTGGAGGTGGTGAAATATACCGGATGGCTATGCCCCTTGCAAATAAAATTTACTTGACAAGGGTAGATACCGTGCTGGATGGAGATACCTATTTCCCTGAAATGGACCCAAAACAATGGAATAAGGTATCAGAAGTTTCTTTCCATGCGGATGAGAAACATGCTTATAACTTTCATTTCCAGCTATGGGAAAAGTTTTCAAAATAATACCGGACAAATATGGAGTTTATTAAAGTGGCATATATGGTTTCCTTGCCGGTTTTCATTTTGTTAATCTGGATGCGGATTCCCCGTTTTCAGCCTATAGCCGTTAACCTTATGGCGGTTTCTAATTTTCTGCTGATAGGCAATGCATTTTTTCTTATGTGGCAGTTATACAGCGCCTACCAGCTTTCCGTATTATTAGGTATTGATATTAAGCAAAGTATGGCAGTAATTGATGGTTTCATGATTCGTGTGGGATTACTGATTGTGTTACCTTTTCTAAGTCTTTTCCCAATAGTGAGAAGGTCTTTGCTGTTCACTGGTATTATGCTGATTCTTTTATACTGGACCTTTCCGCTATCAACCTGGAACAGTTTTGGTCTGCTGTTTAAAATACCCGGTTATCTTTGCCTTGTATGTTTTGTATATGCACTCGGGTGGCTGCTCAATAAATTGCCCTATCAATCCGGTCTTGTGTGATGTATAGTCCTTTTCAATTAGGTATCAGGTTTCTGAAGTATTATGTAACCGCTTCCAATGGTAGGGGACATGGTATACATTCCCCTTTTGTATATGCTTTTATTACACGGGTGTTGAATGATGACAGGCATTTTTATGCATATACCCCCATTGAAAACCTGAGACAGTTATTGCTTTTGGATAACAAACAACTGACGATAGAAGACTTTGATGCCAGTTCCAGAATCAGGAGGAGCCACCTTCAGAAAATCAATGAGATTGCAGCATCTTCGTTAAAACCAAAAAAATTTGGACAACTGTTGTTCCGGATAGTTGATTATTTTGATCCGAAAACCATTTTGGAACTGGGAACCTCACTGGGGGTTACCACTGCCTATCTGGCTTCGGGCCGGCCCTCTGCAAAGGTAATCACCATGGAAGGATCTAATGAAGTAGCAGAACAGGCACTACGTAATTTCGAAAAGCTTCAATTGCACAATATCGAGTTGGTAAAAGGCAATTTCGATGAAACCTTATCCCGGCAATTACCTTCTATGGAAAAACCAGACCTTGTATTCCTGGATGGTAACCACCAATATGCACCCACACTCAGGTATTACCATGAAATCCTTCCCTATATTCATGAGGATACCGTGCTGATTTTTGATGATATACATTGGAGCAGCGAAATGGAAAAAGCCTGGACAGAAATAAAGATGGATGAAAATGTTACGCTTTCCATTGACCTTTTTTTTATGGGATTGGTTTTTTTCAGGAAAGAAAACCTGCAAAAACAGCATTTTACTATACGATTCTGAAACCTTTGGCACAAGTTTACTTCCCAAACTGTATGGGTATTTATGGGATGCCCGATCATTACCTGTTAATTATATTTCACCCGTATAACAGCGATTAGGCGATATTTCCCCCTATAAAACAGACTCCTGCGCAGGCAACTAAGTATCTTTGCCCCATGCAACTGCCTCGCCAACTACTCGATTCACTGGAAGGGATAAAAGGATTCGACAGGCAGTCATTTAGCAATGTGCACACTTCGGGGGAACAGGTTTGTTCTGTCAGATTCAATCCACTTAAGAAAGGTACAACGGATGAGCAGTGGCAACTTAGTGAAATACCCTGGTGTCCGAAGGGGTATTATCTTTCCACCCGGCCATCTTTCACCCTCGATCCATCGTTTCATGCAGGTGCTTATTATGTTCAGGAAGCCAGTAGCATGTTCCTATGGCACGCACTGGCAAAAATAGTGGGAGAAGGTGGTTCCCGAAAAGTATTGGATCTATGTGCAGCACCTGGTGGAAAAACTACCCTGCTTTCTTCATTCTTTGCAGATGGCCTGGTGGTTGGTAATGAAGTAATTAAATCAAGGGCAGCTGTTTTGGTTGAAAATGTTACCAAATGGGGAGCAGATAATGTCATCGTCACAAACAACGATCCAGCCCATTTTCAGGCAGTTCCCGGGTATTTCGATTTGATGGTGATTGATGCCCCCTGCAGTGGCAGTGGCCTTTTCAGGAAGGATCCGGAGGCAATCAGGGAATGGAGTACGGATGCAGTGCAATTGTGCAGCCAGCGCCAGCAAAGGATTCTCGCGGACGTATTACCTGCTCTTACAGAAGAGGGGATATTGGTGTATTCCACCTGCTCTTATTCACCCGAAGAAGATGAATCTATTGCTGACTGGCTGATGGAAGAAATGGATATGCAATCCCTGTCCATACCCTTGCATCCCGACTGGCAAATTATAGAGACCAGATCGCCTGGTAAGCAAGCTTTTGGTTATCGATTTTACCCGGATAAAATAAAAGGAGAAGGTTTTTTTCTGGCAGCCTTCCAAAAAATGGGCAGTACCTCAACGGTCCGTCAAAAAAAACAAACCCTGGTACAACCCTCCAAAAAAGAGTTAGCATTAGTAGCTGATTTTATTGCTTTGCCCGATACCGGTTACTTTTTCAAACAGGCCGAAGCCATTCGGGTGATTCCAGCTAAGTGGGCAAATGAATTGCAAATACTGGCTGGCTGCCTGTACATTAAAAAAGCAGGAGTGGGAATAGGTACCGTAAAAGGAAAGGATTTGATACCTTCCCACGAATTGGCGGTAGGCCCCTTCTTACTTGATGGATTGCCTTCGGTTGAAGTGACCAAAGAACAGGCTCTCCAATTCCTTCGAAGGAAGGAATTGGTACTGGAAGCCCAAAATGGATGGGTACTTGTTCAATATGGTGGATTAACACTGGGTTGGGTAAAAGTTTTGCCCAACCGTATCAATAACTACTATCCTTCTGAATGGAGGATAGTAAATGTGTAAATTTGTAGCTATTTAACCAGTTAGCATGAAAAAATATTGTTGGATACTGTTTTGTATACTTAGTTATAGCCTGTCTGCCCAGGAAAAACTGGTCATTATGGGCAAGGTCCCTAACCTTTATGTTTCACACAGTATTACCGGGGGAGAAACTTTACAATCCATCAGTAATGCCTATGGACAATCTGTGGCCCGTATTGCCTCATTTAACGCCAGAAAAGCCAATGCCACCTTAGGCATTGGTGAAAAATTGAAAATTCCACTGACGGAATACAACATACTCAGGATAAAAGGGTCCGATAACAATGCACCCTTGTACCATATTATTAAAAAAGGGGACAATCTTTACAAAATAAGTAAAGCGTATAAAATACCCATAGCCAGATTAAGGGAATGGAATGGCTTGCGCACAGATATCGTCAAAAATGGTCAGAACCTGGTAGTAGGATACATGGTAAATGCTAAGATAGTACCGTCCAAAAAAACGGAACCGGATGACAAACCTGTGAAGGATGTAAATGCAACCGAATATACGCCTGCAAAGCCAGAGCCTTCCAGTGGCTTGCCAGTTAAAAAAGAAACGGTTCCGGCTGTTTCAGTAACCCCGGTTCTTATTAATGAAAAGACGGCAGAGCGAACAACCGGCAATCCACCCGTTACTTCCTATATTCCCCGGGATAATGATGAAGGTTTTTTTGCACTATTGTATAGCCAGGAGGGAAAAGGCAAAGCCATGCAGTTCAGGTCAGGGGATGTAGCCACTTTTAAAACCATCAGTGGCTGGACAGACCATAAATACTATGTACTGGTAAATGACATAGCCCCAGAAACCCTGGTAAGGGTTACCGGCCCAGGCAATAAAAGTATTTGTGCCAAAGTATTGGGACCATTGCAGGAAACCAAAGGTGGGGAAGGATTATTACTGCGTATGAGTAATTCCGCAGCTTCAGTCCTGGGTATAACAGATCAAAGAGTAACGGTTACCATCACTTATTTTGAATAAACAGCTATCCATGAAAAATATACTAGGTTTATTATACTTCACCGTCTTGTTTTCCTGTCATCCGGCAGATGCCCAGCATGGGGAACTGTCTGTAAAAGCATTTGCGGAAAAACTGACTACACAAAAGGTACAATTGCTGGATGTTCGAACTGCGGGTGAATTTCAAACCGGGCACCTGAAAAATGCCTTGCAAGCCGACTGGTTAAACAAAGAACAGTTTGCGCAAAGGGTACAATTCCTTGATAAAAGCAAACCGGTTCTGGTGTATTGTGCTTCAGGTGTTCGTAGTGCCGCGGCTGCTAAATGGCTGTTGGATATAGGGTTTACAGATGTACAAAACCTGAAAGGCGGATTGCTTTCCTGGAAGTCCGCAGGAGAACCCCTTGAATCCGTTTCTGATAAACCTCAAATGACGCCGGAACAATATGCCAGTAAAATAAATTCCGGAAATGTAATTTTAGTAGATTTTGGAGCAGAATGGTGTCCTCCCTGTAAAACCATGGAACCCATTTTACATAAACTCCAAAAAGAATTACCCGGTAAATACCAAATGCTGAAAGTAGATGGCGGTAATGATATCGAAGTCATGAAAGCACAAAAAGTAAGTGCACTTCCGGTTTTCATCATCTATAAAAATGGCAAGGAAGTTTGGCGTAAAGAAGGTGTTGCTACCCTGGAGGAGCTGAAATCAGGGATTTCCATTTAAACGGTCATTTCCCCCGGTAACCTTTCAGAAATTCACTTACCTGCATTCTTTTTTTACCCTCAAGTTGCAGTTCCAAAATGTGGATGTAACCATCTGTAGCAGCAAATTTCAGGAAAGTACTGCCATCTGTAACAACTGTTCCTGGCTTTTCGGTGTGTGCCATAACCTCCTGGGTATCCTTGTACACCTTCAGTACTTTATCCTCCAATACCGTTAATGCCCCGGGAAAAGGGGAAAGTCCCCGAATGAAGTTGTGCAAATTGGCCACAGGCTGGTTCCAGTTGATCTTACAGGTTTCCGTAAATATTTTTGGCGCATGCATTAATAATCCCGGCGTATTTTCCAGAAGGGTAGTTTGCGGTATTTTTTTCAGTGAACCGTCGGCAAGACCGCTTACCGTTTTAACCAATAGTTCTGCACCAATTATTTTCATTCGGTCATGGACTTCTCCGGTAGTTTCATCCTTTCCTATCGGAAAATTTTTTTGCAGTAACAAATCACCCGTGTCTATTGCATGTTGTAAAAGAAAAGTGGTTACACCTGTTTCTTTCTCTCCATTCATAACTGCCCAGTGAATGGGCGCTGCTCCTCTGTATTGGGGTAAGAGGGATCCGTGCAGGTTAACTGTTCCCATGGGAGGCATATTCCATACAAGTTCGGGCAACATTCGAAATGCCACTACTACCTGGAGGTCTGCGCCAAGCTGCTTTAATTGTTCCAGGAATACAGGGTTCTTTAATTTTTCAGGCTGTAGTACCGGTAATGAATGCTCAATAGCATATTTTTTTACGGCACTTTCTGTTATCTTCATTCCCCTACCTGCAGGCTTATCAGGTGCAGTGATAACGCCTACTATGTTACAGCCCGCTTTTACCAGTGCATCCAGGGAAGCAACTGCAAAATCGGGTGTCCCCATAAAAATAATCCTTAGGTCTTTGAGGGTCATTGAACAAAAGTATAATCTGTAAAAGATTAATGTTTCAAAAGAGAATCCGGTACCAGCAATGCTTTCATTATTCGAAATCAGGATACAGCAGGTATTTTTTCCGGATTTGCTTAAAGGCATCCAGTCCGGGTTGCCAACTTGCCCGTATGGTAGCTTCTGATTGGCCGGCTTTGATCTGTTCCATAAGTATATTGTTGCCTGCCAGTTTATTGAAAAAGCTGTTTACCGGATTTCCGTTTTTGGGAAGCAGGAAAAAATGCTCCTTATCCGGAAAAAGCCGGTATGCTTCCAAAAGATATTTGATTTGTACTTTATTGTCTACCTGTTTACGTACTTCAGCAGATGATCCATTCAGGTTCCAGCCATAGCACAATTGGTCCTGTAACTTAGGCTCTTTGGCACCATCGCGACTGGTGGGTGTAAATGCATACAGGTTTTTGGGTAGGCTGGGATGGCCCATGATGGCAAAAGGGTGATCAGTACCCCTTCCTTCACTAAGTGCTGTTCCTTCAAAAAGGCAGTTACTTCCATACCAATAAATCGAAGCCATATCAGGCAGGTTGGGGGAAGGTTTCACAGGTAAGGAATATTTGGAAGAATGGGTATAATTAGTGCATTTGATAACCTGAAAATGAAACAGGGTATCTTTTGAATTTTCAGCTCTTTGGTAATACGCATATTTTTCATTGGCTACCGGGGATAGCCATTTTTCTCCGGCGATCATAAATGCGTATTCTGCTATCGTCATTCCATAAACTGTGGGTATGGGCTGCATGCCCACAAAACTTCTGAATGCGGTATCCAACACCGGCCCATCTACATAAAAACCATTAGGATTGGGTCTGTCCAGCAATATCAAGGGCTTGCTGTTTTCAAAAGCAGCCTCCATGAACTCTTGTAACGAGGAAATAAAAGTATAAAACCGGGTTCCAACGTCCTGTATGTCGAACAATAAAACATCAATATCTGCGAGGTCTTCCGCAGAGGGTCTTCTTTTTTTTCCGTACAATGAAATGACCGGGATACCCGTAGCGGCATCAATATAATTGTCCACTTTTTCACCCGCATCTGCCACACCCCTGAAACCATGTTCGGGACCGAATGCTTTGGTTATTTGGATGCCCAGACTTTGTAAGGTATCCACCAAATGCCTGTTGCCAACTGTAGCCGTATGATTGGCGAAAATACCCACCCTCTTGCCCTTCAACAGAGGCAGATAGACGGAGGTTCTGTATGCAGCGGGTGTAATTTCCCCGTTTTGAGCCCAAAGGCTGATTTGGAGTACTGCCAATAGCAATAGCAGGCCTGTTTTTTTCATGTTTTTTACTTTCAGGGGGGAAAGTTAACCAAAAACCGGGCTGTTTTTAATTTTGGATTGTACTTTTGCGGCTGGTGCCGGGTGTTACATCATAATTACCTGCAATCCTGTTGGGAAAGCCTGGCAAAAATGATGCCCTTAGCATGGGTGCCTGATTTTTCAATTTCAAAATGTAAATATGCAACAAGTAAAAAAAGGTGATACTGTAAAAGTACATTATCATGGAAAGTTAACCGATGGTACTACATTCGACTCTTCTGAGGGTCGCGAACCACTTGAGTTTGAAGTAGGTGGCGGTATGGTTATACCCGGATTTGATTCCGGTGTTACAGGCATGGCTATTGGTGAGAAAAAAACCATACTGATTCCCAATGCGGAGGCATATGGCCCCAAACAGGAAGATATGGTGATGGAGTTTCCGAAAGACCGGTTCCCCGAGGATATGGTTCCAGAAGCGGGAATGCAACTCAATATGAGCAACGGTTCCGGACAAAATTTCCCGGTGGTTATTGTAGAGGTTAAGGAGGAAGTGGTTATTCTTGACGCCAATCATCCATTGGCAGGAGAAGACCTTACTTTCGACCTGGAACTGGTTGAAATAAGTGGCAGCAAGTCTATGATTATTATGCCTTAATAGTAGTTTGATAGTAAAAATGCCTGTTGATTGTGTCAACAGGCATTTTTTTATTAAATAGTGCGTCTAACCTTTTCGGTTCAGCCACCAACCCAGCCAAAGTCCGCAAACACTCCAACTAATCAGGGCATCCCAGAGATGTGCGCGGATATCAAACAAATGATACCAGATATGTGAAGTATATGGACCATTAATATACACAATCAGTCCTGTGAAAATGCACGAAATAAGTACTGTACTAAAACCGGATTGGCCAGATTTCCCAATGATCCAGCACAGCAACCATACCATAAGGATATTTACTATAAGCCCCCTCCCCATATTTACATACATCTGGTTTGCATTCATGGAAAGGCTTTTATGGTATTGAATGGTTGCCCAGGGTTTGCCCTCCATGGTTTCAGAGGCTTTCATGGCGTCTTCCATAGAAGTACCCTTGGGTACACCGGGCAGATAATAGCCTCCTTCTTCCAGTGTGCCATTCAGCACATTCAGGATAGTATCCTGTTTGCTTGTGTAATCCTGCGCCGGACGGTGAAGTTCCAGTACTGTCCAGGATAGAGTTTGCCAGATAAAAATCAGCAGACCGCCAACAATGGCGCCAATTAAGGGTTTCTTCATATGGGAGGTTTTGATTAGACATCCAAAATAGCTAATCGTTTTTGTATTTGCAATAGCCATCATTAAATAATGGGATTGACAACATGTTTCCTGTATTCTGAAAGGAAGGGGATACAACATTGTCTTAACTTGGCTGTTAAAACGAAACAATGCAGGGGGACTATCCATTTACCGTAGTTGAAAAATTTTTGCATTATGTACAAATTGATACCCAAAGCGATCCTCAGAGCGGATTGCATCCTAGTACTGCTAAACAAAAAAAATTAGCAGAGGTATTAACCAAAGAATTGCTTTCCATGGGTATTAAGGATGCCCATACTGACCAATTTGGGTATGTATATGCAACCATTCCCTCCAATACTTCCCGAAAGGTTCCTGTTATTTGCTTTTGTAGTCATATTGATACGGCGCCCGATTGCAGTGGTACTCATGTCAAGCCTATCCTACATGAAAATTATACAGGTGAAGCCATCACGCTTCCTGATGATCCAGCACAGGTAATCAGGATTGAGGATTATCCCTATCTCAAAAAACACATTGGCCATTCCATCATCACCGCCAGCGGTTTAACTTTACTGGGAGGAGATGATAAGTCGGGTGTAGCAATCATAATGGATATGGTTAATTACCTAACCACTCACCCTGAAACGAAACACGGCGACATCAAAATTTTATTTACACCCGACGAAGAAATTGGAGAAGGAACGGCTGAGCTGGATTTACAAAAATTAGGGGCTGATTTCGCCTATACACTTGATGGGGGTGAAGCAGGAAGTTTTGAAGATGAAACCTTCAGTGCCGATAGTGTTACCCTTACCCTGCAGGGTGTGATGGCGCATCCAGGTTATGCCAGGGGTAAAATGGTGAATGCCCTGAAAATAGCCGGAGAAATCCTGTCGCTTTTACCAAAAGAAAGCTGGTGTCCGGAAGCTACTGACAACAGAGAGGGTTTTGTTCATCCGGTACGCATAGAAGGTAATGCAGAAACCGCAGTAATTGAATGGATCATCCGGGATTTTGAATCAGCCAATTTGGCTTTATTCGAAGACAGGCTGCAGAAGCTGGCTGGCACTGTTGTGGCAAAATATCCCCCTGCCACCATGCACTTTACAGTAGCTGAACAGTACCGTAATATGAAAGAAATACTTGACCGGTTTCCGCAGGTTTCCTCCTGTGCCGAAGAAGCGTATCGAAGGTCGGGTCTCAAGGTCACAAAAGAGCCCATCAGGGGCGGCACAGACGGCAGCAGGTTAAGTTTTATGGGTTTGCCCTGCCCGAATATTTTTACCGGAATGCAGGCCATTCACAGCAAACATGAATGGATTGGTGTGAAGGATATGCAAAAGTCGGTAGAAGTACTGGTGAATCTGGTGCAGGTTTGGGCGGAAAGTGGAGCATAAATATTTAAATTGTTTCGATAATTCACCCTACTATTCCGGCTAATCCGTCAATTCAAATGCACAATTATGTACAAAAAGAAACACATTTTCAAACTTTGCGCGCTTGTTTTTTACATGATGGCGATTCCGATGTGGGCATTCTCACAGGACAATACTGCCATCAGGCAATATTTTTCAGATGTTCGCCAATCATTCAATGAACAAAATGCTTACAATACGGTTGCTTATGTTGAAAAAAGGTGGCGGATAGCGGGTAATAAAGGGTTTGATGAAAGTATCCGCTACGTAGAAGCCATGCTGAAAAAAGCAGGTTATGTTAATGAAACAATGGCGGGCAGGGAACAAAGACTAACCTACCGTATAGAGAAGCGGCCCATGCAAAAGCCCACCTGGGAACCCATTGATGCCAAAGTGGAAATAGTGGGAGAGACCGAACCCTTATTGCTAATTGCCACCAACCGGAATATGATTGCCATCAATTCTGCCAGTACGCCAGCAGAAGGAATGGAAGTGGAGGTAGTATATGCTGACGGAATTTCTAGAGAAGCCCTTGACAAAATAGATTGCCAAAACAAACTGCTCTTTGCGAACAGGGAATAGGACAGGTATACAGGGCTGCCAGGCAAAGAGGGGCTCTCGGGGCATTGGGATATGCGCTCCCTGCCTATACACAACCGCTTAAACATCCAAATTCTATTCAGTTCTCCGGTATCCAGCAAACAGACAGCCTTAACAGGGGATTTGGCATTCTTTTATCTACCCGGGCAAGAAACCGATTGAAAGAAGCTTTGGTAAAAGGACCCGTAAAGCTTCGGGTGAGTATAGTAACCAAGATATATTACGCGGAAGAATTAACCCTTGTGGCAGATGTACGGGGCATCCAGCGTCCGGATGAAAGATTTGTTTTTTCTGCACATGTTCAGGAACCCGGTGCCAATGACAATGCCACTGGTGTGGGTACACTGGCTGAAATGGCCAGGGTGACTGCCGAATTGATCCAACAAAAAAAATACCACCCGGCAAGAAGCATCAGCTTTTTATGGGGTGATGAAATTGTTTCTACCAGGCGATATGTTACGCAGGATACTGCAAGGGCAAAAGGTATTTTATGGGGTATGAGCCTGGATATGGTGGGTGAAGATACCCGTAAAACGGGAGGTACCTTCCTGATTGAAAAAATGCCTGATCCCTCAGCCGTTTGGACCAGGGGAGATGAAAAGCATACCGAATGGGGCGGAAGGCCCTTACCGGAATCCGCCATTGTACCTCATTATTTCAATGATTTTATCCTGAGCAGGTGCCTTGACCAGGCCGCGACCAATGGTTGGGTGGTAAAGACAAATCCCTTTGAGGGCGGATCAGACCATACTCCTTTTCTGGAAGCCAAAATACCCGGATTGCTCATGTGGCATTTTACTGATGTCTATTACCATACGGATGGAGACAGACTGGAAAATGTTTCTGCCGAAGAAATGAAAAATGTGGGTGTGTCAGGATTGGTCTCCGCAATGGCTTTAACCACCATGAATGAGCCCATGGTCTTGTATTCCATTGATGAATTAAAAAGGGTAGCGCTGAAAAGACTTGATGGGGAATTTGCAATAGGAAATGACAATATTCAAAAGGGACAAAACAGAAAAGCCGAAATGCATATACTGGAAGTTTGGGGTAAATACTATGAAGGAGCACTTTCCAAAATGAATTCGTTACTGGTAAGTGGTTCCGGTATGGCCATTGACAAAGCCATTGGCCTTGCTGTTGAGGAGGTAAGACAAGCTACTCATAAGGCCATCAGTAAAATGTCTGACCTTCCAGCAAAGGGTACTGAATAAAAGAAAATCAGATTGACCTTGTAATATTGTACTTTAGTTTGCGACTAATTCGTTGTATAAATGTAAATTTTAAAATAAATCTTATGAGCATTTTATTAGATTTTTGGTGGGTACTGGTGCTGGTTTTTATTGTATTCAGTGGGTTGGTTACTGTTAACCAGGGAACTATTGCGGTTATTACCATGTTTGGTAAGTACAAGCGTGTATTACGTCCGGGGTTAAATTTTAAAATTCCTGTTTTAGAACAGGTTTTTAAAACCGTCAGTATCCAGAATCGGTCTGTTGAACTGGAGTTCCAGGCAGTAACCCTCGACCAGGCCAATGTTTACTTCAAGAGTATGCTCCTGTATTCTGTCATCAACCAGGACGAGGAATCCATCAAAAATGTCGCCTTCAAATTCATCAGTGATAAAGACCTAATGCAGGCACTGATCAGAACGGTTGAAGGAAGCATTCGCGGATTTGTGGCTACCAAGCGGCAGGCGGAGATTCTATTGTTAAGACGGGAGATAGTAGAGTTTGTTAAAGAACAGATAGACCAGTCACTGGAAAGCTGGGGGTATCATTTGCAGGATTTGCAGATTAATGACATCACTTTCGATCAGGTAATTATGGAAAGCATGAGCAGGGTAGTGGCCAGCAATAACCTGAAAGCTGCGGCTGAAAATGAGGGTCAGGCATTACTGATTACCAAAACCAAAGCTGCCGAGGCGGAGGGTAATGCCATTAAAATATCAGCCAACGCTGAGAAAGAAGCTGCCCGTTTAAGGGGCCAGGGTGTGGCATTGTTCCGTGAAGAAGTGGCAAAGGGTATGACGCAGGCTGCAGAACAGATGAAGCAGGCCAATCTGGATACCAATGTAATTCTCTTCAGTATGTGGACAGAAGCCATTAAAAACTTCGCCGAAATCGGGAAAGGCAATGTCATCTTCCTGGATGGAAGCCCCGAAGGCATGGAGAACAACATGCGACAAATAATGGCAATGGTAAAAATGAAGGAGACATCCAAATTTTAATTAGACATAACTAAATAATTATTTAGGGTTGCCTAATTTATAGATACTGAGGGCTGATCAACATATACTTCCTTCAGCCCTCAGTATTATCTGCGTATTTTTTTGCCACTGCTTTTCAGCAATATTCAATACTATCAACTCAGATGGATGTTTTTTTGAAAAAAAATACTTTGATCATATCTGCCGATAGCACATAGAAGAAAAGTATTCCTGAAATGATGCCCATCATTTTCCAGGGTGGGACAACAAAACCCAGGTCCCGGGCAAGTGGTGTAAATGGCAAACCCACCGTAATCAGCAGTCCCAGAAAACTCAATGCCATCAATAACTTACCCGGATTACTCTTCAGTAATGATTTATGGGTTCTTACCACAAATAGAATCAGTAATTCTGTACCGATAGATTCTATGAACCAGCCGGTATGAAACATAGCTGCATCTGCTTTGAATAATTTGTATAAGGCGAAGAAGGTGAAGTAATCAAATACAGAACTGTGTAATCCGAAAACAATCATAAAATTTTTAAGTTGTTTCAGGTTCCATTTTTGGGGGAAACGCAGGTCCTCCTCATCCACATTGTCACCGGCAACGGCCATGTATGGGAAGTCGGTTAAAAAGTTGGTCAGTAATATCTGTTGTGGCAGCATGGGCAGAAAGGGTAATATTAAGGAGGCTCCTGCCATGCTGAACATATTACCGAAAGTGGCACTGGTATTAGTATAAATATATTTGAGCGTATTTAAAAAAGTTCTCCTCCCTTCCAGGATGCCGGCGTTAAGTACAGCTAGGTCTTTTTCAAGCAACACTACATCGGCGGCTTCTTTGGCTACATCCACCGCATTGTTGGTGGATATACCAACATCAGCTGCGTTGATAGCGGCTACATCATTAATACCATCTCCCATATAGGCCACGGTATGACCTGCTTTGCGAAGGGCTTTGATAATGGTCTCTTTTTGCTGGGGTTCAATCTCTGCAAATACACTTGCATTTTGAACCGCATGCACCAGGGCTTCCGGACTCATTTTACGGATTTGATCCCCCGCAATTACTTCGCAATTCACCATTCCCATTTTAGCGGCAATGTATGCAGCAACCAGTCTGTTATCGCCGGTAATCATTTTAAGTTCCACTCCATTCCTGTTCAATTGGCTAATTACTTCAACAACACCTTCTTTGGGCGGGTCGTAAAGAAGCACGAAACCAGCCAGGATCATTTCCGTTTCATCCTTTTTGGAAAGAGCGGAATGAGCTTGAAATGGTTTGTAACAGATACCAACGGTGCGAAAACCCTGGTTACTGTATTGCCTGTACAACTGGTCAACTTTTTCTCTTACCGTTTCAATCCCCGCAAGGTTTCCGTCAGTTAGCAATACTTTGGTGCAGATAGACAGAATATTGTCCACTGCACCCTTGGTAATGAGTTGACTATCCTTACCATTATTAACCGTAACACTTAATCGTTTGCGAATAAAGTCGTAAGGAATTTCATCTTCTTTTGTATATCCATCCAATGACATACCCGTTAAGGAACGCAAAGCATCATCCATGGGGTTGGAGAACCCGGTTTCAAAACTGGCATTTAAAAATGCAAGTTTGCGGCAAAAATCATTTTCCTTTCCCTCGATACCAATAATGGAAGATACCGTAAGCACTCCTTCTGTTAATGTACCCGTTTTGTCGGAACAGAATAGGTTAACCTCTCCCAGGTTTTGTATAGAAGATAACTTTTTTACAATGACTTTTTTTTCTGCCATTCTTTTAGCGCCGGCACTCATAGCAATTGTCATGATGGCGGGAAGTAATTCCGGGGCCATACCTACAGCCAGCGCCAGGCCAAATAATAAGGAGTCTATGAGGGGCCGGCCAAAATAAATATTAACCACCAATATGATCACCGCGAGAACAATGGTGATTTGCATCAGCAAAAAGCCGAATTTTCTGATACCCGTTTCGAATGCGGTTTCTTCGGGAGGCTTGGATAAACTGGCGGCAATATTTCCGAATACGGTGGCTTTTCCTGTGAGTACTGCCACTGCTTTACCACTTCCACTCACAACATTGGTCCCTTCAAACAGGGTATTGGTTCTTTTGGAAATTCCCGTTTCCACCGAAACAGTACCCAATGCTTTTTCCGCTGGAAATGTTTCCCCAGTTAATGTGGCTTCATTTATGTGCAGGTCCTTTTCCTCCAACAACAAACAATCTGCCGGGATAATATCGCCTGCCGAAAATATAAGTAAATCGCCGGGAGCAACCGCTTCCGAAAAAACCATCTCTTCCATTCCCTGCCTGATAACTTTAACACGGGTTTTGATAATGGATCTCAGTGCTTCCACTGCTTTACCTGCATGTCTTTCCTGGATAAAACTCATAGTACCTGTGGCCAGCAGAATAAACAGAATGATAAAGACATCAGAAGTTTCACCCAACAGGGCAGAAAGTATGACAGCTGCTACGAGTAATAAGGTAAGTGGACTTCTGAATTGGTTCAGGTATAACCAAATGTCCTGTAAAAGGGGGGGGAGCGCTTTTTTCTTATCGCGATTGGCTAATACCCTTCGGGCAGCTTCTGCTGAAGTAAGACCGTTTTCCCGGGTTTGTAGGGACTGCATTACATCTGAAACAGGGTATTGCCAGAATGAGGATAAGTCCATAAGTCAGTATTGATAGTAAAATTTACCAGATTGTATAGTTACTCAAACCAATTGAACGGATTTTTAGGTCTGGCGGTTCTTTAGCTTACAGTATAGCATTTGATAGACCGTCCAGCCCTGTGTGGGTTTAACAAGACAATAAAATCAATGCATTCCGCAATTGTCATTCACTGGCCATTGGGATTAGGACAAGATGTGTAAAAGCTTTCTTAAATCTGGCCCTCCAAAGCTATTTATTCACACAGGCACCGTTCTTTTGTAGAAGCAGCTAATTTTAGTGTAACCTAAATTCAATTGAGATGTTTGATCTCCTGCAGATTGATACCCTTCAAAAAGTAGCCAGTGCCCTTCCTCCCGTTCCTGAAAAGATCTCTTTATGGTCTTTATTGGAAAAAGGTGGATGGATCATGTACCCTTTGTACATTTTGCTGGTAATAGCCATTTTTGTTTTTTTTGAACGATTACTGGCCATTAGAAAGGCTTCCCGGATTGATCCTAACTTTATGAATATCATCAAGGATAATATTATATCCGGAAATGTATCTGCTGCCAGGAATCTTTCTAAAAATACACTTAATCCGGTGGCAAGAATGATTGATAAGGGTTTACAACGCATTGGTAAGCCTATCGACGCTATTGAAAAAAGCATGGAGAATGTGGGCAAACTCGAAATGTATAAAATGGAGAAAAACCTGTCCATACTTTCCCTGATTGCCGGTATTGCTCCGATGTTTGGTTTTTTGGGAACCATCGTAGGGATGATTCAGTTGTTTTACGGCATCTCCAGTTCCGGACAATTTACCCTGAATGATATTGCCGGTGGTATTTATGTTAAAATGATTACATCGGGAACAGGTTTGATCATTGGTTTGCTAGCCTATATTGGGCACAATGCACTTACTACACAAATAGACAAGACTGCTAATAAAATGGAAGCTGCCAGTTCAGAATTTATAGATGTATTGCAGGAGCCAACCAGGTAATCAGTAACACAAAACAACTCACCACAGATGAACATTAGGAAACGACTAAAAGCACATCCGGAAATGCATACGGG
Organism: uncultured Bacteroidota bacterium; assembly: GCA_963750825.1. Taxonomy (GTDB): domain Bacteria; phylum Bacteroidota; class Bacteroidia; order Chitinophagales; family Chitinophagaceae; genus Sediminibacterium. The sequence continues at coordinate 18,882 of CAVVSL010000051.1, read as the reverse complement.
AGCGTTGAACGATATCCTGTTCATCCTTTTGCTCTTTTTTCTGATTGTATCTACCCTGGCCAATCCGAATGTTATCAAAGTTTCCAATCCCAAAGCCAAAAGTGATACGAAATCCAAACAAACCGTAGTTATTACGGTCGACAAAGACCAGAACATTTATCTGGCACAGAAAAAAATAGACATAGGTGTGTTAGAGACAGACCTGAAAACCTATCTGGAAAAAGAAACAGATAAACCCTCTGTTGTCATCAATGGGGATAGTACCGCCCATTTGGGGACGGTGATACGGGTAATGCAGGTGATTAAGAAATTAGGTGCTACTCCTGTAATGGCGGTGGATAATGGTAATAGATAGGGGTTTGGGGTTTGGAGTTAGGGTTTGGGTATTGCCTTGAGCATTCTGTCTTTTCCAAAGAAATCTTTTTGTAACGCTGCCGTATAGCCTTCTTTTTCGAACATTGCCTGCACCTCAGGGCCCAGTGATTCATTGATTTCCACATAAATTTTTCCATCTCCTGAAAGATGTGAATGACCGAATCGGGCAATTTTCCGGTAAAATAAGAGGGCATCATCATCTGGCACAAAGAGCGCAATGGCGGGCTCATAGGCTAGCACATTAGCAGCCATTTCTTTTTCTTCAGACTGTCTGATATAGGGGGGATTACTGGTTATGACATCAAATACCGGAAGCGCTTTCCAGTTTTCTTCCTGAAGAAAATCTATTTCTTTGAATTGGATACCTGCATTCCATGCTGTTGCATTTTTTTGGGCAACATCCAATGCAGCCGCACTAATGTCAATTGCCGTAATGGTTAATCCGGGAATCCTTTTATGGACAGCTAAAGGGATGCATCCACTGCCGGTACCTATATCTATAAGCTTGAATCCTTTCGCATTTGTTTGTTGTAAATCAGTGACAACCCAATTTGCCAGTTCTTCTGTTTCTGGTCGGGGAATAAGTACATTTTCATTTACCAGCAATCGTTCTCCCGCAAACCAGCATTCGCCCAATACATATTGTACAGGCCTGTTTTGAAGAAGCTGGCTGGTGAAAGACTCTAATTTTCGCAGTGCCGCTTCTGAAAGCGGTACCTGTTTATCCAGTAACCTGACAGTTCTTTGCTTACCCGTAATAAACGCCATTATTAAGTCGGCTATATTAGCAGCTTCTCTGTTTTCATAAACTTTTGTAAGTTCTGCCTGGAGTTGCTTTTGGGCCAATTCAGTTGTCATGCTGCAATGTTAATACCATTTGGCTATTTTTGCCAATTCTCTTATGACCGAAGCTGCTGAAATATACATGCATCGTTGCCTGGAACTGGCTCGTTTGGGCGCGGGGGCTGTGGCACCCAATCCCATGGTTGGGGCCGTTTTGGTTTACGGGAACCGAATTATTGGGGAGGGATACCACCACTTCTATGGCGGACCCCATGCGGAGGTAAACTGTTTGGCCAGTGTGTCCGATGATGACAGGTTGCTGATAGCACTGGCGACATTGTATGTATCACTGGAACCCTGTTCTCATTTCGGGAAAACGCCACCTTGTACCAACCTGGTATTGGCGAACGGAATCAAAAAGGTAGTTATTGGCTCCCGGGATCCCCATTTGGCTGTGAATGGCCAGGGGATTAGTCTTCTTAGAAAGGAAGGGGTTGAGGTTACCACAGGTGTACTGGAAGCGGAATGCCAAAACCTGAATAAACGATTCTTTACTTACCATACAAAGGAACGCCCCTATGTGGTATTAAAATGGGCCCAATCTGCCAATGGCTTTATTTCCGGTGACCAGGAGGATAGGTTATATATTTCAAATGCCTACACCAACCGGCTGGTACACCAGTGGAGACAGGAAGAATCGGCCATATGTATTGGCACCAATACAGCGATAAGGGACAACCCATCACTGGATAACCGGCATTGGAGTGGTAAAAGTCCCGTAAGGCTATTGCTGGACAGGAACCTTCGGGTGCCCCAAACGCTTGCATTGTTTGACAACAGTCAAGCTACCATCATTTTTAATTATTGGAAAGAAGGGGAAGAGAACGGAGTTCGTTATTGCCAAATAGATAAAAATGAGGACTTCTTACAGGCGGTAGTAAAAGCCTGCTATAAAATGCAGTTGCAAAGCATACTGGTCGAAGGAGGTGCAAAACTATTGCAATCTTTTATTGTGGCTGGCTTATGGGATGAAGCCCGGGTAATTACTAACCAGTCTCTTCAGGTTGCAGCTGGCATTGCAGCACCTGTATTGTTTGATCAAACACCCGTGAACACACAAAAAATCGCAACCGACATGATCACTTATTATACTCATTCATTGCTTAATTAATTTCTGTTTTTTCATGTTTTATCTACTTGGAAGTATCGTGTTAACCAGTTACCTGACGCTTGCTTTCAAGGTCTGTGAAAGGTTTACAATAAGTCTTTTTCAGGCTATTGTTTTCAATTACATTACTTGTGTAATAACCGGTTCGGTTGTCAATGGTGTTTTCCCCGTGAATGCTAATACCATGAAAGAACCCTGGTTTCCCTGGGCATGTGGCATGGGAATTTTATTTGTGTCCATCTTCAATGTCATTGGGATTACTGCTCAGAAAATAAGTGTGGCGGTTGCTTCTGTGGCGAATAAGCTTTCCTTGATTATTCCGGTGGTATTATCGGTTTATCTTTACCAGGAATCAGTACAGGGCTGGAAACTGGTGGGTGTGGTAATGGCTCTTTTGGCTGTGATACTTACCTGTTATCCATCGGCAAAAGGAGTAACTGATCAAGGGGCAGGCTCTTCCAAATATAAGTACCTGCTCCCGGTAATTCTTTTCATTGGTAGCGGTTTACTGGATGCGTTAATCAACCATGTACAGAAATTGTATGTTACAGAAGAAAATAAAAATGCTTACCTCATTACCGGGTTCTTATCTGCAGCCCTCATCGGTTCTGTATTACTGCTGATACAATACATAACCGGCAGACAAAAATTTGCCTGGAAAAACCTGCTGGCGGGTATCATAATTGGCATACCCAATTACTTCTCTATCTGGTGCCTGGTTCGATTTTTGAAAAATAGTCCCTGGCAAAGCAGTGCCAGCATCCCCGTCAATAATATGGGAATTGTGTTGTTCAGTTCAGTCATGGCCTGGTTACTTTTTCGGGAGAAATTGTCGAGGATTAACTGGTTAGGGGTAATGTTATCTGTTGCCGCTATTTATTTAATCGCATTTGGGGACCGGATATGAGTGAACAGACTTTTTTTCAAACGGTAGAGAAAAGGGCACAGGCCGAATTCAAGGACCGTGGCAGTAAGTTTATTGGCTATGTATATCCCATCCAGACTATTGCGGAAAGCAAGCAAATTTTACAGGAAATAAAAAAAGAACATCCCAAAGCCGTACACCATTGTTATGCCTACCGGTTGGGACCCTCAGGCGAACAGTTCAGGGTAAGCGATGATGGTGAGCCGGGAGGCACAGCGGGAAGGCCGATACTGGGACAAATAGACAGCAAACAGCTCACCCATGTTTTGGTCATCGTAGTTCGTTATTTCGGCGGGACCTTATTAGGCGTGCCGGGTTTAATCAATGCCTACAAATCGGCTGCTGCTATGGCACTGCAAATGGTTCCTGTTATACAAAAACCCATTGAAGCGACTTATGTACTTCAATTCGATTATTCCCTTATGAATGAGGTGATGCAGTTGATTAAACAAACCGGATGCAGCATCGTTACACAGGAAATACAATTGTTCTGTCTTTTCGAAATAGGGATTCCCAAAGCCAGGCTGGAAGAGGTATTGTACAAACTAAAAGAACTGCATACCATAACGGTAAACCCAAAAAAGGGATAAGGAATCACGCTTTTCCGGTAAGTTTATATACATACAAACCCACCACTTCTTTAATAAAAAAGGGCCAATTGTACAAGACAAAAATTTTGGGTATCAGGAAATCATCCCAATCAAAATCCTTCTCAATTACCTTATAGTCACAAGGGAAAGGAATAATGGGTAATCGACTCTTGCTGAATACCGCAACAGACCTTTTCATGTGCAGGGAAGAAGTAATTAAAATGTAGGGAGGTTGGGTGTGCATCGAATCCAGCAGTACTTTGGAATAAACTGCATTTTCATACGTGTTTCTGGAACGGCTTTCCACGATAATATTTGAATCCGGTATATTATTGGCCAAAAATTCTTTTCTAAGAAAAAGGGCCTCTGCCGGCTCATTTTGTAATATTGCTGCGGTCCCACCACTGACAATAATTTTTTGAATAATCCCCTGGTGATAGAGGTTGGCTGTTTGGATAAACCTGTCTGCATTATCACCAAAAAAGCCCTGACCTTTTTTATTATAATCCGACATTCCGCCCAATAATATACCTGCTGTATAGGTACGATTGGGTTGTAGATTTACTTTTACGGGTTGCCAATAACTCACTATGGTGCGGTATACAAAAGCGTTACTAAAAAACACGAAAATACATAGGGTTACTATGAAGATCTTTTTCTTAAGGCTTTTGGATTTGGCGAGTCTCATCCAAATGAATAAAAGTATTATCCAGTAAAAAGGAGACAATAAAAAAACAAGTACTTTAGAAAGAATAAAAAACATGGGTGCGATTTTCTGGTTGCTTATGAAATCCCTTTCCTTGTTTACCTTTTGAAACGCGGACTAATTTTCAGATCTTTATTTCCCGGCTCGTATTGGTAAAAACCTTCTCCCGACTTTACCCCCAGTTTACCTGCGGCTACCATATTTACCAATAAGGGACAAGGCGCATACTTAGGATTGCCAAAACCATCCTGCAAAACCTGTAGGATACTGAGACAAACGTCCAGCCCAATAAAATCTGCCAGTTGCAGTGGTCCCATCGGATGCGCCATTCCCAGTTTCATAACGGTATCGATGGCTTCAATTTCTGCCACTCCTTCATACAAACTGAAGATGGCTTCATTGATCATGGGCATCAGTATCCGGTTGGCAATAAATCCGGGATAGTCGTTTACCACACAGGGTACTTTCCCTATTTTCCTGCTTAGTTGGGTGATGGCTTCTGTAACAGCGGGATCAGTCGCATATCCATTAATAATTTCTACCAGTTTCATTACAGGTACCGGATTCATAAAGTGCATGCCAATTACTGATTCCGGATTTTTGGTAGCTGCAGCAATTTTAGTAATGGAAATAGAAGAAGTATTACTCGCCAGGATAGCACCGGTGGGCACAGAGGCAGAAAGTTGCGCGAAAATTTTCAGTTTTAAGGCTGTTTGCTCAGTGGCAGCCTCTACTACCAGGTCAGCATCACTTACCCCTTTTGTGAGGTCTGTCTGTGTTTGCAGATGGGCCAGGGCCTCTTTTTTTTGAGCTTCTGTCACCGGCCTTTGCTGATTTGCCTGTCCAGGTTTTTGGTGATGGTAGCAACCGCTTTTTCCAGTTGACCGGCATTGATGTCCACCAGCGTTACGGCAAAGCCATTTTGGGCAAAAACGTGGGCAATTCCATTTCCCATGGTACCTGCGCCAATGACTGATATATTTTTTATTTCCATAACTATGAATTGAGGTAACCCTGATAAGATTTGAGGCAAATGTAAAACTGTAAAAGGAAACAGGGTATTTTTCTAAGGTAAGATCAGGTATTGCCCGGTTTTTTCCTGTTTAAACAGTAAAATCAGTTCTTCTTTTTAAAATCACCTCTTTTCCAGGCCTGGATAAAATCTGCCCAGGCAGCCGGGTTAAGGATATTCATGGGTGGTAACTGTCCTGCATAATAGGATTTAGCAGCCTGCTGGCGAAGTTGAAAATTCACTGCCTCCCTTCCATCAGCAGGCAAAGTGGCAATCAACAGCCTTCTTTTTTGTTCGTCAGTATTTTTTCGGGCTATTTCGTAAAGGTCATCTGAGTAATTATTGTTTACAAAATCCCTTTCGAACTGTTCCCTGGTGGGTCTGGGTTTTAGGATGGTTGCGGGTAAATAAGCAGTATCACTTACCAGTAACTGTATCACACTATATTGGTTTTCGGTAAGGTTATGGGGTATCTGAATACTCCGGTTTTTGAAACCTACGCTTGAAAAAGTGATTTTATCCCCTTTTAATACGACGATCGAGAATACACCATCATAGCTGGTAATCGTTCCCCTGCCTTTGCCTTCCACAATAACACTACAGGAGGGAACTCCCTGAAGACTATCTGCCGTCATTACCACTCCGTACAGTTGAACAATTGAGTCCTTCGAAGCATTGGCCTGTGCCTGGCTTTTTTGCAGGCTAAACAGGGAACTAAGCAATAGAACGTATAATAAAGGTCTCTTCATGCCGGGATGAATACAAGGTATTTTGGCAAATATAATCCCGCACTTCTTAAAGTCGGTCCAAAATATCCCATTTACAACAAAGTAAAGCTGCCATCGGTTAACTTTGCAGCCTGAATTCTTATTTTAACAAAAACTTTCGCGATGACCGAAGAAGCTATATTGAAGGCGTTGGGTAATGTGCAGGAACCTGATTTGGGAAAAGACCTTGTTACCCTGAATATGATCAAGGATATTTCCATCAACGGGAATGAGGTGAGTTTTACCATTATTCTGACAACTCCTGCCTGTCCCATGAAAGACATGATGCGCACGGCCAGTGAAAATGCCATAAAAATATTGGTTAATAAGGAGGCAGTGGTGAAAGTGAATTTCACAGCCAATACCACCACCACCAGAAAAGATAACCAGCAGGTATTAGCCGGAGTAAAAAACATCATTGCAGTAGTCAGCGGAAAGGGGGGAGTGGGCAAAAGTACCATAGCCGCCAATCTGGCCCTGGCGCTGGCAGAAGGAGGCGCCAGTGTTGGTTTAATGGATGCGGATATTTATGGACCAAGTGTTCCCATGATGTTTGGTGTGAGGGGTGAAAGGCCCATGATGAAAGACGTTAATGGAAAAGGGATGATTGTTCCCTTGCAAAAATATGGTATCAGTCTCATCAGCATTGGCTTACTGGTGGATGAAAAAAATGCTGTGGTATGGCGGGGACCCATGGCCAGCAGCGCTATCCGCCAGTTTATCACGGATGTGGAATGGGGTAACCTGGACTACCTGATTATAGATATGCCACCGGGCACAGGGGACATACACCTGACACTGATGCAGACTGTACCGGTTACAGGTGTTGTGATTGTAACTACTCCCCAGAATGTAGCCCTGGCTGACGCAAAAAAGGCCATTGCCATGTTCGGACAAGCCCAGATCAATGTACCAATCATCGGACTGGTCGAAAATATGGCCTATTTTACGCCAGCGGAATTGCCTGATAATAAATATTACCTGTTTGGTAAAGAAGGGGGCATGAAACTGGCAGAAGAGTATGATTTATCTTTCCTGGGTCAGATTCCTTTGGTGCAATCCATCAGGGAAGGGGGCGATAATGGACAACCTGCCATGATAGGTGGAGATGCAGTAAGCCAGATGGCTTTCCGGAACTTTGTTTCAGCAGCTGTAAGGAATATAGCCATGCGGAATGCCAATGTGCCTGTTACCCAGATGGTTTCAGTAGCGGAGTAGCCGGTATGGATCATTTCATTCCTTAGTCATTTCCGGCCGTTCATCAAAGCAGCCCGCGGGCGGGCATTTACATTTATTATCTTCGGGTTATGTATAACATGCCCCATTACAAAGAGAAGGACTCAGGTAGCGTACCTGCATTTATGCGTGAAAACCCCTTTGCCATGTTGATTGGTGCTGACGGGGACAACCGACCTGTAGCTACCCAGATTCCCCTTTTATTAACGGAAAAGGAAGGGACCTATTTTCTGCGTGGACATATTATGAAAGGCACAGATCATCATAAAGCCTTTGCAGCAAATCCCCGGGTATTGGCTGTTTTCACTGGTCCGCATACTTATGTAAGTGCCAGTTGGTATGAAAATAAGCAACAGGCATCTACCTGGAATTACATGACTGTTCATGCGAAAGGTTTTTTACAATTTTTAGGCGATGATGCACTCATTGCACTGCTGGACGAACTAACCAGTTATTTTGAGCATAACCCCGACTCCCCGTCTCTCTATCCCCTATTGGATGATGCGTATGTGAAAAAGTTACAAAAAGCCATTATTGCTTTTGAAATCAGGGTTGACAGTCTTGACCATGTATTTAAGCTAAGCCAGAACAGGGATCAGAAAAGTTATGAAAATATTATTGGTAAACTGGCCGAAGGAGATTACCAGGCTAAATCAATAGCTTTGGAAATGCGAAAGCGTAAAGACCAATTATTCAAGCCATGAAACAATGGGTAGCCTTATTTTCAGTACTTATACTCGCAGGTTGTTTCAGTGCCGGTAAAAACCAGGGATTAAAAGTGAAACACTTTGACAAACAGGGCCACAGGGGCTGCAGGGGATTGATGCCCGAAAATACCATTCCTGCGATGATTACTGCCATTGAATGGAGTGTTACAACCCTCGAAACAGATGCAGTGATAACAAAGGACAGAAAAGTAGTACTTAGCCATGAACCTTTTTTTAACCACGAAATAGCTACTAAACCGGATGGGAGCCCGGTAACAGAAAAGGAGGAAAAGCAGTTGAACATTTTCCAAATGACTTATGCAGAGGTAAAAAAATTTGATGTGGGAATGCGGCCTCATCCCCGTTTCCCGGAACAAAACAAAATACCGGTACCCAAACCCTTGTTAGCTGAAATGATTGACTCTGTAGAACAGTTTTGCCTTCAAAATAAAAAACCTTTACCCTACTACAATATTGAAACCAAATCCAATCCTGCTACTGATGGTATTTATCATCCCGCACCCGCCGAATTTGTGGAACTGATTATGCAGGTGGTACTGGATAAAAAAATACAGGACAGGGTAATCATACAATCCTTCGATCCCAGAACGCTTCAATATCTTCACGGAAAATATCCAACCATTACAACAGCGCTCCTGATTGAGGACTTCGACAGCAAAGCATTTGCGCTTCAGTTACAAAACCTGGGTTTCCTGCCTTCTATATACAGCCCGGCTTATACGCTGGTAACTCCTTTACTGGTTAAACAGTGCAGGGATACCGGCATCAAACTGATCCCCTGGACGGTAAATGATCCCAATAAGATTGCTGATCTCCGTAACATGGGCGTAGACGGCATTATTTCTGATTATCCCAATATGTTTAAGTAATCTCTCAGTAATCTTTGGGTTAGCTGCACATTATTTTAGTAACAGGCTTCTTTAACATTATTTTTTTAAAAAGGAGCAGGATACCAAAACCTTTTCTCATGCATCTTCGTTAGTATCCCTGTTATCAAATTAAAACAACTTATAAAAACAAACCATGAAAAAATTTTTCTTCCTGCTGATGTCAGCATTTGCTTTGAATGCTTCTATTGCGCAGAAAATGGAGGCTACCGTAACTGTAGGTGGTAAACCCATGTACCCGTCAAAGAATATTATTGAAAACGCAGTAAACTCTGCTGATCACACTACATTGGTTGCAGCTGTAAAAGCAGCAGGCCTGGTAGAAACTTTACAGAGTGCAGGTCCTTTCACTGTATTTGCTCCAACTAATGAAGCTTTTGCCAAATTACCCAAAGGAACTGTAGAAACACTTTTAAAGCCTGAGAACAAAGCTACCCTTGCAAAAATCTTAACCTACCACGTAGTTGCCGGTAAGTTTGATGCAAATAGCATTATCAAAATGATTAAAGATGGTAAAGGTACTGCCAGCATTAAAACTGTATCAGGTAATATCCTGAAAGCCAGTTTGAAAGATGGTAAAGTAATCCTTACCGATGAAAAAGGTGGTGTATCAGTTGTAACCATCGCAAATGTTTTCCAAAGCAATGGTGTAATTCATGTGGTTGATACAGTAGTATTGCCCTCTTAATTATAAACAGCATAGCAATCGGGCCGGTACCAGCAATGGTACCGGCTTTTTTATGCACTTTACTTGCACTTAGGCTAATTTTCCTGCAACTTTGCGGCTACCGGAAAAGATATTCAGTTTTCATACAGAAGGGTTGGTATATCTAATAATTTCGGAAAAATAGCATGCAAAAAATTATCATCACACTGGATGGCTTCTCCTCATGTGGCAAAAGTACCCTGGCACGACAATTGGCCAGTGAACTGAATTATGTGTTTATCGACAGCGGCGCCATGTACCGTGCGATTACCCTTTATTTTCTCCGGCAACATGTCGACTGGTCCCAAAAGACTGAAGTAGTAAAAGCACTGAAAGAGATTACGCTTGATTTTCAGCCAAATTCGCTGACCGGACAGTCTGATATGTACCTGAATGACGAAAATGTAGAAGTGCTTATCCGGGATATGCTGGTTAGTGAACACGTAAGTGAAGTGTCTACCATTAAAGAAGTACGTGAGTTTGGAGTGGCGCAACAACAAAAGCTGGGTGAAAGAAAAGGTATCGTTATGGATGGACGTGATATAGGTACCACTGTATTTCCGCAGGCTGAATTAAAAATATTTGTAACTGCCGATCCTGCTATAAGGGTGGAAAGAAGGTATAAGGAACTTTTTCAGAAAAACCCCAACATCACCATTGAAGAAGTAAAAAATAACCTTGAAATGCGGGATTATATTGACAGTAACCGGGAATTTAGTCCCCTGCGAAAAGCCAAAGATGCCGTAGAACTGAATAATTCCAACCTTTCCAGAGAAGAACAGTTGGCCACTGCTTTACAATGGGCCCGCGAAAAGATGGAAGAAAAATGAATATTGCCTATTCATGCTCCGGCTCCAGTAATATCTTAAAATGATGAATATCCATATTATCCACTGTCATTCCTATGTGAACCTTATTAATTCCTGTTTTACTGCTGGTATCACTGAATACGGCATGCTGAATTCCGTTGCTGGCACTAAACTGCTTATCTGAACTGATTAAAATATAATTATCTACCAGCCGCCCAAATGCTTTTTCCGCATCTGCCTGCTGGTCGAAGGAGAACCATAACCTTATTTTTTTAATTTGTTGGGTAGGGGGATTGCCGGGGATGTTAGAACTGTAAATATCCAATCCTCCCTGCGCCATCTGGATAGTAAGTTTGGGATGTTGTTTAAATAGGTAAGTATGTATTTCTTCTGTAAATACAGCCTTATTGCTTTTGGAATCCGATGAATCCCATGAGTAAGGCAAAGGATTGGGAAAGCACCTGCTCATGAATTTGGTGAGCAGGGTATCGGGTTTGTTGGTTGTTACCTCAAATAATAATTCACGGGTATATTTGTCAAATCGTAAATCCTGCGAAAAGGAAGTTGATATTGTCAAAAAAGAGAAGCAGATATACAGGGAAACTTTTCTCGCCATTATGAGGATTATTTTCGATTAAATTTACACATTTTTCGGTCTTATCTTTAGGTAACGGTTTTAGATTAGGAGGTAGGGTATTTCCAGTTAGTGTGAATATGGATCCTTTCGATATTGTAAGTAAAATTTTTAAATCGGTTGCTTTATGAAAAAAACACTCTTTTTTTTATGTCTCGTTGCTTTTTTTGCCTGCAGCAGGAAAATGACAAAACAGGAATTGGAAGCAAAACTAACCAACGCCTTTGTGACCTCTTTATATGATAAGCTAAATTATGATTCTTCAAAAGTGAAATACCGGGTTCTGGATATTGCTTATTTCGAGGAAGCCAATGCTTATTCCTGCGAGTTTACTGTAAAAATGATATTGCCGGATCGTGATACAACCGGGTCAATGAAGGCCACCGTTATGAAAGATTTCAAAACTGTGGCCAGAATCAATTAATATAAGCATAGTCAATACTGCCAACTGGATGGTATTAAAAAATAGCTAGTTCGCAGAATGATCAGACTGATAATGCTGCAGCAATGCATCCCCCCCGAAGTCATGTAAAAGGTCCCTCACCACTGTATGAATATGATTGGCATTGTTTTGAGCATTATCATACTCAATGATGATGGTTGGACCCTGTACCCGGTAATAATAAGCTTTCCCCATTATTTTTTCGGTACTTCCGGCCCAGGTAAATTTGAGCTGGGTTAGTCCCGCTTTCTGGATTTCTTTCAGCATATCATCCGCAAACAATCGGGTATACCGTTGCACATAAATGTTGATCAGTTGGAGAAAAGCCTGTTGCTGCTCCTTATTCATATCTCCATATCCCAATCCTTCGGGATGGGCTATCAGGGCAATCCGTTGGTTCGAAGTGATGATTTCACCGGGGGCAGTTGTATTGATCAATGCTTTTTCTTTTTGGGCTGCTGTGAGCATTTGTAACAAAGTAAACCCGGCTTCTGTTTCTTCACGTAAGACAAATTTTCCTTTTTCCGGTCCCTCCAATACTTCTGCCGGATTGGAGCCGAGGAAACCGGGGGTTCCGGACACCAGCCGATTGGCATCGGACGAAAAATGAAACGAGACATGGTGTCCCTCCAGTCGCCATCCCCAAATGTTTTTTTCGCCGGGTATTCCAAATACGGAAATGAAATATTTTCCAGGATTCCGGTAGGTATCGGCTGGTCCTCTTTTTTCAATGGCCTGCAACACTTTTTCAAGTTGCCTAATCTGAGCAAATTTGCCGGCTGTTTTTTCGCTAATGCAGGTTCGGATAAGCACTTCAGCGGCCTGTTGCTGCTCCATAGTCATTTCATTCAAACTGATGCCTTTACGGTCATCTCTGGGTACAAAAAAGAAACGGAAACGTTCTTCGCTGTCAAATGGGTAAAGGGCTTTTGTCTTCTGGTCCTCCTTCAATGTGCCGATAAACTCATTGGCAGCTTTAACCATTTCCTGGCCCTTAACTGAAAAGAACATAAGGATGGGTAATAACAGGAACAAGCATTGTTTTTTCATACGAGGGGAATAGGAATGATTGTATAGGGTACAATCTACCTAATTTTTCAGCTTCCTGTGTAACCAATTATGCGCCTCCTTCAAGAATAGGGAAATCCGGTGAATTAACTTTCCAACATCAATGCCAAATTTTATATCTTGTATATCCTTTCCGGATTTTATTACCCATAATTAAATTACCATGCTGTCCCGAAGAAATTTTATCAGGAATACCACCTTACTGGGATCTGTAGCCCTCATACATCCCAACCTATTCTGTACTCCCAAAAAAGGGTATATAGGACTACAACTCTATACCGTTAGAGATGCCATGCAAAACGACCCTGTGGCAACCCTGGCTGCCATATCCAAAATGGGATTCAATTCAGTAGAAGGGGCTACCTATACCGGTTCCCAGCAATTTTATGGTATGGATCCGAAAACTTTTGCAAAGGTATTGTCAGATAATGGGTTGGTAATGCCCAGCAGTCATTACAGATTGGGCGAAGAATTGGAAAATGGCCAGCCAGTCAGGGGGACCATTTTACATGAATGGGAAAAAGCAGTAGATGATGCCGCCGCAGCCGGCGCCAGCTATATGGTCTGCGCCTATCTTTCAGCCCCTGAAAGAGGTGATCTGGATCACTATAAATATATTGCCGGCGAATTGAATAAAGCCGGTGAGGTATGCAGGAAAAAAGGTTTGCAGTTATGCTACCATAACCATGATTTTGAATTTGACATGCAGGGGGATACTTATCCTTTTAATGTTTTGCTGGACAATACCGATAAAGAGCTTGTGAAACTGGAACTGGATTTGTACTGGACAAAAAAAGCCGGACAGGACCCCATTGCTCTGTTTGACAAACATCCCGGACGCTTTCCATTATGGCATGTAAAGGATATGGACAACACACCCGAAAAAAAGTTTACCGAAGTGGGTAATGGGGTGATTGATTTTAAAGCGATTTTTGCTGCTTCTTCTAAAGCGGGTCTCAAATATTTTTTTGTGGAGCAGGATATCTGTCCCGGTTCTCCATTTGACAGCATAAAACAAAGCATTGCTTATATCCAAAAAAATAAATTCGGAGTTTAAAAAAGAAAGAATGGAATACACAGCAGCAGAAAACAGGTACGAAAAAATGGAATACCGCCGTTGCGGGAATAGTGGCCTTATGCTACCGGCAATATCCCTGGGTCTCTGGCATAATTTCGGAGATATAGATGATTTTGCAAATGCCGGAAATATTTTGCGCCTGGCATTTGACCAGGGAATCACTCATTTTGACCTGGCCAATAATTACGGCCCGCCCGCAGGCTCTGCAGAAGCAAATTTTGGAAAAATTTTCAAACAGGATTTCAGGCAATACCGGGATGAGCTCATCATTTCTTCCAAAGCCGGCTGGGGAATGTGGGCCGGACCTTATGGTGACTGGGGTTCTAAAAAATATTTAGTGGCCAGCCTTGACCAGAGCCTCAAAAGAATGGGGTTGGATTATGTAGACATATTTTACCATCATCGCCCGGATCCAATTACCCCACTGGAAGAAACCATGGGCACACTTGATTTACTGGTACGCCAGGGAAAGGCATTGTATGTAGGCATTTCCAGTTACCAGCCTGATGAAACAGCACAGGCCATTGCTATTTTGAAAAAACTGGGAACACCCTGCCTCATCCACCAGCCCAGGTATTCATTATTTGACAGATGGGTGGAAGATGGTTTATTGGATGTGCTTGACAGGGAAAAAGTGGGCTGTATTACTTTTTCACCATTAGCACAGGGACTGCTTACTAATAAATACCTGAATGGCATTCCTGAGGATTCCCGTGCTGCGAGCCACAGGGGAAATGGGGCTATTGAGGAGGGCCAAATAACTGAGACCAATATTCAAAAAGCAAGACTGTTGGATGAATTGGCACAGGAAAGAGGTCAAAACCTGGCACAGATGGCATTGGCCTGGGTTTTACGCAAACCGGTGGTAACTTCTGTATTAATCGGCGTGAGCAAGCCTGCACAGGTATCCGACTCCATACAGGCTATCCGCAACTATCATTTCAGCAGTGAAGAAATCGAAAGGATTGAAGCAATACTGAAATAAAATAGTTTGGCTACCTATCAAAAAATCCCTGAACAATTTTGGATGTTGCTGATGTTCATTTAAATGCAACTCATTTCTTTTTGGGTGATTGTGGTAAATAAGGACTGGTAAACCCCAGTTTATGTAATCCACCCTGGATCTCCGGGCAGCTCATGAATAATTTCCAAAGCAAGCCTGAACGGTAGTTTTCAATCATAACAATTATGGGGCCCTGGTCAATGGCGAGGTAGGACTTGGCGTACCAATCATGGCTTTCATTAAATGCATCGGTAAAACCGTAATCCCCCCATATTTTATCACCCAGGTCAAAATAAAAATGTTTCAATGCTTTCATGGATAGTTCGGGTGTATAGGGGAAAGCGGAAAGGGCAGCGGTAGGTGTAATGGTGCCATTATCGTTGGTGGGTGATTGTGCATCATAGCCATAGTAAGTATCGCTGGCAGTAAGTCCCCAGCAGTTTTCACCATACCCTTTAAATTTTTTAGGATTACTGATAACATAAGAATAGTTGATGAGAGTATGGTTTTTATTCTGCACCCAATAATCGGCATAACTATCCTGTAAGCCATTCGGGTCAAGACCGAGAAAAGAATATTGTGAAAAAAACAAAGGACCGCCATAATCAAAGCCAAGTGGTAGGGGATAGCCATAAAAAGTTTTCCCATTTTTAAAGAAGTTACTCTGCACCCAACCCCGATGATACACCGCGCTGCTAACCGGATACCGTTCTGCAGATGCTGCAAGTACATACATAATCAGGCATTCATTAAATCCCTTTACCGGAAAATTCATGGCCCAACCATTATTGGGACTCCAGTGCCAGTACAATACTTCTTCTCCGGATTTGGTAAACCAGTTCCATTCAATTTCATTCCATAGGTTGTTGATGCTGTTGCGCAACTCATTTTCTGCAGGGTTGTTGGCCACAAAATATTGTCGGGCGCAAAGTAATCCCTGGAACAGGTAGGATGTTTCAACCAGGTCAGCTCCATCATCTTTTCGGCTGAAGGGAATTGTTTTACCGGTTTCGCCGTTCAGCCAGTGCGCAAAAACGCCATGATAAGCATCTGCTTTGGCAAGAAAGCGAAGTATTTTGATGAGGTGCCTTGTAGCGGTGTCTCTGCTGATCCAACCCCTTTCAACTGCCACAATCAGTGCCATTATGCCAAACCCGGTTCCTCCTGAAGTAACCACTTCATTACCGTAATCATAGGCCACATTGCTTCTTTCTCTTGCCATACCGCTGGTGGGGTGGGCAAAATCCCAGAAATAACGAAAGGTCTGTTTTTGTACCAGGGTAAGCAGACTGCTATCACTAAGTGTTTTTTGGCTTTCATTTGTTTGGCCCGAGACAGTGATAAGGGCTAGGGAGAAGAGCGAAGCAATGATTATTTTCCTCATAAAAAGCAGACTTTTACTTAATAAATTTAGCAAAAGCATCAGGGAAAAAACAAATTGTGCATTCGGGAAGTAAAAATAAATGCAGCCAGTGCAACCTTAGAACCAAAGGAATACTGTAAATGGAGGAGACAAAATCTTTTTAAAAGAACATCCTTTCTTCTGCGGAATAACTTTTTTTAAATTCTTTTGGAGTACATCCTTTTTTCTTCTTGAAAATCCGGTTGAAATTTGAAATATTATTGAATCCTGTTTCGTAGGCGATTTCGGATATGGATTTGGTGGTATCAATCAGGAGGCGGGAAGCATGGCCCAGCCTGATTTCTGTAAGGCTATCAATAAAGGTCATTCCTGTCCTGGCTTTGAAGAACCGGCTGAAAGCAGATTCGGCCATCATGGTAAGTCCGGCCACTTCTGCAAGGGAAATGGGTTTGTCAAAATTTTCATTCAGGTATTCCATTACTTTTTCAATTCTCCGGCTGTTATAAGCTATGTGTTTGATATTATTGAAAGAGGAATTGGAGAGAATACGTGTATGTCTGGCCATGGCCAGTTCGTTCAGTATGGACATGAGTTCAAAAAGGGAATCGAAACCATCCTTCCTGTGCAAACGGGTAATCCTGAATTCGAGTAAGGAGGCTGTTTCGTAAGAGAATAAAATACCCCTGAGAGAGTTTTGTAACATCGTACGTATGAAACTTAACTGGTTTCTTTTCAGGAATTTTTCGTCAAATAGGTCTTTGTGAAAGTGAATGGTTACTTCTGAAATGTTATTGCTGTTGCACCTGTGTTGGGACCAGGTATGCTGGAGATTCGGCCCCAGTAAAACCAGTTCATATTCGCCAATTTCTTCAACATGGTCTCCCACCAGCCTTTTGGCTCCCTTGGCATTCTTGATAAAACTCAATTCAAATTCCTCATGGAAATGAATTGGGTAGTCGAATTCAGACCGGGTTCTGGAAAAGATGGTAAAGCAATCTGCAGGAGTTAACGGAGAAATTTCCCGGTGAATCTGGGACTTTTTTTGTAAGGGGTATGAGTTTTTAGCCATATCACTCAAAAGTAGGTTTAGTACTTATTCCTGGTTAAAAAAGAATATTAATCAATTCGATAATTAAATACTGATAAATAATGACTTATAAATGATCCCTGCAAAGTATTTTTTATAATGTCAGGATTAGTATTATAAATATTCAAAAAAGTATGGAAAATAATCTCCCCTAATCTCTTCACTTTACTTTAGGTATCATTTAATTAATATATTAAATCAGTAGCGTTTTGATATTAGTCGAAGATATTCAATTGATTACGATTTAGCTCTTTGAAATTTTGTTGTATTGGGTTTGCGAAAAGCTCTCTAATTGGTACTTTGTCAAAGACAGATATGCTGATAACCTGAAGAATTTCATATAAGGATTGTTTCAGGTTAAATCTTTTCTTTGCGATGGCAACAATTATGTAAACAGAGATGGCAATCCATATCTGAACTTTCACAGCATTTTCACTGGTACCCCAGAAAGTTTTAATTTTTAAGTTTTGTTTGATCCACTTAAAAAACAATTCAATCTTCCATCGATGTTTATACAGTTTGGCAATTTCAGTGGCATCTAACTCTATATTATTTGTTAGAAACACAAGTACTCGATTATGCTCTTCATCATAGAATTTAACACGTCGGATTTTTTCTGGATAATCTTGGATAGCATAAAATCCTTGCACCGTTATTAATTGGTCCGCTAAAATTCCTTGTTCTCTGTCTTTCTTGTTTGATCTAACACATTTAAAGCTGAAATTATGTTTAGCTCTGATCACAAAGAAAGCTTTAGAAGTATGGATTCGGTATAGCCGCTTAAAATCGATGTAACCCCTGTCCAGTATGTAAAAGCTGTCAATCTGATAAGATATTGTATCAAGGATATTAACTTCATGAATTGCTGCAGGTGTAATTTGAATAAACTCAGGGATGGCCGATCTCAGATCAAGTTGAACATGAAGTTTTATACCTGCTTTTGTTGATCTAAAATTTGCCCACTGAAATAACGAAAGACACATATCAATAGTTGAAGCATCAATTGCAAAAACTGGATTATCAATGGAGAGTTCAAGATCTTTTTCACCAACGTATAATTGTTTGGCTTCTTTAATTAATACCCAGGCAAAGTCGGCGAAAATTCTCCAATCTCTATTTTCATTGGCCGTAGATAAAGTGCTTTTAGCAATTGCCTCACCAATGCCAATGTGATATAATTTATTAGTGTTAGCTTTTAAGCAAAGGATCGTATCTGATAAACTTTCTCGATGAGTAAGCTGGCCGAAAACCATACAGAGATATTGCCGCCAACAGTTAAAATGTTTGGTTTTATAATCACCATTATACCTTTTGACACAGGTGTTAAAACTAGTTGGCGAAATGACCGAAATAAGTTGAGAGAACAAATAAGTACCTTGATTCATATAAATTGATTATCAAGGTGTTATATTAAGGAAAAACCTCAAACTTTTCAAATCGTGTTAGGCCTGAATACTGCTGAAACCCAATACAGACAAGACTTTCAAAGAACTTATATTTATAACATCAAAACGA
>CAVVSL010000050.1:0-79777 GCA_963750825.1 uncultured Bacteroidota bacterium | reverse complement strand
ACCATACAATACAGTGGTATACCCATTGATGGATTGCACATAGGTGCCGCTAAATATGGTGACAGGAGTTTTTTCAGCGACAACTGGCCCAACAAAGCCCGCAACTGGTTGCCGGTGATTGACCATCCCTCTAACAAAGCCACCTGTGAATTTTTAATAAAAGCACCCCAGCATTACCAGGTGGTTTCGAACGGACTGTTGCTGGAACAATCAAATATAGATTCTGTAAACCGGCTAACACATTGGAAACAATCGGTGCCCATCAGTACCTGGTTATATACCATTGGCGTAGCAGACTTTGCGGTGCAGTATGTGGATACCTTTCAGGGCAAATCCCTCCAGAGCTGGGTATATGCCAAAGACAGGGTAGCCGGATTTAATGACCTCTCTTATCCTGTGAAAGCTACTATGGAATTTTTCTCCGCGTATATTGGTCCTTATGCATATGAAAAGGTAGCCAGTATTGAGTCTCCCGTTGTAGGCGGGGGAATGGAAGCGGCATCTGCCATTGGTTATTCCGACAAATTGATTACCGGCACGCGCAGCGACCGAACCCGAAATGTGGTGATCCATGAACTGGCACACCAGTGGTTTGGCAATGCCGTAACCGAAAACAACTGGGACAATGCCTGGTTGAGCGAAGCCTTCGCCACCTGTTTCACAACAATTTTTCTGGAGCACGCGTATGGGAAAGCAGCGTATGATGGGGAGCTGGTAAAAGCCAAAAAACTGTTCAAAGATTTTTACAGCAAGAACCCCAATTTTCCCATTGTGGCAAACAGGACGGCCGAAGAAACCGATGTAACCAATTATGCCGTTACGTATCAAAAAGGCTCCTATGTTTTGCTGATGCTGCGCGACATGATTGGCAAAGCCGCTTTTCAAAAAGGGATCAGGGCATATTATGCCAGTCATATGAATGGCCATGCCACTACCGAAGATTTTATTACAGCCATGGAAAAAGCATCCGGGAAAAACCTGGCTGTATTTTTTCAACAGTGGTTGAAGCGGGGAGATTATATACAGGCAAAAGCAAGCTGGCAATATGATACAATAAAAAAACAATTGGTGATTACCCTGATTCAGCAACCCTCACCCACAGGGGTCTACCAGTTTCCGCTGGAATGGAATGTATTTCAACAACCAGGTACAAAACCTGTCCTTGTGAAAACAATAATTACCAAAGGAACAGAAACCATTGTCATTCCTATGAAATCGATTCCGGTAAAAGTGGAAGCGGATCCCCGCAGGGTATTGCTGGCTGATATAGAAGTGAAGCAGGCACAATAAAGTTCCATCAGTCAATTCAGGACCGATTAAAAATCCGTTGCAGTTGCTGATAAAGTTCAGGATGCCTTTCTTTCATCAGGTGGGGGTTTTTAAAAAAATATTCGGATACAACGGCCAGAAATTCCTGCTCATTGGTGAGTGCATAGGGATTGATATCTGATTCTCCCGATCGTATTTTTTCCATTTCCCTGTAAATACATTGTAGCCAGGGTAATACATAGGGCGGGGGAAGCAGGGCTTCCGGACGACCATCGATAGTACCATCGGCCTTATCTATCAGGTGAACGAACTCATGAATGATTGTATTGGCGTTGCTTTCCTCAATCAGAAAGCCATTGCGCATATCCTGTTTAGAAAGGATCATCACATCCTGCAGCGGACCATTACCCACCATCCCCAGAATATTTCTTCCTTCTCCGGTTTGCTGAAATGAGTCAGAAAAGGAGCCGGGATAAACCAGGACCTCGTGTATGTGCTGGTATTCCCATTCAGGAAAGGCGAAAATGGGAATAATAGCACCTGCTGCCACCAAAACACGGTCAATATCCTGGATACTGGTACCAACCCCCGTGATTTTTACTTTCTCCAAAAAGCGCCTTACCGAATGGGCAAAGCGAATTTTTTCCTCCGGTGGGAGGTTACCATAAAAAGGAACAAAGGCTTCCAGTAAATTCCTTTCCGTTTCAGGATCCGGCTGCCACAAAGGCTTTTTCTTTTTGAACAATGCATAGAGTATGGTAACTACCAGTAAAACAGATAATGCGCTAAGCAACAGTAATATGATATTCTGGAGGGTCAGGGAGGCTAATTTACCAAAATTACCCTTCGCATGTCAATTCATGGGTAACAATCGGGAATGTTAAAGTACAGCAGGAGAGCCTGGGTTGCCGGAATAGCGGTCAATCCGGATTTGAAATATAAAACAATAGCGTTACTTTGTTTAACCTTCCAGCTATGCCAAACAAACAGCCCTTTTATGTACGCCTGACCATTGTATTGGTTTGCATTGTTTTTGTTGTACTCATTATGCGTGGTGCTTCCACACTGCTGATACCCTTGTTTTCCGGACTATTGCTGGCCATCCTGCTCCTGCCGCTTACCAGTAAGCTTCAAAGCTGGCGTTTCAGCAGATCGGGTGCAGCCATAACCTCGGTAACCTGCTTTTTAGTAGCACTGGCGGCGCTTAACTATTTTTTGACGGAACAAGTGGCGCTTTTCTCGCAGGATTTGCCATTGATCAATACAAAGGTGCAGCTACTGTTGCCAGACTTTCGGGCATGGCTCAGTGTTCACCTGCATATAGACCAGGCAGAACAAATAGACTATATGGGAAGTTCGCTAAAAGATATTGTAAACTGGATGACCGGTTTCGCCAGTGAGCTTTTCCTATCGGTGGGCAATATCCTTATCTGGATTGTATTCACCTGCATTTATACCTTTTTTATACTTTACTACCGGCAGTTACTGGTAAGGTTCGTTTTAAAACTAATGGAGAATGATTATCCTGATGCCATGCTTCGTGTGATTGAGGAAAATAAGAAAGTGTTGAAAGGATATATCCTGGGCCTGGTGATTGAATTCGCGCTGGTATTGATCATGACATTTATAACCCTTTTGTTTTTGGGTATCAAATATGCCCTGATGCTGTCCATTATTGTGGCGGTGCTGAATATAATACCCTATATAGGCATCTATACTGCCATTTTATTGGTAATGCTGGTGACCTATGCCAATGGTACCGGAGGGGCCGTGATACAGGTCGCAATTGCCTTGCTTATCATACACATCATCGATGCCATATTTCTGCTTCCCAGGGTGCTGGGTTCTCACATGAAAATGAACCCGTTCATAACACTGATAGCAGTTATTATTGGAGACATAGTTTGGGGCATACCCGGCATGTTCCTCTTTATTCCACTGGCAGCCATGCTCAAAATAATATTTGAAAACATCCCTTCCCTGTCCGCCTGGGGTATTTTGTTTGGGGAAGAACAGAAAAAAGTGGTCAAAAAGAAAATTGTTTCCTAAGCGAAAAATAAAATTGGCCGGGCAAATTTTGCCGACTCCTTTTCCCTCATTTTCTCTTATGGGGGTGATTATTAAAAAACGGCCTGTATTAATCCTTTTGGCCAAAGTAATCCCACTTCATCATAAACAATTGCTCGTTAAACTTCCTGATATCGTTCTGTAAAAGTTTTTCCATATTGGCCTGGTAGCCGAGCCATTCCTGGTGGAGTTCCAGGTAGCGGGCCTGCTGGCCTTCGGTTACAATGGGATAATTGGTATAATCCATTTCACCCTTTACAAAAATCATGTTAGCGCTGAGTTTGTTCACGAAGTTGATGACATCATCATTGGATTGGGAACGGGGCTGAATCAATAGTTCTTCCCAGTCCTTTATTTTTTTGATAAGGCTATCCGAAGCATCCTTCATAGATTTCATTGAATCGATAGTGGAAACGCGGGTATTGAACTGCCGCAACTGTTCCTGTATCTTCCGCATTTTTACTACGGACACATGAATGTCAGTAACATCATCGGCAATCGCTTTCAGCAAGGCATCCTGGGCAACATAATCCTCCGTCTTTACCCCAAGCCTTGGATCCGGAAGTAAGGTAAAGTCACTGGTATATTCTTTTCCCTTTGTTGACAAGACAATCCTATATTTTCCGGGGATCACTTTTCTGCCAACATAACTTCCCTCGATGTATACATTTTCTATAGAGGGCAGATTGGGATAATGCAGGTCCCATACAAAACGGTTAAGTCCGTTGCGAAGTTCAATTTTAGGATCACCGTCGGCGCTGTTATTACTCCCTTTTATTTCCGGTTTGTCTGCATAAAATTTGCGAATGGTCTTGCCTCCTGCATCCAGTATCGTAATGCTGAGGTCTTTGGCAGAATCTTTGTTTTGCAAATGAAAATAGACCAGGGCTCCGGTTGCGGGATTGTCCATTAAGGTCTCTGTTTTCTCGAGGTCACTGTCTTTATTTAAGGCATCGTCCAGATAACTGCCACCGGAAATGCGATAGACATTGCTAACCGGTAATAAACCGGCAAAACCGGTATTGGCTGATGCGTTATTGCGTATAGGGGTGAGGTCATCCAGCACCCAAAATCCTCTTCCCTGCGTTGAGGCCAGCAAATGCCCCTGGTGTACTTTCAGGTCGGTAACAGGCGTAACAGGCAAATTCAGTTGTAAAGACTTCCAGGATTGGCCCCCATTGTAGGAGACATATAATCCCGTTTCGGTACCACAATACAACAGGTCTTTTACTGTATTGTCTTCCCTTACTACTCTGGCAAAAGCGCCATAAGGGATACCTTCGGTAATTTTCGTCCAGGTTTTACCGTAATCTTTTGTTTTAAAAAGCAGGGGTGTAAAGTCGTTGAACTTATACCGGTTAACAGCTATATAGGCAGTGGCCTTATCAAAAGGAGACACTTCTATGGCATTGATCAAAGTGCCTTTCGCCGCTTCGGGTGTAATGTTTTCCCAGGATTGTCCTCCATTGCGGGTCAGGGATACCACTCCATCATCACTTCCTGTGTAAATGACACCCGCTTCTAAAGGTGACTCCTGCACATAAGAAAGGGTACAATAGTTTTCACCTCCGGCACCCTCATTGGTATAAGGCACTCCGCTGATACCCATTTTAATAGTGTCATGCGTGGTGAGGTCGGGTGATATGGCTTTCCATGACTTTCCCATATCTGTTGTTTTGAAAAGGATATTCCCTCCATGGTAAAAAACACCGGGCTCATGCATAGAATAAACGATGGGTGCATTCCAGTTAAACCGATAGCGCATGTCTTTGGGCTGAAGAGACTGGTATTGAATCGGAGACTCCATAATGCCCCGTCCTTCCATTAATTTTGTATCCAGGATGTCAATGGTTCCCTGGTAGCTTCCACCCATTACATAGCGGGGGTTATTGGGATCGAAAGCCAGAAAAGCAGACTCTCCTCCGGCACTGTAATACCAGTCGCGGTCCGTTATACGATAACCTGAAACATTCTGGCTGGCTATCTGAACAGAACTGTTATCCTGTTGTCCTCCGTATAATTTGTAGGGGAAACCATTGTCGGCATTCACTCTGTAAAATTGAGCAGTAGGCTGGTTGTTCTGGCTGCTCCATACTTTTCCTCCGTTGAAAGTTATGGCAGCACCTCCATCATTGGCGATGACCATGTTCTGGTTATTGCTGCTGTTAATCCATAACTGGTGATAATCTCCATGGGTACCCGAAATGTATTCCCAGGTCTTACCGCCATCTTTCGATTTTAATCCCGGCGAATTCAACACATACACCACATCTTCCTGTTGCGGGTCGGCAATCACTTCAATATAATACCAGGCACGCTGCACCAGCCTGTGGTCCTTACTTATACGGGTCCAGTTTTTGCCGCCATCTTTGGAAACGAAAAGGCCACCCTGCTCTTTCTGGGTATCGCTTTCCACCAATGCATATACTTTATCCGGATTGGCTTTGGAAACAGAGATGCTCATCTTACCCAATTCTTTGGGGAGGCCTTCCTGTATTTTCTGCCAGGTTTCGCCACTGTCTTCAGATTTGTACAAGCCACTGCCTTTGCCACCACTCTTGATTTCCCAGGGCAGTCTTCTGTAGTCCCACATGGCCGCGTAAAGGATTCGGGGATTGGTCATATCCATACTCAGGTCAACACAACCGGTATTGTCGTCAACAAACAAAACTTTGTTCCAGTTCTTGCCGCCATCTACTGATTTATAAATGCCGCGGTCGGAAGAGGCTCCGTGTATGGGCCCCTGGGCGGCTACATAAACAATATCAGGATTGGAAGGATGTATCCTAATATTGGCTATCTGCCGGGTTAAGGAAAGTCCCAGGTGTTTCCAGGATTTCCCCCCGTCAGTTGATTTATAAACACCATCTCCATAACTCGACATAACGCCTCTTGGCGCATGTTCGCCCATGCCCACATAAACCACATTCGGATCCGATTCTGAAACTGCGATTGCGCCCACGGAACCTGTCTTGAAATATCCATCTGAGATATTGTTCCAGCTATATCCCGCATCCTCGGTTTTCCATACCCCACCACCGGTACTGCCCATATAATATACCATTGGCTTGCCGGCAACGCCACTGGCTGTAACGGCGCGGCCGCCCCTCATGGGTCCCAGGTTTCGCCAGAAAAGACTCTTGTAGTAAGCGGAATCACTGAGGGTAGCCGCGGGAGTTTCATTTTTCTTCTGCGCTAATGAGAACAGGGGTAATAATAACAGTAACCCGAAGCGGGCAGGGGTAAATGACATGTTTATTTTTTTAGGGTGGTGAAAGGCACTTCAATATATATGAATATTTTAAATAAAAGAAAAGCTGTTCAGGCTTTATTTAGGGAATACCTATTATAGTATAAATGAAATACCGGCTTTTGGGGTATCGCCAACCCTTTTATTTAGTAAATGGCTAATGTTGATTAGATGCTTGCTGAAAAAGGGGCTTCAGATAAATGAGTAATCCCAATCCGGCATTGAAAAAAGTAGTATACTTATATAGTATTAGTGGCTATTGAAAAGCCGATGATGCATTAATGAGCTACCATGTTTACCCGAACATTCCTGTTATTATTGATGGGCATCCTTTCCAGCGCCTATAACCCCATTCAAACCGGTTCCATAAAAGAACAGGCAAGCGTTGTATTGAAAAAGCAAATTTGGGAGGAGGCCGCATGGGCCATGCAACAAAAACCCATTACGGTTACTGCTGAATATTCCCCCAGAAGTGCGGGTGGAACACACGATTTTTTTTCGGAAGGGGATTACTGGTGGCCCAATCCTGTGCATCCCGATAGTCCTTATGTACAAAGAGACGGCATGACCAACCCCGCGAATTTCACGGCCCATCGTTTAGCCATGATTCGCTTTAGCCGTATTGTAGGCGCTTTAGCCTCCGCTTATCTGCTTACCGGGGATAATAAATATGTATTACAGGCATTGGTACACTGTAAAGCCTGGTTTACCAATACGGCCACCAAAATGAATCCCAACCTTTTGTTTGCGCAGGCTATTAAGGGGCGGTTTACCGGAAGGGGCATTGGCATTATCGATACCATACAATTAATAGAAGTAGTTCAGGGTTTGGTAGTGATGGAGAAGTCTTCGGTGATGGATGCCGCATTGCTGAGAGAGATAAAGGACTGGTTTGCCCAATACCTGGGCTGGCTAACCTCACATCCCTATGGAAAAGAGGAGATGAATGCCCGCAATAACCATGGCACCTGTTGGGTAATGCAGGTAGCGGCATTTGCCAGGTTTACCGGTAACCGTACGCTGATGGACTTTTGCCGCAACCGGTTTACCAATGTATTATTGCCGGAGCAACTCGAAAGGGATGGAAGTATGCCGCTGGAGTTGAAGCGTACCAAACCTTTCGGTTATAGTTTATTCAACCTCGACGCGATGGCTACCATTTGCCAGTTATTAGCAACACCCGAAAATGATTTGTGGCATTACCAAACCAAAGAAGGAAAATCCTTACAGCAGGCTATGTTGTTTATGTTTCCTTTTGTAAAAGACAAATTGACCTGGCCCTACCAAAAGGATGTTATGTATTGGGATGCATGGCCTGTTGCACAGCCCTTTCTGTTATTGGGGGCAAATGCATATGGAATACCAGCATGGTTTACTGTTTGGAAAAGAGGGGAACATGATCCGAAAGAGCCTGAAGTAATTCGTAACTTACCCCTAAGGCATCCGCTGATTTGGCTATGAGCTATGATTTGCGGGGTAACTCCCTGTAGTAATGATAAAACAGCTACACAGGCTGCAACCTTCGTCAGGACTTGTTGTTCAGGTATTCGGCAATTTTAGTATTATAAGACCGCGAAATAGGAATGTCAGTGTCATTAATAAATACTGATTTGGCGGTTATCTTTTGAACATGCTGGGTATTAATGATAAAGGATCGGTGCACACGAATGAAAGGAAGATCGGGCAGTTCCGAATCTACCCAATCCATTGACTTGCGTACCACAAATTTTTGTTTTGGGGTATGTATGTTGATATAATTTCCGCTTCCTTCAATAAACAGGATATCTCGCAGGTTAATCTGGACATTGGCGTAACTGTCTTTGACTATCAGGAATTTTTCTTCATTCCGGTTGTGTTGTTTCAGTGCAATCTGGATGGCGGCAAACAGATCAGATTTTTTTAGGGGCTTGGTGATATAGGCTGCCGCATTGGTATACGTGGCTTCCTGGATTACCAGCAGGTCTACATTGGCTGAAATAAAAATATAAGGAATGCCCCCTTTCTCATCCAAAAGTTTAGCCAGCCGTATGCCATCTGTAGGTTCTTTCAACCTAATGTCGAGTAAAACGATGGAAGGATTAATGTTATCGATTGCAGCTACAGCAAGTAAATAGTTATGGGCCAGGTAAATTTCCTGTAAGCCAAAACTCTTCAAGAGGTCTTTAATATGCTCTGCTATCAGCACTTCGTCTTCTACGATAAGGATTTTGGCAGTATTCATATTTGCTGAGGTTTAAACCTTACAATGTATGTGTATCCTTTGTTGGTGTCCATAGTATAATCTCCTTCCAGCTGGCGGCTGAAAATATCTACCAGCCGGGTACCCAGGCCCTCCTTTATTTCCCCGTTCTTTTTTTGGCTTCTTCCATTATCGGCCACCAATAAGCGAAGGGTGCCATCTTCGTTTTCCCTGGTGAGCCTTATGGTTACCTCCGGCGACTGGGTACCATCAAAAGCATGTTTGAGTGAGTTGCTGACCAGTTCGGAAATAATGATGCCTAAAGCTGTTGCCGTTTTGGAGTCAAGTACGATATCTATTATGTCAATCCAGAAAACAACCGGGTTTTTAGGGTTAATGGCCATTTCTTTTAAGTTAGCGGCCAGTTCCATGATGTATTTTTTTATGGACAGGCCACTGTTATCCTGGTTATCGTACAACATTTCATGCACCAGCGACATGGCAGTCAACCTCCGGGAAGTAGTGTGCAGCGATTGAATAGTGTCTTTTTTTTCATCTGTATTTATCTGCATTTGAACCATGGCAGAAATGTATTGCAGGTTATTTTTGACGCGGTGATTGATTTCCTGAATCAGGGCATCTTTTTCAGTAACCTGCTTATCAATGATCCGGTAACTTTTCTCCAGTGCTACTTTCTCCTTCAGGATTTCTTCCGTTTGTTCGGTTACTTTTTTTTCCAATAACAGTTTAATTGCATCCTGTCTGGCCGCCTTTCTTCGGAAATAGAGAATAATCATTCCCACAATACAACAAGCCAAACCTAACCGGAAAAGCCAGGTGTTGTACCAAAAGTTCCGGATGTCGAAGCTAAGGAGTGGTGTGAGGAAATGAAGGGTATTGTCACGGGCAGAAATAATAATCCGGTATTTTCCGGGCAAGATATCACTGATAAGGATGTTGCCCCGGTTTCCAAAAGAGCGAAGGGTTGTATCGCCTCTGTCAGATACCAGGTAATAGTCCATTTTCAGGTTGTTTTCCCGCCCAAAGTATATGCATGATACACTGATGGATAGCTTTTGATCGGGCAACATAGACACAGCATGCTTACTGGCTACCACCTGCGTATCTATCATTATTTTTTGAAGGGATATAAAAGGTGATTTAGGTTTTGACCGCATAAACAAGGGATCAAATACCAGGACTCGATTTCTTGCTGACCAATAGGGATGGCCTTCTTCGTTTAAAAAAGCTGCTCCCAAATTAAGCAGGAAAGTCCCGTTGGTCTGGTTATAGATTTTATGGTTTTTTACAACGTGTCCATCCAGTTCAAAAGACTCTATACTTTTTTCAGTGGTTATCCATATTGCACCCTTTTTATCCTGGATCAGCGTTTTGACTTTATTGGAAAGCAATCCGTTTTTATCCGTTAATTGATAGGCTTTATCATCGAATAAAATAAATAAACCATCATCTTCTGTTCCCCAAAGGGTGTTGTTGTTTTTGGTAACGAGGGTTGCTATAACCTGACTGGTAAAGTTATTTTTGCCAATCCGGAAAACTTCTATTCCCGATTTCCCTATTCTTTGCAATCCATTATTAAAAGCACAGCAAAGTGCTCCTTCATTGTCCAGAAAAATATTTTCGGGGGCATTACTTAATAATCCGGAAGCCTGGGTATAATGAAAAAAATTCTCCTTATCAACGGCAATGAGCCCGAACTGCAGGGTACTGTACCAAATCCTGTTACGGTTATCTTTCAGGGCACCAATGGTAATTTCGTTTTCATAAAAATCGGAGTAATGGTAAATGGTCATGTTGGGAACCTTTCCATAAATAATACCATCTCCATAACTGGTTATCCAGATGGAATCGCCCTCTGTGAGTACCCCATTCCTGGGAAATTGAAGGGGGTTTACGCCATTTTTATATTTATAATTAAACTTAGTAAATCCAGAACTCGTTTCATAGCCGAGAGCGTTTCCGTCTGACAGCACCCACCTTCCCTGATTGCCATCAGGCAGGTAATCGGTTACATACCTCATTCCATTCTTAGGAAATGGTTGTAAGTAAAAGCTGTTCTCATTTAATCGTGAGAAGCCATTGCTTATGCTGGCAATCCAAAGATTTTCAAAACTATCCTGAAAAAGATTATAGCAGGATTCATTATTCAACCCATTTCCGCGCATGATTTCAAAGGAATCGTTTTTGCCCCAATAATACAGGCCTCTTCCATATATGGATAGCCATAGCCCGTCCGGCGCTTTTTTAATATCCCAGATCCTGTCCTGGTAATTGCCTGCAATGGTATACTGTACTGTGTCTTTTTTTCCCAGTTTAATGAGGCCCGCTGAAAATCCTCCCAGCCAAACCGCCTCTTTGTCTTCATATATAGCAAGGATATGGTGGTATTGCATTTGGGGCGACTTATCGAAAAGTTGCCATAGCCGGTCGGGCTGAATAAGGATAACACCATGTTCCGAAAGTCCAATGTAAATAGCACCCTTTTCATCTACATAGGTTGTTTGTACATAAGAATACGGGAGACCGCATCTTTTGTCGTAAACCTTCATTAACGCACCTTCAATACAAATGGCGCCCTGTTCCTTGGTAGATAACCAGATGCGGTTGTAGCGGTCCATTTGTACTTTTCTGCAATAAAGCCGGGAAAAGTCTAAGTCTGTACTGCTTATTGAATAAATAGAATCACCCTTAATAAAGTATGCCCCTTTGTCGGAAGCCAGCCATAGCCTTTCCTGGTTATCATAAGCGATTGATTCAATAGTCATGTCCGGCAAACCTGTTTTTTGGGTGTACCGGTAATAATAATAACCATCATACCGAATCAGGCTTTTTGCTGAAGCCATCCAGATAGCATGGTTGGCGTCTTCTGCAAAATCGGTGGTATTGCTGCCGGCAAAGCCGTGTTCATTGTCCGTATAAGAAAGATTGTATTCGGCATTGTCGCGGGTAAACAAAGAAGGTGCTTCTGAAACAATGGGTGGGTCCAGCTTGCGACCGGCAAAGCGGACTGATTGAATAAACGGTAATGTGGGTCCTTTTTTAAGGATCCGGGATCCCGGGTCAATTTTTCTTTGTTGGATTGTTTTTTTCTCCTGGGGTATTTGTGTGGGTGACAAAGTAACTTTTACGGCTCGGGTCCGGAGTTTTTCAGCGGGCTTTTGATGGGGAACGGAATGCCAACCGGCAATTCCGACAAACCGGGGCTGTTGATCCTGGCTGAAGATTGCAGTAGAAAAAATGCCCAGTATACATATGAGTAAAATATCCCGCATAATAGAATCTCTAAAATAGCCAATTCATCCACAGTTTGGTATCCTTTGGGTTGAATTGACCACTTTACGGGGTAATTAACTTCCGGGGTCATTTCTTCAATGCCTGTTGTGTTGGGAATTTTTGTGGGAAAAAACTGCTTTGCCAATTGATGAAGGCTTTTTCCAGGTGCGCATTACAGACAAAATAACCGCTTATTAGGATATGCCAATACATTTTGAAAACCCGCCTGATTTGGTATTCAGCCTGTTCTTTTAAGTTACCGCAGATAAACTAAAACAGATAAAAGGGCATGCTTATCAAAGAGAATGGAAACTATACTAGGAATTGTCTTTCTTTTTCAGGAAATCGAACAATTTTATGACGTTTGCTCTGGAAACCGGAAGTTCAATGTTACCTATAAAAACAGACTTTGAGCTGGTTCGTTGTACAGCCAGCAAGCTAACAATATAGGACCGGTGAATGCGCATAAACAGGTTTTCCGGTAACTCCAGTTCAGCCCATTCGAGCGATTTGCGGGCAATTAATTTTTGTGTTTTGGTAAATATATTTATATAGTTACTATTGCCTTCTATATACAGGATTTCGTCATAATTGATTTTTAAATTGGTATTATTTTCTTTAATCAACAGAAACGATTTTTCCGGTTTTTCTTTGGAATGTAAGGCTATTTGAATGGCAGCAATTAAATCTGCTTTTTTTACAGGTTTGGTAATATAGCCGGATGCTTTGGTATGTGTGGCTTCCTGAAGCACCAGCATATCTACATTGGCGGTAATAAAAATATAGGGCAAAGCTTCCGTATCATCAATTATTTTGGCAATGTCTATTCCGTCTTTGGGTTCCTGCAGGTGAAGGTCAAGCAACACTAAATCGGGATTGATAAGCCCTAACATTTCAAGGGCCGTTTTTTTTGTATGAGCCAAAAAAATCTGACTAAAGCCAAATCCAGTCAGGTAATGTTTCATGTGTTCCGCAATCAGCACTTCGTCTTCTATGATCAGTATTTTAATGTTGCTCATGCGTTATTCAGGTTAAATTGAAGTTCATAATAAAAATGGCCCTCAGTATGTTTGGTATACTTGCCAAATAATTGTCTGCTGAAAATATCAACCAGACTTCCGCCCAGTCCACTTAGTAATTCAACCTGCGGCTGAAATCCAGGACCATTATCACTTACCAATAACGAGATCATTTCTGAATCCGAAGCCTTTTTTAATTGTATCCGGATTTCGGGGTTTTGAATATTTTTAAAAGCATGTTTGAATGAATTGCTAACCAGTTCTGAAATAATGATTCCCAGAGAAAGGGCGGATTTGGAATCCAGAACAAGGTCGTCAATATCGATTTCAATGGCTACGGGGCTGGCATCATCAATGGCCATCTCTGCCAGGTTATCCACCAACTCGTGTATGTAAACCTGCATCGATAACCCTTTTTGCTCCTGCCGGGCATACAACAATTCGTGCACCAACGACATGGCTTTGATTCTTCTGGATGTTTCCAGCAGGGCAAGTATGACATCGGGTGACACCTGGTTATCCAGTTGCAGCTCCAGCATGGCAGCAATGAACTGGAGGTTGTTTTTTACCCGGTGATTGATTTCTTCAATCAGCACATCTTTCTCTTTGTTTTGTTTGTCAATGGTATGATAGCTTACCAGCAATGCATCTTTTTCTCTTTCAATTAAAGCGGTTTGTTCCTGAACCTTTATTTTCAACTGTTCACTTAACACCAAATGCCTTTTTGCTTTTTGCCTGAAATAATAATAAATGCCGAATAGAATAAGCACTCCCACGCAAATCCGGAATATCCATGTGTTGAACCAGAAATCATTGATGGTAAGTTGGATTTCGTTTGAATAATACACTTCGTTGTTGTCAGTGGCCTTGAGAAATATCCGGTAGTTTCCTGGCAGTACATCTTTAATAATGATGCTGCCACTGTTGGGAGCCGATCGTTCTGTAGTATCATTCGATTTTGATACTAACACGTAGTTCAATGCTAAATTATTTTCCCTGCCCCAGGCAATCGTATTGTAATGAATGGTTATTTTCTGGTTACGGAGTACCGATATTTTATCATCATATTCAGCCGGCCGGTTGTCTATTTCAACAGCTTTTAAGTCGAATACAGGCATTCTCTTTACCGAACCCATCGCATCGGCATTAAAAACCAGTTTTTGGGCACCTACTATCCAGTAAGGAATTCCTTTGGCATTGAGAAAAACGGCATCGGCATCTATTAAATAGGATCCGTTAGTCTGGTTGTATATCCGATGATCTGTAATGGAAAGGCCTTTCCAATAAAACGATTCAATGCCATTTTCGGTAGATACCCAGATTCTCCCGGTTGTATCTTTTATGATGGTTTTAATGGTATTCGAGTTAAGTCCATTAGCAGTAGATAATTGGTAGGCCTGCTCATTATGGATCAATAAAATCCCACTGGAATTGGTGGCCAACAACCTGTTTTTTGCATCCAGGTCCAGTAATCCGTTTACCTGGTCTTGAAAAACTTTGTTGTCAATATAAAAAGTTTCTATACCTGCGCCGTTGAACCGCTGCAGTCCATCGGGAAAGCTCCATGTTATTTTATTTTTCTTATCGAGAAAAAGGTTGGTTACATCATTGGATAGTAACCCGTTTTTTTGTGTAAAGTGCCGGAATTGTGTATGGTTATATTTGATGAGTCCGAATTTCGTGGGGCAGAACCATAGGTTGCCGGAACTGTCTTCTAAAACGCCCCTGACAATATTATTATCCGTAAAATTCGAATAAGTATACTGGGTGAAAGTAGTTTCATTTGCCTGCACGATTCCTTCGCCAAAAATCCCCATCCAAATACTGCCATCTTTGCTCAATGCGCCATCAATACTATAAATAAAAGGTTGTATACCTGAAGGATATCTGTATGTATAGGAAGTAACCTGTTTACCTTTTTGAAAAAGCAGGTTTCTGCCAAAGGTAATTATCCAGTCTCCGCCTTTTGTTTTATCAGGTATTATTTTCTTCTGGAAACCCAGTGCAGGATTCGGAAAATCTTCCAGGTAAAAATAGTTTTCATTGATCCTCGAAAATCCGGCACCATTACTTACCCATAAATTATGATAGCTATCCTCATAAATCCGGTAAGGAATATTGTTCAATAACCCGTTGGTCTCGTTAATGAACAATAATTTTTCTTTGGTAAAGTAGCAAAGCGCAGTACCATAGCAGGAAAGCCAGAGACCACCTGGCGCCTTTTTGATATCATATATGGCTTCACTGAATTTTCCGGTAACAGAATACTGTAGGGTATCTGTTGTGCCGAACCTGAATAAACCGGATAAAAAGCTTCCGGCCCAAATACCCTCCCCATCCTCATAAAATGAAAGAAAAATGGGGTATTTCATGTTTTTCGTGTTACTGAAAAACATCCGCATTTTATCGGGTTCGATCAGCACAATTCCAAAATCACGGCAGCCGGTGAACAAACGGCCTTTTGTATCCAGGTATACAGATTCAATGTAATTGCCAGGCAGGCCGCATCTTTTGTCATAGATCTTCAGCGTGGATCCTTCAATACAAAGCACCCCATTGTTTTTGGTAGCGATCCATACCCTGTGTTGATTGTCTGCCAGTATTTCTTTGCAGGCAATCACCGAAAGATTTAATTCCGGACATTGTAGCGTAAACAAAGAATCATTTTTGATGAAGTAGGCGCCATTTTCTGTTGCAACCCACAATCTTTTTTGGTTATCAAAAGCCAGTGAGCCATTCAGCAGATCCGGAGAAGTTATTTTTTTCTCATAGAGGTAATAATGAAAACCATCATACCGAATCGGGCCTTTTTCCGATGCAATCCAGATATTGTGTGCATCGTCTTCCGCAAAGTCCATGGCAAAATTGGCAGGATAGCCATGTTTTTTGTCAGTATAACTCACATTGAAGCTGACTCTATCCCTTGTTTGTAAAAGAGGCGCCGGAATAATAATAGGTGCGGGTAAAGGAACCCCCGTGATTTGTAATTTTTGCAGCACAGGCAGAGTGGGACCCTGGTGAAGGGTAATGGTTCCCGGGTCGATTTTCTTTTGAAAAATGGAAGCGGGCTGATCTGCGTTGGTTACTTTAGTGATAGGTAAACGCTTTTGCGTTACAGCAAGGGGCTCGCTTTCCTGCTGACCGGATATTTTTCGCCAGCTGGCTTTCCCGATAAGGGTAGGCTGCATTTGCTGGCTTATAAGCGGTGAAACATTAGCAAAGAGTAAAAATATCAGGGCTATAATTCGCATGCTGTATTTCACAAATTAGAAATTATAGCGCAATTAGGAAATCTATTATGTGAAAAGCAGAATTTTGTATGTGAATGAGCAATAAATTTAATAATTGTTATTGTTTTTCTCAAAATAGTGTAAAGTATATAGAGAAGCCTCTTTTTCATTTTTCAAAAATATTTTATTATTTATTTTGGCAAGTCGATCCCCGCTACAACGGGTTAATTACATCCCCCATAAGGATTATTTTGCCCAATTCGCACCTCAAATTATGCCATTCGCAACATAGTAGGGTTCCAAATTAGGCGACTTATGATATAGATTATAGTTTAGTATGACCAGATAGACCCTCCCTTATTTGGCCTTTTAAAATCCTTCAGGGTGCTGTTATTTAATAACATTTACCTTATATCCCCTGGAAAAATTCACTGTTCAAATAAATAGTAAAACTATTTGAATTTGCTTTTTCTGAACTAACTGACTGAATATGAATCATGAAAAAAATATTTACCAATTGTTTTTTGGGGATACTGCTAAAGTTTCCTCAGTGGGTTCATCATTTAGGTATGGTACCCTATTCATGGTACTGATTACCATTTCTGTTAAAGACACATTTGCCCAACAGGCCCCGATAAAAAGACCTGTCCAAAACGAGCATAGGACAACCGTGTTTCCTGAAAAAGATACTTTTAAAAATTCAAAAATCACTTTTCAATTAGTATCCAGTGTCAATAACACATGGGGTTATCAGATTCTTGCAGACAACAAAGTGATGATTAAACAGTCGTGCATACCAGGGGTAACCGGTAACGAAGGATTTGCCACCAAAAAAGGGGCAGAAGATGTTGCCAAACTGGTGATATACAAAATGAAGAAAGGCGAAATGCCTCCTTCTGTAACTATTGATGAAATGAAAAAAATAAAAGCTATTTAATATGTTTCCCCGCCACTCAAATAAAATCGGAACTATGAAAAATATTTTTACGCTATTGATGCTACTATTTTTGAATGCTTCATTCTTCAATAGTAATACAAATGCCCAATCCCCTAATAGTTGGACTCAGAAAGCAAATTTTGGTGGGGTCGCAAGGTATGGAGCAGTGGGCTTTAGTATTGGTGCCAAGGGATATATAGGAACGGGTTATGACGGCAGTAAAAAAAATGATTTTTGGGAATATGACCAAGCTACAGATACCTGGTCGCAAAAAGCCAATTTTGGCGGAGCAGTCAGGTACCTGGCAGTCGGTTTCAGTATAGGTGCCAAGGGATATATAGGAACAGGTTTTGATAATACGAACGCTTATAAAAAAGATTTTTGGGAATATGATCCTGCTGCAAACACCTGGATACAAAAAGCCGATTTTGGGGGAGGGGTTAGGGACCAGGCAGTTGGGTTTAGTATTGGCACCAAGGGATATATAGGAACAGGTTATGACGGTAGCAGCAGTAAAAATGATTTTTGGGAATATAATCCTGCTACAGATACCTGGACGCAAAAAGCCAATTTTGGAGGTACAGCAAGGTATCTGGCAAGCGGCTTTAGTATTGGAACAAAAGGATATATCGGAACAGGTAATGACGGTAGTAATAAAAATGATTTTTGGGAATATGATCCTTCTACCAATGCCTGGACGCAGAAAGCCAATTTTAGCGGTGCGGCAAGATACCAGGCAGCAGGGTTTAGTTTATCAACAAAGGGATATATAGGAACGGGTTATAACGGTAGTAACCTGAATGATTTTTGGGAATATTATCCCGTTACAAACACCTGGAAGCAGAAAGCCAGTTATGGAGGAGGCGCAAGTTATCTCGGAGCCAGTTTTGGTATAGGAGCAAAAGGATATTTAGGAACAGGTTTTTCCGGGGTTAATAGAAATGATTTTTGGGAATATAATCCGGATGCTTCCGCATTGAATTTTGATGGTGTAAATGATTATGTGGCTGTTAGCAATCCTTATAAAACATTTAATAAAGAAATTACAGTTGAGTTCTGGATGAATCCTGCTTCTGCTTCTATGCCTTTTGGATCGATCATGGGACAGGGTGTAGAAGGCCAGGATAATATGGCCAATAATGTATGGTTGATGCATCCCAACAACGATGGTACCATGACATTTTATGTAAATGATGCAGGTAACTGGCGTTCTGCGAGCTTCAACATTACTACCGGCTGGCACCATATTGCCGGTGTAGCCGGGCCTTTTGGTACGAAAGTGTATGTGGATGGTGTATTAGCTGCATCAGGTGCGGGTGTTACCGGAACCATCCTGAACAATGCTTCTTCAGTAATACATATTGGAAAAGATGTTCGTTATGCCGGTACAAGATTTGCAAATGTTTCTTTGGATGAAGTGAGAATCTGGAACCGCGCACTTTGCCAGGCTGAAATTGTGAATAACAAAAATTGCGAACCAAATGCAGCAGCACAAACAGGCCTCCAGGAATATTACCGTTTTAACCAGGGACTTGAAAATATGAACAATGCAGGTATTACCACATTAACTGATGCGAGCGGAAACGGAAGGGATGGCGCATTAAACAATTTTGCATTGAGTGGATCCACATCTAACTGGACTAGTTCCGGTTCAACTAATTCAGGTACCTGTGCCGCTTATGTTGCTCCCACGGCCCCCATTACTGGAATTACTTCAATAGCCACAGGTACTTCATCAACCCTGGCAAATACTATTTCCGGTGGCACTTGGAGTAGTAGTGTTCCAGCCGTGGCCACTGTAAATTCTTCAGGAATTGTTACTGGTGTTTCAGCGGGAACATCAGTAATTTCTTATACTACGGAATGTGGCGCGATTCCGACAGTTACAGTTACAATTGCACCTGCTGCTACAGCATTAAAATTCGATCCAAGCTTGCCTGCAGGAGATAATAGTAGATTAAATTATGTAAGTATAGCCAATCCCTATAATGCTTTCCAAAAAGAGATTACTGTTGAGTTTTGGATGAATCCAGCTACTGTCAATTTGCCTTTTGGTTCTGTAATGGGCCAAAGTAATAATAATAGCGGTGATAATAATTCCGGAGGCGAAGTTTGGTTGATGCATCCTAATGCCAATGGAACCATGACTTTCTTTGTTAATGATGGAGGAACATTGAGGGCTACCAATTGTAATCTTATTGCCAATTCATGGCATCATTATGCCGGGGTTGCCAGTGCAACAAGTACTAAATTTTATATAGATGGCGTTTTGGTGCACACGGGTCCGGGCATTTCAGGAACCATACCAATAAACGCATCCTCTGTAATTCATATAGGAAAAGATGTACGGTTTGCAACCAGATTTGTTGCTAACAGTGATCCGCAAAATAGGTATGCCACTATGATCCTTGATGAAGTGCGCATTTGGAGTCGAGCACTTTGTGCGGAAGAGATCATGAACAATAAAAATGTGGAGATCAATCCTTCCGGTCAAAATGGATTACAGGAATATTATCGATTTAACCAGGGATTGGTAGAAGTTAATAATTCATCAGTTACCACTTTAACTGATTTGAGTGGTAACAGCAGAAATGGTGTGCTGAATAATTTCACTTTGAATGGTGCTGCTTCCAACTGGGTGGCATCCGGCTCAACCAATACAGGTATTGTTAATGCTTTTGTTGCGCCAACAGCACCAATCACCGGAGCAACAGCAGTATGTTTGGGTTCTACCACAACATTGGCAAATGCCATTGCCAGTGGCGTTTGGACAAGTAGTAATACCGGGGTCGCTACTATAAATGCTTCTACAGGTTTAGTAACTCCAGTTTCTGCAGGTACTTCTACGATAACTTATACAACAACTTGTGGTGGCGTTTCTACTACTATGTTGACAGTTAATACAGTCCCCGTTGCAACAATTGCGGCTGTTGGGGGTACCACTGTTTGCCCGGGAAATACAGTAACACTCAATGCCAATACCGGATCCGGTTATACTTATCAGTGGAAATTAAATGGCAATAATATAGCTGGCGCTACAGGTACTAGCTTAGCCGCCAATACTTCCGGAAGTTATACTGTTGTAATTACTAGTAATGGTTGTATATCGGCTGCATCAAATGCTATCATTATTACCATTACGGATGTTACACCACCAACCATTTCATGTCCTTCCAATAAAATAATCGCCAGTTGTGCAACGGTGATTCCGGACTATACAACCAGTGCAATAGTTTCCGATAATTGTACGGCATCTGGCTCTATTGTGGTAACACAAAGCCCTGCGGCAGGTACTGCTATTGCACCTAATACAACGGTTACCATAACCCTTACTGCTAAAGACGCAGCCAACAATACAGCTACCTGCAACTTTACGGTAAACAGACCTAATGAAACACCAGTAGCCAATAATGATGCTGCAACAGTTTGTGCGGGAAGCAGTGTAAACATTAATGTACTGAGCAACGATTCACATCCCCAAAACCTTACACTTATTGTAAGTGATAATACAGTTCCTTCAGTAGGAACCCTGGTGAAAAACGTGGACAATACCTTTACTTATACCGCCCCTGCTAATTATTCAGGTCCGGTTACCTTTACGTATACTACCAAAGCAAATAACGCTGTACAGGCATTTGCGGGTAATGGTCATTATTACGAGTTTGTATCTGCTCCGGGCATCACCTGGACGGCGGCAAGAGCAGCAGCATCCGCCAGAACCTTTAATGGACTGCAAGGATACCTTGTTACCATTACCTCTGCGGCAGAGAATGCTTTTATGTTTAACAAAGTAGGAGCATTTGCCTGGATAGGCGGAAGTGATATGGCACAGGAAGGTGTGTGGAAATGGATGGATGGTCCTGAAGCGGGACAGCAATTCTCGGGTCAGAATAAAACGGGCACTTACAGTGCCAATACCCCGCCTCAGCTTCCGGGAAGTTATCATAACTGGTCTGTTAATGAACCCAATGACTATGGGGGTTTTGGTGCAGGAAGCCATGTTGAGGATTATGCACACTTTAAGGATGATGGAACATGGAATGATTTTCCAGATAATGCTTCTGTCTCGGGTTATGCAGTAGAATATGGAGGATTGGAAAACTGTTTGCCGGTATTAACAGCAACGGCAACGGTGACGGTAACCGTAAATCCGGTTCCGGTTGCAACAATTGCGGCTGTTGGGGGTACCACTGTTTGTCCGGGAAATACAGTAACACTCAATGCCAATACCGGATCCGGTTATACTTATCAGTGGAAATTAAATGGCAATAATATCTCCGGTGCTACCAATGCAAGTTATACAACAGCAGTAACAGGAAGCTACACAGTGGTAATTACCAGCAATAGTTGTGTGTCATTAGTATCCAATGCCATTGTTATAGCTGCGGATGTTACTGCTCCTACTATTACCTGTCCTGCCAACCAGGTATTGAACCTGGATGCCAGTTGCAATGCCACTTTACCGGATTACAGAAGTATATTAACGGCTACCGATAATTGTACAGCCTCCAATGCTCTGGTAATTACCCAAAGTCCGGCAGCCGGCACAGTGGTAAATGCAAAAGGTGCGTTGATTGTTACTTTTACAGTAACCGATGCTTCCAACAATAGCAGTTCCTGCACCATTACGGTAGACAAACGGGATATGATAGCTCCTGTGATTACCTGTCCAGCTTCCATCGTACGTAATAATACGACCAATACCTGTGGTGCAGTGGTAACGTATATCAATCCGACAGCTACCGACAATTGCAGCGGAGGTGCTTTCAACTTCTGGAATACGGGCGAACCCAATGATGCGAATATTGCACATGAAGATTACCTGCAATTATATACCAGCGGCACCTGGAATGATTTACCCAATTCTGTTTTAAACAAATCGATTGTAGAATTCAATTCCATCATCTCTGCCAGTTTTGCCAATTATACTTTAATCGGCACTTTTGGCGGGCATACTTATTACGTATCCACGGGAACAGCAACCTGGACCGACTCACGCACAGCTGCTCAGTTCATCGGAGGCGATCTGGCATCTATCAATTCTTTGGCGGAGAGCCAGTATTTAGCACCTTATGGTGGCAGTACCTGGGTAGGTGGCTACCAGGACCACAGTGATCCTGCGTATGTTGAGCCGGGTAATGCTGCTCAGAACTATGGAGGATGGAAATGGGTGGATGGCACCAAACTGGGATCTGGTCAAATCACGATTACCCAGATTGCAGGTTTACAATCAGGATCAACTTTCCCTGTAGGCGTTACTACCAATACTTTCAGGGCAACGGATGAGTCAGGTAATGCAAGTACTTGCAGCTTTACGGTAACGGTTAACGATAACCAGGCTCCGTCTATTACCTGTCCTGCCAATATTAGTGTAAATGCAACCAGTGCTTCGGGTGCAGTGGTAACGTATACGGCGCCAGTGGGCACGGATAATTGTCCGGGAGCGACCACCGTAAGAACAGCAGGTTTAGCCAGTGGGGCAACTTTCCCGATTGGTGTAAATACGGTAACCCATACAGTAACCGACGCAGCTGGCAATACGGCTAACTGCTCATTTACCGTTACCGTAAGTGGATTGGCACCCGTGATCGTTTGTCCCGCCAATATTACCAAAGCAAATGATGCTGGTCAATGCAGTGCTGTTGTCAATTTTGCAGCAACGGAAACAACCGGTATACCTGCTTCTACCATAACTTATTCCAAAGCACCGGGTAGTGTATTCCCAGTTGGTACCACAACGGTTACCGCTACAGCTACCAATGCGCTCGGTTCATCCACCTGTTCCTTCACCGTAACGATTACAGCACTCGATTCAGATGGTGATGGCATTCCTGATGCCTGTGATGATGATGCAGACAATGATGGCATTCCCAATGTTTTGGAATGTAATAAATCAAATTTCTTCTGGTCAAATGCTCCAAGTGTTAGTGGTAATACGGCAACGGGTACTATCAATGGAATTGCGTATACCTATACATCTTCTGCAGCAGTTAGTACTACACCCAATATGTTTGGAAACGCCAATTTCCCGGCATCCTACAGTGTTCCCAATACAACCTGCATTAAAAACACGAACGTTACCAATAATACAATCACTTTTGCAAGCCCAATGACAAATCCTGTGCTGGTATTTGCCTCCATCGGACAGGCAGGTGTACCGGTGGGTATTACATTTGGAGCGCCCATACAAGTGGTATGGTCACAAAGCGTGGTACAAAATTCATCCACCCAGATCACCGGAACTGAAGGGTA
Organism: uncultured Bacteroidota bacterium; assembly: GCA_963750825.1. Taxonomy (GTDB): domain Bacteria; phylum Bacteroidota; class Bacteroidia; order Chitinophagales; family Chitinophagaceae; genus Sediminibacterium. The sequence continues at coordinate 56,280 of CAVVSL010000050.1, read as the reverse complement.
TACTATAATCCGGATGATGGGAACATTTAATAGCATTAGCTTCAACTATTTGGTAGCAGAAAATTGGTGCAACTTCGTATTTGGTGCGGATTTCCAAAGTTGTGGAGATACCGATGGTGATGGCATTCCAGATTACCTCGATACTGACAGTGACGGAGATGGCTGCCCTGATGCCATAGAAGGAACCATGCATTTCTCCATTAGCCAAACCAATAGCGGAAGGTTAATCGGAGGAGTTGATAGTCATGGTATTCCATTATTGGCAGGTTCAGGACAGGGAGTAGGTACCAGCCAAAACTTTGTGGTAAATTGCTTCTGTCAGCCAGGTTTGGATGAAATTAAACCAACAGTTGTTACCCAAAACATAACAGTAAATCTGAATGCAAGTGGAAATGCCACCATAAATGCCGCTCAGATTGACAATGGCTCTACTGATAATTGTGGTATTGCTAGCGTCACTGTTTCTAAAACCAGCTTTGATTGCAGCAACCTGGGTGCTAATACAGTTACCTTAACAGTCACAGATACGCAGGGAAATGTAAGTACGGGAACGGCTACAGTAACAGTAACAGATGTTACTGCTCCTACTATTACCTGTCCTGCCAACCAGGTATTGAACCTGGATGCCAGTTGCAATGCCACTTTACCGGATTACAGAAGTATATTAACGGCTACCGATAATTGTACAGCCTCCAATGCTCTGGTAATTACCCAAAGTCCGGCAGCCGGCACAGTGGTAAATGCAAAAGGTGCGTTGATTGTTACTTTTACAGTAACCGATGCTTCCAACAATAGCAGTTCCTGCACCATTACGGTAGACAAACGGGATATGATAGCTCCTGTGATTACCTGTCCAGCTTCCATCGTACGTAATAATACGACCAATACCTGTGGTGCAGTGGTAACGTATATCAATCCGACAGCTACCGACAATTGCAGCGGAGGTGCTTTCAACTTCTGGAATACGGGCGAACCCAATGATGCGAATATTGCACATGAAGATTACCTGCAATTATATACCAGCGGCACCTGGAATGATTTACCCAATTCTGTTTTAAACAAATCGATTGTAGAATTCAATTCCATCATCTCTGCCAGTTTTGCCAATTATACTTTAATCGGCACTTTTGGCGGGCATACTTATTACGTATCCACGGGAACAGCAACCTGGACCGACTCACGCACAGCTGCTCAGTTCATCGGAGGCGATCTGGCATCTATCAATTCTTTGGCGGAGAGCCAGTATTTAGCACCTTATGGTGGCAGTACCTGGGTAGGTGGCTACCAGGACCACAGTGATCCTGCGTATGTTGAGCCGGGTAATGCTGCTCAGAACTATGGAGGATGGAAATGGGTGGATGGCACCAAACTGGGATCTGGTCAAATCACGATTACCCAGATTGCAGGTTTACAATCAGGATCAACTTTCCCTGTAGGCGTTACTACCAATACTTTCAGGGCAACGGATGAGTCAGGTAATGCAAGTACTTGCAGCTTTACGGTAACGGTTAACGATAACCAGGCTCCGTCTATTACCTGTCCTGCCAATATTAGTGTAAATGCAACCAGTGCTTCGGGTGCAGTGGTAACGTATACGGCGCCAGTGGGCACGGATAATTGTCCGGGAGCGACCACCGTAAGAACAGCAGGTTTAGCCAGTGGGGCAACTTTCCCGATTGGTGTAAATACGGTAACCCATACAGTAACCGACGCAGCTGGCAATACGGCTAATTGCTCCTTTACAATAACTGTTGTAGCAGTAGCACCGGTAATTGTATGTCCTTCAAATATAACGGTGAATAATACGCCGGGTCAGTGTGGTGCCAATGTGTCTTTTGCGGCATCAGAAACCACAGCCGTACCGGCCTCCACTATTACGTATTCAATAGCACCGGGTAGTTACTTCAATGTAGGAACGGTTACAGTAACCGCAACAGCAACCAATTTGGTGGGCTCTTCAGTTTGTAGCTTTACCGTTACGGTTAAAGATGCTGAATTACCTACTGTACTTACTCAAAATGTAACCGTTTACCTGGATAACAATGGACAAACAACTATAACAGCTGCCCAGGTGGACAATGGTAGTGCCGATAATTGTGGTATCGCTTCAATGTCCCTGTCAAGGGAAAGCTTTACCTGTTCCGATCTTTCCATGCCTGTGTCATCGGTTCAAACAATTGTTTCTGATAATACCTGGGCTGAGAGTACTACGAGTTATTCTACGGGCGCTTACTGTACTTCAGGTAATTGGAGCGGCGTTTCTTCATCCCTGCCAACCTTAGGTTCCTATAGTATTGTTCCTACTATCAATGCTTATTCCGTTACACCTATTCCGGGTACAATGGGATTGTATGGACTGAATGGCGTGCGGTTCTTTAGAAAAACCTTTAACCTGACTTCATTATCGGGCATTAAGGCCACTTTACTGGCAGCGATGGATAATGGGGTGCAGATCTTTATTAATGGTGTAGCCGTTGCTTTTCAGGGCAATATGGGTACTGACGGCGCAACTTTCAATGGATTAAATCCTGACAGGGTTGTTTTAAATTCAGCAGGAGCCAATGTTAATGGCGGCACTGGTTACCATTTTTTTGATAACATCACAAACGCCAATGCTTCAAGTTTGTTTGTGGTCGGCACCAATGAAATTGTACTTGCTCTTGCCAACTGTGATGGTGGCGACAGAGGTGCGATAACTTTTAAGGCAACGATTGAAACCCTTTCAAGTGGCACCACACCGGTTGTATTAACTGTAACGGATGTAAATGGCAATACTGCTTCTGCCAGTGCACAGGTAACGGTTATAGATAACATTGCGCCGGTGATTACCTGTCCTTCCAATATCAGTGTATATGCCACGAGTGCAGCAGGTGCAGCGGTCACTTATACTGCGCCTGTTGGAACGGATAATTGTACAGCAACAACTGTAAGGATAGCCGGACTGGCCAGTGGAGCCACTTTCCCCATTGGTGTTACTACGGTTACGCATGAAGTAACGGACGGCTCAGGCAATAAGGCCCAATGTTCCTTTACGGTAACTGTGTCTGGTCTGGCACCGCAAATTGTTTGTCCTGGTAATATTACTGTGAATAATGCTTCTGGTCAGTGTAGTGCAGCTGTAACATTTACTGCAACTGAAACAACCGGTATTCCGGCATCAACAATTACGTATTCAATTTCTTCGGGTAGCGCATTCCCAGTTGGTACAACAACTGTAACAGCAATTGCAACAAATGCCGTTGGATCTTCCACTTGCTCGTTCACTGTAACGGTGAAAGATGTAACGCCTCCAACCATTGTTTGTGCTGCAAATATTTCAGTAAATGTTACATCAAATAATTGTAACGCAAATGTTACAGTACCCAAACCAACCACTTCTGATAACTGCGGAGGTACTTATCCTGCTGCACCATTCACATTCAATAATCCAAACCTGATGTTATGGATGGATGCAACCAGATATTCTGTTTCGAACGGAGCCAATATGAATGGCGTGTTAACGGATGCTTCAGGATATAGCAGGTCATTAACAACAAATGCTACTTTTGAAACATCAAGTATCAATGGCAGACCGGCAGTGCGATATAATAATAATCGGACAGTAGTGACTGCTCCCTTCTCAACCAATGGCAATTCGTTTATTTATTTAGCTGTTCAAGTTGTTGCAGCCGGTTCTCAGTGGGCATCTATTTTGGATCATCATAGCAGAGATGTTGGTATCGCACTGGAACAGAGTGGTTTCAAACCAAACAATGTATATCATTTTCAGACAGGAAATGACAATAACAATGTAGAGCAGACTTTGACCTTCGGTACAAACTATATTATGGCGTGTTCGATTACGGGAGGAAATGTAAGGTCATTCACTTTGTATAAAGATAATAATGGCGTGCTCCAAAATCTGGGAACATCCGCAAATAGCTCATTTAATGTACAAATTGGGAATAATCATCTCTATATTGGTAAGAGTGATGCTAATGAGTTTTCGAATATGAAACTGGGAGAGTTTATTTATTTCCAGAACAGCCTTCCGGTTTCAGAAAGTAGTGTAGTGAATTATTTATATGATAAATGGTTTAGTAATGGTGTTACAGTTACTAATAGTTTCAATGGAACAAATGATGCTTCCGGTACATATCCTTTAGGTACAACAAATATTATCTGGACAGCCAAAGATGCAGCTGGGAATACATCAACTTGTAATCAATCTGTAACAGTAGTTGATAATCAACCACCATCTATCAATTGTACAGCAGATATTACGGCTACTGCAACCAGTGCAGCCGGTGTTGTTGTAACTTATGTTGCACCAGTTGGAACGGATAATTGTTCAGGAGCAACTACCGTTTTAACTTCAGGATTAGCCAGTGGTGTTACCTTCCCAATTGGTACAACTCCGGTAACATATACAGTTACGGATGGTGCAGGATTAACTGCTTCTTGTACATTCAATGTTACTGTAATAGGTGTGGCACCACAAATAGTATGTCCTGCCAATATCACGGTCTTCAATACACCTGGTCAATGTGGAGCGAATGTAGGCTTTGCCGCATCAGAAACAACGGCCATACCCGCTTCAAACATTACGTATTCCATTGCCCCGGGTAGTTTCTTTAATGTAGGCACAACAACAGTTACGGCTACTGCCACCAATGCGGTAGGAACGAGTAGTTGCAGCTTTACAGTAACGGTAGTGGATAATGAGTTCCCGGTATTAGTGGGTGTACCTGCTAATACAACGGTGGAATGTGATGCAGTACCTGTTGCCGCAACGGTATCGGCTACTGACAATTGCAGTACTTCTGTACCTGCTTATTCCGAAACCAGGACCAATGGCAACTGTATTAATAATTATACGTTAACCAGGACCTGGTCAACCACTGATGCTTCTAACAATACCACTACGCAGTCACAGGTGATTACGGTGCAGGATACCAAGCCACCGGTAATTATTTGTCCAGCCAGTGTAACCCTGAATTGTCAGGATGATACCGGCACAGGAGCGAATGGTGTGGCCACAGCAACAGACAATTGTTCAACGCCGGTAGTCACTTACCAGGATGTGAGCACACAGGATGCGAATGCCAACAATGCGGGTCATTACAATTATGTGATCACGAGAACCTGGACAGCAGTAGATGCCTGTGGCAACGCAAGTTCTTGCGTTCAGACAATCACTGTGCAGGATATTACTAAGCCAGTCATTACCTGCCCCGGTGATAAGACACTCAACTGTCAGGACAATACAGGTATTACTTCCAATGGGGTGGCCATCGCTTCCGACAATTGCGGACCGGTAACCATCACTTACAGTGATGCAAGTACAGATGATGGTAATGTGAACAGTCCTGCCCATTACAATTATGTAATTACGAGAACCTGGAGGGCAACTGATGTAACGGGTAACTACAGTGAGTGTGTGCAGACCATTACGGTGCAGGATGTGACTAAACCTGTTATTGCTTGTCCTGCAAATGTTACAGTGAACTGCCAGGATGATAATACCAGTGGAGCCACCGGAGTAGCCACGGCAACGGATAATTGCGGACCTGTGAGCATTACACAAACACAGACTTCTACGCAGAATGCCAGTACGACCAATGCCGGATATTATAATTACGTAATCACGAGAACCTGGAGGGCAACTGATGTAACGGGCAACTACAGTGAGTGTGTGCAGACCATTACGGTGCAGGATGTGACTAATCCTGTTATCACTTGTCCTGCAAATGTTACAGTGAACTGCCAGGATGATAATACCAGTGGAGCCACCGGAGTCGCTACGGCTACAGATAATTGCGGCCCTGTAACCATTACAGAAACACAGACCTCTACTCAGAATGCTAACCCGAACAATGCAGGTTACTATAACTATGTAATCACAAGAACCTGGAGGGCAACTGATGTAACAGGCAACTATAGTGAGTGTGTGCAGACCATTACGGTGCAGGATGTGACTAAACCTGTTATCACTTGTCCTGCAAATGTTACAGTGAACTGTCAGGATGATAATACCAGTGGAGCCACCGGAGTCGCTACGGCTACAGATAATTGCGGACCTGTGAGCATTACACAAACACAGACTTCTACGCAGAATGCCAGTACGACCAATGCCGGATATTATAATTACGTAATCACAAGAACCTGGAGGGCTACTGACGTAACGGGTAATTATAGTGAGTGTGTGCAGACCATTACGGTGCAAGATGTGACTAAACCTGTTATCACTTGTCCTGCAAATGTTACAGTGAACTGTCAGGATAATAATACCAGTGGAGCCACAGGAGTAGCCACTGGAACGGATAACTGCGGCCCTGTAACCATTACAGAAACGCAGACCTCCACCCAGAACGCTAATCCGAACAATGCAGGCTATTACAATTATGTAATTACGAGAACCTGGAGGGCAACTGATGTAACGGGTAACTACAGTGAGTGTGTGCAGACCATTACGGTGCAGGATGTGACCAAACCGGTGATCACCTGTCCGGGAGATAAGACCCTCAATTGTCAGGATAATACAGGCATTACTTCCAATGGAGTGGCCATTGCATCCGATAACTGCAGTCCGGTAAACATTACCCATACAGATGCCAGTACGCAAAACAGCAATCCGAACAATACAGGCTATTACAATTATGTAATCACAAGAACCTGGAGAGCAACGGATGTATCAGGTAACTTCAGTGAGTGTGTACAGACCATTACGGTACAGGATATCACTAAACCTGTCATCACCTGTCCATCAAATGTTACGCTGAACTGTCAGGATGATAATAGCAGCAACGCTACAGGTGTAGCCACTGGCACAGATAACTGCAGCCCAGTAGCGATAACACAGTCACAGACGAGCACTAAAAACAATGATGTAAACTCACCGGCGTATTACAACTATGTAATCACCAGAACCTGGAGAGCCACCGATGTAACGGGTAACTACAGTGAATGTGTGCAGACCATCACGGTGCGTGATGTAACCGCACCGGTAATTACCTATTGCCCTGTGGTAGCTGCTACCTGTAACAACCTTACAGGCAATAATAAGACGATGACCTTGACGGCTACAGACAATTGCAACAGCCCGATAGCCATCACCTGGTCGGCAACAGGCGCCACCACCTTCAATGGTACAGGCGGCACCATAACCGCCAGCTTCAATGTGGGCACTACCACCATCAACTGGACAGTGAAGGATGTGAGTGGCAACACGAGCACCTGCGCCACTACGGTAGTGGTGAATCCATTACCATCGGCCAGTTATGTGAGTACGGGAGCAGATGAGTTCTGTAACCAGGTAACACTTACAGGGGCTTCCACCATCAATGCAGCTCAATACAGTTGGACAAGCACCAATGCACCAGGAACGTTTAGCAACAGTCCTTCCTTAAGTTTAGGACTGAGCAATCCAGACGGCAATTACTACCTGTATGTGAAAGTAATAGCTACGGGATGTGTAAGTGCCACAGCGGCCAGTTACAACTTCCAGAAGCAAACCCTAAGCAGCAGTTATACAATACTGGCTTATAAGGAAGCACAAATGGGCTACCATACCCAGGTACAAACCGGAAGCGTTGGAGTGATGACTCAAAAGGGTAAGGCGAAATTCAAGAAATACAGTGCAGTTAATGGTCCCGGCTCTTTTGTGAAGTCGCCAAAGATTGAGCAGAATGGTCAGGGTATAAACATTACAACACCCATCATCGCTGTGGCGAATGTGATCCTTCCAACGATGGAATACTTTACGGGTGACACGAAATACTTACCAAGCCAAACTGTGAATAAGAATTCAACTGTTACTCTAAATGGCAATTTCAAGAAGTTGACGATTAAAGAAGGAGCAAATGTAACCGTAACCGGTAGCCTGTTTGGACAAATTAAAATGGAAGAGGGTGCCAGTATCCGCTTTACAAACCCTGTATTGAATATTGAGGAACTGGATGTAGACAGGGGCGCAAAGAATGGCAATGAGAGCTATGTAAGGTTTGCTCCGAATACGAAAGTGCATATTGCCGATGAAGTCTCTATTGGCAGTGATGTAAGGCTGAACCCTGAATATTACAAAGTAACCTTCTATATGGGTGAGTTGAAAAGCAATGCACACCATGATGATGATGATGATGATCATGAGGGGCGCAGTAATAATGCAAACCAGGCCAATATGAATGTGAGTGAGACGAAGTTTACGGTATATGGCAGTGATATCAGGATCACGGCAAATGTGTATATGCCAAATGGTAATCTGAAAGTGAAGGCTAAAGATGGATGCAAGTATGACGATGATGACGACGATGATGGTAAGAAAAGTTATAACCACGAATCAGGCTGTGACCACCAGTCCCACAGTGCTAAATCCTGTAAGCACAAGGGACATGACCACTACGACTGTAACCACCAGGCACATGCTGCAGCGGATTGCGCGGATGATGTATACATGACCGGCCTCTTTATAGCCGAAACAGTAGAGAGCAGCGGAGAAACAGTATACTGGAACCGCTATGATTGCACTGTGCCGGCTACTACTATCGTTACAACAAGCAAGTCTACACAGAACATTACTGCGGAAACAAAAGTGGCAGAGGTGAAGAGCACAGAAGAAGATCTGAAAGTAACGGTGATGCCAAACCCAACTACTACTTACTTCACACTGAAGCTGGAGAGCAAGTATGAAACACCGGTGAACATGCGGGTGATGGATGCGAGTGGCAGGGTAGTGGATGCCAGGTCAAAGATCGGATCAAACAGTACGATACAGATTGGTCATAATTACAGCAGTGGTACCTATTATGCAGAAATGATACAGGGTAATAAGCGTAAAGTAATTCAACTGATCAAAGGAAGAGGATAGAATCCGGGATTCATTTGAAACCTTAGTAAATAAGGGCCGCTCATTCGGGCGGCCCTTTTATTTGGAGTGGTAAAATCATCTATACTCAAAGACATTACCGTAATATCCCAATACATTGTTTATCTGGCCGGCGATTTATATACTACCCCGTCCTTCATTACCCATTGCACCTGTTGTAAACTTTTAATGTTTTGGGTAGGATCTACTTTTACGGCAATGATATCTGCCATGGCACCTGCTTTTATTTCTCCAAGAATCCCTTCCTGCTCCAGCAATTGTGCCGCTGTAAGCGTTGCAGTCTGAATGGCCTGTACTGGGGTCAGTCCCCATTCTACGAAGTACTCAAAATCCTTTGCCTGGGGTAACTTCCAGTCATAACCACCGATATCCGTTCCATAAGCCAGCTTAACGCCAGCCGCCATTGCTTTCTTAAAGATACCCGGGATGGATTGCTTAAAATAAAGATTGATAGGGCTTCCGGCGGCAGCCCTTCCTTCTGCAACATATTCATTCACGAATAAAGTCGGACACCAGAAGGTTCCCTTGGACGCCATGAGTTTCATGCATTCTTCATCCATACCGCTTCCATGCTCAATGGTTCGGGCACCTGCATTAATAGCCGCCAGTATTCCGTCGCGGGTCATGGCATGTGCTGCCATTTTTTTTCTGCTTCTGGTTACCTCATCCCCAATGGCATTGATTTCATCAGGGGTAAAATTGGGCAATCCCCGGTAACTGCCATCTGCCAGTTTATAATAAGACCTGTCAGCATAAATTTTTATCCAGTCTGCACCGTGCTCAATTTGTTGCCTTGCTGCCCTGCGGGCTTCATCTGCACCGGTTACTTCCTGTACACCCTTGGGCATGATCAGCGACCAGTCGTATTCCGAAGCTTTGATGGGATAGTGTCCTGTTGTATTGATGGCCAGCGTAGACACGAACATACGCGGGCCTGCCATTTCATGATTGTTGATGGCTTTTTTAATGTCCACATCTGCAAAACCCGCCCCTTCCGTACCCAGGTCGCGGAGGGTTGTGAATCCGTTTTGTAATGCTGTATGGCAGCTCTTCACTGCACGGATAGTTCTGTACGCAACGGACTCTTTCAAAATTTGCGCATCATATTCCTCACTGGTGATATCTCCCTGTAATAAAATATGGGTATGGCAGTCGATCAATCCCGGTAGCACAAAATATGCGGAGAGGTCAATTACTGAATCGGCAGTAACATTACCATTGCTGCCAACACTTACAATGGTATTGCCTTTAATGAGAATCGTCTGGTTGGCAGTTACCACACCAGTTCTTGTATCAAGTATTTTACCACAGCGAATGGCAATGGTTTTTTGGGAAAAAGAAGTGGTGGCGGCTAAACAAAACAGAAGGGTAAAAATTTTTCTCATGGTATAAGTTTATAGACAGAAAGATACTGCCTTGTTCGTTGGATAAAAAGATTTGTTTAGTGTATAGCAGATAAATATAATAAATACTGATTCTAAAAGGGAGGGTAAGCATTATAGGGCATTATGGCTTCGCCATCGTTTTCGTAAGTTACCTTGTTGCTTTTGCTTCCTTTCCATTTTCCTATTTGTTATTTGGGGTACATTAGAGGAGTCATATTTTTATTGTAAATAACACATTGCTAATTGATGGCCTTATGAAAGAAAAACAAAAGTCACGCCGGAACTTTCTGAAGAATGCAGCCATGGTTTCTGCTGCAGCTTCCTTTCCCACTATTTTAACCCGCGCAACCGGACAAACATTACCCGGTGTTACCCATTTTCCTGCGGGCGAAAAAGTAAACCTGGCTTGTATAGGTATCGGTAACCAGGGTGGTTCCGATGTTTTTTCATTTGCCAAAACCGGCCTGGCCAATTTTGTTGCTTTCTGTGATGTAGACATGGGTGCCCCCCAAACCTTAAAAGTGCTGGAAGCTTTTCCGGATGTTCCCCGTTTCCAGGACTTCCGTACAATGTTTGATAAAATGGGCAGCCAAATAGAAGCAGTGTCTGTGGGTGTTCCCGATCATTCACATTTCGCAATCAGTATGCTGGCCATGTCACTGGGTAAACATGTGTATGTAGAAAAGCCAATGGCACGAACCTTCCAGGAAGTAGAGCTTATGATGAAGGCCGCTAAAAAACACGATAAACTGGTTACGCAGATGGGTAACCAGGGACACTCTGAAGCGAACTATTTCCAGTTCAAAGCCTGGAAAGAAGCGGGTATCATCAAGGATGTTACGGCCATTACCGCCCACATGAACAATGGCAGGAGGTGGCATAAATGGGATACCAAAATCAAAAAATTTCCACCGCTGGAACCCGTTCCAACAACGCTTGACTGGGATACCTGGCATGGGGTTACTCATTTGCATGATTATAACCACGATTATATCAACGGTCAGTGGCGCTGCTGGTACGATTTCGGCATGGGGGCTTTGGGCGACTGGGGCGCGCACATTATCGATACTGCCCATGAATTCCTTGATCTGGGATTGCCTTATGAAGTAAGTATGCTGAAGGCAGAAGGGCATAACAGCTTTTTTTATCCGCAGTCATCCACTATCCTGTTCCGCTTTCCGGCCAGAGGCGATATGCCGCCCGTAGACATTACCTGGTATGACGGAGTCAATAACCAGCCACCTATTCCTGCTGGTTATGGCGTAGTGGGACTGGACCCCAATATTCCCCCACCCAGTAATGGCAAACTGGAGCCGGTAAAGTTCAACCCGGGAAAAATTATTTATAGCAAGGAACTGACTTTCAAAGGCGGATCTCATGGAAGCACTTTGTCAATTATACCGGAAGAAAAAGCAAAAGAAATGGCGGCCAAACTGCCCGAAGTACCGGTAAGCCCTTCTAACCATTATGCCAATTTCCTGAAAGCCTGTAAGGGCGAAGAGAAGACGCGTTCTCCATTTGCTATTGGAGGCCCGCTTAGCCAGGTTTTCTGTCTTGGCGTACTGGCCCAGAAACTGAATACCCAATTGACGTTTGACAGAACCAGTAAAAAAATTACCAATAACAGCATGGCCAATGATATGCTGGTAGGGTTGCCTCCCCGTAAAGGCTGGGAGCAATATTATACCATGTAAAATTGGTTATCAAGCAAAAAGTCCCTCCGCCGGAGGGACTTTTTTTCTGTATGGGTTGCTTATCCTGCTAACAAAACTTTTGCATACGAAAGACATTTACAGGTTTCTTTGATAGCGTCTGATCCTGCAGGAATAGTATATTCCAGTTCAATGGATGCGGGTATCCTGATTTTTTTATCCCTTAACAACAAAAGGATTTCTTTGATGGGCGTATCACCCTCGCCCCATGGCATATTTGTGCCCCCATTCATTTTGTTCTTTCGATCCTTTAGGTGCAGGCTGGTAATCCTGTCCTGTTTTGCCTCAATAAAGGCCAGTAAACTTTCTTTGGTATTGTTACCACCTGCTGCTATATAATGGCCACAATCCAGGTTAATGGAATTGTAGGGCGACTGGTCCAGGGCCAAATCCCAGGCTGTGTCCGAGGCCTGTGTATGGGCATGGTAGCCAATAAATATTTTTTCACTTTCTGCCATCCTGCCCAGGCGTAATGAATGCGCCGGGTCGGTGGGTAATTCAACTGTTACAGAAGACGCCCCCAATGCTTTTGCTGCACGAAGCGCATAAAGGATTTCACCATCAGTACTGTCAGGATTCAGGGCATTGGGTTTGAACGCGTAAATAGTAATACCTGCAGCGTTGTAAACCTTTCGAAGCGCGATGAAATCATCCATCGATACATTTTCCCGCCATTCGGCAACCTGACGGCGGTAATCTTTGAGTTGTTGTTTCTGTTCTTCAGATAGTACAACCTTGTTTCCGGGTGTGCGAACTGGCAATTTTACCGGATTCACGGGCCTGCCTGCCATTTCCTCAATACCATCTCCCATCAATTCCACAGCACTGATATTACAGGCAAGGCAATATTGGAGTACCTCATCAGGATGGTCGGGAAGGCTTCTGTAGGAATAAGTGATTACCCCCAGTTGTACTCCATTGATGAAAGACCTTCGTTTATTGGGAATATATACAGGAGAAAGTGCTGACAGACTTTTTCCGGAAACCAACAATCCCAGAGAGGCCAGTGCAGTCTGGCGCAAAAAACTTCTCCTGCTGTTGTAATGCGTTGCCATAGAAGTCAGGTTGATAGGATGGAACAATGCTTATTCCCTGCAAGACATAATGGTTTGGATAGATTTTTCCTAAAGGAATCTTGGGCTAACCGCCTTTATCAGTACCTGCATTACCTTTTTTCACGGGTAGTATCGCCGCAGCTATTGCATAGAGCCATTACGCAAACATTGTGCAGCCCGGCACAAAAAATAATTGAGATAGAATGGCATTTTGCTGTCTGAAAGCAAAGAAACTGTAATGTTCAATAACTTACAGCCTTCTAATTCGGAGGTTTCGAAACCTGACTACATCCCCATGACCAAGAAATCCGATATGGCCTGAATTTCGCAGAAGACCAGGATGCTCCTTATGGTCCATTGTTCCATTGGCAGAAGCTTCTTTAATATCACCGTCCAAAATTACCTGGTCATTCAGCACCACTTTTATATGTGAGCCCTTTGCTATAATGGTTTCCCGGTTCCATTCGCCGGTAGGTTTCAGGTAACCTCTTTTGGCAGGCATTACACCATATACTGATCCGTGGTATTGATAGGGCTGCAGGTTACGGTACATGTCAGCCTCATTGTCCAATACCTGTATTTCCATACCAACATAAGCGGCATCGCCTTCTAGAGGCGCCCGTATTCCGATGCCATTATTGGCGCCCGGGGTAAGCTGAAATTCGAAACGGTATTCGAAGTCTGCATATGCTTCTTTGGTATACAGATTACCGCCACTCAGTTCCGGATGCACCACAATAGCACCTTCTTCGGGCAGGTAACCGGCAGTATTGCCCATCCATTGGTCAAGGCCGGTTCCGTTAAATAACGATTGGAATCCCTGCTGCTGTTCTTCAACACTAAGTGCAATGGGTTCAGTGGAGGGTAATTCCCTTACATAAATATTCCGGTAAGCAACATAAGTTCCATGCGCCTGCAATTCTATTTGCTCTTTCGGAAAAATGGGCATTTTTCTATCCCAGTAATTTTCGAGAACTACATTATCGGTTACCAGTTGCCCGTTCAGGTAAACGGTCACTTTCTCTCCCTTCATAATGATATGGAAATGGTTCCATTCGCCAACTTTGTTATCTGCCACCACCAGGGGTTTGCTGGGATTAACCTGGTTATTGTACAAACCGCCCGATCCTACCTGCGCACCCGCTTCTCTCCTGCTCGTATCCCATATTTGTACCTGCGGACTGCCCCGCAGGTAAATACCTGCATCTCCTTTTTCTGTTATCTTCCAGTCAACGAACATTTCAATATCACCATAGGGTTTTACAGTAGCCAGGTTATCGCCGTGCCCCGTAAAGATGAGCAGGCCTTCTTTGACTACCCAGTCACCCCTGGTTTTTTCATCGGCCTTTTTTTGGGCTTCAGCCAGTTCCGTTTCACTCATTTTAGCACGCGTAATGGGATTGCCCACCAGTGCTTTCCAGCCCGTCAAATCTTTGCCATTAAAAAGGGAAACAAAACCGTCATCATAGGGCATGGCTTTTAGTCGGGCAGTAATTTGTTTTACCAGTAAGGCACTGTCCTCACCTTTTATCAGGGGTATGGCTTTGGCCAGTGCTTCCCTGACCATCGGGCCACGAATATTTTTATCAGACAGGCTCAGTCGGATGAGCGCCGGTGCAGCAATGGAGGAAAGATCGGCATCACCTAAAAAATGGCTGATGAATACAAAGGATGGCATGCCGGGAATCTGTGCAGCAGCAGAGAGCAATTGCCTTTTCTGCACCGGATTTTTGGCTGCCTCCAGCTGGTCCTGAATATTTAATAATTGTTGTACCGGATTAAGAGATTGTGCATGTATGGTTGGTTTTACTTTTTGTATTTCCGGCAAGGGTGTATAGACGTGCTCATAGGCCGCCTGGATATTTTTCTGAACCCCTTCGTTTGCGCCAATAAGGGTATTGCTCAAAGCTTTGATGGCAGCAGGTGAGTGAATTGTTGCTAAAGCCCTTGCTGCATTAGCGGAATAAGTTTCATCAGTTAACAGGACTGACAGGGGTTTCACGGCAATATCCTCACCAAGTAACCCCAGGTATTTCATCACCAGTTCTTTGGCATAATAAGTAGTAAGGGATGGCAAACCATTACTAAGCATTGTGGCGGCCTGTTTTTTATTTTTTTCCGAAGTGGCAGACTGGTTTACATAGGCACTCAACGCATAGGTAGCCCCGAGCCGGAGGGAATCATCATCCAGCATGGATAACAGTAAACCCCAGTTGGCATTACTCCAGCTTTGCATGGTCTTTAAGGCGGGTTCTGCCAAAGCTTGCTGCTGATAAGGAAATACAGCAATCGTTTTTAAAACGTTTTCTTTCTGTGCAGTGAGGGAAAGAGAGACCAGTAATAAGGTAACGGAAAATATTTTTTTCATAGAACAGGTATCTGAGGATAAGAAATACAGTATTTATTTTTTAAACATTCCAGGGTGCCCGCATGGGTTGATTGATCATACGGTTGGCTTCTTCATCATTGATGAATTGCTGGGTATCCGGATCAAACCTGAGTGAGCGTCCCAGTTGCAGGGCTATCTTTCCCAGATTGATAATCGTACAGGAGCGGAACCCATTCGATTCATTCAGGGCAAAAGGAGTTCTGTATTTAACCGAATCCAGGAAATCAGTTACCTGCTGTTCCGGGTCGGGTAAGAGTGATAGTTTTTCTTTCAGGTTGGGTATGGTGGAACGGAATCCTGCATACAGTTTGCCACCGGGTCCCTCTATATAGGCAGCATCAGGATCTTTGGCCTCTCCATCCAGAATTATTTTACAGCCGTCTGCATAAGTAAAAGTAATTTTCCGGAAAGTGCCGCAGGCATCCGGGTGCTGCTGTTCGGCATCCACTTCCACCAATACGGGACTCGTATCATCTTTACCTAAAAAATATTGGATAGGGTCAATATAATGTTGTCCCATATCCCCCAATCCACCGCCATCATAATCCCAGTAGCCACGAAATGTCTGGTGAACACGGTGTGCATTGTAGGGCTTAAAGGGTGCTGGTCCTAACCACCGGTCGTAGTCCAACTCCTGTGGAACGGGCTGCGTTTCCAGTTTTGTTTTTCCCACCCAGTAAAATTTCCAGTCGAAGCCGGTTGTCTTGCTCACCGTTACAGTTAACGGCCATCCCAGCATACCGGATGCTACCAGTTTTTTGATGGGCTTTACCGTAGTGTTCATCCCATAAAAATTATCTGAAAAACGGAACCAGGTATTCAGGCGAAACATACGGCCGTGTTGCTTTACAGCTTCCACCACGCGCTTGCCTTCTCCAATGGTTCTTGTCATGGGTTTTTCGCACCAGATGTCTTTTCCCGCTTTGGCGGCGGCAATGGCCATGAGTGCATGCCAGTGTGGTGGCGTGGCAATGTGCACAATGTCTACTTCGGGAAGGGCAATCAGTTCATGGTGGTCGTGAAAAGTTTTGACACCACCACCAATCAATGCTTCTACACTTTTCAGGTGGTTGCTGTCTACATCACAAATGGCCACTACCCTCGTTCCCGCATACTCAATATGCCCGCGGCCCATCCCCCCTACGCCAATAATCCCCTTGGTTAGCTGGTCGCTCGGAGCTATAAAGCCCCTGCCCAATACATGCCTGGGAACAATGGTGAAACCGGCTACAATAGTGGCGGTTTGTTGCAGGAAACGCCGCCTGCTTTGTTGGGAAGTTTTGGTTGCTTTCATATTGCGATGGATGATGTTTTAAAGATAAGGATTCCTGTCTGTTCTTCCCGGCAAGCATCAGGATAATCAGGGTTGGGCATCTTCCAGTGCCGGCAGTTGCTCCCAGGCATAGTGTTCATCTTTTCTTTTACTATCAGGCCGGGGCTTCGGACTGCGTATGGTGAATACGGGCCAGCATTCCAAAGCTTCTGCCGGAAAACAAAAATCAAGAAGGGCCTGCATCCTTTCGGGTGATAAATCAGGAGATACCCATTCCCTGGCCAGCGCAGTTGTCAGAAACAAGGGCATGCGCCATTTATTGTCACCGTCGTTATGGATCAACTGCATGAGTGCATTTGCCGGACGGGTAACCAGTGTGAATGTCCATCTCCTGATCAGCTCACCCGTTTCTTTATCCGGCAGTTCTGCAACAGAATACAATCCCGGGAGAAAAAATAAGGGCGCTTCTTTCATGCGCACAAAATAGGGAACCTTCTTTTTCCAGGTGGGTACCATGCGGTGTTCATAAATACCCGATGCAGGAATGAGGCATCTTCTGTTCCTTATTTTATACCAGTAACTTTTTGGGTCGCCAAGAATGCGTTCACTTCTGGCATTCAGCATGGAGGCCCTTTGGCGGAGAAAGGCTTTCTCATCTTTGGTATAAAAAGGGATGCATCCCCATTCCATCAGTTTTAATTGTATTTGCTGGCTTTCGGGGTTATGGTAAATCACGGGGTGTTCTCCATAAGCATGTCCTACAATGTGTACGGTAGCATCAAAATGCACTTTGAAAAGGTCCTCATTTACCATGTCGGGGAAATAGTCGAAGATGCTTTCAATACTGGTGGAAAAGGAAAGGTCGTAACACATGCCTAACTATTTTCAATAACGGAGAGAGGAAGTTTGATCTGCTCTTTTGCGAATTGTAAGGTAATAAAAAGCTCACCAAACTGCAGGAAAAGTTCCGTCCGGATGCTTTCCTTTTTTGTAGGAGTGATTGGCAATTCCTTATCAAGATACTTTTTGATCTTTACCTGTAAATTAGCCGGAGGTCTCCATTCTTTGGTGGCCAGTATGGGTGCAAAAATGGCATATCCTTTCGGTTGCATCGTGGCTGTTTCCAGTTTTTTATAATGGGCCGCTTCCGATAGCCGGTACAGAAACCGGTTTCCGTCATTGGCCAGGGCTGCATAATGAATTTTAGCCAGGCTCTCATCTTTATAATGTGATACCAGGAAGGCAGCTTTCATATCCTCTTTGGCCGGATCCATCCCACGGGGGTAAGTCTGCCGTACATAATAAGCATGCCCCATCTGTATATGCTGTTCAAGCAATCTTTTGTCGAAAAGTACAAAAGGATTATGCGCACTCATATCTGTATGGTTAAAATATCGGATAACCTGGTGGTATAACAGGGTGATAATTTTTCCTGCCGCAGTTTCCATTTACGCCCATACCCCTGCCGCACAAAACGAACGGTATTTTTTCCGAAGTGCCCATTCAGTTTGTCAAGTGTTTGCATCATGCTATTATTCCTCGTCCTGTTGGCAGTATCAAACAAACCCAGTTGAACCTGTTGCTCCGGAACCAGGTCCAGTGCCATGCAACCCGCCTTGTGGTAGTTGTATCCTGCAACATAGATATGGTCCAGTCCCTTATTGGCATACAGTAACAGTTCTGAAGTATCGTTGCTGGCAACAGGCAGTTGGAGGTTTACTGACCGGTAATACTGTTTGTCCTGTTTTCGGTGAATATTGGTCTGCACAAACACATGCAGTTGTGTGGCACAGCGTTTCCCCTTGCGTAGTTTTTCACCTATCAGGCTAACATAATTGGCCAGCGCTTCCTGTACTTCTGTTTTCTCTTTCAGCAATTGTCCGAAACCCCGTGCCACACAGATATTTTTTTTGGGAGGGGGCGTGTCTTCCATCTCAATGCAGGGTATGCCCCGAAGTTCATTCAGCGTGCGCTGGCCTACTACCGACATTTCGCTGCGCACCCATTCTTCCGGGGCCTGCAGCAAATCATAAGCGGTGTGAAAACCGTTTTTTACCAGGAGCTTTGCGTACTGTCCCCCAATACCCCAAACATCGGCTACCTGTGTATATTGCAAAACCGCAGTAATTTTATCGGGGCTATCCAGCACATGTACGCCCAGTTGTTTATTGGTTTTCTTGGCGTAACGGTTGGCCATTTTGGCGAGGGTTTTGGTGGGGGCTATGCCTACTGAGACAGGGATGCCAATGTTGCTGTTTACCCTTGATTTGATGGCTTTGGCCAGTACCCAAAGATCAGTATAGACAAAGCCTGTAAAATCAAGAAAGGCTTCATCTATGGAATAGTTTTCTATGTGGTTGGTGAAACTGTTCAGCACCCGCATTACCCTTTCGCTGAGACTGCCATACAGTACGTAGTTGGAAGAGAAAACATGTATGTTGTTTTTTTCAAAAAACGATTCATGCAAATAGGCGATAGCGCCCATTTGTACGCCCAGTGTCTTGGCTTCGTCAGACCTGGCAATCACACAGCCGTCATTATTGGATAAGACCACAATGGGCTTTCCTTCCAGTGCGGGATTGAAAACCCGTTCACAGGAAGCATAAAAATTATTACAGTCAACGAGGGCAATCATGCGTTTATTTTGGGTCGATGATAATACGGGTAACTACACCCCAAACAGCAAAGTCCATTTCTTCGGTAAGGAGTATGGGTTTGTACAAAGGATTCTCTGCATGCAGTACCCAGGTTCTTGGGGTCTTCACCAATCGCTTTACCGTGAACTCACCATTGAGCACAGCCACGATAATTTTTCCATTCACCGCTTTGAGCGACCTGTCCACAACCAGCAGTGCTCCATCGGGAATCGATGCATTTACCATTGAATCACCTTTTACCCTGATCAGGAAAGTGGACAGGGGTTTGGGTATTAACATGTCCTGCAGGTTGATGTCTTCCTCCATATAGTCCTGTGCCGGTGAGGGGAAGCCGGCGGGTATGCTGGTGCGGATAAACCGCGTGGCAATGCGGGGTGCCGGTGGTATGGCTTTTAGTATGCGTAACAAGGTAACCATAATTGCTAAAATATTTAGCAATTTTAAGCAAAAAAATTGAGTTAAGCAATTTTCGTTTCAGCATGCATGGGAATATATTTTTTTGTGTAACACAACAAGCCATTTATCAACAGGCATCCCCATTCTTCATAGTCCTTCTCCATTTATCATAACACACATATTCATGTGATGACACCCTTCTATAAAGTAGGAGATATTTGTGCCGGTAAAATAATAGCGAGATGAACAATCACATATATAAAACAGATATCAGCGGCGAAGCAGCTTTGCAACGGGTAACCCCTATTTTAAACGGGGTGTTAGGAATTGGTAACTGGCGGTTGGATGTGCATACACCTGATAAAGAACTGGTGGTTTGTGCCAGCAGCCTGTTACAGGAAGACCAGGCGATAGAAGCCCTGCATAAGGCCGGTTTCAAAGCAGTAGACAGGGACGATTATTTTTTAATTTATTAGTGACAAAATTGAACAGATGAAACAGATGAAACAAATGAGTATGCTGAGCGGAATTAAAATTGCGGCTATCCTATTATTATGCCTTGTTATGATGAACGCCTGTACCAAAAATCCGGATCTGACACAGTTGCCGTCTCCGGCAGACACAACAGCCTATGCCATGTTTACGGTTAGTGGCGTACAACTTACCTCAACCCGCTTATATGCACTGGTAAGCATTAACAACAATTACGGCCAGTCCGTATTACAGAGTAAGAAAGTGTCGTTGGATTACATCAATGGCGTATACAAAACAGATAAGATTGCCCTTCCCAGGGGAAATTATTATTTAACCAAACTATTGGTGTTGTATGCTTCTGATACTGCTGCGTATGCGGCACCGATTGCCTTATCGGCAAAGGCGGGAGGCGTAAACACCCCCTTACCAGTGGCTATGGGTATTCAACAAACCGGCATCAATGAGTTCTCTGCAGGCGTATTAAAAATTCTGGCCGGGGAATCTGCCGCCGCCTACGGATATGCAGACAGCGATTTCGGAAACCTGGCATTTATTGATCTGAAAGTAAAATTGAGTATTCAGGTCGGTCCTGCAATGTATGAGGGCATACCAGGAAAGTTGATCATACATGCCACCAATGCACAGGGAACCCAGTGGACACGGGAATTGGACATGCAACAGGGAGAAACACCGGTAAGGGTTCCCGACGGATTTTCCCAATACAGTGTATCCGTGGTAAAATGGAATCAGCAGGTACAACAACAGTTCAGTCGCGCCAACCTGCAGGCAGGTATGCTGATCGGCTTTACGGCAAACGGGTTGTTTAAAAAGCTGAAAGAGGAGAAGGTCTATTCCGAATCAGCCACGGGGCTGGTTCCAGAAAGCCGGTCCGTATACCAGTACAACAATTCGGGTAAATTATCTTTCATTACATTTTACCAGCGCAGTACAACAACACCAGGGCTGGCCCATGTTTTCAACCACCAGTTTCAGTACAGAAACAATGTGCTGGACAGTATTGTAAGAACAGATGCCAACAATACCCTTACAGGCTATACTACTTTTACGTATACGGCCGGCAGGATTACAACAGCAAAAAACAAAAGTTATGACCAGGAAACCATTGCCAGTTTTGAAAAGCACCTAAACGGAAACGGTTACCTCCTGTTTGGTCAGTATCATTTTTACAACGGGAACTCTATGAGCTATAACCAGGTGTATGAATTTGGGAATAAAGTATCTGATATCGCACAAAGTAATCTGGGAGGATCAGAGCTGGGACAATACACGTATGACAGCAATATCAATCCCTACTACCTGATGGATTATCCTGATATGTACATGAGTAATGGCTCAAAAAACAACCTGCTCTCGCAGCAAAAGTCATACAGTGGATCTATTCCCTCCTCAGTTCCTTATAAATATGAATACACCTATGATGAAGACGGTTATCCGGTTACCTTGTACACAAGTTTCAAAGGGTATACTTCCAACACCCATCTGTTTCGGTTGAAGAAAGAATTCATTTACCAGTAACATCCCCCCTGCCGCAGATTACACAGCCAGTAAATACCAAAAGCTGTGTGGTCTGCGGTATTTTTTACCAGCCTACATAATCCGGCGGTTGAATACCCTTGAGCCGGAGGTATACCAGCATCTGCGCCCGGTGGTGTGTCTGGTGGTCGTTTAGGAGGTTGATGATTTGTAATGTATTCATCGGTCCCGCAAAAAATTTTACTTTTTCTGCAAGGTCTTTGGGCGCTACTTGCTGCATAGCCTGAAGGGCATAGTCATAGGCTTTGTCCAGTACGGCGATGATTTCTTTTTTTCCCTTTAGCTTACTATCTTCTTTGCTAACCGGATTACTGCCTTTACTCAGATAGGCGGAACTCAGCCAGCCCAGATTGGAAGCCAGGTGCAGCAATTGCTGTCCGAAATCCATTTCTTCTGCACTGGGCTTAAAACCATAATTTTCTTCCGGCATCAGCGTGGCTACTTTCAGGGTATACTCCCTTGCGTGCTGTAGTTTTTGTGCGGCTGCCTGTAAAAAGAGCGTGTCGGTACTTTGTGCAGCCACAACCACCTGTACTATCAGAAAAGGCAGAATAAGCAAGTTGCGTAAATACATAATATTAGTTTGCTTTAAAGATAGCAGAAAGGGGAGTATTGCAGAAAAGGATAATTATCGGTAAGCTGTTTAGAAACCGGCCCCGTATAATATCTAGCTGAAGAGATACTCCACATCTTCTTTTGTCAGCGATTTCACAAATCCTTCATCATCGGTGATAAGGTCTTTGGCCAGGTTGCGTTTGCGTTCCTGTAATTTGAGTATCTTATCTTCTACGGTATCTGTACAAATCATCCGGTAAGCAAAAATGTTTTTGGTTTGTCCAATGCGGTGCGTTCTGTCAATGGCCTGTTGTTCCACAGCCGGGTTCCACCAGGGATCTACGATGTATACATAGTCCGCAGCAGTCAGGTTCAATCCCACACCACCCGCTTTCAGGGATATCAGGAATACGCGGCAGTTCTCATCATTCTGGAAACGCGTAATGGCTTTTTCCCTTTCATTTACGGTACTGCTTCCGTCAAAATATTCGTAATCCACCCCGAGTTCTTTCATCTTATCCTTAATCAGGGATAACATACCCAGGAACTGGGAAAAGATCAGTGCCTTGTGGTTACTGATGTTTTCGGTAATCTCTCTTCCTATTTCTTCCAGTTTTACGGAAACGTTGGGGAACCTCTCTTCTTCTTTAACTATGGCCGGACTGTCGCAGATCTGCCGCAGTTTCATCAACCCCTGAAGAATGGTCAACTGGGATTTCTGGATACCCTGGTTTTCTACTACTCCCAGAATTTTATCGCGGTAATCATTCCGGTAAGCCTCATAAATTTTACGCTGTTCATCGCCCATTTCGCAGAACAATACCATTTCCTGTTTTTCAGGCAGATCCTTGGCCACCTGTTCTTTGGTGCGCCGGAGGATAAAGGGATATAAGAGTTTGCGCAGGTGATCCTTCTGTTCTTTCTCCCCGAACTTGTCGATGGGAATAGAGAATTCCTGTTTAAAGAATTCCACACTGCCCAGCATGCCGGGGTTAAGGAAATTCATTTGTGCAAATATGTCGAAAGTGTTGTTCTGTAAGGGTGTACCACTCAGGCATAGCCGGTTTTTGGCTTTCAATAAGCCTGCTGCCCGGGTTACTTTACTGGCGGGGTTCTTGATGGCCTGGCTTTCATCCAGTATTACATAATCGAAGGACACTTCCACAAATTGTTTGATGTCACTTCTCAGTGTGCCATAAGTGGTAATGATGATATCAATATCCGGACTCAGGAGGGTTTCCTTACTTCGTCCGCCACCATGGTGTATGTGGTAACTCAGGCCTGGCGTGAATTTTTTGATTTCATTCTGCCAGTTG
Organism: uncultured Bacteroidota bacterium; assembly: GCA_963750825.1. Taxonomy (GTDB): domain Bacteria; phylum Bacteroidota; class Bacteroidia; order Chitinophagales; family Chitinophagaceae; genus Sediminibacterium. The sequence goes on along the minus strand of CAVVSL010000050.1, from coordinate 32,651 downwards.
AACATGAGCGTAGTGGGACAAACCACCAGAGCTTTCAGGGTTTTGTTTTCTTCCTTCAGGTGGTGTAAAAAACTCAGTGCCTGGATGGTCTTACCCAATCCCATGTCATCCGCCAGAATACCACCCCACTGCACTTCGCGCAGGTAATTCAGCCACTGGAAACCACTTTCCTGGTAGGGCCGCAGGATGGGTTGCAGGTGAGCAGGTGCAGGCACTTCTTTTATGGAATGATTTTCCTTGATGCGTTCGTATTTTTCTTCCAGCTTGAAAAAAAGTTCTTCTTCATCCCTTTGCAGGTATAATTCCTCAATTACACTGAAATGGTATTTGCTGAGCTTCATTTCTCCTGCACGACCATCCCCTACCCGGAACAGAAGCGAATATTTCTTGATCCACTCTTCGGGAAGGATTCCGAGCGTACCATCCTCGAGCTGAACAAACTGTTGTTTGTTACTCAGTGCTTTTTTTACTTCTTCTACAGTAACTTTTTGTTCGCCAAACTGAATTTCTATTTTGGCATCAAACCAATCAGTATTGCTGCTGATAAATATTTTAGTAGAAGGTTTGGCAGTATTGAAACGGAAATTTTTTAAAGCATCAAAGCCAAAAACAGGAATATTCATTTCCTTAACAGCATCTACAAAAAGGAAAAACCAGTTGTTGCGCAATACGTCTGCTCCTTTCAGGGCCAGGTTATTGCCTTCTGAAGGGCGAATGAAACCTGAGTGCAGGGATTCAATCTTTTGCACCAATTCCCGCTCAGCTTCCAGGTTACGTTGTATGACCAGTATTTTTTCTGCCTGCGGAAGGATGATTTTTTCTTTATCCGTCTGCCGTATATCATAGCCTTTATAGGTAAAAATGGGCTGGAATAAAAGGTAGTCGGCTTTTTCTTTCAATAGAATTTTCACTTCAGGCCGGATGTCTTTTACTTCTTCCTTTTGAACATTGCTAAAGTGTACATTGTATTCTTTGGATAATGGGAGAATAAACTGTTGAAGCTCCACAGCCCAGTCTTCCGCGGCAATGGTCAATTTACCTGATGGCAGGAATTTCTCGAGTACCATAATGTCTTCAGTACGTTGCCAGGTAAAAAACTGGTTGTGCGATTGGAATAGCAGTGCTGATTCGCATTCGTTCTCGGAAATATTGAGGTCCGCCATGGGAAGCTTCACCCGGCAATCTACTTCGTAGGCACCATTGGCATAACTTACTTCAAACTCCGGACTAATAAATTGTTGCATCAGTTCTGCCTGCACAAGATGGGAAGTGGTAAACGTTTTTTTAGGAGGCAGGAAGAAAACGAACGGGCTCTGGCCCAGTTCGGCAAAGAATTTTTTAAACTTGGGGTGCAGGTATTCGTTAATGAGGTGTCGCGTTTCTTCGGGTAACTCATCATTGTGTTGCTGAATGATATTCTCCCAGATACCGCTAAACGGTGAGTTGCGGTTCAGGTAACGGTTCACTTCACCGGGTAAGAGTTTCCGTAACTGTTGCAACAGCATCTTATCTTCTTCGCTGAATACCTCAGTATTGATAAACTTGGAAAGGTCAAGTTTTGCAACATTACCGATATACCGGGTCATGGTTTCATCCGGCTCACCCTGCACACCATCCACCTGTAAATAAGGATATTGTAAACCCGACGCGGTAATAACAATACCCAGTTTCAGCATGGTTTTTTCTACCGGTTCGGCTTCCTCTACTACAGTGTTAAAAGAGGCTGCGGGCTTTGGCCTAAGGTCCGCAGCAGGGTTCAGGGAAACTCTTTTGATTGTGGTATCCAATACCCTTAAAAAAGGCTTTCCATCTGTGTAGGTGAATTCAAATTTTCCTTTCAGGTCATCTTCCAGTGAATAACCATACAGTGCCAGTAGTTTGTTTTTTTCTTTGTCCCAATTGCGGATACTGTCGAAATAATTGGGGCCGTAGTTATGCAACAATTGTAAAAACAGGATGCATTTGTGCACACAGAGCGGGTGTTCCGTATCACTCTGGCAGTTGCAACTGGTGTCAAAATTGCGTTCTTCGTTTTTTTGTATGACGATGTTATAGGTTTCGCCCTCATATTCCATCTCAGCCTGAACACGTTCGTCTTTTGCATGTAATATGTTACTGTGCCCGCTGCGAAGGTAATTTTCCGCAGCCTCAAAAGTTTCCTGGTCAGCCAGCATACGAATCAACTTCAGTTCCAGTTGCTTCATCTTTATCACCGTATGCTTCTGGTTGTAAACGGTTTCTTTATCGCCGAGCAGGTTCTTGTCCAGCATGTCCTGCAGATGAAAGAGTGCGCCTGCTTTATGGCGGCATACTTCTGAAAGATTATAAGGGCAACTGCAGCGGAGGGAGAGCGTTTTCGGGTCTTTGTACTGGTGTATATATACTTTATAATACGTGCTGTACCCATCATCTTTTACACGGAAGATAACGGTACCCATCAGGTCGTCATATTCTACCAGCTCCACATTACCCAGTGCATGAATCTTTTTACCCCTGCGGATCACTTCTTCTGTACCGCTGTTATAAATGTGTTTTATCAGATAAGGTAATGCCATGTATTGTGTTATGTTTTTCTGCCGGGTTTCGAAATCGGATGCATTGCTTTGGAAAAGTCCGCTTTAACGAAAAGACCAGACTATGAATTGGGCAATTTGCAAAAGTAACAAAAAGCCATTGGGTTTCCCGCCCGAAAAGGAATATATATTGTGAAAGGGGTCTTATTTTTCAGGAAAGCCCTTGCTTAACAGGAGAAATCAAATTTCTTTCCCAAAAGTTGCCGAAATTCAACAATATGAATAGTCGGATAAAGTCGATTTAAAAGTTTACCTATGTTATTTTAAACACAACTCAATTTTATGAATCATCAGGCAAAATCAATCAGGGCTTTTATTGGTGCAAAGGATTTTAAACAGTCCCGTAATTTTTATACAGACCTGGGTTTTGGAGAGTCGGTTCTTTCGCCAACTATGTCCTATTTCAAAGTATCAGATACATTGGGCTTCTACTTGCAAAACGCGTATGTAAAAGACTGGGTGGATAATACAATGTTATTTCTGGAAGTAGCCAATGTGGAAGCCTATTTTAGCGATCTCCAAAAATTAAACCTTTCAGAAAAATACAGTACAGTTCGTCTGGTACCCATCAGAAAAGAGGCGTGGGGGAAAGAGTGTTTTTTGCACGATCCCTCCGGGGTGTTGTGGCATTTCGGCGAATTTTCCTGAGCGACTTTTTACTTCCCTATTATCCTAAAAATAGTCGTTCAATGGAATCAGAAAAAACAAAGAGGAAGTATCAATATAAAATTAGAACCCTGAGAGCCGCTTACACGACAACAAACCTACACCAGGGACCCGCATAAAAAGAGGCTGTATCGGAAATTCGATACAGCCTCTTTACTGTGTAAGCTAATGGTAACCGCCGGCGTTGCTGTTGCTGCCGGCGTTGCTGTTGCTGCCGGTGTTGGTGTTGCTGTCGGTGTTGCTGTTGCTGCCGGTGTTGGTGTTATCACCAACACCCCAACGATTATTTTACCAAATCAAAACGATCAAGGTTCATCACTTTAGTCCAGGCAGCCACAAAGTCGTTCACGAAACGCTCCTGCCCATCAGCAAATGCATAAACCTCTGCAAGTGCCCGCAACTCTGAATTAGAACCGAAGATGAGGTCTACCCGGGTTCCGGTCCATTTTACTTTTCCGGTTTTACGGTCACGTCCCTCAAAAAGTTCATCTGCTTCCGAAACGGCTCTCCAGGTAGTACCCATATCCAGCAGGTTGATGAAGAAGTCGTTGGTAAGGGTCTCCGGACGATCGGTGAAAACGCCGTTTTTAGTCTGGCCTACATTCGCATTCAATACACGCAGTCCTCCCATCAATGCTGTCATTTGCGGTGCGGTAAGTTTTAAGAGTTGTGCACGGTCTATCAGCAATTCTTCTGCAGATATTTTATAACGGGTTTTTTGGTAGTTCCTGAATCCGTCAGCAACGGGTTCGAGCACGGAGAAAGATTCTACATCCGTTTGTTCCTGTGTGGCATCAGTACGACCCGGGGTAAAAGGAACCTGAATAGTATGGCCTGCATCTTTTGCAGCTTTTTCAATACCTACAGAACCGCCCAAAACGATAAGGTCTGCAATGGAAACCTGCTTTTTACCGGACTGTGCACTGTTGAATGCTGTTTGGATACTTTCGATGGTTTTTAAAACGGCCGATAGTTGCGCAGGTTGGTTTACCTCCCAGTCTTTTTGCGGGGCCAGGCGGATACGTCCACCATTGGCACCACCACGCTTGTCAGAATCACGATAAGTAGCAGCAGCAGCCCAGGCAGTGGTCACCAACTGGGATACGGTTAGTCCTGATGCGCTTATTTTCTCTTTCAGTTCAGTGATGTCTTTATCATTGATGAGCTCATGGGTAACCGGGGGAACTGGGTCTTGCCAGATCAGCTCCTCACCAGGTACTTCAGGGCCCAGGTAGCGCTCCTTTGGACCCATGTCTCTATGTGTGAGTTTGAACCATGCCCTTGCAAAAGCATCTGCAAATTCAGCAGGGTGTTGGTGGAAATGCCTGGAAATTGGCTCGTAGATAGGATCGGCGCGTAAGGCAATATCCGTTGTCAGCATAAAAGGTGCATGCCGTTTGGAAGGGTCATGTGCATCGGGAATGGTTCCGGCACCGCCGCCATCTTTGGGCTGCCACTGGTGCGCACCGGCTGGACTCTTGGTCAATTCCCACTCAAATCCAAACAGGTGATCGAAATAGTCATTACTCCATTGGGCTGGTGTTTTGGTCCACGCACCTTCCAGTCCGCTCGTGATGGTATCAGCACCTGCGCCGGTACCATACGTATTTTTCCAACCCAGGCTTTGTTCAGCCATGGTGGCGGCTGCTGGTTCGCGACCTACATATTTTCCGGGATCGGCGGCACCATGTGTTTTTCCAAAAGTATGACCACCGGCTATCAGGGCAACGGTCTCTTCGTCATTCATGGCCATGCGACCAAATGTTTCGCGTATATCCCTTGCTGCTGCTACGGGGTCAGGGTTACCATTGGGCCCTTCCGGATTCACATATATCAATCCCATCTGAACCGCACCCAGGGGGTTTTCCAGTTCACGGTCGCCGGTATAACGCTTGTCACCCAGCCACTCAGTTTCGGCACCCCAGTAGATATCCTGTTCAGGCTCCCATACATCTTCGCGACCTCCGCCGAAGCCAAAAGTTTTGAAGCCCATTGATTCCAGGGCACAGTTGCCCGTGAGGATCATCAGGTCGGCCCAGGATAATTTGTTACCATATTTCTGTTTGATGGGCCATAACAATAAACGGGCCTTGTCGAGATTGGCATTATCTGGCCAGCTATTCAACGGAGCGAAACGCTGTGCACCGGTAGCGCTGCCACCACGACCGTCGGCGATACGATAAGTACCGGCACTGTGCCAGGCCATACGAATAAAGAAGGGGCCATAATGCCCGTAATCGGCAGGCCACCAGTCCTGAGAGGTAGTCATCAGGGCAATAATTTCTTTTTTTACAGTAGCCAGGTCAAGGCTTCTAAAAGCTTCCGCGTAATTGAACGATTCGCCAAGGGGATTCGACAGGTTAGAGTGCTGGCGAAGGATGTTTAAATTTAACTGGTTAGGCCACCAGTCACGGTTAGTGGGTCCGCCACCGGCACTTTTTTTCAAAGCACCACCCATAAAGGGGCACTTGGCTTCCCCGTTTACATTGTAAGTTTTGTTAGTATCCATGCTACAGTTTATTTAAAAGTGTAAACAGCAAATTTACCGAAAAGTTTACGGTTTTATTTTTTACAGGGCAGATTAATCTATGTCCCCTGCAATATTTCGTTAATGGTAAACGCCGCCACTTTGCCAGTTAGCGCTTGCTTAGGTTACTTACCATAGATTACTTATCTAAAAGAAAAGGTTGAATAAGTTGAAGCTAAATCAGCAGATACCGGGAGGGTAGTAAATGAAAAAAGTATTAACTGATTTCGCATTTGTTTTTGGAGCAACGCTTTCCCGCCACACAACGTTTGCAGACTACAAAAATGTTTTCAGCAAATTTCTGGCTAACGCTGGATTGAATGCCATCTACCTCAATTACCATCAATGCATCATACTCCTGTTTGGATAACACTTTTATTCCGTTGTTGATACCCAGACCCACTTTCACTACGTACTGCAGAAAAGCGGTGGAGTTGTCCTTAACTGCTACCATTTTACAATGAATACCTACGGGCATTTCCGCCAGTGTTTTGGTATACTGAACCAGCATGTCTCCGTCCTTGTTGGGAATAGGATCTCCATGCGGGTCAAATTCGGGATAACCTAAGAACTTATTCAGTTTACTAACCAGTTTGTCAGACTGTATGTGCTCCAGTTGTTCTGCTACCTCATGCACTTCATCCCAGGTAAACTCCAGCTTTTCATAGAGGAACGTTTCCCAAAGGCGGTGCTTGCGTATTACCGCAATGGCATATTTTTTACCTTCTGAAGTGAGGGTGATTTTGCCATATTTCCGATAATGCACCAGCGCTTTCTCTTTCAGTTTCTTGAGCATATCATTGGCAGTAGCAGGTTTTACGGCCAGGGCTGTAGCCAGTTCATTCGTGCCCACTTCTTCTGTTCCATTGTCGAATCCGGTTTTGAACAAGGCTTTCAGGTAGTTTTCTTCTGTAAAGGATAGCATTCGTACACGGTTGAACCACAAAGGTAAATAAAACCCAAAACTTTATTTGTTAGACTTGTCTAACAATATTATTTTTGTTGCCAAAACAACTGGTTCACCAATGGGTAGATCGATAATAGCGCTTTTATTGGCCTTGATTTTTCAGCAGGTGATTGCCCAGGGTGTGGGCATTACAGGTAAAGTGACTGCTGAGGGGGTTCCTTTGGCCTATGCCAGTGTGGTAGTGGAGGGTAATGACAAAGTTGCACTGACAGATGCCAATGGTTGGTTCCATATGCACTTGTTATCAGCGGGTACTTACCGGCTGCGGGTTTTCGCTATGGGCTTTCAAACGGAAGAAAAAAACATCACCCTGAAAAATGGTGATAACCGGATTCATTATTTTGACCTTACTTCTCTGCAAAAAGACTTAACCGAAGTGGTAGTTACGGGAACCATGAAAGCCGTGAGCAGAAGAGAGAGCACCGTACCGGTGGAAGTGTATACGCCCGTTTTTTTCCGAAAGAACCCAACGCCCAATATTTATGAAGCCATGCAAAATGTAAATGGCGTAAGGCCGCAACTGAATTGCAATATTTGTAATACGGGTGACATTCACATCAATGGTTTGGAAGGACCCTATACAATGGTATTGATTGATGGGATGCCCATAGTAAGCAGCCTGTCCACGGTTTATGGATTATCAGGAATACCCAATTCTCTGGTTGAACGTATCGAAATTGTCAAGGGTCCAGCTTCCTCACTTTATGGAAGTGAGGCGGTTGGCGGCCTGATCAACATCATCACCAAAAGTCCCCGGAATGCGCCTTTGTTTACAGCTGACGTATTCGGAACCAGTTGGGGGGAATACAATGCCGATCTGGGTTTCAAAATCAATGCCGGTAAAAAAGCTACCGTACTTACCGGATTGAACTATTTTAATTTTCAGAACAGGGTCGACCATAATAACGACAACTTCACAGACATGACATTGCAGGACAGGATATCCCTGTTTCAAAAATGGAATTTTGAAAGAAAGCATAACCGTTTGTTCAGTCTGGCAGCCAGGTACATGTATGAGGACCGCTGGGGCGGTGATATGCGCTGGAACAAATCCTTCCGCGGGGGGGACAGTATTTACGGGGAAAGTATCTATACCAAACGCTGGGAGTTAATAGGCAACTACCAGTTACCCCTGAAAGAAAAAGTATTGCTCGCCTTCTCCTATAATGACCATGACCAGAATAGTTTTTATGGGACTACTTCCTACCAGGCAAAGCAACAAATAGCTTTTTCACAGCTGACCTGGGATAAAAAAACGGGTAAACATGATTTACTGGTAGGCGCCGCATTGCGGTATACTTTTTATGATGACAATACACCGGCAACGGCATCGGCTGATACGGCAAAACCAGGGAACCAGCCCCAAAAAACCTGGCTGCCCGGAGTATTCGTTCAGGATGAAATTGTGTTTTCCGATAAGCACAAGCTATTACTGGGTTTCCGTTACGATTACAACTCCTACCACGGTAATATTTATACACCCAGAATTGGCTACAAATGGACCATTGATACTAAAAACTTTATACGCCTGAATGCAGGTACAGGATACAGGGTAGTAAACCTATTTACAGAAGACCACGCTGCTTTAACAGGAGCCAGAACGGTAGAAATCAAAGAGGAACTGAAACCGGAAATGTCGTACAACCTGAACCTGAATTATAACCGGAAAATGTATACAGGAAACGGAACCATCCTTAACCTGGATGCTTCCGCCTTTTATACCTATTTCAATAATAGGATTGTGGGTGATTATGAGCAGGACCCCAATAAGATTATTTACAACAACCTGAAAGGGCATGCCGTAAGCAAGGGAATTAGTATGAACGCGGATCTGATTTTTGCCAATGGTATTAAACTGCTGGCCGGAGGCACATTTATGGAAAATGCGCTTACTGAAAACGGGATAACCACGCCGCAAATACTTACTGAAAATTTTACCGGTACCTGGGCACTGTCTTATAAAATACAGAAACTGAATCTGGGTATTGACTATACCGGAAATGTTTACAGTCCCATGCGATTGCCCACCCTGGGAGACCTTGATCCCAGGAAAAAATATGCTCCCTGGTGGAGTATCCAGAACATTCAATTTACCTATGAAGGAACCAAAGGTTTCCAGTTTTACGCAGGTATAAAAAACCTGTTGAACTGGACACCCAAACAGGGCAATCCTTTTATCATTGCCAGGGCCAATGACCCTTTCGACAAGCAGGTACAATTTGATAACAATGGCAAAGTAATTGCGACTGCCACTAACCCCTATGCACTAACCTTCGATCCCAATTATGTTTACGGACCTAACCAGGGAATTCGTGCTTTTATAGGGGTAAGGTATACAGTAAGGTAATGCAGGAAATATTTTGGTAAATTCCTTTTATGGAAGGAAAACACACAAGGGTATTGTCTCCCCAATAACAAGCCTGTTTAATAAACCCTTTATCAGCGCAAGGCAATTGTAAACAGCGCGTGTAACGGGAATGACAAAAACTGTATTATACTTCCCAAAACCACAAATGAAGTATATTGTTTGTCCGTTGACTACATCAATAATGCTAAAATCAAGCTATGCTGCTAAAGAATGTACCCAATAAAATGGTAAAACAAATTATACTGGTTATTGCCATTTTTTTATTGCCTAAAGGCAGTATAATGGCAAGGGCCGGCTCTCATGAAGGTGACTACTTTATTAAAGACTTCACTTTCCAAACCAATGAGAAGATGGCAAAATTAAATATTCATTATACTTTACTTGGCGAACCACACAAAGACCGGAATGGGATGGTGGATAATGCCATATTGATCATGCATGGAACAACAGGAAGTGGCAAACAGTTTCTTTCAGACCAGTTTGCCGGAAACCTTTTTGTGCCGGGTGGTTTACTGGACACCACTAAATATTGTATCATCTTACCCGATGGTATTGGACACGGCAAATCCAGCAAGCCCAGTGATGGCTTACACATGGCATTCCCAAAGTACACGTATGACGACATGGTAAAAGCAGACTACCTGTTGGTTACCCAACACCTGGGGATTAACCATTTACGCCTGGTAATGGGGACATCCATGGGGGGCATGCACTCCTGGGTATGGGGGTATACTTATCCTGATTTTATGGATGCGTTGATGCCCCTCGCCAGTCTTCCTGTTGAGATAGGGGGCCGGAATCGCATGCTTCGGAAAATGGCCATCAACCTGATTGAATCAGACCCTGAATGGAAACAGGGCGAGTACAAAGAGCAACCCAAAGTGGGGCTAGCAGGTGCCATTTCTTCCTTGATTTTTATGGTGAGTTCTCCCCTGCAATGGCAGAAAAAAGCGCCTACAATGGCAATGGCCGATGCTATGCTGGCCCAAATGGAAAACCGCTATGCTGCATCACTTGATGCCAATGATTTTATTTACCAGTTAGATGCCTCCAGATATTATAACCCGGCTCCCCACCTGACTAAAATCAAGGCCCCACTGTTTGCCATAAATTCTGCAGATGACCAGGTGAATCCTCCTGAATTGCAGCTCATGGAAAAAGAAATACCACAGGTTGCAAAAGGGAAGTATATTTTGCTGCCCATTACAGATAAAACCAGTGGCCATGGCACGCATTCCAATCCTGCTATTTGGGGAGAATACCTGAAAGAACTATTAGCATTGTCAGCAAAGAAATAAACAAGCCAACCCAAAAACTATGATCAAGGTCTTATGTAAAAAAAGCTGCTGTCTTTCCCTGTTTGTCGCTCTTAGTGTATTGGCAGGGGCACAGGGAAATGGAACAGTAACCAATTCTTTTGTGTTAGCGCCCTCTTCAACAACTGTAGCATGGGGGTATTACTGGTCGGAAGCCCGGCCTGTATTGCGCATACACTCGGGTAATTATGTACAGGTGCACACGCTCATCACTTCTAATCCGGAAAGGCTGGAAGCAGCGGGTATACCCGCTGCACAAGTGGAAAAAGAATTGCGGGAGGTACAGGCAGTGAAAGACAGGGGTCCGGGTGGGCATGTATTAACCGGTCCCATTTACATTGAAGAAGCTGAACCGGGTGATGTGCTGGAAGTGCGCATCGACTCTATTGGTCTGGCCATACCCTATGGGTATAATGCCATCGGCCAGAATGGCTTTTTATCCGATGAAATATTTGAAAGAAAAATGAGCATCATCCCCTTAGACAGGAAAAATATGACCGGACGATTTTCAGACAGTATTGAAATACCGCTGCGTCCCTTCTTTGGAAGCATGGGTGTTGCGCCGGCTAAAGAAGTAGGACGCTGGAACAGTGCACCACCCTGGAAGAACGCGGGTAACCTGGATAATAAAGAGTTGGTTGCCGGTAGTCGTCTTTTCATCCCTGTGTTTGTAAAAGGAGCTTTATTTGAAATAGGGGATGGACACGCAGCGCAGGGTAATGGGGAGGTAGATATCACTGCTATTGAAACATCACTGATAGGAAAGCTTCAGTTTATTGTACATAAACAGCAACCCCTTACCTGGCCCCGGGCCGAGACGGCAACGCATGTAATTACGATGGGATGTGACCGGGACCTGAATGCGGCAACGCATATTGCCGTAAGGGAAATGATTGCCTACCTGATAGAAGACAAAAAGATGTCCCGGGCAGATGCCTATATGCTTTGCAGTGTGGCGGTTGATGTAAACATTACCCAGTTGGTGGATGGAAATGTGGGGGTACATGCGATGCTGCCTAAAAATATTTTCAAAAAAAAATGACAGGCAGCCCCCTTTAAATTATTTGAAAGCGTCCAATTGAAAAACGCCCCACTTTGGGAAACCTTACCTTTACCAACCTGTTGATAGGTATTTATCAAACAGGGTTTAATGGTTACACCTTTTAACGATTCATCGATGACTTATCAAGACAGTACCTTACCTGATATTGACAGAATTCTTCAGCAATCCTGGCAGGCTTTTCTGTTATACCAAAAGTTTTCCCTGAAACAAAGGGCAGATTTCATGCGCGCCATTGCAACAGAAATTGAAAACCTGGGCGATGATTTGCTGAAAACGGCGGGCGAGGAAACCCATTTACCCGAAGGGCGTTTGCGAAACGAAAGAGCGAGAACCATGTACCAGCTTACTTCCTATGCAGATGCCTGTGAAAAGGGAAACTGGTTGGATATACGCATCAACAAACTGGCCGATAAACCGGATATCCGGAAAATGCTGGTGCCATTGGGGCCGGTAGTTGTTTTTGGTGCGGCTAATTTTCCTTTTGCCTATTCTACTGCGGGAGGGGATACCGCTTCTGCGTTTGCTGCCGGTTGTCCCGTAATTGTGAAAGCACATCCCGAACACGCAGGAACCAGCGAACTGGTAGCAACTGCCATTGGGAAAGCAGCAAAGGCTACAGGTATGCCGGCTGGCATCTTCGCACATGTGCACGGCGCTTCTTTTGAAGTAGGCCAGGCACTGGTAAAGCATCGGTATACCAAAGCTGTTGGATTTACCGGATCTCTGAGAGGCGGTAAAGCATTGTTCGATCTGGCCAACCAACGGAAGGAACCCATTCCCGTATTTGCTGAGATGAGCAGCATCAACCCGGTTTTTCTTTTTCCAGAAAAAATGAAAAAAGAAGCCGCTGAGATAGCTAAAATGTATGCCGGGTCAATAACCCTTGGCGTGGGACAGTTTTGTACCAACCCCGGATTGCTCATAGGACTGAAAGGAAAAGACCTGAATGAATTTATGAATGTGCTGGGAAAAGAAATCGAAAGTATTGTTCCCGCAGCCATGCTGAATGCAGGCATTTATAAAAACTACCGGAAGAAAAAAGAAGAAGCCCTCAAACAAAAAGGCGTTGAAACAGTCGCCACTGCTGCGGTTAAACCGGAGGGCATACAGGGGAGTGCCCTGGTTGCCAAAACCACAGGAGAAGTATTTTTACAAAACCCTTTGCTGCACCAGGAAGTATTTGGTCCTTATTCATTGGTGATTCAATGTGCAGATACTGCTGAAATGACCCGGGTTGCTGCTAATATTGAAGGACAGCTCACCGCTACCTGTATGGCTACCCCTGAGGATGTACAACAAAATGAGGCCATTATCAGTAACATCAAACAAATTTGCGGCAGGTTTATATTGAACAGTGTTCCCACCGGCGTGGAAGTATGCGAGGCCATGCAGCACGGAGGTCCCTATCCCGCTACTACCGATTCGCGCTTCACATCGGTTGGACCCGATGCCATTAAACGGTTTGCCCGTCCGCTGGCTTACCAGAACTGTGACAATGCATTGCTGCCGGACGAGTTAAAAGATGAAAACCCACTGGGTATCTGGCGAATGGTTAATGGAGAAATGATGCAAGGGGCTATTGGTTAATAAACAATATGCACCATTTACCAGGGTAGGGATTCAATATTTTTTTGTTCAGTGTATGGCATAACCAGCCCTTTCATTCTTCCATAAATGGCTACAGCATAAACTGATTGAATTACCTATTCGGGCTGGTGTTGCATGGATAATTAGCTTTGTGATTCCTTAATACAAGTAAAATGTCATTACAACGAAAAGATTTCCTGAAACAATTGTTTTGGTTAGGGCTAACTCCCGGTATTTTGAAGGCTATGAATAAAACTAATATCAGGCAAAATAGTATTCGCCTGATTAGACATGCGACCTTGTTGATCGAATTCAATGGAAAAACAATATTGGTTGACCCCATGTTCTCACCCAAAGACGCGATGGACCCCATTGGCAATAGTGGAAACACATTCCGTTTTCCGATGGTGCCGCTCCCGCTTTCAGAAAAGGAATTAGCAGATTTAGTAACCTCAGTGGATGCCATACTGGTAACCCACCTTCACCGGGATCACTGGGATGTGGTGGCACAGCAAACCATCCCCAAAGACAAACGCATTTTTTGCCAGCCCAATGATGCTGAAAAAATACGTGCCCAGGGCTTTACCCATTTGCAGCCTGTAAGCCATTCCTTAGAATGGGAGGGACTAACCATAATCCGCACCGGGGGCAGGCATGGACTGGGAGAGATGGGTCAAAAAATGGGCGAGGTATCGGGCTTCGTGATTCGCCAGGAAAAAGATAGTATTTATATAGCCGGGGATACTGTTTGGTGTCCCGAAGTGGCAACGGCCCTTACAGAAAACAAACCAGCAATTACGGTACTCAATGCCGGAGGTGCCCGTTTTCTTACCGGAGGCCTCATCACTATGGAGCCTGAGGACATTTTGCAGGTACACCATCATCTGCCCGATACCCAAATCATTGCGGTACACATGGATACCGTTAACCATTGTCTGGTAAAAAGAACAGACCTGGCAAAAGCACTGACAGAAAAAGGAATCGGCTCCGGCATACACATTCCTCTGGATGGGGAGCGGATTCTATGTTAATCCCGTTTATGGAATTTTTCGGTAATAGCATCCCACTAGCGGGTCACTCTCTGGTGAATGATACCCGGAATTGTCTCAATACCAATTTTGACACTTAAACAGGTAAGATGAAATACTGGTTCCCGGTCTGTATGCTATGCTGCCTGCTGGTTCAAAACCTGTTTGGGCAGTTTGTTTTACACGATACCCTTTTTATTAAGCGGGATCAAAATGAAGAAAATTACCACCGTATCTTTTATGAGACGCATAAAAATGCTATTTTCTACCAGTATGCAGGAGGATTTAAAATGGATAATCCATTTGCAAAAGAAACCTATACCGAGTCAGTAAGGTATTTACTGAAAAATCATCCTGTGGCAACCAAACCTGCTTACGGAAATTTCCCCCTGGAATGGGTGCTTGTAAATATGTATAACGGAAAGATTTGCCTGTACTCCCCCTGCGATTATTATAGCCATTACAAGAGAAAGTTCACCAACAGTATACTTATTGATTGGGACGGAGAAGGGCCGGAAGCCAGGCGAATAAAAAGATTCCAAAAGATTGACAGTGCACATTATCGGATTGAGGTAGCGGGCCGGTGGGGAATATTGAAAACCATCGAGGTTACCATGATTGACCAGGCCCGGGAGATTGCCGTTTTTCACGATACTTTTTACGGCCAATCAGCTTACCCGCAGGGAGAACGGTTTTCCCTGATGATTACTGTGCGAAAAATGCGGGAACTGCCCTTTATCGTGAACCTTAGCGATAACATGAAAATGCCGGAATTGGATTTTGATGAAATAGATTACCCAAAAATTGCCGGCTCATTCCCGCTTAAAAAAAGGGATTAAAACAACAATGACTTTTCAGTATGCAGTTAACCGGTATTATGGAAAACGGAAGATGATACTTTGAGTGGCAAATTAAAATCCGGACTGTTTTAAAAAAAGCAAATTCAGTCCCACACTTCCACCCATACATCCTGCGCACCTTTTTCCCAAATTGTATTCCCAAGGGTTTTTAATAAACCTGCCTCTTCAGGGTAAACAGCTGCAAAGATATTTGCCGCATCCAGTCCCTTCCCCTCTCCGTAATAAATGCCGAGACAGTTGGCTGTTTTGTTTCTGGCGGGGGTAGCAGGGCCTAAGACCACTTCACCGGGATGGGTAAAAACAGATGCATTTTCCTGGACAATGGCTAAGGGACTAAGGTTATCCAGCCAGATTTCCTGGCCCGAAACCCTTGCATGGTAAAATGTTTTTTGAAAGGGAAGCAATGCGTGAAAAGCTTTGGCAGTAACCGGAGCGTCTTTCAGGTAATAACTGAAATGAATAAGGGTTCCTTCGGATATCCTGAGGCGAAAACCTTTCATAAGGAGATATTGTTTTGGTTAACCAATCTAAATAAATCCAAAGCTAAAAAATAAGGGACTAAGGGGCTAATCGGCTGATTTGCCATCCCGGAGATTGGGCTTGTGCATATAAAATCCTGTCGTGCAGCCTGCTTGACCTGCCCTGCCAGAACTCAATATTGGCAGGCCTTACCAGGTACCCGCCCCAATGGGGTGGCCGGCTAATGGGTCCCTCTCCGAATGTTGCCTGCAATTCTTTTACCTTTTCTTCTATTACAGACCTGTCATTGATCACCTCACTTTGCGGAGAAGCCCAGGCGCCGATCTGGCTGCCGATGGGACGGGAATGAAAATAGGCATCACTTTCTTCCGCACTTACTTTCTCTACTGAACCTTCTATACGTACCTGTCTTTCCAGTTCCTTCCAAAAAAATACCAGTGAGGCTATGGGATTGGCAGCAAGGGCCCTTCCTTTGTCGCTGAGGTAATTGGTATAAAAAACAAATCCACGTTCATCAAAACCCTTCAGCAAAACAATACGGGCAGTGGGTTTTTTATCGGGAGAGAGGGTACAGAGTGTCATCGCATTCACCTCATCAATCTTACTCTCCACCGCCTCCTTCCACCAACGGCCAAACTGTTCCATCGGATCTTTGGCCACATCAGCCTCATCCAATGACTGTAAACTATAATCCCGGCGTATATTGGCTACTGAGTCTTGCATTTTTTTGTAAAGATAACAAGAGATGGGGGGAAAAGTTTGGGGTTTGGGGTTTGGCGTTGTTAGATAATTAAATACATGCAAAACAACTTACCCCAAACTCCAAACCCCAAACAAAATACTATTCCGTCAACGTCGTCGTCTCCATCTTATGCTTGCCTGATACAAAAGTGTACACGGCAGGAATTACCAGCAGGGTAAGTAAGAGGGAGAACAGGATTCCACCTACTACCACAATACCCAAAGGTATACGGCTGGTGGCGGCGGCGCCGAGGCTGAGGGCAATGGGTAAGGCACCTAATGATGTTGCCAGGCTCGTCATCAAAATGGGTCGTAACCTTTGGGTGGCGGCTTCAATTACGGCTTCTTTTTTCTGCATGCCGAACTTGCGTTTCTTATTCGCAAACTCTACAATCAATATACCATTTTTGGTTACCAGTCCTATGAGCATGATCATGCCAATCTCTGAAAATATATTCAGGGTTTGGTTGAATACATACAAACTCAACAAGGCACCGGCCAATGCCAGGGGTACCGTGAGCATGATGGTGAATGGGTCTGTAAAACTCTCGAACTGGGCCGACAAAACCAGGTAAATCAATATCAGGGCTAATCCAAAAGCGAAAGCAATGTTGGAAGAACTTTCCGAATAATCACGTGATGGGCCGGTAAGTGAGGTCTGGTACGATTCATCCAGCATACGGTTGGCTATGGCCTGCATGGCTTTGATGCCATCCCCAATGGTTTTGCCTTCTGCCAGCGATGCTGAAATAGTCGCTGCCTTGTACCGGTTGAAGTGGTAAAGCGTTGCGGGGTTACTGCTTTCCTCCAGACGCACCACTGCATCTAGTGGTATATTATCACCGTTGGCATTTCTTACAAAGAGGTTACGAATGTCCGCCGGTTTTTCGCGGTCTGTTCTTTCCACCTGTGCAATCACCCTGTACTGGAAACCATTCATGATGAAATAGGCAATTCTTCCACCGCTGAAAGCCGCCTGTATGGTGGCTACCACATCATTGGTGCTCAGTCCCAGGTCTTTCACCTTCATCCTGTCTACAGTAAGTTGTAATTCCGGTTTATTGAACTTGATGTTAACGTCCACATTCGCAAAAGTGGGGTCTTTGCGGGCTTCCTCAAGGAATAACGGAATGTCCTTTTTCAGTTTCGCAAAATCCTGGTTCTGTAATATAAACTGAACGGGCAATGAACCCCTTGATCCCAATCCTACTGAAATTGTCTGTTCCTGGATAGCAAAGATCCGGGCATTGTTAAAGCGCGCCATTTTACGCTGCAGGTCGTTGGCAATATCGTTCTGGCTTCTTTTTCTGTCTTTGGCAGGAATGAGTGCGAGCCTGGGTGTGGTATTATTGGATCCGCCATTGCCCCCAAATCCGGGAGTTCGTGCAAACACAAAATCCCTTTCGGGTACCGAGTCGTATAAATAGTTTACGATATCGTCTGAAATATGCTGCATGGCATTGAAGCTTGTTCCTTCTGCCGCGGTTACATTAAAACGGACACTGCTCCTGTCTTCCAGTGGCGCAATCTCACTTTTGAGGGTATTCATGATCAATACAATCAGTCCACCGCAGGCCAGAACAATGATCCAGGCCATCCAGCGAATCTTCATAAAGGCCGTTAGTAATTTCTTGTATCCATTTTCCATCCCTTCAAAAAAGGGTTCTGTCTTTACATAAAACCAACCCGAGTGAGCATTTTTCCTGTGCAGGTAAACGTTTAATACGGGTGTGATGGTAAGGGATACGAAAGCAGAAATCAAAACTGCCGCAGCCAGGGTAATTCCAAATTCGCGGAATAAACGGCCTACAAATCCTTCCAGGAATATTACGGGAAGGAATACCACAGCCAGTGTGACGGAAGTGGAGATGACAGCAAAGAAAATCTCCTTGCTTCCTTCAACGGCCGCTTTGCGAATAGGCAAGCCTTCTTCCAGTTTTCGAAAAATATTTTCAGTGACCACAATTCCGTCATCCACCACCAACCCGGTAGCCAGCACTATGCCCAATAAGGTGAGTATATTGATGGAGAAACCGGATATATACATAATGAAGAAAGTCGCCACCAGTGAAATGGGAATGTCTATCAACGGTCGTAAAGCTATGAGCCAGTTGCGGAAAAAGAAGAAAATGACCAATACCACCAGGCTGAAGGAGATGATAAGGGTGTCTTTTACCTCCTCCAGTGATTTACGGATATTCAAGGTATTATCGATGAGTACATTAAAATCTATATCCGCTTTATTGGTTTTTTTAATTTGTTGGATGCGTTTGTTGAATTCATTGGCGATCTGGATATTATTGGCACCCGGCTGTGGTACAACAGCAAGGCCAATGGCATTAACCCCATTGAGTTTCCAGGCTTCCTCCAGTTGTTCCGGTGCGAGTTCAACCCTGGCAATATCACCCAGCCGTACAATCCCGGTGGCATCCTGCCGGATAATCAAATCCCGAAACTGTTTTTCATTTTGCAAACGACCGAGGGCACGTATAATGAGTTCTGTACTGCTGCCATATATCTTACCAGGGGGCAGTTCGATATTTTCTTTGTTGATGGCTGTACGGATATCGGTAAAAGCTACATTGTAAGAAAGCATTTTCTCTGGCTGTAACCAAAGTCGCATAGCGGCCCTTTTCTGCCCGAAAATATTTACCGAACTCACATCCTTGATAGTCTGTAATTGCTGCTGTAAAACGTTTTCCGCATAATCACTCAGTTCCAGCAAGCTTTTAGTATGACTCTGGATAGCCAGGATCAGGATAAAATCACTACTGGCATCTGCCTTGGAAACAATGGGCGGTGCGTCAATATCCTGTGGAAGGCTTCGCTGTGCCTGTCCTACTTTATCCCTTACATCGCTGGCAGCAGCCTCAAGGTCTACACCCAGGTTAAACTCAACAGTAATATTGCTATTGCCCAATGAACTCGAAGAAGAAATGGAACGAATACCCTGGATACCGTTCACCTGTTTTTCAAGTGGTTCGGTTATCTGACTTTCAATGATGTCTGCATTGGCACCGGTATAACTGGTACTGATAGATATAATGGGTGGATCAATAGCGGGATAATCCCGTACCGCAAGAAATGTAAAACCAACCAATCCAAACAGGATGATCATCAGGTTCATCACCGTTGCCAATACCGGTCGCTTCAGGGATAATTCAGATATATTCATGGCTAGCTTGCTGTACTGTTAAGATGATTGATGTAAGGAAGATGTCTTTTTAGTTGGCCAGATCCGAGAGTTTTTTTACACTCTTTATCTTTAATTGTGATTTGGGCCTGGCAAACAACACACCGGTTACTACAATGGAATCTCCGGGATTGATGCCTTTCACCACTTCTACATTTTCATCCATACGAACGCCAGTTTCAATGTTTACAAAAGCAGCCTTTCCTTTCTTTACCACCACCAGTTGTTTGTTTTTGTCATCCAGTAACAGGGCATTGGTGGGCACCATAATGCCTCTGGCATCTTTGGCGGAATTAACCATCACTTTTACATAAGCACCCGGGTTTAGCCTTCCTCCATCTAACAGTGCCCTCACTTTCAGGTTGCGGGTATTCTGGTTAACCACCGGTTCAATGGCTTGAACGGTAGCGCTGCGGATGGTTTTTTTGGCTACATCCGTCATTACATCAACGGTCAATCCTTTTCTTATGAGGTTGCTGTACTCTTCGGGTAAAGTAAAATCTATCTTAACCTTATCCAGTTGCTGAATGGTAGCAATGATGTTGGCGGTGGTAAGATAGGCACCCGGACTAACCTGCCGAAGGCCAATGACTCCGCTGAAAGGTGCTTTTACAATGGTTTTGTCAATCAGGGATTGGGTATAGTTGATGTCGGCCTTGAAACTATTAACGGCATTGAGGGCAATGTCATAATCTGCCTGGTTAACACCGTTGATGGCCAGTAATTTCCGTAACCTTTCCTCGGTTTTCATGGACATTTCCAGGTTCACTTTGGTTTTAGATAGCTGGGCCTGCAGATCAGCATCGTTGGTACGCGCAATAACCGTTCCCTGTTGCACGTAACTACCTTCCGGAACATTGAGGTAAGTAAGCCGGCCATTTACTTCCGGACGAAGTTCCACATATTCATTGGCTACAACAGTGCCATTGGCTTCAACTGTATTGGAAATGGGCTGATACCCGGCAATGATAACGTCAACAACAATCGCCTGTTGTCCCTGGTTCTGTTTAGGGGCTTCCTGTTTTTCTTTACAGGCACCAGCCAGCAGTATAACGGAAAAAAAAGGGTAAAATCGTTTCAAAAGAGCATTTTTAAGGCTGCTAAAGATAGAAATATTTTATATCTGCGCTTGTATTAAGTATGAATGGTTAAGCAAGATAAAAAATTCGGTCTATTTATCTTATTGAGCCATTTGCATTGTAAATTCATGTTATAAACACCCTGATAACTAAATTGTTGCAGGTTAGGTTCTATAAACCATACTTCAGCTATATGTACCTTCTTTCCCAACAGCATCCCCATAAAAGGGCTTTTATTACCGGTGCCGCTTCCGGATTGGGAAAGGCTTTCTGTATAGAACTGGCCAGTGAAGGCTGGACAATTGGCCTGGCCGATATTGACCCGGCAGGACTGGATATAGCCGCCGCCCTGGTTAACGGGCTGGGGGGAAAGGCGATTCCTTTTATCCTGGATGTAGCCGATAAAATCCAGTATGGCCAGGTAGCTAATGCATTTCTGGAACAGGCCGGTGGCATCGACTTGCTGTTTAACAATGCAGGTGTGGGCGATGGTGGCGCTTTTGAAGCGTATGGACTTGATAATTATGAATGGATGGTAGGCATCAACCAGCTGAGTGTAGTATATGGGTGCCACTATTTTATTCCGGCCATGAAGCAACAGGGCTCAGGCCATATTCTGAATACCGCCAGCGCCGCCGCCATCAGCTGTGCGCCCACTATGGGGGGGTATAACATGACCAAGGCCGCTGTTACCGCCATCAGTGAAACCCTGTATGGTGAACTGATGGATAACCATATCAGTGTATCCTGTATCATGCCCACTTATTTCCGAACCAATGTTATACAGCATG
Organism: uncultured Bacteroidota bacterium; assembly: GCA_963750825.1. Taxonomy (GTDB): domain Bacteria; phylum Bacteroidota; class Bacteroidia; order Chitinophagales; family Chitinophagaceae; genus Sediminibacterium. Next base: position 11,412 of record CAVVSL010000050.1, on the reverse strand, counting down.
CCAGGGGTGGCGAACTGGTTAAAAAAGCCACCCAGGTTTTTATAGATAAGTCGGGCCTGGAAGCAGATACAGTGGCCAAAGAAATCCTGGAGAGGGCAGGCAAAAAAGAATTGTACATCATACTCCCCGATAATGCCCGGAAAATGTGGCTTCTGAAAAGGCTCGCTCCTACCTGGTTTCGGAAAAAGGTGAAGGAAGAGTTTATGACCGCGATGGGAAAAGTTATGCGGAGAGAGAAAAAAACCAATTAAGCGAAATCAATCTCATGAAAGCAGACGAAGTTTTTAACCTTACCGGTAAAGTGGCATTGGTTACAGGTGCCAGTAAAGGAATCGGAGAAGCAGTAGCCCGTTACCTCGCCGGTTGTGGTGCTACTGTTGTTATCAACTCGCGTAAACAGGAAGAACTGGATATCGTGGCAGAAAGCATTCGTACAAGTGGTGGTTTATGTATCGGCATCGCAGGCAATGCAGGTGACCTACCTGCCTGTAAAAACCTGGTTGACCAGGTAACTGCCCTGTATGGCGGTATTGATATCCTGGTGAATAATGCGGCTGCGAATCCTGTGTATGGTCCCGTTTTGCAATGCGAGGAGTGGGCTTTTGATAAAATCATGAACGTAAATGTGAAAGCCCCTTTTGCTTTGGGAAACCTGGTTTATCCTTCCATGAAATCCCGTGGTGGGGGTAGCGTTATTAATATCAGTTCCATTGCGGGCATTACACCTGACCCTGGGCTGGGTATGTATTCTGTTTCTAAAGCGGCACTGAATATGCTTACAAAAGTTACCGCCAAAGAGTGGGGACCGGATAACATCAGGGTTAATGCCATCTGTCCCGGGCTAATCAAAACCAAATTTTCCGAAGCACTCTGGCAGAATGAAAAATGGCTGCAGTCCTTTGTAAAACATACGCCATTGGGCCGACTGGGTTCTGTGGAAGAAATTGCGGGACTGGCTTTGTTCCTGGCATCTGATGCGTCGGGGTATTGCACAGGTACCCTGTTTACCGCAGATGGTGGGGTGACCATCTGATGCAACTTTTGAAACGCGGCATTTAGTAGCTTTTCAATAGGGTATTAACTTACTACCTTGAAGCATAAAATGAAAAAATAATGGAAGCCATATTTGTTACAGAAAGATTGGCGGAACTGCTTCCCAAAATCAGGGCATTTGTAATGCAGGAGTTGATACCCCTGGAAGCAGAACATGTAGTAAGGCCCTTTCAGCAAACAGAAAAAATACTGGCTGAGAAAAGGGAAAAAGTAAAAGCACTGGGCTGGTGGAACCTGCATTTACCCCAATCTGAAGGAGGCATGGGCCTAACACTTTGCGAGTTTGGACAGGTGAGTGAAATCCTTTCACTGGCGCCCTACTACGGACAATATACTTTTAACTGCCAGCCCCCCGATATTGGCAATACCGAACTCATCAGCCGTTTCGCCTCACCGGCTATTAAAGAAAAATTTTTACAACCCCTACTCGGGGGAAAAATCAGGAGTTGTTTTTCCATGACGGAGCCCGAATACCCGGGATCCAATCCAACCCGAATGGCCACTACTGCCGAGCGTGATGGGGATAGCTATGTAATCAACGGGCATAAATGGTTTACCTCCTCCGCCGACGGAGCCGCTTTTGCCGTGGTGATGGCTGTAACCAATCCGGAAGCTGCCCCCCACCTGCGGGCCAGTATGCTGATTGTCCCTACCGATACACCCGGATTTGAATTTGTCCGCAATATTCCCGTTTTTGGCCAGGCTGGGGAAGGATGGGCCAGTCATGCAGAGATACGTTACCAAAATTGTCGCGTACCGGTGGAAAACCTGATTGGAGAGGAGGGGATGGGATTCAAACTCGCACAGGAAAGGCTCGGCCCCGGCCGCATACACCACTGCATGCGTTGGATTGGTATTGCCGAAAAAGCTTTTGACCTTCTTTGTCAACGTGCCGCCACCCGTGAAATGGAAGAAGGCGTAATGCTGGGAGAAAAACAATTCATACAGGGCTTTATTGCAGAGAGCAGGGTAGAAATTGACGCTTCCCGTTTATTGGTTTTGCGTACTGCACACAATATTGACATAGTGGGTGCTTCGGCTGTTCGCGACCAGATATCAGGCATAAAATTCTATGTAGCCAATATGGTTTTGAAAGTGCTCGACAGGGCCATACAGGTACATGGCGCCATGGGATTAACAGATGATACTATGCTGGCCAATCTCTACCAGCACGAAAGGGGTGCCCGCATCTGGGATGGTGCTGATGAGGTACACAAGCAAAACCTGGCACTCAGCATCCTCAAAAAATATGGACTCGACATCAAAAAGAAACGATAACCAGTATGGCTGAATGGATTCCCTTAACTGATCCGGAAGAAATCAATATTTCTGGGCTCACACAATATTTACAAACGGCCGGCCCGGATTTGGGTAAGTTGGTAAAGGTGAGTCGTTTTACAGGTGGGTATTCCAATCTCAGCTATTTATTGGAAACCGATAAAGCCGAATATGTTTTGCGCAGGCCACCGGCAGGTGCCAATATCCGAACGGCACATGATATGGGAAGAGAGTGTAAGGTATTGTCTTTACTGCGTCCTCATTTTGCCAAAGTGCCCACACTCATCAGCTACTGCGAAGCCGAAACCATTATCGGGGCTCCCTTTTACATCATGGAAAAAATGCCGGGTACCATTTTGCGTGCGGGTAATGCACCCGGCAGACAAATACCTCCTGGCACTTTCCATAAACTCTCTGCAGCATTGGTGGATAACCTGGTTGCCCTGCATTCCATCAACATAGAAGCCACCGGCCTCATACAATTGGGCAAGCCCGATGGCTATGTACAAAGGCAGGTCTCCGGATGGATCAAACGCTATTTTACTGCAGAAACCGATAAAATATCGGCGATGGACGCAGTGGCAGAATGGCTACCAAGGCAGGAGCCCAAAGAACAGTCGCCCACTTTATTGCACAACGACTACAAATACGACAACCTGTTGCTGAACCCCGATGACCTTACCGAAATTACCGGGGTGCTCGACTGGGAAATGGCCACCGTGGGTGATCCTTTGATGGATGTGGGTGCTTCCCTGGCTTACTGGTTTGAAGCCGAAGAGGCGGAAGTGTTCCGGCAGTATAACCTGAGCTGGCTGCCGGGTAACTATAGCAGAAAGGAATGGATGGAACGGTATGCATTGCAAAGTGGCAGAGACCTTTCAGACATTGGATTCTACTATGTCTTTGGATTATTTAAGAATGCCGTCATTGCCCAGCAAATATACCACCGATGGAAACATGGAAATAGCACTGACAAACGCTTCGGCGCCTTATTACCCATGATTCAATTGTTAGGAACCTACGCCGCAAAAGCGGTGGAAAAGGGAACCCTGTAAAAATCTGATAACAAAAAGATTGGTTAATTCGCGTGTTGCAAGGATTGTCTACTCATCCCTTCTTCGCAAACCGCCCTGCCAGTTGTGTTTGACTGACTGGTATTGTTCAAAACTGGTTTGGATATAATAGCCCAGTTCCAGGTCGTTCAGCAAAACCACCATATCATATTCGGGCCGGTAGCGGTTCATGAAACTGTCCAGTTCCGGAGATTCGAGCCGGGTAATTTTTCGCACAAAGGCTTTGCTGAAACGGTGGGTAACATATTTGTCCTGTTCCTGGTCCACCAATCTTTTCTGCAGGTTGAGAATACTCCGGTTGTGTTTGGTTCGGAACATATTGATGATGGCATCCAGGTCAAAGCCCACCGTGAGACCACCAGGATTGTAATTCGGGTTACTGCTTAAACTCAGGCCGGGCTTTTTAAAGTCAAAAATTTTGGCATAGTCTCTCCGGTTTTGCAGGGAATCGTAGCGGTAATAGTTGTTGCGCACTTTCACCTCAGGCAGTTCGGTAGCGCGAAGGTGAATCATCACATTAAAATTGTCGGTATTGGAAATGGTGTCAACTGGGTATTTCATAGTAGCCTTGCCTATCAGGGTAAACCAGATAGAATCTGTTTTAGGGACTACCAGCATATAGCGGCCGGTACTATCGGTAAGGGTTCCCCTGCCTGAACTGCTCAAAACACCAACCGCTTCCAGCGGCCTTCGGGCAGTAATATCGTAAACAGTACCCCGGATAGTGATGTATTGTGCGTGGGCTTTTGGCAACAGACAGCCTGCAAGCGTAAAAAATACAAGGAAAACAACCGGTAGCCTATTTCTCAAATCCATTATTTAGGCTGTAATATTAAAGCAGGGTGGTCATAATACCATAAGTAGCTGCGGTAATTAACGCGGCTTTTACAGAATAGGAGCGCTTGTTAAAATTTCATTTCAATAATATAAGGTAACATGCTGCGCCAGGTAGGCCAGTCGTGGGTGATATCTGCACCCCATACATCCAGGTCGTACCAGATGCCTTTGTTGTAGAGCACACCTGCAAAACGTTTAGATGCCTCGGGGTCTTCATAAGAGCCACTGCCGGTATAAATATGTATGTGGTGGCTGGCTTTTATTTTTTCCAGGTACCATTCATCGTTGAGGTTGGGGAGATAGTGTTCGGGACTGTTGTAATATACCTGGTCATCAAAAAAGCCCTTGGTGTATTCGGTGAGGTCATACACACCGCTCATACTTATTGCGCCATTGATGATATCCGGCCTTTTCAAAAACAGGTTCATGGCATGCAGGGCACCGAAGGAAGCACCGCAGGTGTACACCATGGTTTCATTGCTGGTACTGTTTCGGATGAAGGGGACTACTTCATTAAATACATATTCATTAAACTGGTTGTGACGGATGGCTTTATGGGAGGGCTCCATTTCATTGTTCATCCAGCTTTCCTTGTTCATACTGTCGATGCTATACACGCGGAGTTTGCCTGCATTAATCAGTGGTGCGAGGGCATCAATCATCTGAAAGCGCTCATATTCTAGGTAGTCAGCGGCGGCGGTCGGTATCAGCAATAAAGCGAAACCAAAATGTCCGTAAGCGGCAATGGGCATGTCTTTCCCCAATGCGGGGCTGTACCAGGATGTCAGTTCTCTGTTCATGAAATTTTTTTTAGTGATGACCTGACTGCAAAAATGAGGGTTACTGATAAGTTCCCCTAATCATTATTCAATACAGTTTTTCTTAATCTCTTTCCAAAGGTCACGGTAACATTGGGCCGCATAACTGCTGGGAGCATAGGTCTCCAGGGGAGCTTTATTGATACCCATTTTTTCTACATCACTTAAATAGGGAATATAGCTTTTGAAGAAAATCTTGTCTTTATAAAATTCATTCATCACTTCGTGGTGCAGGTTTTTCCTGTGGTCAACCATGCTGAAGAAGCACTTTAATTTGTTTTTGTCTACCCCATTTTCCTTGCAATAATCCAGCACGGTTTCATAAGAGCGGATAGAAAGGGTGGTGGGTATATTGGGCATGAGTACCCAGTCAACGCCATTAAAGATGGCGTCGTGTAATAAGGAGATACCGGGCGGACAGTCGAGTAGCACCACCGCATAGTCTTGTTTGAGGGAACCCAGCAGGGACGCGATTTTGCGCTTTGACTGTTTCATCTCGTGCAACAGCACATCAGCATTGCGTGCTGAAAGGTCTGCCGGAATGATGTCCAGGTTTGGATAGGCAGTTGGTTGTACTGCATCCAGCAAATCCTTTTCACTGTTGAGTAGTTTTTTAGACTCGTTTTTGGTACCTGAAACAGCTCCCAGGTAAAAGGAAGAGGAGCCCTGCGGATCCATATCCCAAACTAATGTCTTGTAACCTTCAGCGGCAGCTAAGTATGCCAGGTTGATGGTGGCTGCAGTCTTGCCTACACCACCCTTAAGATTGTAAAGTGCTAGTGTGACCATACTCTAATATACAGGATTTCTTTAATTATGCAATATCCGCGGATATTTAGAGTGCCCATCCCAGGGCCAGGCAACCCAGTACAATAAAGGGTGCGGGAATGCGGTTGGTGTTGAGGAGCCCGAAAGTGGCCAGTACAATCCCCAGGCTCCAGAACCCCGTCGCCCTGCCTTCGAGGAGCGAAACGAGGAAAGTGTCTTCAATCAGGTAGCAGGTAGCGCCTGCCATAATGCCCACTACTGCCGCATTGATGCCTTCGAGGGATCGGAAGATGACGGCATACTTTTTCAGGTTGTTCCATACCGGGAAAAAGAAAAGCACCAATAGGGCACTGGGCAAAAAAATGGCTACCATCCCTATCAAACACCCCAGGGCCTGCATCATCGGACCTTCATCCCGCAACACCATGCCGCCGGCGAAGGAGCCGATAGAAAATACCGGACCCGGAATGGCCCGCACAATGCCCGAGCCGGTCAGGAACTCATCCTTTTTCATGCGTAGCACTACCCTTTTGGTTTCAATTACCCTCTTGGTTTCCGGGCGGGTTACATACTGCTCATACATAAGGGGTATGAGTACATCGCCTCCGCCAAAAACCAGGCTACCGAAACGATAAGCGTTTTCAAATAAATTTATGGGTTTTTGCATGGGCCATTTCTGCCGGCTTGCTGTTTCAGATAGATAACCAGCGAGTCCAAATACAGCAAGGAAGATGAGGATATTGCCCCATTTTATTTTTTTGGGAGGAATGCCTTTCTGGGGAATCCTTTTATCACTGAAGTTGGTGGCAATGCCGCCGGCAACGATCAGTATCGGAAATACCCAGGGTGTTTTGAAGGCAGCGAAAGTGGCGATGGTAGCCACCACCATGATTACCCTGGTGATGGTATTGTGCACGGCCACCCCAAATATCCGGAAAGCGGAATAGGCAATAAAGCCAATGGCCATGGGCTGAATAAACTGGAACAGTTTCACATCCGGTTGCCGGTTATCGAAATAATCAAGCAGAAAAGAAACCCCACCCATTAAAGTGCAGGCGGGTATTATCCAGATTAATAAGGTAAGTATGGCGAGAGAGAGGCCTCCCCGTTTGTAGCCGATCAGGGTAATGGTTTGGGTAGATGAGGCCCCCGGCAATAACTGGCAGAAGCCATTATACTCCACCAGCTCTTCCTCGGTTACATCACGCCGTTGCTGTACAAAGGTCTTCATCATCATACCCATATGTCCCTGTGGCCCGCCAAAAGCAGTGATGCTGTGCCAGAATACGGCGCGCAAAAAAGGGATATGTCTGAAAAGTACCAAGGGCAGTTATCGGTTCTATGAGCATGAAATTTAACCAAAAAAGCCAAACAGGAAGGTGCTAATTAGGTCAGGGGGTACTAAAAAAGGAGGAAATGGGTATCTCCTCCTTTTTTTAACCATCTGGTCTACTTATTTTTTCAGGCCTATTTCGCGTAGCCGCTCGTCCAGGTATTCACCGGCGGTGGCATCGGGATAGGCTTTGGGGTGTTCACTGTCAATGCAACTGTCCAGGCATGCCAGGCTCATCTCGCTGCGGGGGTGCAGGAAGAAGGGCATGGAAAAGCGGCTGGTATGCCAGAGGTCTCTGCTGGGGTTCACCACACGGTGGGTAGTACTGCGCAGTTTATTGTTGGTAAGCCTTTGCAGCATATCGCCCACATTCACCACAATCTGCTCTGGCAGCGAGGTTACGTTCACCCATTCGTTTTGTTTGGTGAGGATCTGTAAGCCATCCGCCGAAGCACCCACCAGCAGGGTAATGAGGTTGATGTCTTCGTGCTGTTCGGCACGGATGGCACTCTTGGGCTCATGGGTAATGGGCGGGTAATGGATGCAGCGCAGGATAGAATTGCCATTGTGCACGTACTCATCAAAATAGTTTTCCTCCAATCCCAGGTAAAGGGCAATGGCCTGTAAGAGGGCCTTACCGCTTTTCTCAAAATTGCGGTAAGCGTTATACAGGGTTTGGTTAAAGGGCCCTATTTCATTTACCGAAACATTTGTAGGGTATTCGGATTGGATAGGGTCACTGTCTTCCACAATCTGTCCGTACTGGAAAAACTCTTTCAGGTCCGGCGCCTCACTGCCCTTGGCATGTTCACGGCCGAAACTGGTATAGCCCCGCTGTCCGGCCAGACCACTGATTTCATAGTGCAACTTTTTTTCAAGTGGGAGGGAAAAGAACTGCTGTACATATTCATATTGTTCGGCGATCAGTTTGTCGGGAACACCATGGTTTTTAACGGCCACAAAGCCCACTTCTTCATAGGCTTCGCCCAGGGCCTGAACAAAAGCGGCCTTGCGTTTTGGATCGCCGCTCAAAAATTCTGCTAAATCAACTACCGGAATAGCCATCGTTTTTCATTTAGGTGAAGAAATATTTCTTTCGAAATCTGTCTGGAAAAGTACAAAAGAACAAGCAAATAAGCCGCAAATGTAGATAAGATGGAATTCTCCCCTTTTTTTATCAACTTTAAAGCATGATAAAGCAAGCAGTACCAATGATGCTACTGGTGGTCCTAATGGCAACAGGTTGCAGCCGGGGATACCAGCAATATGCCAGTAATTATACCTACAGCAGTCCCGGCAGCCAGCCCGATTATGCCGTGGCCGACAACTGGGCCTCACTGCCGTCTAAGTGGGATCCTGCCGACAGTGTACCCCGGCCATTGCGAAAAAACTACCATCCCGATAGTACGGTGGACGTGTTTTTTATCCATCCCACCACCTATACAGATGATGCCAAAACCTTTGGCTGGAACGGCCCGGTAGACAATGGAGAACTGAATGCCAAAACAGATTATACCACCATCCTGTTCCAGGCCAGCATTTTTAATGAGGCGGGAAGGGTGTTTGCCCCGCGTTACCGGCAGGCCCACCTCTCCTGTTATTATCCCAAAGTTGCGGCTGACTCAGCCAACGCACTGGCTGCTTTTGAAGAAGCCTACCAGGACGTGAAGGCAGCCTTTACCTATTACTATGCCCACTTAAACCAGGGGCATCCCATTATCATCGCTTCGCATAGCCAGGGAACCACCCATGCGAAGCGATTGCTGAAAGAGTTGTTTGATGGTAAACCCCTGCAGAACAGGCTGGTGGCAGCCTACCTTGTAGGCATGGTACTGGAGCCGGATTATTTCAGGAATATCAAAGTGTGCAATACTCCCAGCCAGACAGGTTGTTATGTTGGCTGGCGCACCTTTAAAGAAGGGTATGTGCCCGACTTTATTCAAAGGGAAAAATTTACTTCTGTAGTGGTAAACCCCCTTACCTGGGATATTGCCCGACCCCAGGCCAACCGGGATGCCAACCATGGCGGCGTATTACTGAAGTTCAATAAAGTAACGAACAAGGTGGCCAATGCAGAAGTGGGTAAAGGATTATTATGGAGTGAGAAGCCACATTTTTTCGGGAACATTTTCCTGACCAGTAAAAACTACCATGTGGCGGATATAAACCTCTATTATACCAGTATCCGTAACAATGCAAAGCTGCGTGCCGAAGCATTCAAAAAACAATAAACACAAAAGGAAAAACCGGCTGAAGTTTAGGACTTGGTAAAGCTGATTGATTTCTGGAATACATCTCCGCTGAAGGCATTGAGAATATAGCGGCCACTCTGCAGGTCGCTGAGGGGGAGTTCTATTTCCTGCTTACCCTCCTGTACAAAGGTAACCAGAGTGCGGGCGATGCGGCCCTCGGTATCCAGCACCTTAAACACCAGCCTGCCAGCGGCATCGCACACGATGGTAACCAGGTTCAGGTTATCCAGGAGGCCTTGCTGCAGGTGATGTATGGTCATACCAATAGGGTAAAGGGTTACAAAAAGGGTTGCAGTATACAGGGGAGTATCTGTATGACACTTCACTTCTCCTTTTCGCTGCTCAATTTACTATGACTGTTTGGAGTTTTATCAGTTGGTTGACAAATACGGGAAATTTCCCGGTAATTCCAACGGTATTCAACGTCTTAAAAAACCAATTCGTTCCCTCAATACCAAATAAGGCTTCCGCAAAAATTCGGGATTAAAAAAAGGGAATAACCTGGTTCATTAATCGGGATGTATCCATTGTTCTGCTAATGGCATTCGACTACAACATCAGCAACAGTATTTGCCGCAACTACTAAGTCTTCGATCATGCCTCCTTAATTCCCAACCCGGGTAAATCGTTTTGTTTCCGGGGTGGCTGTCCCATGCGGAGGATATATGACCACCAATACTATCTCAGTAGATTTCCAAAAACATGGTCAACCAGTATTACAAATGTCATCCATAAAGCCACCAGTATTGTCAATAAATTAATAATTGAGAGTGTTCTGTAATATTTTGGCTGAAAAAAAGTGGATTTGCTCTTTATTTTTTTCACATAAAACGTAGAAGTGAGGGGTATCAGGGTCAAAAGTAAAAGTACCGGGATTCCAGGGTAAAAACCAGTGATTACGATACCCAAGACGCTGGCCACGGCTACCGTTAAGGTTATCGTCAGGCATATCCGGGTAACAATGCTGAATGTTTTTTGTAATCTTTCCATGGTTTTCTTTTCCCAGGTTAGTTACGCCAGGAGGTGAATGTATTATTAGCCAACTCCACACCTTATGCCATTACTGACACCATTTGTAGGGATTTTTCTCCCAGCTTTTTATCGCCTGAGATGGTTATTTTGTCTATAGCCTGTTCGGGTGTTATCCCTTTTGAAAATAATTTCCAGGCGGTATCTGGCGGGATAGAAACTGTTGCACTCGGATTGCTTTTGATAGTTGTACTTAATTGCCAGTTCGATCCTGTTTTCTCTATTGTCCATATGCCACCAATTTCAGTAAGTATTTTCAGGGTAATGTTTGTTCCCGTTTCAGCATTCACCCTTCGATACGCGTGGGGTAGCCCTAAAATCAATGTATGTATAAATGGATAAAATAATTCCCGGGTAAAAAGGGCCTGTCGACCAACGGCTTCTCTAATCTGCTGCTGATGTATGAACTTTTCTGAGTACTCTCTGGCTATGTGAAACCAGTTTTCTGATTTATCCTGACCGGCCCAGGCAACCGGAAAAATGGCTTCATCAAAAGGAGAAAGCGTTTGCAGATGTGCTGTAAACTGCTTGCCTGTAATTTCCAAAAGTTCGATCAGTACCTTTGGGCTAAGTCTTTTGGTTGCCGATGTCCAGGTGGCATTTAACTGATTCAGATAGGTAACCAGATCGCTGTAGGATTGGATATTGGATGAGGGCTCTCCGAAATAGTGGTCTCTTGATAAAGAAAGAGTTCTCAGGTTTCCGTCAAGCAGGTGTGAGGCAATATCTTTTACAGTCCAGGATTTGGCAATGGTGGGTAATTGCCATTCTTCTTCTTTCAATGACTGTAACAACTCAATAAGTAAATTGTCCAATACCGGAAATAAGTGTAAGGTTTTAACTGGAATGTCTGTTTCTTTTGTAGCCATCATCGGGTAAGTCATATCCAATAACCGGTTTTGCTGAGTAGTGTGTATACCATCCGGTCAAATTTGGTAAAAAAAAATCTATTGTCCTAATGATGGCGTGTT
>CAVVSL010000049.1:0-56559 GCA_963750825.1 uncultured Bacteroidota bacterium | reverse complement strand
ATACCATTGTAGAAACTGACTCTGTAAATGTGCTCGACTTTGAAAATGTATATAATGGGGGAGGCGTTGGTGTGGGCGACTTTAATGGCGATGGTTTGCCGGATCTTTATTTTACCGGAAACCTGGTTTCCAATAAACTGTACCTGAATAAAGGAGACCTGAAATTTCAAGACATCACCGAAAAAGCAGGGGTTTCCGGAGAGGGGAGATGGAGCAGGGGTATTGCGGTGGTTGACATTAACAATGATGGCCGTGCCGATATGTATGTATCTACAACCTTATTACGGGATGCCAATAAACGTAAAAACCTGCTGTACGTTAACCAGGGCAATGACGCCAATGGTATTCCCTTATTCAAAGAAATGGCTTCCGATTATGGCCTGGCCGATACCAGCCAGAGTACACAGGCAGTTTTCTTTGATTACGACAATGACGGTGATCTGGATATGTACCTAGTGAACAATGAAATCATCAAAGGTGATTTTCCTAACCGGTTTCGTCCTGCGATGAAAGATGGCAGTCACCCCAATACCGATAAACTCTACCGAAACGACTGGGATGATATACGTAAGCATCCGGTATATACAGATGTGTCTAAACAGGCAGGTATCATGATAGAAGGATATGGTCATGCAGCAACTGTAGCAGACATCAACAACGATGGCTGGAAAGATATTTATGTTACCAACGATTACCTGTCCAATGACCTTTTATGGATCAATAACCATGATGGCACATTCAGTAACCAGATGACCACTTATTTCAAACACACTTCTGCCAATGCGATGGGGAACGATATTATCGACATCAATAACGACGGGCTGGCAGATGTAGTGGCGCTGGACATGGATCCGGAAGACAATTTTCGCAAGAAGATGATGTTAAATCCCAACAGCTACCAGACTTACCAGAACAGCGATTATTTTGGATATGGATACCAGTATGTGCGCAATACTTTACAGGTGAACAGGGGACCAAGGGTAGGAGAGAATGATTCCATAGGCGCTCCGGTATTTTCAGAAATTTCGTTTTATGCGGGTATGGCCGAAACGGACTGGAGCTGGGCACCCGTAGTGGCAGATTTTGACAACGATGGATACAGGGATATCATCATCACCAATGGATTTCCGAAAGATGTAACCGACCATGATTTTGTGGGATTCCGAAATAACGCCTATAATGTTGCCACCAAAAAACAATTGCTGGAACAGATACCCGAAGTGAAACTCCATAATTATGCTTTTCATAATAATGGAAACCTGACATTCAGTAATGTTTCTCCTGACTGGGGAATGGAGACGCCTACTTTTTCAAACGGAGCTGCTTATGCAGACCTGGACAATGATGGTGACCTGGATGTGATCATTAACAATATCAATGACGAAGCCACCTTGTTGAGGAACAACAGCAACAAGATTGACAAGCCCAATACCGCTCATTACCTGCAAATATCATTTGAGGGGGATAGCCTTAACCGCGCAGGTACAGGTGCCACTGTTCAGATTTATTATGGAAACGGCAAAACGCAGGCATGGGAATATACACCCTACCGGGGATACCTTTCCTCTGACCAACCCATCTGTCATTTTGGATTGGGTGATGCAGCAGTAGTTGATTCATTGCGTGTAAAGTGGCCGAATGGTAAGTCACAATTATTGCAAAAAGTTGCCACGAAACAGCGCCTTACCCTTACCCTGAAAAACGCAGTAACAGAAGCTCACCTGAGGCAGGATGTCTTTGCAGGTAACATGTTATTCCGGGAAGTAACCCATTCGCTGGGTATACACTATGCACACAAGGAAAGGGATTTTATAGATTTCAACATCCAGAAACTAATGCCCCATAAGTTTTCAGAATATGGGCCCGGAATGGCCGTGGGAGACATTGATGGCAACGGACTGGAAGACATAGTGATGGGCGGTTCTTTTGAAAACAGCGCAGTAGCCCTTTTACAACAACCCAATGGGCGGTTTACAGAGAAGAAGGTATTCCCCAACGATGGCAATGCCCTTAAACGCTGGGAAGACCTTGGTCTTTTATTATTTGATGCGGATGGTGATGGTGACCTTGACCTCTATGTTGCGAGCGGCGGATACGAAAATGAACACCATGCCGACAACTACCAGGATAAACTATACATCAACGATGGGAAAGGAAATTTTACCATTGATGAAAAAGCGTTACCCATCAACCATACCAGTAAATTTTGTGTAAGGGCCGTTGATTTTGACAAAGACGGGGACCTTGATTTATTTGTTTCCGGAAGGGTAGATCCCTGGAATTATCCCCAACCGGTTTCCAGTTTTATATTCCGTAATGATAGCAAGGCTGGCGTTGCACATTTTACAGATGTAACCCCCACGGTAGCCAAAGACCTTATCAATATTGGGATGGTTTGCGATGCCCTCTTTACCGATACCGATAATGATGGCTGGCCTGATCTATTACTGGCAGGTGAATTCATGCCCTTAACCCTTTTGAAAAATGACAAAGGTGTTTTTCACAATGCCACCAAAGGCAGCGGCCTTGAAAGCAACAAGGGTTGGTGGAATACCCTCCAGGCAGGTGACTTTGACAATGACGGCGATATAGATTATATAGCCGGTAATCTGGGGAAGAATTCTTTTTTCAGGGCTGGCCCCGGCACACCCGTTGCCATTACTGCAGCTGATTTCGACAAGAACGGATCAATAGATGCGATTCCTTCTTTGTACCTGCCCGATACCAAAGGCAAACCCAAAGAATTTCCTGAGCCAACCCGTGATGACCTGGTAAAACAGATAATCAGCATGCGCAATATTTTTCAGAAATATAAAACCTATGCGGAAGCCGGGATGGATAAGGTACTTACTGATGAGCAAAGGAAAACTGCCTTGCGTGTGGAAGCCAATTATTTTTCTTCCGTATATCTGCGCAATGAGGGTAACGGCAAATTTTCCTTTCATGAGTTGCCGTTGGAAGCACAATTATCAGTATTAAACGGAATGGTTGCGGGAGACTTTGACGACGATGGAAACCTGGACCTGGTTATCAATGGGAATGATTATGGGACAGAAGTATCTGTTGGCAGGTATGATGCACTAAACGGACTGTTTTTAAAAGGAGACGGAAAAGGAGGTTTTCAACCCTTATCCATCCTGCAAAGTGGTATATACCTTCCGGGTAATGGCAAAGCGCTGGTTACCTTAAACAATGCAAAAGGAAAATACTTATTGGCTGCGGGCGAAAACCGGGGACCTTTAAAAGTTTACCAGATGGCTGGTGAGCAGAAAATGCTGTCCGTATTGCCCACCGACAAAGTGGCCATTATAAAATTAAAAAATGGGGGTACCAGGCGACAGGAAATCTATTATGGTTCGTCTTTTCTTTCACAATCATCCAGGTCTTTGTTGCTGGGGAAAGAGATAGAATCGGTTGACCTCCTGGATGATAAAAATGGAAAACGAACTATTCGTAATGAACAATGAAAACACAAAACCGGACTGCTGCAGATTTTAAATGACGGCGTATAAATAATTAAGATGCTGATGGATGTTAATGACAGGTGTATGCTCTTTTTAAAAAGCCTCTTCGGTATGCTTTTGCTGCTAACTATGGGTAACTCCTGTCAATCATTATCAGAGAAGAAGCCTTCTGTGCAGGCGGCGATGATTGCACAATTAGATACCAATCAGCATACCACCCTACAGTGGAAGGACACAGCTATTAATTTCGGGAAAATCAAGGAAGGAGATACAGTCAGGTTACGATATGTATTTACCAATACCGGTAGTAAATTGTTATTTGTAAATGATGTACATCCCAGTTGCGGTTGCACCATTGCCGATTTTTCAAAGGAACCCATTCCCCCGGGGGGGCAGGGCTTTATTAATGCAGATTTTGCAACCCGATGGCATCCGGGAATACAACAAAAAAGCATTACAGTAAAGACCAATACCCATGGGAAGGTTTACCATAAATTATTATTTTCGGGTGAGGTTATACCGCAACCGGATAAAAACCCATAAAACTGTTAGTTATGAAAAAAACAAACTGGTTAATACCGATTATTGGCTTGACCATTGGTTGTTTGGTAAGCTGTAAGTCAGGGAAGAAAATGGCTGAGTCAGACCCCAATATCCTGCACAATAACCAGCATTTACTGACAGAGGTAATCATTTATGACGTATTTACCCCACCGGTAGCCAGTCGAATTTATGTATACTCATCGCTTGCCTCTTATGAAGCCATCCGTTTTGCAGAAAAAGATACTAAAAGCCTTGCTGCCAATTTGCACGGGTTCCCCGCTATGCCATTACCGGAAAAGGAAAAAGAATACAATTATACCCTTGCTGCCACCAATGCATTTTTTACGGTATTGCATAAATTGGTTTTTTCTATCGATACCCTGAAAAAATATGAAGAGAAAACATTTGGAGAATTTCAGGAATCCATGGATCCGGCTATTTATAAAAGATCAATGGCTTTTGGTGAAAAAGTGGGTAATGCGGTGCTCGAAAGGGCCAAAGACGATGGATATTTTAAATCCCGTGGCAAACAGAAATACCTGGGTAGTAATGAACCGGGCAAATGGCGACCCACGCCTCCTGATTACCTCGATGGCGTAGAATGGTGCTGGAATACCATGAAACCAATGGTGCTGGACTCCTGTTCTCAATTCCTGCTTCCCAGACCTCCCAAATACAGCATGGATAGCATCAGCACTTTTTACAAACAGGTGAAAGACGTTTATGAAATCGGAAAGCATCTCACAGATGAGGAAAAACTGATTGCGCGTTACTGGGACGATAATCCATTCGTCATTGAACATTCAGGTCATATGATGTTTGGCAATAAAAAAATTACACCCGGTGGTCACTGGATGGGTATCACTTCCATAGCATCAAAAATGACCCATGCAGATGCTGTTAAAACCGCCAGGAGCTATGCCCTTACCGCTATTGCTTTATACGATGGATTTATTGCCTGCTGGGATGAGAAATACAGAAGTGCCGTAGTGAGGCCGGTTACCGTTATCAATGAAAATATGGATAAAAATTGGGTCCCCTTTTTACAAACACCGCCTTTCCCGGAGTATACCAGTGCACACAGTACCATCACAGCCTCTGCTGCCATGGTATTGTCTTACCAGTTTGGAGAAAAATTTGCTTTCCAGGATACCAGCGACCTGAAATACATTGGTTTGCAAAGGCATTTCAATTCCTTTCACGAAGCAGCAGCGGAGGCTTCCATCAGTAGGGTATATGGGGGTATTCACTATCGCATGAGTGTTGACCTGGGGGCTGAGCAGGGTAAAAAGGTTGGCGGCCTGATTGTAGACAGGCTGCTTAAATAAAGAATTAACTCTCCAGGGCACATTGAAAGCCATTGGGAAATACCAGCCTGTTTTCCTGGATGGATATTCCGGAAAAATCCGGAATGATATGTTGCGCCCCCTGCTGTAGTAAATCCGAAGCTGCTGATGCATCCGCGATTCCGATACTTTGCATACCAGCTGCCACGGCTGAAGTAATGCCACTGATGGCATCTTCAAACACCAGGCAATTTTTTTCAGGAATGTGGAGCTTCTCTCCCATTTTTAAATACGGGTCGGGAAAGGGCTTACCCCTTATGCTATCGTTTGCAGTTATGAAATGCCTAATTTTTTCCTCAATGCCGATATCGCTGATCATTTTAAACATTCGGGAATAATGCGAACTGGTAACAATGCCGGTTGGGATACCCAGTGTGCGCAGCACTTCTATAAATTTGATAACACCCGTTACCGGTCCCGGTTGCATTTGGCTGTCAAAATCATATCCCTCTTTTTCAATTTGCTCTTTAGTAGATTCCGGAAGATGGCCAAATAGTCCCTCAATGGTGTCCTGTACCTTTCTTCCATGAATCCATTGGCGGACCAGGGGGGCAGTGAGGTTGATTCCCGCTTTGTCAGTCCAGCTTTTCCAAAATGCCTCAATGGCTGGGTTTGAGTTGATGATGACACCGTCGAGATCGAAAATGATTGCCTTTACCGGATATAGCATATTTCAATGTATTAGAACTTTTTCTGCTTGTTTATTAAACAGGAAATTAGTTTTTTTCTCTGATTCCCTACCATATAAACCGGCGATAAAACACATTTGTTACTATAAGGCAATACCAGATTAAAATAATATCTTTAAAAGCTTTATTATTTTGGAATTCATCCAAATTATTAATAAATAAAGGGTACAAATCCTCCTAAATTATGTTATCATTTTCCCCATTTCCATAAGTCAATAATATATGAAAAGTAAAAAACCGTTTAGCATGAAAAAAATTGTTGCTGTACTCTTTTTCAGTTGGGCTATGCTGAATGCAATGGCGCAGTCAGGCCCTTCAGGCATTGCCATCATACCCGAACCTGTATCCGTAAAAATGCTCCCTGGCCAATTTATTTTACCCAAAAATATTGTGGTGGAAACGGGCACCAATACCGAAGTTGCTTATGTGGTAAAAGAGCTCGAAAACCGAATGCTGCATGCTACCGGTTATAAGCTGACTGCAAAAGCCTCTGCAGCTGATGCAGTCATCAAACTCAGGCTAATCAGCACTCAGGATATTGCTTTGGGAAAAGAGGGTTATCGCCTCATAGTTTCTCCCAAGAATATAGTCATTAATGCCAACCAGCCGGCAGGTCTGTTTTACGGAGTACAGACGCTGTTACAACTATTTCCCAAAGAAATAGAAAGCCGGTCGCTGGTTAAAAACATGACCTGGAAAGCGGCCTGTGCAGACATAACGGACCAGCCAAGATTTGGCTGGAGGGGTCTCATGTTTGATGTTTCGCGTCATTTCTTTACCAAGGCAGATGTTAAGCAATTCATTGATGCGATGGTACGGTACAAATATAACCTGCTGCACCTGCACCTCACCGATGATGAGGGTTGGAGGCTGGAAATAAAAGGGCTTCCCAAATTAACGGAGGTTGGCGCCTGGAATGTGAAAAGAGTAGGTTATTTCGGCACATTTGCCAAACCGGGAAAGGATGAGCCACGTGATTTCGGAGGATTTTATACACAGGATGATATCAGGGAACTGGTACAATACGCGAAAGAGAAATTCGTCAATATCCTTCCTGAAATTGATGTGCCCGGCCACAGCCTGGCAGCAGTAGTTTCTTATCCTGAATTGTCCTGTACCCCGGAAGCCAATACTTACCAGGTTAGGTCAGGGGAAGAAATCATGGATTGGTCCAAAGGGGCTCCACCCATAGCTTTGGTAGACAATACCCTTTGTCCTGCCAATGAAAAAGTGTACGCATTCCTGGATAAGGTAATGACGCAGGTGGCGGAGTTATTTCCTTTTGAATACATACATGTTGGGGGTGATGAGTGCCCCAAGAATTACTGGGAAAAAAATGATGCCATCAAAGGATTGATGCAACGGGAAGGATTGAAATCCATGGAAGAGGTACAGAGCTATTTTGAAAAAAGGCTGGAAAAAATTGTGGAATCCAAAGGCAAAAAATTTATGGGTTGGGATGAAATACTGGAAGGTGGCCTGGCGCCCAGCGCAGCCGTAATGAGTTGGCGGGGTGTTAAAGGTGGCATTGAGGCAGCCAAAATGAAACACGATGTGGTGATGAGCCCAACTACCTACACTTACATAGATTATATGCAGGGCGACCCCTTTGTAGAACCCCGGATTTATGCTTCTTTGCGTTTAAACAAATCATATGAGTTTGATCCCGTGCCCGAGGGCGTAGATCCACAATACATAAAAGGCGGACAGGCTAATTTATGGACGGAACAGGTTTACAATATGCGGCATGCGGAATACATGGTTTGGCCAAGAGGTATGGCTATTGCAGAATCCGTATGGTCGCCCAAAGCCAAAAAAGACTGGAATACCTTTTTTCCTAAAGTGGAAAAGCATTTTGAAAGGCTTGACATGGCCAACATCAAATATGCCCCCAGTGTGTATGATCCCATCTTCAAAGTAAGTACCGGTGCAGACAAACAACTGTTGATAGAACTGGATAAGGAAGTGGCTTCACTGGATATTCACTATTCATTTGATAACTCATTTCCCGACCAGTTTTACCCCAGGTATACAGGACCATTGAGTGTACCCAAAGAAGCTGTTATGCTTAAAGTAATTACCTATCAGGGTAATAAACCAGTGGGCAGGATGATAGCCATGCCTATTTCGGAACTCAGAAACAGGCTTCCGAAAAGTAAATAGTCCATTGCGCTTTGGAAAATGATCCGGATAAGGTAGGGAATCGTCCTGCTTTATCCGGATTATTCATTTTGAGGCATTTAAATTATGTAAACAGGTTATTTGCTTTCACAAACAACATTATTTCCCAAATCAATGTAATTTTAAACCGGTAACCTATCTTTTTTTTGCTTTCCTCAGAACAATTAAGCATCTGCTAAGGATCATTCCTCCCATGAAAAAAAATATAACCCTGTTATTGTTATATTTTCTACTGACCAAAAGTAGTCAGGCACAGTTGTGTACCGGAAGCCTGGGTGATCCTGTGGTAAACATCACTTTTGGGAATGATAATACACCCAGGGGGCCCTTAAAGCCAGGGGTAACCAATATGACTTACACAACAGGTTGCCCCAATGACGGCCAGTACGGCATAACCAATCTCTCTTTTGGTTGTTTCGGGAACACCTGGTTTTTGCTGGCAGGAGACCATACCGGTGATACAGGGGGCAGGTTTATGGTAATTAATGCCTCTTATGACCCCAGCGATTTTTATGTGGATACGGTTTCTGGCCTTTGTGGCAATACCCTGTACCAGTTTGCTGCCTGGGCATCCAATATCCTTAAACCCGATGCTTGTGGTGGAAATGGTATCAAACCCAATCTTAGTTTTTCTATTGAGTCACTAAACGGTACGGTTATCAAAAAAATCAGTTCCGGAGATATCGCTTCCGGAAACAGCAAAACCTGGAACCAGTACGGCACTTTTTTCCAAACACCCCAGGGTACCGGTACGGTAGTGCTCAGGATCACCAATAATAGTCCCGGTGGTTGCGGTAATGACCTGATTCTGGATGACATTACTTTTCGCGCCTGTGGTCCACAAATAAAAGCATATGTAGTGAATGATTCCAGTAGCTATATCAATATTTGTGAGAATGACAAAGTAGATATTGCATTTAATGCTTCTTATTCGGTAGGGTTTACCGATCCTGTTTTACAATGGCAGGTAAGCAGGGATACGGGTAAGACCTGGACAGATATTACCGGTGAACAGGGTTTACAGTATACCCGTAAACCCACAGCAAAGGGCCGTTTCCAGTACCGGGCAGTAATTGCTGAAAGGGGCAATTTCGGATCTGTGCAGTGCCGTATTGCTTCCAATGTTACGGATATAACGGTCAATCCCGCACCGCCACCGCCCCTGGTTACTGCCGTTACAGGTTGTATTGGTAGTCCGGTGGTATTGGAAACCATCTCTGGTTCAGATTTCACCTACCAGTGGTCTGGTCCCAACGGATTTACTTCCACGATTCCCTATACACTGATTCCCTCAGTCCAGCCTTCAGATGCAGGTCTATACAAAGTAACGGTTAATATGCTGGGTTGCAGCCGTACAGACAGTATACAGCTCAACGTATTTCCGGGAGTTAAAGCTTCGGTTATACCCGTTTACCATACCTGTGAAGGGAGTGGTCTTGTGTTGTCTGCCAGCGGTGGATCTACCTATGTATGGTCTCCTTCAACTCATTTAAATAATATTAATAGCGCAAATCCCATTGCTTCACCCATTGATACGATTAGTTATAAAGTAGTGGTGAGTAACCAGTACGGTTGTAAAGATTCTGCTATTACACTGGTAAATGTTTGGAAAAAACCCATCGTGAATGCCGGCCCTGATAAATTTACTGCTGAAGGTGTACCGGTTCAGTTAGATGGAAGCGTTGCGGGAACTGATATCAGTTTTAATTGGTCTCCCAATAGCACTATCAACAATACGAATACCCTACGCCCAATGGTTACGCCCGTAGATAATACCACTTATACACTCACAGGTATTTCTAATCCCGGCTGCGGAATAGCTGCTGATGAGGTAATCGTAAAAGTGTATAAGAAAGTAAAAGTGCCCAATATATTTTCTCCCAATGGAGATGGGATTAATGATACATGGGTAGTTACCAGTTTAGATACCTATCCGGATGCCCTGTTGCAGGTTTTTAGCAGGGAGGGAAGGGTGGTTTTTCAAACACGTTCCAACGATAAAATCTGGGATGGTACTTTTCAGGGCAAACCACTGCCCGTAGCCACCTATTATTACGTTATTGATTTACACAACGGGGAATCTCCGGTTTCTGGCTGGGTTGTGCTGGTTCGGTAAAGAAAGATTGCGGTCTTCTTGTCCATATTGAATTATTTAGTAAATTAGGATATACCAAAACAAATTCTATGCCCAGTACCCGGCGCAAATTTCTGCAAACCCTTGGCGGTTCAGGATCCTTGTTACTTACAGGCCTGCCTGCATTCTCAGGGAAATCTGATATTCAAACACTTTTATCAAAGGTAAAAGTCAGTTCCAACGACAAGGTTCGAATTGGTCTCATTGGTTCAGGTATCATTGGTCATTATGATACGGAGACAGCCCTTAAAGTTCCGGGTGTCGAGTTGGTAGCGGTGGCAGACCTTTACCAGGGAAGGCTTGACAGGGCCAGGGAGAAATGGGGCAGGGAATTGTTCGTTACCCGCGATTACCAGGAATTGCTTGCCCGAAAAGACATTGATGCTGTTTTGGTTTGTGTATGTGATCACTGGCACGACCATATCACCATCGATGCCCTCAAAGCAGGCAAACACGTTTATTGTGAGAAGCCCATGGTACACCATGTGGAAGAGGGGCTTGCTGTAATCAATGCCCAAAAAGAATCGGGAAAGATAGTACAGGTAGGCAGCCAGTCTGCCAGTTCCGTACTTTTTCTGGAAGCGAAAAAATATTTTCGTGAGGGGATCATTGGAGACCTGGCACTGGCTGAATCTTACAATGACCGAAATTCTGCCAATGGCGCCTGGCAATACACCATTCCCTCCGATGCGAGTCCCAAAACCATTGACTGGGACAGGTTTCTGGGTGATGCCCCCAAAGTGGCTTTTGATCCCCTACGCTTTTTTCGGTGGAGGAATTACAAAGCCTATGGAACCGGTGTAGCCGGGGATTTGTTTGTACACCATTTTACTGAATTGCATACCGTTACCGGTTCTAACGGACCCAGCCAGGTGTATTCACTGGGCGCGCTTAATTACTGGAAGGATGGCAGGGATGCGTATGATCTGGTAACAGGCATAATGCAATATCCTAAAACAGAGCAACACAATGCCTTTCAATATTACACAAGGGTTAACCTCGCAGATGGGGCAGGAGGTGGGGCGTCCACCCGGTTAGTGGGAACAGAAGGGGTAATACAAATCACGGGAAACAGTATTAAAATCAAACATTTCAAAAGGCCGGTGGCCCCTTCCATTGGGGGATATGATTCTCTGGAAAGTTTCCCCAAAGCCATGCAGGAATCTTTGCTCAGGGACTATAATGTGAAATTTACTGAAGCAGATAAAAAGACGCAGAATTTCGACGAAATAATTTTTGAACAACCCAGGGGTTATGATGCCAGACTGGACCACATGATTAATTTCTTTGAAGCAGTGAGGTCCGGGAAATCCGTTGTGGAAGATGCTACTTTCGGTCTGCGCGCTGCTGCTCCGGCCTTATTATGCAACACCAGTTCCGAAAAGCAAAAAGCCATCAATTGGGATCCCGTGAACATGAAAATAATCGCGTAAAAAATTAGTTATCAAGTAAGGCTTCGGTATAATCAACCAACCTTTCTTCTGCACCAAAAAAGCCGGCTAGTTTCCTGATGACGTTTTCCACTACTGCATCGGGACAACTGGCACCGCTGGTGATGAGCATCCGCAAAGGTTTTCTTTGTGGGAGGTAATCTGAAAGAGTGGTTAACGCTTTGGTTTGCCAGTTACGGTGTTCTATTTCACTGGCTGAAATAAGCCTGTCAGGAGAATCAATAAAATAAGTGGGAAGCTTTGCTTCACATAATTCAACCAGGTGGGAACTGTTACTGCTGTTATATCCACCAATTACCATGGCTATGTCGGCAGGAGTAGACAGCATGCCAGTTACGGCAGTCTGGTTATCATTGGTGGCATAACACAATGTATCCCTTGTATCCGCGAAGTGTTCTCCTACAGATTCGGAAGTCAAACCATAATGGTTGATGATTTCTTTTTTCAAAAAATCTGAGATGGCCTGTGTATCGCTGGCCAATTGCGTAGTTTGGTTGACTACCCCAATTTTCTGCAGGTGTTCTGTGACGGAAAATCCTTCCGAATACTGACCTTTAAATTCCGTATAGAAGTCTTCCGGTTTTTTCTCTCCCGTAATGTAAGCGGCTAACTGAATAGCTTCTGCCATATCGTTCACCACCACAGTTGGCGTATGGGCTGAGGCATGTGAAAAAGTAGCCCTGGTTTCTTCATGTTTTGGTTTTCCATGAACAACAATACTGAATCCCCTGGTTGCAATCTGTTCACTTCTGTTCCAAACCTTTTCTACAAAGGGACAGGTAGTATTGTATTTTTCGATGGCAATACCTTTCTCCTGCAATATTTTTTCAATGGCCAGGGTAGTTCCGAATGCGGGGATGATCACTATGTCATCGGGGGTAACCTCATCAAATGGGACCAATTGCTTTCCATAGGTATCCTGTAAAAAACGGACACCCCGGTTTTCCAGGTCTGCATTCACCTGGGGATTATGGATCATTTCACTCAATAAAAAAATCTTTTTTCCGGGATTTTCGTCAATAGTGCGGAAGGCAATTTCAATCGCATTTTCCACACCATAGCAAAAGCCGAAATGCCGGGCAAGGTATATTTGCAGGGGCCCAAGGTCAACCAATGTGGGGGAAAAGTCTTTTTTGAGCTTATCAGACTGCCTCCGTAACTGTTTAATAGCACTGATCAGGGAACTTCTGTAAACGGAGGGTACTTCAAATTGCTTCATACATATCAATAACAGGTGCAAAAGTACAAAGTTCGGGGGAAGGTCCGTTTTCCGGTTCATCCTATATATAATGGCACCGGAAAGTTGGAATAGTAAGGGTCCTTTCAGTTTGGTTTTGTGCCCATTCACAAATTTATGTATTTTCATTACCTAAATACTTGCAAATGAGAATTGTACCCCTTCTACTTTCCGGTATATGTACAGTGGGACTGATAGTTGTCTTAAACCGTCAGTTACCTGTGGGAACCGGTAAAACTCCCCGATTGGGTTATTTTCTCTCTCCCCAACAAGGTTTTTGGCAAAATGCGGAGCCTGCAAATGCCGGCTTTGATGGCAATATCCAGTTGCCCAATGGTAAGTCTAAAGTGGATGTTTTCATAGATGACCGGTTGGTGCCCCACATTTATGCCGAAAATGATCTGGATGCCTATTATGTGCAAGGGTTCCTGCATGCTAAATTTCGACTTTGGCAGATGGAGTTTCAAACCCATGTAGCCGGAGGAAGACTGAGTGAGATTCTGGGTGAGGAGCGACTGCCTACTGACCGCTTTTTCAGGAGGCTGGGGATGGTATATGGTGCAGAGCAAACCATGGCCAATATGGATAAATTGCCTGAAATGAAGGCTACGGTTCAATCCTATGCAGACGGAGTAAATGCTTATATCCAATCCCTCAAACCTGAACAGATTCCTTTCGAATATAAGCTGCTCGATTATAAGCCAGAAGCATGGACGCCGTTGAAAACTTATTTGTTCATGATGTTCATGGCGTATGACCTCACTGCCCGGGGAGCAACTACAGATTTACAAATGACCAATGCCAAAAACCATTTTGGATACGAGGATTTCGAAAAACTGTTTCCAATAACTCAGGATTCATTGGATCCGATTTTACCCAAGGGAACAGAGTTTGGCTGGCCTGCCATTGTACCTGTTGTTCCTAAACAAGTTGATTCAGCTTATTTGCAGAAAACAACTGTGTCCAGCACGGCAATGGCACCAATTGTGCCGGATGTTAATAATGGAAGTAATAACTGGGCCGTGTCCGGTTCAAAAACCAAAAGCCACAGACCTATTTTGTGTAATGACCCACACCTGGGCCTTAACCTCCCCTCTCTCTGGTATGAAGTACAAATCAATACCCCTACCCATAATGTTTATGGCGCCAGTTTTCCGGGCGCTCCGGCAGTGGTGATTGGGTTTAACGATAGCATTGCCTGGGGCGTTACCAATGCCGGCAGGGATGTGATTGATTATTTTGACATGAAGTTTAAGGACTCAACCCTGCAGGAATATTGGTACAATGGTGCCTGGAAAAAAGCAGCACACCGCACGGAAACCATTAAAATAAAGGGTAAACCCGACCTGGTAGAAAATATTGCCATGACGGTATTTGGTCCGGTGATGTATGATAGAAGCTATAGTAACATCAGCACAGAAGGGAAGTACCTTGCCGTAAAATGGGAAGCCCATGCCGCAGGTAATGGTATGCAGGCATTTTATGAATTGAACAGGGCTCAGAATTATGACGGGTACCTGCACGCCATTGCCAACTGGCAATGCCCCGGACAGAATTTTGTTTTCGCTTCCAAGTCGGGTGATATTGCTATCAGACAACAGGGGTCTTTCATTGCCCGTTGGAAAAGACAGGGTGACTTTGTGTTGCCAGGAACGGACAGCAGTTTTGACTGGCAGGGAATCATTCCGGGAGATGAAAATCCCATGATGAAGAATCCAGCCAGGGGATTTGTGAGCAGCGCAAACCAAATGTCAACTGATGCAGCCTATCCTTACTATCTGGGTGCAGCCAACAGCTTCCCGCTGTACCGTGGCCTGATCATCAACCGTAAACTGGCTGCCATGAACGACATATCTCCTGACGACATGCAGCAACTCCAAACCAATAATTACAATGTGTTTGCGGAAATGGCAAGGCCTGTACTGCTCAGGAATATTTCAGAAAAAGATTTGTCGGCAGAAGAACGAAAATATGTTGACCTGCTCAGTTCCTGGAACCTTACCGGCGATTACGCCGAAAAGGGAGCAACGGTATTCAAGGCTTTCTGGGATAGTTTGCAAGTGGAAGTATATGGTGATGAATATGCACAAAGCAAGTTGCCAATGACCTGGCCGGATATGCCTACTTTACTGGAAACCCTTTTGAGAGATTCAGTATGCATTTTTGCAGACAATGTTTTGACAAAGGATAAAAAAGAAACAATAGGTGATGATGTGATGGCAGCCATCCGGAAAGCTACTGTAAACCTTAATAAATTAGACAAAGATGGCAAACTGGAATGGGGTAAGGCCAAGGATACCAGGGTTAGCCATTTATTGAAAATTCCGGCTTTGAGCAGGCTACACCTTCCCATCGGCGGTGGCGCTAACATGATCAATGCCACTACCGATACCCATGGTCCCAGTTGGCGGATGATTGTACATATGACAGACACAGTTGAAGCCTATTGTGTATACCCCGGTGGGCAGAATGGTAATCCAGGAAGTAAATATTTTGACACTTTTATTGACAGTTGGGCATCCGGAAAATATTACAGGATTCTTTTCATCAACAAAGAAGCCGCGACCAGGTCTGACCGGATTAAATGGCATATGGTATTCCAAAACAGTTAAATCCCCACTATGAAATTTCTTACCGCTATAGTAATAACCGCATTTTTAGCTTTTGTAACAGGCGTATACACGCAAATTCCCTGGTGGGGATTTGCAGTCACTTCCATGATTACGTCGATGGCTATTCACCAGAAACCCGGCAAATCTTTCCTGAGTGGCTTCCTGGGATTGTTTATCCTTTGGACGGTACTGGCCTTTATGAGAGACGCTGCCAATGAACATATTTTGTCCGCAAAAGTTGCCACCATCCTTCCCCTGGGTGGTTCCTATCTGGTATTGATACTGGTTACGGGGATAATTGGTGGACTGGTGAGCGGATTGGCAGCGATTACCGGCAGTTACCTCAGACAAAGCCGTTAACCGAACTGGTAATAATTCGTTAAAGCCGTTTACCCGAATAACCGGTAAGGTTAGTGAGGACGATGATGACTTATTTTCGTTTTAACCTTTGTTATGCGAAAACACCTGCTTTTTATTTTTGGCTTATTGGCTGTGAATACCCTAAGTGCTGCAACTATTTCTGGAACCATACGTGAAAAAAATGGTGGCCTCCTTGCTTTTTCTTCCATTCTGGTAAAAGGAACAACTTTGGGTGTTACCGCCAATAGTGTAGGTGTTTACAGTATACAACTGGCTCCGGGAGATTACCAGTTGGTTTGCCAGTTTATCGGATATAAAACGGTTGAAAAAAAGGTAAAAGTTGGTAAAAATGATCTCCTTATCGATTTTGAGCTGGATAACCAGCAATATGATTTAAAAGAGGTAGTAGTGACCGCAGGTGGAGAAGATCCGGCATATGCCATTATCAGAAAGGCTATAGAAAAAAGAGAGGAACACCTGAAAGAAATCCGGGCATTTCAGTGTGAAGTTTACCTGAAAGGACAGTTGCAGTTAAGGAATTATCCCAAATCATTTATGGGCAGAAATATTGATTTTGAGGATGGGGATACCAGTAAAAAGAAAATGCTTTTTCTCTCAGAATCTGTAGCCAGGTATTCTGTGCAGGAACCGGGCAGGCAGAAAATTGAAGTCTTGTCCACCAAAGTGAGTGGCCGCAGTAACAGTTTTGGTTTCAGCGACCCGCAAATCATCTCTTTTTATGAAAACACCATTTCCGTAGGCGAAAACCTCAACCCCAGGGGATTTGTTTCACCCATTGCTGCCGGGGCGCTCAATTTTTATAGGTACAAATTTGAGGGCACTTTTTATGAAAACGGCAGAGAAATCAACCGTATCAAAGTGATACCTAAAAGGACGTATGAGCCACTTTTTGCAGGTTACATACACATCATCGAAAACGAGTGGCGAATCCAAAGTGTGGATTTACTGATACTGAAAGAACAGCAGATGCAATTTCTGGATACTTTGCGCATACAACAATTGTATGTGCCATCCCGAAAGTTTTGGGTAATTAAGAGCCAGGTGATCTACCCATCTGGAAAATTTTTCGGATTCGATTTTTTTGGAAGCTTTGTACAGGTATATGACCGCTTCAACATGGAACCCCGTTTCCAGCCAAAGTTTTTTGATCGTACATTTCTTAAGTTCTATGACAGTTCCAATAAAAAAACAATGGCTTATTGGGACAGTATTCGTCCGCTGCCTTTGTTACCGGAAGAAGTTCGTGATTACCGAAAAAAAGACAGTTTGGAACAGGCCAGAAAAGACCCCCATTACCTGGATTCATTAGACAGAAAAAGGAATAAAATAAAAATCAGCGGTATCCTGCTGACGGGTCAGTCTTTTGTCAAAAGAAAACGCAGGGAAAATGTCAGCTTCGAATCATTGTTAAGTACTTTGAATTATAATACCGTAGAAGGAGGTGTTATTAATTTTTCCCCTAATTACCGA
Organism: uncultured Bacteroidota bacterium; assembly: GCA_963750825.1. GTDB lineage: Bacteria > Bacteroidota > Bacteroidia > Chitinophagales > Chitinophagaceae > Sediminibacterium. The sequence continues at coordinate 39,051 of CAVVSL010000049.1, read as the reverse complement.
AGAAGGTTTGATACAGCAGGGAATGGCAGAAAATCACTTTCTATCAATCCGGATTTCCGCTATGGTTTTGCCAACAGGCACCTGAATCCTTCCCTTTCGGTAAATTATAATTTTGGAAAAAAGTATCCGCATTCCATCAGTATTTCCGGAGGAAGAAAGGTGTTCCAGTTTAACAATACCGGATCAATTCCTCCGCGCATTAATACCCTGTCCACGCTTTTTTCGGAAGCCAATTATATGAAAATATATGAGGCCAATTATGTAAGGCTGGCATATGCTTCGGGATTGGGTAATGGTCTGTCTTTTAATGCCAACTTCCAGTTTCAGGACAGGTTTCCTTTGCAAAACCTTCCGGATATGGTTACCTGGAAAAATTTTCCTAACAAAGAATTTACGCCCAATTATCCGGTCGAAATAAGTTCGGCAAATATGCCCCGGAATAAAGCAGCATCCCTTACACTGGGAATAACCTGGTTCCCCGGAGCCGAATACATTGAGTATCCTGACAGGAAAGTTAATATTGGATCCCAATATCCAACTGTAACAGCCTCATTGACAAAAGGCATATCCGGTATTTTAGGAAGTGAGGTTGATTATACCCGGTGGAGGATTGGCATCAATGATGAGATTAACCTTAAATTAGGCGGTCAGTTCAATTATAATGTAACGGCATCCGGTTTCTTTGATGCAGCTAAAGTATTCATTCCCGATTACCAGCATTATCTGGGTAACCAAACCATTTTTGCCTCCCGTGAACTTAACAGCTTTCAACTGGCGCCTTATTACCTGTATAGTAATACATCCCGTTTCAATATGGCAGCCCATGCCGAATACCATTTAAACGGCTTGCTGACCAATAAAATTCCTTATTTCAAAAAACTAAACTGGTTTTTGGTAACGGGTGTAAATGCGCTGCACATTAATGGAGGGGCTGATTATTATGAGTACCTCATTGGCATCGAAAACATATTAAAGGTGATTCGGGTTGATTTTGTACAGGGATTTGAGAAAAGTGGGGGAAGGCCCAGTGGTTTCCGGCTTACTATACCGATTTTCTGATAGATCTATATGAAATAACCTTTATTGTCAGCTATTTTACTGAAAGGCAGGTTTTCGTATCTTTGCGGTGAAATTTTGGCCACCCTGCAAGTGGCTCCTTCGTAAATGGAACATTCCTTACAGGGATGTCAAAAAAGAATTATAGCATGCCAGTATTACATAACCGCGTGTCGAACACGGAGTTAAAAAAAAAGCTGATGGAGGAAACCTTCCGGAGAACTACTATCAGTTTTTACCATTATTTTCCCATTCAAAATCCCCAGGAATTCCGTGATTTCCTGTACAAGCAATTACTGGAATGGCAGGTTTTTGGCCGTATTTATATTGCCCGGGAAGGAATTAATGCCCAGGTAAGTGTTCCCGAAGCCAATGAGCAGGCATTTCAAAAATTCATCCATTCCATAGAGCCAATGGCGGGTATCAGGTTAAACACAGCTGTTGAGGAAGGAACTGCTGATGGCCGCGGAAAAAGTTTTTGGGTTTTGAAAATTAAAGTGAGGGAAAAAATAGTTGCTGATGGAATTGATGATCCGGGTTTTTCAATGGAGAAAAAGGGACGGTATGTAAATGCCAGAGAGATGAACTTACTGCTTAATGACCCTGATACAGTGGTGATAGATATGCGAAATCACTATGAGTATGAAGTTGGTCATTTTGTAAATGCTGTTGAATTGCCCTCAGACACTTTCCGGGAGCAGCTACCCATGGCAGTGGAAATGATGAAAGGCAGAGAGCAGAAAAACATTATTATGTATTGCACAGGAGGTATCCGATGTGAAAAAGCGAGTGCCTATATGCTGCACAATGGCTTCCGGAATGTTTTTCACCTGGAAGGAGGAATCATCAATTATGCCAGGCAGGCAAAGGAAATGCAACTCGAAAGTAAGTTTATTGGCAAAAACTTTGTTTTTGATGACCGCCTGGGAGAAAGAATTACCGAGGATGTTATTGCGAATTGTCACCAGTGCGGCAAAGCCTGTGATACACATACCAACTGTAAGAATAATGGATGTCACCTCTTGTTTATTCAATGCACATCCTGTGCGGCTGCATTTGAAGGCTGTTGCAGTAAAGCATGTCAGGAAACAACAGACTTACCTGTAGAAAGACAGAAAGAAATCAGGAAAGGTGCAGTTAATGGCCAAAACATATTCAATAAGAGCCAGTCACGTATTCGACCCAGGATCCATTCGGCTGATAATATAATCAATCCAAATACAAACCAATAATCCGATATTTGGTTTACCAAGCCGAACCTATAAAGTATGAGATTATTACTCGGACTGTTTCTTACCTGTATGGTAGTACATGTGGCCAAAAGCCAGCAAAATCCAATTCAGGGAACGGTAAAAGATCTTTACCTCTCTCAGCCTATTCCGGGAGCGAGCATCATCATTAATGGAAAAGATACGGTGCAATCGGATGAGCGGGGAATGTTCCGTACTAAGCTGGATACCTTACTTGGGCTTCAATTAGACATTTTTGCTTTGGGTTACGAGTCCCGTCATATAAGGGTTTCCGGAAATTCGGGACTGGATAATATTTTTTTAACCCCTGTTAACTACCAAAATAATTTTATACAGGTTAGGGGTTTGTATAATGGGAAGAACCTGCTCCGAACCCCCGGCTCCATTGCTACCCTGGTGGAAGCAGATTTTAGAAGAAATAGCCAGACAAACCTGCAAAACAGTTTTAACCTGTTACCGGGAATCCGGTTGGAATTACGCAATATCAATACAGGGGCAAGAATTTTGTTAAGGGGTTATGGTAACCAGAATAATAATGTTGGAATTGGTTATAAGGCTTATTACAATGATATTCCGCTTACGGATGCTGATGGAACTACTAACCTGGACGATATAGATTTTGCCACATTAGGGCGGGTGGAATTGTTTCGTGGGCCGGTTTCCAGTGTGTACGGAACAGGTATAGGAGGAGTAGTTAACCTGACTTCCTTAAAAGCTCCCCAGGGGACTACCATCGGTCAGTCGCTTTTAACGGGTACCAATGCATTGTTTCGCACAACCACTTCCGTGGGGATAGGCAATGACAGGACCAACATTCTTTTTAACTATGGGCAACAACGAACCGATGGTTACCGGTTGAACAGTAATTCAAAAAAAGATTATTGGGACCTGAATGCAACCATTTACCATATCCCCAAAAGTACCATTACCCTTTTTGCCCAATACACCAAATCTGATGACCAGTTATCCGGACAGGTGGATAGTCTGGGCCTCATAAATTACCCCGATTCTGCTGATATCAGTTATATCAAAAATGGTTCACATAGCGAATTGGAAAGTATCCGTTTGGGCATTAGCCAGGAATATGTTTTTTCACCCCAATTGAGTAATAAAACCACTTTTTTTCTGGGAACACAAGAAATTGGGCAGTCAATGTCGACCATATTGACTAAGACCAACCGCAGTAATTTCGGATTGAGAACAGCATTTATCTATTCACCCTGGATTGGGAATGTGGCCACGAAGTTTACTTTGGGACTGGAGGGGTTGAAGAATATCATTTACCAGAAAACTTACAATCTGGTCAATGGCGCGCTGGGAACGCTTCGGACTGACCAGGAACTGAAACCATTGCAGTGGAATGTCTTTGGCGGAATAGAGCTTACGATTGCAAAGAATACACTTATGGTATTTAGTGCCAGTGCCAACTTTATAACGTATGATAATGAGGACCTTCGGGTTACCGGTTCAGGCTATGTTAACCAGTCAGGTTTCCGGACATTCAAGCCCGTTATTACACCGAGATGGGTGATAAACCACCTGATCAGCAAGAGTGTGTCTGTTTACGCCAATTACAGTATGGGGTATGCGCAGCCGGGTACCAACCAGTTTATTATCTCACAAACCGGGAAAATCATTAATGATGTCGGTCCTGAAATCAGTAATACATTTGAAGTAGGTGCAAAAGCAAGCCTTTTGAAAAATGCACTCTCACTCGATTTTGCTTTTTTCAACATGGAAGTTTCTCAAAAGCTGCTTACCCAAAATTTTGCCGCCTCAGGAGGCCAGCCATTCTATACAACCTGGGTAAATGCAGGGTCTGTGAATTTCACCGGTATGGAATTCAGCATGAATTATGTGTACAAACCGGATACCAGGCCATTTATCCGGCTTATCAGACAATTCATGACATATACTTACAACAAAAGCCGTAATTCAGACCTGAAAAGTGATAATAACAACAACAGCGCCACCAAAGATTATACTAACCTTCGGGTAAGCGGACTTCCCCAAAATGTATTGAATTCAGGCATCGACCTGGAAACGGCGGCGGGATTTTACCTGAACCTGACTGAAATGTTTACAGACAGGATGCCCATCACTCTGGATAATACCGCTTTTGCCGATTCGTATAACCTGGTTAATATTCGTGCAGGATTCAGAAAAGAATTTTTACTGAAAAATAAACCCTTCTGCAACCTGGATATTTTTTGGGGGAATAACAACATATTCGATACCCGGTATGCCCAATTTGTTGTCATAAATCTGCCCACTATCAGTGGAACGACCCGTAAATTTTTTACGCCGGGTCCCAAATCCAGCCTATATGCCGGTATTACTATTGGATTCAGGCTCAAATAATAAGGATTTATTCCCACCTATTGCAACTTTTATTATCTTGCCCGGCAATTGTTGTGAAAAAACTAATCACCATATTTTTATTGTTTAGCCTTCTGATAACCATTGGTGGGTACCATTTTATTTACCATATCTACAAGCAGGGTGTCAAAAAAGAAATGAAGTCCTATTTAGCTGCCAATAAGGACAGCAGGTATGGCAGTTATTTCAGTTTCTTACTATCCGGAAACCGTATCTCCGATCCCTCATTTCAATGGGAGGATAACCAAAAGGAATTCCGCTTCCATGGCGAGTTGTATGATGTGGTATCCCATAAAACGGATGGTGACAGCATTCGGATTTGTGCGATTAAGGACACCAAAGAGAACAACCTTGAAAAAAAAGTGGCAGAACTGCACAGGAATAAGGGTACTAAAGATTCCAACAAGGCATTATATAACCTTACCTTTTTTTCCCTTTATTTTTTATTCCCGGAAGAATCCTCCACGGTTTTCCAATGTTCTTCTCTCAGTTTTACTGCAACCGGAGTGAATAAGCTTATTCCCATATGCATTCCCATTCTCTCCCCGCCACCAAGGGTATAATAGTTTTGCTATTGTATTAACCTGTCCGATACCGGATAAGGTCTTTTTATTTTACCCAACTAACTACTTATTAAAATGAAGCTATTTTCGTGTATATGTGCATGTGTATTATTGTGTACAGGTATTTCTGCGCAAAACAAATCAAAGGGAGTGGTTACTGATGCACAAACCGGCCTTCCCCTTTCAGGAGCCATTATATATATTCCGGGACATGGGGGAACAACCAGTGACAAGGACGGCATTTATTTTGTGGACTGCAGTAAGCCCATAACCATAACCATATCATTCATCGGATTTGTTTCCCAGAAAAAAGGGGTAAACAATTGTTCAGCTGATTTATCAGTTGCATTGGTACCATCTGAAAACAACCTGAATTCTATTGAAATCACGGCTTCTTCCAACCTGAATAAATCCCTGCTTTTTCAGCCTGTTTCTATCACCAAATTATCTGAAACCGAATTGCAGCGTGGAAATGGGTTGTTTCTGGATGATGCTATTAATGGCAATGTGCCCGGTGTTACCATGCAAAGAAGGGCTGTGTCATCCGGACAGCAGTTCAATATTCGCGGTTATGGAAATGGTGTCAGGGGAACCAATGGCACCAGCAGTAACTTTGATGGTCAGGGATCAAAAGTGTATTTGAATGGGATACCTATTACGGATGCAGAGGGTATAACTTTAATGGATGACATAGATTTTGCCTCCATTGGCAATGCAGAGATAACCAAAGGTCCTTCAGGTACTTTATATGGCCTGGCTATTGCGGGGGTGGTTAACCTGACAACCCGTAAGCCTGAAAAGGGGGAAACCGCTTTTGGGCAGGATTTACTCACCGGAAGCTATGGCCTTCGCAGATACACTACCCATTTTGAGACCGCCGGTGAAAGAAGCTCTTTACTGGTTACTTATGGTAAACAATATTCGGATGGTTTCATGAGTCACAATGCATCCCGAAAGCAATTTGTAAATATTGCCACTACCTTTCAGGCCAGCGAAAAACAGTCCATTAACGCTTATGTTGGATATAGCGACAGTTACGATGAAAGGGGCGGAGAGCTGACCATTTCTCAATATAACAACTTTGATTATTCAGGTAATCCTGAATACATAAAACGTAATGCACATTCCGAAGTAATCAGTTTCAGAGCCGGTGTAACGCATAATTATAACTTCAATCAACAGATCGCCAATTCCACTACGGTTTTTGGAACCGGTTTAAGCAGTAATGTAAGTTCTGCAGGTGGCTGGACAGATAAGTCACCACTGAATTATGGCTTCCGTTCTACCTTTAACGGGAAATTTTTCCTGAAAAAAGGATACCTGCTCAGTAGTATTACAGGGATGGAAGCACAAAAACAAAATGCACAAATTATCGGGTACAATATGGTGGCCAATCCTTCCGATCCCAGCGCCTATTGGATCATTGGCGCTATGAGGAGCAACCAGTCAACCATTACAGCTACCAGTTCCTACTTTACGGAATGGACATTGTCCATGCCGGGAGATTTCTCTGTAACGGCGGGTCTGGGAATGAGTAATATGCGAATTGAACTCAATGATAAATTTTATGTGGCTGGAAGCACCAGTCCCACACAATATGCTACCAGTTATAATGGTCTTTTTTCACCACATTTGGCCATCAATAAAGTGTTTAGTAAACAATTTTCTGTTTATGCATCTTACAGTAAAGGATACAAAGCGCCCGTCAGTTCCTACTTTTTCATTCCTGCTACAGGAAAACTTAATACAGGCCTGAGGCCTGAGACAGGCAACCAATATGAAATAGGCACCAAGGGTGTATTGCTTAATGATAAATTATCCTACCAGGTAGCCTTCTTTAAGGCCGATTTTACAGATAAAATGACTGCTATAGCGGTGCCCCTGAATGGATCAACCACAACTACTGCCTATAGTTATGTGGCGAATGGCGGGAAACAGGATAACAAAGGAATAGAATTACTGGTTAAGTATACGGCTATAGAGGCTTCTTCCGGATTTATCAAAAAATTAAGTCCTTTTGCTAATCTTACCTATTCGGATTTCAAGTATGTAGGGTTTAGTTACCAGACGCTGAATTCCGCCCGCACGGCTGCTGTTATTGCAGATTATTCAGGCAATAAAGTAGCGGGAGTAGCTCCCGTAGTTGCCAACCTGGGTATTGACCTGACCACTCATTTGGGATTCTATGGCAACCTTGCATGGATGTACAAAGATGGAATGCCCATCACTGCAGATGGGGCAAACTACACAACCAGTTTTCAATTACTGAATACTAAGATTGGATTTCAGCGAAGGGTTTCTTCCCGTTTTGATATTGATGTATCATTTGGTATCAATAATTTGACCAGCACCCAATATTATTATATGGTGTTTGTGAACCAGTTACCCGATGCGTATTTACCCGCACCTAATAAGGCCAATTATTTTGGAGGAATCAATATTAAATACCATTTATAATAACCCATTAATCGGCCCCATACCCAAATGGTATGGGGCTTACTTACTTACTATGCAAAAGATATTTGTATCAATCGGGTTACTCATCTTCTTTTCAGGATGCGCCCGCTTTTCGGGCAAGGAAACTGACGGCGCTAAAGACATCCGGATTGTTTCGGTTTCCAAGCACCTGACTGAAATGTTATTTGCGTTGGGGAAAGGACATAACATCGTTGCCTGCGATTTAACCAGTACTTATCCTGATAGTGCCAGGTTGCTTCCTTCTGTTGGGTATCACCGGGCATTGGGTCCGGAGGGTATCATTTCCATGCGGCCCGATCTGGTGATCCACAGCAATGATATTGGTCCGGCTACCGTGATTCCCCAACTTGAAAAAGTAGGTATCAAATTAAAAACATTTGGAGCAGCCAGTACGCCTGATAGTGCTAAAATGGTGCTACGGGAAATGGGAAATTATTTCGGAGTACCGGATAAAGCAGATTCAATAATTCGTAAACTGGATAGTGAATTGCAGCAGGTAAATCAGTTTAGAAGCACATTGAAGGATACCCCATTGGTAATGATTATCCACTATGGACAGGCCAATAATGTCTTCTTCGTAATGAGCGGACGAAATGGGGCCGGAGACCGTATGATTGAATTGGCAGGAGGTAAAGTAACAAAGTATGATGCCAAAGGGGCAAGGCAGATTAGTGCAGAAGCGGTTGCGGCTGCTAACCCTGATATCATCATAGCCACCAATTTTGGGTATGATAAGATGGGAGGGAGTCTGGAAGGATTTAAGCGTGTGCCCGGTGTTGGATTAACCAATGCTGCCCGGAATAACCGAATTTATCGTTTTGAGGAACATAACCTGGTTTATTTTGGACCCAGAAGTGGTGCGAATATTCAAAAACTAATGAACCTACTACATCCAGAATTACATGCTAAAGCGAGATAATTTATTCATTCTCCTTTTGTCTGTTTTATCGGTTATTGTCTTTCTTTTGGCATTGGCCAATGGGGCTGTACCGGTTTCCCTAAAAGATATGGTGGGTGGCTTCCTTCATGCACTGCAGGGAAAGGATGCGCATAATTTGCAGGAAAGTGTATTTATGCAGTTGCGCCTTCCCAGGGTATTGTTGTGTATGATTACCGGTGCTGTGCTGGCCGTTTCAGGGGTGCTGATGCAGGGCTTGTTCCGCAACCCCATTGTAGAGCCGGGACTCATAGGAACCAGTTCCGGTGCTGCTTTCGGAGCTTCTTTGGTTTTTGTATTGTCTGCTGGTCTTAGTAAAACGCTGCAGGAACTATCAGGCCCTTTTCTGGTTCCCCTTTTTGCATTTGCCGGTGGGTTACTCGCTACCTATGCAGTATATGCAATGGCAAAAAGTATCCGGAGGATTGACGTAACCACCCTGCTGCTGATTGGCATTGCTGTTAATGCTGTGGGGATTAGCGGAACCGGTTTCATGAGTTACCTGGCAAGAGATCCACAGGCAAGAAGCATCACCTTTTGGAATTTGGGTACTTTCTCAGGTGCCAGTTGGATACAGGTAGTTATAGCCGGACTGGTTGCTGCGCTCGTATTTATTTTGTCGCTCAGGTATGCAAAACAACTAAATATTTTGGTGCTGGGGGAAGAGGAAGCATTGTATGCGGGTGTAGATACAACCCAACTAAAAAGAAAAATCATGTTGTATAACACGGCGATTGTTTCAGTAGTTACCGCTTTTGTAGGGGTCATTAGCTTTATGGGTTTAATAGTACCCCACCTGATGCGTTTGCTGATTGGCAGTGACAACCGGAAATTATTACCCGCGTCCATGCTGGCAGGTGCCCTTTTGCTAACGCTTGCTGATATGGGTGCCAGGTTATTATTGGCCCCGGCCGAAATTCCTATTGGTATCATTACTTCCCTGGTGGGTGCCCCTGTATTCATTATACTGCTCAAGCGCACAAGCCTGCTTACACCAAAAGGAGGTGAGTATGATTGAAGTGAAAAATGTTTCATTTGCTACTGGCGGTGCCATTCTCGTCAGGGATGTATCACTGGAGGTTAGTGCAGGTGAATTTGTAGTAATCATGGGTCCAAATGGTGCAGGCAAATCCACCTTGCTGAAAATGATAGCGGGAGGATTGTCTCCAACAAATGGAGAAATTTTTTTTAACAACAAAAGATTAACCGATGTAACTAAAAGTGAACTGGCCAGGGAAAGGGCTGTATTATCGCAGCACTACCACATAGGTTTCCCTATGACAGCCGGAGAGATTGTAATGATGGGCAGGTATCCTTATTTTGAAAATGCTCCGGGTGCCGCAGATAAAAAATTAGTTACAGATTGTCTTAATAAAATGGATGTTTTGCATTTGCAAAACAGGAATTACCAAACCCTATCCGGGGGTGAGGCCCAGAAAGTGCAAATGAGCCGGGTGCTGGCTCAAATCGGGAATCCTGCCGATAATCGGGGAAAAATGTTGTTACTGGATGAGCCGGTGTCTCATTTGGATATCCGCTTCCAGCACCAGTTGCTGCTGCAGGCCCGTTTGCTTTGTAAAGAAGGGATTACGGTTATTGCAGTCCTGCACGACATCAACCTTTCCCTGAAATATGCAGACAGGATACTATTTATGAAAGATACACGTTTGGTTCATTCCCTTTCGGGAGTGGAAGGTCTTACTCCAGAAATACTGGGTGAGGTTTTCGGAATAGCCTCTGCTTTACACAACATAACCGGGCATCCCGGTAAATTCGTTAGCTTTTAAAATGCAGGTTGGCAGAACCACATTTGATTTTCAATTGGAAGGAAATTAGATAATGGCCAAATCCTTCAGGGCATTTATCACTTTTTGTTCAGTGGTATGAGCATCATATACTTCTTTTTGAAAAGGCTGGCCGGTTACTTTTTCGAAAAGTTCAATATAACGAAGACTGATGTTTTCAATCCATTCATCCGACATAGGGGGAACGGTTTGCCCTTCTTTGCCCATAAAGTTGTTGGCTATAAGCCACTCTCTTACGAACTCCTTGCTCAACTGTTTTTGTTTTTCTCCTTTCAACTGCCTTTCTTCAAAGCCTTCGGCATAAAAATAACGGGAAGAGTCTGGCGTATGTATTTCATCCATAAGGTAGATGGTTTCCCCAATTTTTCCGAATTCATATTTGGTATCTGCGAGTATCAATCCCCTTTCCGATGCAATAGCACAGCCCCTTGCAAAGAGACCCAGCGCATAATTTTCGAGCATTAACCAGTCTTCCGCATTGACCAGTCCATTGGCAATGATTTCTTTTTTGGAAATATCTTCATCATGGCCCTGTGCTGCTTTGGTGGATGGGGTAATAATGGGGGCGGGAAAATAATCGTTCTCCTTCAGACCTTCTGGCATCTTAACGCCGCAGAGTACCCTGTTACCGCTTTGGTAAGTTCGCCAGGCATGTCCCACCAGGTTTCCCCTAACCACCATTTCTATCTTAAAAGGAATACAGCGTTTACCGATGGAGACATTGGGTGCAGGAACTGCCAATAACCAATTAGGACAAATATCCTGCGTAGCTTTCAGCATAAAAGCGGCAATCTGGTTCAAAACCTGTCCTTTCCAGGGTATGGGTTTGGGTAGAATTACGTCAAACGCCGATATTCGGTTACTCGCAACCATTACCAGCCATTCTTTTTGGAGGTAGTAAACATCCCTTACTTTACCTTGGTATAAGTGGGTTTGGGTGGGGAAATGAAATGAGGCCATGCGTAAAATTAGCCATGACCTTGATAAATAAGGAGTAACGCACATGATTTTTCTTAACAAGGGTGATTTACTTGTGTATAAATTAAATTTTTATGGAAAACTAACAAGTACTATTTTTAATGACAATTCACGTTAAACTTGCTATTATGAGAAGATTATTAATCCGTTACGGATTGCTGGTTTCTGGAATGATTATGTCAATAAACCTACTGGCACAGTCATCTACTACCGTTTCCGGTACTGTTCAAAACAGTCAATCCAAGGAATACATTTCTGCTGTTTCCGTATCTGTCAAAGGAGGAACTTCAGGAACTTTCACAGACGATAAAGGAGCATTCAAATTTACAACCACCCAAAAACTTCCTTTTACCCTCGTTATTTCATCCGTGGGGTATGCTGCTAAAGAGGTATCCGTTACCAAAAATGGCCAGGTGGTGGAAGCCAAACTGGATGTTTCCTATACACTGGGAAATGAGGTAGTAGTTGCTGCATCCAGGGTGCCTGAAAGGATACTGGAATCTCCGGTATCTATCGAAAGAATCAGCGCAGCCGCTATCAGAAATGCCCCTGCAACCAATTATTATGACATGATTGGTAATCTGAAAGGGGTGGATGTGGTAGCCGCCAGTCTTACCTTTAAAAGTATGGGTACCCGTGGCTTCAACAGCAGCGGAAATACACGTCTGAACCAGATTGTAGACGGTATGGATAACCAGGCTCCCGGTCTTAACTTCTCAGTAGGTAGTGTAATCGGACTGGCAGAATTAGATGTGGACAACCTTGAACTGCTTTCCGGTGCCTCTTCCGCCTTATATGGACCCGGTGGTATGAATGGTACGATTCTCATCAATAGTAAGAACCCTTTTAAATACCAGGGTTTTAGTTTCCAGATTAAATCGGGTGTCAATCATATTGACAACAACCAGCGACCAAAGGCCGGTTATTATGACTGGAGCCTTCGTTGGGCTAAGAAACTGTCTGAAAAATTCGCTTATAAAATCAACGCCCAATACGTACAGGCACAGGATTGGCTGGGTAACCAGACAGACAATTTTAACCGTACCACCAACCAGGTAATACCGGGTTGGAGGGAAAACTCTCCCAATTATGATGGTATAAATGTATATGGAGATGAAACCACGCAGAACCTCAGTGGAATTGCACGTGGGGTATTAGCAGGCATTCCCGGTGCACTGATTGGTGCTTCTAATGCTTTCCTGGCAGGTAATCCCGGTGCCAAACTTGGTGACCTAAATACATTTTTGAATGGAATCGGTGGTGCACCAGTAGTGGCTGCTGGTGGATCTTTTTTCCTGTATGGTGCCAGCCCCAGCAGAAATTATTTCAATAACCAGTCTGTTAGCCGAACCGGCTGGAGTGAGCAGAATGTGGTTGACCCTTCTACCATTAACTTTAAGTTGACAGGTGGTCTTTACTACAAGCTGACTGATAAAATTGAAGCTTCTTTCCAGGCCAACTGGGGAACCGGTAATACTGTGTATACAGGAAGCGACAGGTATTCTCTGAAGAACCTGAAAATGGGACAGTACAAACTGGAACTGAAACACAAGAATTGGTACATAAGGGCTTATACAACCCATGAAAATTCCGGAGATTCCTATAATGCCACTATTACGGCCCGCTATTTCAATGAAGCATTGAGGCCCAGCACAGCCTGGTATCCCCAATACATAGCTGCTTACATTGGAAACCGAGATGCCGGTGCACCGGATATGGTAGCACATAATAATGCCCGTGCATTTGCCGACCAGGGTCTTCCTATAGGCCAAAACATTCGACTGAATCCGGTATTTCAGCAAATTGCCCAGACGCCCATTTCAAAAGGCGGTGGACTATTTCTGGATCGTACCCGTTTGAATGTATTTGATGGACAAGTAAACCTAACCGAACCTTTCGGACTGGATAAGTCGGGAACAGAATTTCTGGTAGGGATGAGTTCTAAGCAATACATATTGAACTCTCAGGGAACCTTGTTTGCAGATACAGCCGGTAATATTAAAATCAATGAATTTGGTGCCTACGCCCAAATTTCCCAGAAACTGCTGAACGATGTATTGAAGCTTACCGTTTCAGGCAGGTATGATAAAAATACCAACTTCAAAGGCAGGTTTACCCCAAGGGCATCAGCCGTAGTAAAACTGGCTAAGGACCATAACCTTCGTTTCTCTTACCAAACAGCTTATCGTTTCCCCACTACACAAAACCAGTGGATCAACCTGCTGGTGGGCGGCGGTACCCGTTTAATGGGTGGATTACCACAGTTAAGAGACTATTACAAATTCAGCAGCAATCCGGCCTTTACGGTTGCCAGTGTAACTGCGTTTGGTGGAAGTGCTCTTGCCGGTGCTCCTAACCCTGGATTGTTGCAAACACAGGTATTTGACAACAATTTCAGACCAGAATCCAGCACCTCATTTGAAGTGGGTTATAAGGGCCTTATTGCCCAGCGCCTCTTGATTGATGTGTATGCTTACTGGGCTACCTATAAGGATTTCCTTAGCAGTGTGAATGTTATTCAGGCAAGAAATGCTTCTCCTTTCAATCCTGGGGACCTTTTGGACGATAGTAAAAGAATCGTTTACAGCATAGCCGTTAACGCGCCTGGTAATGTAAAAACCAGCGGATGGGGTGCATCAGCCGAATACCTGCTGGGTAACAATTATTCCGTTAGTGGTAACCTTTACAGTGACCAGATTGGAGATCTGCCTGCAGGATTCATTTCCTATTTCAATACGGCTAAATACCGTACAAACCTAACCTTCGCCAATAGTGGTTTTGGTAAGGATAAGCGCTATGGTTTTAATATCATTTATCGCTGGTCTGATAGTTTCTTTTATGAGGGTACTTTTTCTACCGGAACTGTTCCTTCTATCAAGACATTGGATGCAATGGTCAGCTATAAATTCCCTGAAAGCAAATCATTGGTTAAGCTGGGCGCTACCAACGTATTCAACAAATACTATCGTACCGGAATGGGTAATCCCCAAATTGGTGGATTGTATTACATCAGTTTCGGCTGGAATGTATTTTAATACATAATTTAAATTTTATATATCAAAAGCCTCCCTACAAACGGGAGGCTTTTCGTTAATGCAATAGGTTGCCAATACGCTACTCACAATGCTTTGAGCGTTTTTTGGTTTTATAGAGCATAATCTTATATTTTTGCTCCTCAATTAATAACCAGAAATTATGCGTTCTATTGCTTTCAGGGAGGCTTTGCGTGAAGCCATGAATGAGGAAATGAGGAGAGATGACCGGGTTTTTTTGATGGGAGAGGAAGTGGCCGAATACAATGGCGCCTACAAGGTAAGCCAGGGTATGCTTGCTGAATTTGGAGAAAAAAGGGTAATCGATACACCAATTTCTGAGCTGGGCTTTACTGCCGTGGCCGTAGGTGCTGCCCAAAGTGGCTTAAGACCTATTGTTGAATATATGACCTGGAATTTTGCTGTTCTGGCCCTGGACCAAATTCTCAATACAGCTTCCAAAATGCTGGCCATGAGTGGTGGCCAAATCAGTTGCCCCATTGTTTTCAGGGGTGGAAATGGCAGTGCCGGCCAGTTAGGTGCGCAACACTCTACTGCCTTTGAAAGTTATTATGCCAATATTCCCGGAATCAAAGTCGTGTCACCTTCCAATGGTTATGATGCAAAGGGTTTGTTGAAACAAGCTATCCGGTACGAAGAAGATCCCGTTATTTTTATGGAAAGTGAAGTAATGTATGGGGATAAGAGCGATATACCAGATGAAGAATATTATATTCCATTGGGGAAAGCTGATGTGAAAAAACAAGGCACGGAT
Organism: uncultured Bacteroidota bacterium; assembly: GCA_963750825.1. Taxonomy (GTDB): domain Bacteria; phylum Bacteroidota; class Bacteroidia; order Chitinophagales; family Chitinophagaceae; genus Sediminibacterium. The sequence goes on along the minus strand of CAVVSL010000049.1, from coordinate 23,798 downwards.
GTAACCATCGTTTCCTATAATAAGATGATGAAGGTAGCACTTGGGGCTGCAGCAGAACTGGAAAAAGAAGGCATCAGTGCAGAAGTGATTGATCTCAGAACCATTCGTCCGCTCGACTGGATGACCATCCTGGAAAGCATCAAAAAAACCAATAGGCTGGTAATTGTGGAAGAACAATGGCCTTTCGCTTCCATTTCTTCTGAAATTACTTACCGTATTCAAAAGGAAGGATTTGATTACCTTGATGCACCCATCAAACGCATCACCAGTGCTGACGCACCCATGCACTATGCGCCCAATCTCGCTGCACTGGCCATCCCGGATGTAGCAAGGACGGTAAAACTGGTGAAAGAAGTAATGTACCTCAAAAAATAACCCAACAAACCTATTCATAAAAACCCGGAACCGTTTCCGGGTTTTTGTTTGCTGACAACTTATAAAAATTGAATGCTGAAAAAGTAACTATGGGATACCGGAAACTGTATTTATTGGGCGCTATGTTACTATCCATGGCAACGGCTGGTATTTATGCGCAACAAAATAATGACACGGCCAGGCAAGCCACTATTGATGCTGTTTTGGGTGAAGTAACGGTGAATGCTTTTCAATCAAAGCTGCCCTGGAAAACAGTTCCTGCGGCAGTAGCCATCATTAGTTCATCAGACATGAAAAGATATGCGGGTGTATCCATGGTTCCGGTTTTGAATACCGTTCCGGGAGTACGCATGGAAGAGCGTTCTCCGGCCAGTTATCGGTTATCGGTCAGGGGCAGCTTATTACGGTCTCCTTTTGGCGTAAGAAATGTAAAAGTTTACTGGAATGATATACCCCTGTCTGATGGGTCGGGCAATACTTACCTGAATTTGGTTGAACTCAACCAACTTACCGGAATGGAAATGATCAAAGGCCCTGCAGCCAGCAGGTATGGGGCCGGCACAGGTGGTGCCCTATTATTGAAAACTGATTTACCCTTCCGGAACAAAACAGAAAATAATTTTACAGCCGGCATTACAGGCGGTTCTTATGGTATGCTGGGGCAACAGTTTATTTGGAAAAATACCGGGAAGCAATTCAGTTCCTGGTTACAACAAAGTCACCAGCAGGCCGACGGATTCCGGGAACAGTCTGCCTCCAGAAGAGATGTACTGCAATGGCAGGCTGCCTGGCAAATAAAACAGCAGCAGATTCGGTTATTGCTTTTTTACACAGACCTCTATTACCAAACGCCCGGAGGGATTACGCTGGCTCAGATGCAGCTGAATCCCAAACTGGCCAGGCAACCAGCCGGTAGCCAACCGGGTGCCGTACAACAAAAAGCAGCCATCTATAATAAGACAGTTTTCGCCGGTGTACAGCATGAAGTACCACTCTCTGGAGTATGGATGGTAAAATCATTCCTCAGTGCCAATACCACTGACTTCACGAATCCTTTTATCACCAATTATGAAAAAAGAAAGGAAGACAATTTCGGTATGGGTACGAGTCTGGTATACCATATCCGCAAAGGTTCTCATAGTTTTCAATGGATGACCGGAGCAGAATGGCTATACAACCAGAGCAGGATTACCAACTTTGGAAACCGGTCAGGAACAGCAGATACCATTCAGTTTGCTGATAATATTTTTACCAATCAGTGGTTTGCTTATTCGCAGTTACAATGGCTGGTGAATAACAAATGGAATTTTACCGCCGGTGTTAGCATCAATAACCAGTTGCTTAGGTACAAACGGTTAACGGATTTGAATACGGGATATGTGAACAGGAATATAAGGGCAGTGGTAACACCCCGATTAGCTATTTTGTATAAACTGACCAAAAATATTTCACTGTATACGTTGGCTGCCAAAGGGTTTTCACCCCCATCCCTGGCGGAGGTGAGGCCTTCAGATGGAAATTTTTATGGGGACCTTGCTGCAGAAGAGGGATGGAATTTTGAAACGGGTGTGAAAGGGGAAGCATACAACGGCCGTTTACATTTTGACCTGGCTGCTTATTTTTTTACATTGCGCAATGCCATCGTTAGGCGGAACAGCAGTAGTGGTGCAGAATATTTTGTTAATGCAGGGGAAGTAAAACAACATGGCCTGGAAGCCGCTTTGCAATACCAATGGCTAACCCAACCCAATGGGTTTATCAGTAACTTCAAAATATGGAGCAGCTATTCCTTCCAGCCTTTTCGATTTACGGATTACCAGCAATCAAACCTGAGTTATTCAGGTAACCAGGTTACGGGTGTTCCCCGGAACATATGGGTAAGTGGAATAGATATAGAAAACAGGGATGGTATTTACCTGAATGCCTCAGTAAATGTTAACTCCCGAATTCCCCTTACCGATGCCAATGATGCTTATGCAGAGGGTTACCAGTTGGTTCAGGCAAAATGGGGATTTCGTAATCGGCTAAAAGCATGTGAATATGACTTATTTATGGGCGTTGATAATCTGCTCAACCAACTCTATAGTTTGGGGAATGACATCAATGCTTTTGGAAAAAGATATTTTAACCCGGCGGCTAAACGAAATGTATTCATTGGCCTGGTTTGCCATTTCTAGGAATGCTGCTATGGTTACTGCCGTACAAGTGTGCGACGCAAGAAAAGCCGGGCAGAGAGGGTGTTGCCGGGTACATACCAAACTTACACTTACCTTAGTAAAAATATTTAAACATGTCTAATATCCTGATTATTGATGATGAGAAAGCCATCCGTAATGTGCTAAAAGAAATTTTGAGTAATGAGGGGTATGCTATAGAAGAAGCGTCGGATGGGGAAGAGGGTTGGAAAAAATACACAGCCGGCAATTTTGACCTGGTTCTTTGTGATATTAAGATGCCCAAATTGGATGGCATAGAATTTCTGCAGAAAGTAACCGATAGCCAAAGTGAAATACCCGTGATCATGATCAGTGGCCATGGTAATATTGAAACGGCCGTGGATGCCGTTAAAAACGGCGCTTTCGATTATATCTCTAAACCCCCGGACCTGAACCGACTCCTGATCACTATCCGAAATGCGCTGGATAAGACGGTATTGGTAAAAGAGACCAAAGTACTTAAGCGAAAAGTTTCGAGGGTACAGGAAATTATCGGAGAGAGTGAGGCGATTTTGAAAATCAAAGAAACCATTGCAAAAGTAGCCCCAACAGATGCGCGGGTGCTGATAACCGGCGAAAACGGATCGGGCAAGGAACTGGTAGCCCGTTGGTTGCACGAACAAAGTAACCGTTCTCAATTGCCCATCATAGAAGTGAACTGTGCTGCCATTCCCAGTGAATTAATCGAAAGCGAATTGTTCGGACACGAAAAGGGTTCTTTTACTTCAGCGATTAAACAACGTATCGGTAAATTTGAACAGGCCAGTGGAGGAACCTTATTCCTGGATGAAATTGGCGATATGAGTTTGGGTGCCCAGGCAAAAGTGTTAAGGGCATTGCAGGAAGGAAAAATTACCCGCGTGGGCGGAGAAAAAGAAATAGCGGTAGATGTTAGGGTAATTGCGGCTACCAATAAAGACCTGTTGCAGGAAGTAACGGATAAGCAATTCAGGCTCGACCTGTATCACCGTTTAAGTGTTATCCTCATCCATGTTCCTTCTCTTAACCAGCGCAGGGGCGACATACCATTATTGGTTGAAAAGTTTCTGGAAGATATTGCAGCCGACTACGGACAGGCAAAGAAAAATATACAGGCAGCGGCTATGGAGGCACTTCAGCAACATAACTGGACCGGGAATATCCGGGAACTCAGAAATGTGGTGGAAAGACTGGTTATTTTATCGGGTAAAGACATTAATAAAGCTGATGTGGAAAATTATGTATTGCCCCGGTAAAAACGGGAATTTACGGTACTGACTCATCCATTAACATTTTCTTTGCCCGGTAGTTGCAGAAACATATTTAAGAAAACTTTTACCGGTAAATCTTTGCCGTGCGGATGAAAAGGATACATTTGTCCTTACTTAATACAACTCTATGGGTTTAATTTTATTGGTCATTGGCATCATTGGCTGGCATGCCGGCATGTATGGTATGTTTCAAAAAGCAGGTATCGCTCCCTGGAAAGCCCTGATCCCTTTTTACAATACCTGGCTGATTGTTGAAAAATGTAACTTAAAAAAATACTGGTTCTGGTTCCAGTTGGTACCTATAGCGGGTCAGTTTATTACTATTTGGATTACCATCATATTTGTGATGCATTTTAAAAAAGTTACCGTACCTGACCATACCGCCACTGTATTGGTTCCTTTTATTTATTTCCCTTATCTGGGATTTTCCGAAAAAGTAAAATGGCATGGTGGTGAAATCCTGAAACATTACCATAAACCGGCATCCCGTGAATGGATTGACGCGGGTGTTTTTGCCATTGTGGCTGCCACCATCATCCGGACTTTTGTTTTTGAGGCCTATGTGATACCTACCGGCAGTATGGAAAAGACCTTACTGGTAAACGACTTCCTTTTTGTGAATAAAATGAGTTATGGACCCAGGATTCCACAAACCCCTTTGTCTTTTCCTTTTGTACATAATATTATGCCCTTCTCTAAAACAATGCCCTCTTACATTAAGTCGGTTCAACTACCCTATAAACGGTTGCCTGCTTTTACAGAAGTGAAAAGAAACGATGTGGTGGTGTTTAATTTTCCGGAGGGGGATACGATTATTAACCTGCCTGATTATGGCAGTGCGAGGCCTTACTACGATGTATTGCGATACCAGTTCAAAGGAGACAGGGCTGCATTGAATGACCAGTTTCCGGTAATTGTGCATCCGATGGACAAAACGGATAACTATATCAAACGTTGTACGGCCATTCATGGGGATGTAATACAATTAAAGGCAGGCGTTTTATATATCAATAACCAACCGGCATTTGTACCTGCCTATTCGCAGAATGAATACCTGGTAGAAACCAATGGAACACCTTTTACGGAAGATTTTCTCAAAGATGAGTTGGGGATTGATCCGGAAAATCCCGGCGATCAGATTCGTTTCGATAATTCCCAACCGGGCCGTTTTGTGATTAACATGACTGCTACTGAAGCAGCAAAGGTGAAGAAACTGCCCAATGTGAAATCCATTGCCCTGTATTCCCAGAACATGGTAGGCCAGACTTTTCCGCACGATGAAGTAAATTATCCCTGGACCATTGATGATTACGGCCCGTTAAGGATTCCGCAGAGGGGTGATGTGATTACCCTAAGCCAGCAGAACATAGCTATCTACCGCAGATTAATCATAACCTATGAGGGCAATAGGATGGAGGAAGCCAATGGTAAATTTATCATTAATGGAAAAGAGACCAGCACCTATACTGTAAAATTCAATTATTACTGGATGATGGGGGACAACCGGCACAATAGCCAGGATAGCCGCTACTGGGGCTTTGTACCTGAAACCAATATAGTGGGTAAAGCATCCCTGATATGGTTTAGCTGGGACAAGGGGCCACGCTGGAAGCGCTTGTTCAATGGCATCAAATAATGTATCTTTCAGCACCGAAAGGGTCCTCAAGGCTATGCTTTGAGGACTTTTTTGTCTAAAAAAGGTTTTATGGAAACACAAAAAATAAGTTTCGAATTTGAAGAATACGGTTCCATTGGGGAATTAACCCCGGAAGATGCACAATTGCTGGAAGCCGCCCGTAATGCCACACATATCGCCTACGCGCCTTATTCCCGCTTCCAGGTGGGGGCTGTAGCTAAATTGACCAATGGCAAAACGGTTACCGGCACCAACCAGGAAAATGCCAGTTATCCGGTTGGAATTTGTGCAGAAAGGGTTTTGTTATCAGCAGCGTCTTCCTTATATCCGGGCGTGCCTATTGAAACCATTGCCATCAGTTACCATAATAACCTTGGGGTTAGTAACCGGCCCATTAGCCCCTGTGGCATTTGCCGGCAAAGCCTGGTGGAATATGAATTGCGACTACAATATCCCATACGATTACTACTGGCAGGAGAAGAAGGGAAGGTTTTGGTTATTGCCAAAGCGTCGCAATTACTACCCCTGGGGTTTTCGGGAGAAGACATGCAATAAACCTTACAGGAAATTGCCACTAAAAGATTACCGGATTAGTACAGTAGTTCCATTCATAAAAACGGGTAGCCCGGTATCCTTGTGTACATACTGTAAGGTCCATACATAGGTTCCGCTTCCCTGCGGAATGCCATTCACGCGGCCATCCCATTTCCTGAAAGGATTGGTGGATTCAAAAATTACTTGTCCGTAGCGGTTATATACACGGAAATTAAAGTTGGCAGCTTTGAATGCATTGAGCGGATACAAATAATCATTCAGACCATCCCCATTGGGAGTAAATGCCGATGGAACGGCTATGTAACAACTGGCCAATACCGTAATGATTTTATAGGCAGTATCCAGGCAGTTAAAATTATTCTTAACCGTTAACCGGGCTGTGTAATCTGTAAACCGGCCTGTAAGCGGGTACAGTTGTGGGGCAGGCGATTGGCTGGTACTGCTATTTCCATTTCCAAAATGCCAATCCCAGGCTAGCGGGTTGCCCTTACTTGAATCAATGAAGGTGAGTGCATCGGTAGGACACAATGAATCCAACGCGGCAAAAGCTGCTTTAACGGTATGGTCGGGAAATACGAAAGCGATTGATGCCGAGTCTGAACAACTGCCATTGTTGGTAAACAGCCTTACCCGGTGATCACCAAATGCCCTGGATATTATTACCGGATTTTTGACAATACTAACCGTTGTTCCATCGATGCTCCACTGCCAGTTGGTGGCATTACCAGTACCTGTATGGGTTAGGGTGAGTGTGTCTGATTTACAACCGGGACCTACCCTGGATTGAAAATCGGCGGTAACTATATTTTTAGTGGTGAAGCTAAGGGTAGATCCGGCCGGTGTAACAAAACCACATTCATCAATAAGGGTATTGTTATCCGTTCCGATTTTCAGGGTAATGGTAAATGTGCCGTTTACTTTTATGGGTGCCGAAAGCATTAGTTGGATAACGGAACTTACGCCATTACTGCAAACACCTTTTGCCGATTTTACGGAAACCGGAACCGGTCCTGTTATTTGGAAATCAGAGCCATCTGTTGCAATGGAACTACAGTTTAAAGGTTTGGAAAAAACAAGTTGCAATGAGTCGGTGATACAAATTACCGGGCTAATGCTGTCGAGGGGGGTGGGCAAGGCAGACAGGAATTTGAAATTAATCGATTCTCCCACCGCCAGACTATTGGAACAGTTGTCTACCAGCGAATTTCCATCCGATCCCGTTTTTGCGGTAATGGTGTAATTACCTCCCAGCAATATTTTACTGAGTTTGAGGATAATCGTATCCCCGTCAAACCCACTGGTACAGCCATTTCCGGTGGCAGATACGATGGTAACAGGATTGGAACCGGTGATGGAAAAATCACTGCCGTTTGCTGCTATGGAATTACAGTTAATTCTTTTGTTCAGTGCAATCACTACTTCTGTTCCATTACAGGCACCATAACCGGCAACCATTTTGGGAACCAATGGGTTTACAATACTGGCGGTGCCGCCCTGGCTGCCCACCGGAAAGGATAGGTCGTAACCACTTTGGGTATGGGTAGCGTCATCAAAATGGCTGATTAATAAAAGATAATCATGGCCTGCAATGATGGTGGGCATAGTACTGAAAGTATTCACATTGCTTCGGGGATCTGAAGCGCATTCATAAGGATTTTTTCCTGCAGGAGAGGCACCGGTGGCTCCCGGTGACCCCGACCAGTTGGCAGACACAATTAAATTGCCGTCAGTATAAACATCTGTGGCAATCCTTCCTGTAATATCAAATAATTGCCAGTCATAATCATCACCCAGACTTTTGGGGGTAATCACAAAACCCAGTGTACCTGTTGCATAACAGGTGAATTTATACCAGAAAGGATTCACGTCTGAATAAGTGGCGCCATCGTTTCCACAGGGTGTGGGTATTCTGGTTCCTCCGCAGGCAGGTACGGTAGTTTGTGTAAAAAAGTTGGTGCCACACACCGGAAAAGCAGAACCCGGATTTTGTCCCAATGCGGTGCAGGCTTGTGAATATCCGGAAACTACCAGTGTTTGCAAAAGCAGCAACAGAAATATGGATTTACTGAATGACGCCATTATTGTAAAAGTATTTCATTCAGCATTGGTAGTAAGAAGCTTTTTTCAAAAAATTGTTAATTCAACGAGACTGTTGCAATAACAATTAGAAAAGGGTCTGCACCCCATGAGCAATTTTAAACTCATGTTGCAGTAGCCATTTTTTCCGCCATTTGCCGCCAGAATAGCCCACCAGTGATTTATCACTTCCAATTACTCGGTGGCAGGGAACCATTATGGCAATATGGTTTTTGCCATTGCTGCTGGCTGCGGCCCGAATAACTTTGGAATCGCCCAGTTTTTTAGCCAGGTCCATATAACTGATGGTCTTACCATAACTAATTTCCAGTAATTCACTCCAAACCCTTAGTTGAAATTCAGTGCCTTCCTGAAATACGGGGATGTCAAAACTTCTGCGTGTTCCGTGAAAATATTCAATGAGTTGTTCAGTACACTGGTGCATTACTTCTGAGATGCCGGGTTCTCCATGGGTCAATTGGTCGGGGTTATCTACAAAACTAAGCTCCCCGATAAATTGATCAGTACCCCCAATTTTGAGCAATCCTATGGGGCTTTCATAATATGTATAATGCAGTTCGTTCATTATCCGATGGATTGTCCGTTGGTTACCGGTTTTCCGGGGTGCAATAAAATTACCTGTTTATTTTCATCATACACACCCAATACCAGGCATTCACTGAAAAAATTGGCAATCTGTTTGGGGGGAAAATTTACAATGGCCACTACCTGTATTCCTATAAGGCTCTCTCTGGTATAATGGTGTGTGATCTGTGCGGACGATTTTCGAATACCCAGGGGGCCAAAATCGATGGTTAACTGGTAGGAAGGTTTTTTAGCTTTGGGGAAATCTGTAACTTCAAGTATGGTTCCGGTTCGGATATCCAGTTTTTCAAAATCGTCCCAATTAATCATTTTCGTATTTTTGTCAAAATTAAAATTAAACAGTTATGAAACGCACAGCAACCGCAGTTTGGAATGGATCGGGCAAAGAAGGTAATGGAACATTGTCTACCCAAAGTACCGTATTGAATAAAACCCAATATTCTTTCAACTCCCGTTTTGCAGAGGGTGTTGGAACCAATCCGGAAGAATTGATGGCTGCAGCCCATGCCGGCTGTTTTACCATGAAACTGAGTTTTGTACTGGGTGCCGCAGGTTTCACGCCTGAAACCCTGGAAACCAGTTGTGCTATTTCCCTGGAAGACGGAGTAATAACCACTTCTCATCTTGTAGTAAAAGCCAAAGTGCCGGGTATTACAGAAGAGCAGTTCCAGACGGCTGCCGCTGATGCCAAAGCCAATTGCCCTGTAAGTAAGGCATATAACCTGGCCGTTAGCCTGGAAGCCAGTTTAGGATAAGTCCACTTCCCCTTTTCCTACTTACCAGACATTGGTGGGAGTAGGAAAAGGAGATTTCTTTCATCCATCAAGTAAGTCTGCGAGTTGCATCAATTCTTTTCTTTTGTAATCCTTGGTTGGGGAGTCGAAACATTTTCCTGTTTCTTCCAGCAACACCTGTATAATCCGTTTGTGTGATTGGGGTTTGAAGTAGGCAGGGGAGAGTGGAACAGAAATACGATTAAAATAATTTTCCACGTCCTTATGTGAAAATGCCTGGCCGGTGGTGGCATCTACATAAAAATGAATTTTATCCTGTGGATGTCCCATATGGGTAGCTTCTTCATAATCGGAATGATAAAAGGCGATGATACATTGCTTCGGGATATTGATGATTTTGGCATTGATATCCAGCAAATCACACAATACCTGGTAAATGATGCCATTGGTAAGCGCATTTCCTTTTTTGGCCCCTAGTACTTTGTGGATGAAGAATTCATCCGGGTTTTCATAGTTTACTTCTACACCTTTCAGGTTATAATAATTGTAAACGATGCTCGATAATACATTGGCCTGCTCAAGGGGTGTGAGAAAACTATTTAATTCCAGCCATACATTTCTTCTGATTTTTTCAATGTCCTGCAATACCGGGGTGGTTTGAAGATCAGGGTATTGGTATTTGGCCACCAGGAGTGCTCCAAAAAGCAGGTCATGGTAAGCACTGTCTCGCCATTCGGTCAAATCCCTGGTAAGATCCGAATAATGCAGGTGGTGGATGATCATTTCAATCCTTTCCTGCACATCTTCACTAAGGGTGGTTTCCCATAAATGTTCCAGGTTGGGGATGATGTTCTTTCCATATGCCACAATCTTCTCCGAAACTGTGGAATAGACTTCCTCATCCGGATCATCTATAAGGGTAAACAATGCGTTAATCTCTTTGGTTTCCTGCATAGATGCTTTGAAAAAAAGGCAGGATAGGCGGGGGTATTCCCGGAATACTGTCTCTTTCCAGGTTCAAACTAAATTAAATTTTAGTTATGTATCTCACTTAAGTTATCCCAACATGTGGAAATATGTTAAAACAATAACAAAATATTTGTTTATTTTACTCGTTAAGAGGCGCATAATTAGGATTGCCTGGCAAAAAATACCCTTTTCAAAAGAGATAAATAGGTACCTTCGCGTGTAATTTTAAATATATATATGTCACAATTTACTATACCAAAATTCCCTGCTGTTTCCCGTTCCCTTCACACAGACTTAAAGAAAAGAGTTCAGGACTATTTCGACCAGCATGGAATTGATTCAACCGGTAACCCCAAACTGTTTACCAAGGCCATCATCATGATTATTGCCCTGGTGGCTGTTTATATACATTTACTTTTCTGGACACCGGTATGGTATTTCGCATTGGCTGAATCAGTTGTATTGGGTGGAATTGTTGCTGCCATTGGTTTCAATGTTATGCACGACGGTAGCCATGGTAGTTTCAGTAACAGCAAAATCATGAACAGGGTAGCGGCTTCTTCCATTAGTTTACTGGGAGCCAATCATTTTATGTGGAATATGAAGCACAATATGATTCACCACAGTTTTACCAATATTGATGGTGTGGATGATGATATTGAAATTGGTGTACTCATGCGGATGGCACCCACACAGAAAAGGTATATGATTCACCGTTTCCAGCACGTATACTTTTGGTTTTTGTACATGCTGTTGTATGTATTCTGGATATTCTTTACAGACTATAAAAAATATTTTTCACGCAAAATTGGAAATGTACCCCTGAAGAAAATGTCTTTTGCAGACCATTTTGAATTCTGGAGTGTAAAAGTGTACCATGCTGCCGCTTTTATTGTTATCCCGATTATTTGTGTAGGCTGGATCAGCTGGCTGGTTGGTTTTTTGGTGATGAGTCTGGTAGCCGGCTTCGTGCTGAGTATTGTTTTTCAACTGGCCCATACCGTTGAACATACGGAGTTTCCGGTGGCTGATGTTGAAACGAATAAATTACCCGATGAATTTGCGGCTCACCAGATTAAAACAACGGCCAATTTCGCCACAAGAAATAAGCTGGTTAGCTGGCTGGTTGGCGGATTGAATTTCCAGATAGAGCACCATTTGTTTCCTAAGGTCTCCCATGTACACTATCCGGCCATCAGCGAAATTGTAAGGGCGGTATGTAATGAATACCAATTGCAATATATCGAATACCCCACTATGCGAAAAGCAGTTTGGGCACACGTAAGGTTCCTGCGCCAGATGGGAAAATACGACTAGGAAGAAATTGTTTTGATTATAAAAAAAGTCTGAATGTGTTAGCATTCAGACTTTTTTTTAGTAGAGGGTGTTGGTTATTATTTCTTAACAGTCTTTTTGGCTGCTTTTTTGGCCGCCGGCTTTTTAACAGCAGCTTTTTTGGTAGCGGTCTTTTTCGCAACAGATTTTGTTTTTTTACTGAATGCGTTGGGAATCTGCTCTTCAATCATTTTCTTAACTTCCTCCAGTTCCAGTCCCGTAAGGTCTTCTGCTACATATTTGTTTCCGTCCTTTTTTCTGCCCAGTTTCAGCATTTTTTTGTTGAACCGGATAAAGGGTCCCCACCTGCCGTTTTCGAGTGCTATCTTTTCAGCAGGCCACTGTTGAATAAACCGGTTGGCTTCTTTTTCCTTCTTTTTTTCAACCAGTTCATTGATGTCTTTTTGGGATAGGGTATCAAAATTATAGGCCCTGGGAATATTGATGTACATGTCGTTCCATTTGATGAATGGACCAAACCTGCCTTTCCCCTTGGTAACCGGTAATTCCTGAAAATATCCGATAGGTGCATCTGCCAGTTCCTTGTCCTTTATCAGTTGAATGGCCCGCTCCAGTTCCATTTCATGCAGGTCTTCGCCCTTGGGTATGGAGATAAACTGTTCTCCCAGTTTAATATAGGGTCCATACCTGCCAACATTTACCGATAGTTCCTCACCTTCATATTTCCCCAATATTCTGGGAAGGGCGAAGAGTTGCATCGCTTCTTCCATGGATATGGTTTCAATACTCTGGTTCGGATTCAGTTTGGCAAAACGGGGTTTTTCTTCCTCATTAGCGGTATCGCCAATCTGAACCATGGGGCCGTAGCGGCCCATTCGGGCGATTACTTTTTTGCCGGTTGCTGCATCATACCCCAGCTCTCTTTCCCCCTTCGCCCTCTCCGCATTCTCAAGGGTGTGTTCAATATTGTCGTGAAAGGGTTTGTAAAAGCCATCTATCATATTACTCCATACAATCTTGCCCTCAGCTATCTGGTCAAACTCTTCTTCTATTTTGGCCGTAAAGCCAAAGTCCATTACCTTTTTAAAATGCTGGATCAAAAAGTCAGTAACCACAATACCCAGATCGGTAGGGAACAGTTTGTTTTTTTCGGCTCCGGTATTTTCTTCAAGTATCTTTTTGTCAATCTTTTTATCAGGGGATAGCGTTAAAAGCATGGCCGCTCTTTTGACACCTTCTTTTTCCCTCTTTTCCACATAATTTCTTTTCACAATAGTGGAAATGGTAGGTGCGTAAGTGGAGGGTCGGCCAATTCCCAATTCTTCCAGTTTTTTCACCAGTGCAGCTTCCGTATACCTTGCTGATGGCCGGGTGAATTTTTCCATGGCGGTCATCCTTTGAAAATCCAGTGCTTGTCCTTCCTGCAATGGAGGAAGCATTCCTTCCGTATCTTCATCCTCCTCATCGTCTCTTCCTTCCATATATACTTTGAGGAACCCATCAAACTTCATCACTTCACCACTGGCAGTTAATGTGTCCTGGTTGGTACTGATATTAATTTTAGCGGTTGTTTTCTCAAATTCTGCATCACTCATCTGTGAAGCAATGGTTCTTTTCCAAATCAGTTCATATAAACGTTTAGCATCTTCATTGTCTACCGTAAGGTTGTTCATATAGGTAGGTCTTATGGCTTCATGCGCCTCCTGTGCATTCTCGTTTTTATTTTTGAATTTCCTGGGCTGGTGGTATTGGTTGCCATAAGCACTGGTTACCTGTTTGCGGATATCATCCAAAGCGGTATCACTCAGGTTAATACTGTCGGTACGCATATATGTGATCATACCACTTTCGTAGAGTTTTTGTGCCAGTAACATAGTTTTACTTACACTATAACCCATTTTGCGGGATGCCTCCTGTTGCAGGGTAGAGGTAGTGAAAGGTGCAGCAGGTGAGCGTTTGGCAGGTTTTACCTGTATCTCTTTCACCTGATAAGCAGCACCCTGGCAACTTACCAGAAATTTTTCAGCATCCTCAATGGCTGCCAGCTTTGACGGGCCCTCAGCTTTAAAGGTGACTGTTTTATTATGTATGTCAGCCGCTGTAAAAAAAGCTTCTACTTTAAAACTGTTTTCAGGGATAAAATTGTTGATATCTCTTTCCCTGTCAACAATCAATCTAACTGCCACACTTTGTACCCTTCCGGCACTTAAACTGCGTTGCATGCCAATTTTGCGCCAGAGTACTGGACTTAATTCAAATCCCACCAGCCTGTCCAGTACGCGCCTTGCCTGCTGCGCATTGACCAGGTCCATATTTATTTTTCTGGGATTATCCACCGCCTTTCTGATGGCAGGAGCAGTGATTTCGTGAAACACAATTCTTTTGGTCAGTTTTGGGTCGAGGCCCAAAACTTCTGCCAGGTGCCAGCTAATGCTTTCTCCTTCCCGGTCCTCATCCGATGCAAGCCATACTTCATCTGCTTTTTTCGCCAGTTGTTTTAGTTCCCTGACCACTTTTTCCTTGTCATTGGGCACTTTGTACCTGGGCAGGTAATGATTGTTGACATCAATACCCATATCGTCCTTTTCCAAATCACGGATATGGCCATAACAACTCCTGACCTCAAAATCTTTACCGAGGATTTTTTCTATGGTTTTGGCTTTTGCCGGTGACTCAACTATCAATAAATTTTTTGCCATAAAGCCTGAAATCCGCCTCTGACGGAGATTTTATTGAAAATCCTGAATATTAGAAATCCTGTTAAAAAAGCGCTCAACCTGTATCATCCGATAGCTTGTTACCTTGCAATATTAGGTGAAACCATCAAATCACAAAAAATATCAGGAAAGGGGGGCTGTGAAAAAATGGATAATTTCCTCACAAACCGACTGGTCCCGGTAAATTTTATTATGCCCCAATTGCTCCGTTATCCGAAATTGTACATGTGGCAAATCCTCCGATAATAATGGTTTTACATCTTCAAAACTGCAGACATTGTCCTGTTGATCATGCACCCATAATACAGGCGATTGGATATTTTTGACAACCCTGCTTACCGAATAATAACTAATGGGCTGCCGGGTAAGTTTACTGACCAGACTGATAAATGCCTCACGGGTTGTCTGCTCAACGGATAACAGGGTGAAAAAATTCTCAATGGCCCTCTTGGTTTCTGTGGCCGGAGCCACCAGTACCAGTTTTCTGTGTAAATTTTCGGGTAACTGCTCAAAAGCAAGCGATGCTGCCAAACCGCCAAGGGAATGGCCGAGAAAACCATGTATGGGACCATACAGAGACTCAATACTGAGCAATGTCTGGCTATAAAGATACGCATTTATGATTTTACCTCCGCTCATCCCATGTGCCGGCGCATCAAAGGCAAGTACTTCAAAACCTTCTTTTTTCAGTGGGGCAATGTATTTTTCAAATTTATAGGCATAGCTGCTGAATCCATGGATAATCAGAATTTTCTTCCCATTGGGATGCTCTGGTTTCCAGCGAAATCCACGAAGGGTAATACCCTCTTTTTCGAAGGAAAGTTTTTCAGCTTTTAAAAAAACAGGTGGTATTTTTTTGGGTAATTTGGAAGGAAACGGAGTACAAAATAATTGCCAGGCTGCTTCCGCGGCCTTATCAGACGAAAGTAAAGCAAGGGCTTTCAATTTTGTTTTATAATAGCGGATCAGCAGCCTTTGTCTTAATTTCATTTTCATAACACCAAAGATATGCAGGTAACCCTCATAGGCTCAGGCAATGTTGCAACGGTATTGGGAAAACTACTTTTGGAAAAGGGAATATCGTTTCAACAGGTATATAGCCGGAATCAGGATAATGCTGTTGTACTGGCTGAGATCCTGGAAGCGGAACCCATAGCGGATATCAGCCTGCTGAAGAACAATGCAGATGTATATATTTTTGCAGTAGCAGATGATGCCTTACCCGAACTGGCCGGGAAAGTGAACCTGCCCGGTAAACTCCTCCTACATACCAGTGGGGCTGTTTCTCAAAATGTATTTAATTCCGGGAATACCCTGTTTGGTGTTATGTGGCCTATGAAGATGATCAGAAAATCCCTTGCCAGTTTACAGCCGGTAACCATCGTTATTGATGGAAATGCACCTGCTGCCCTCCATAAAATAGAAACCCTCGCCCGGTTGTTATCTCCGCACATTACCCCTGCTGATGATGGAATCCGGCTGAAAATGCATATGCTGGCCTCCTTTACGGCAAATTTCCCCAATCACCTCTATCACCTGGCTGCCGATTATTGTAAAAGAGAAAACATTGATTTCAGTAGTTTTTACCCAATTATTGAAGATACCAGCCGCCAAATACAGGCAAAGCACCCTAAACTGGTGCAGGCAGGTCCCGCATTCCGGGGCGATTTACAAACCCTGGAAAAACACCGTTCTTTGCTTGAAAACGATACTGCGATGCTGCAATTGTATGCAATGATTTCACAAAGTATTTTAGCCATTAACAGGGAGAAAGGGGAGAAATAATCATTTTTTGAGAACCCTTGCGTCCCATTCTTGTTAATGAAGTAGTGAAAACGCCGGTGATTACGGCTATTTTTGAAGACCTGGACCAAAGTTTTCCTTAACTCGAATGGTTAAACAAATATTCTAAGATACTTTTGCCGTCCCAAATGGTTGAATAATGTACACGATTAAGATAAAATTTGAACAGAAAGGACTGGAGCCCATTACTTTATCCAATATAGCCCCTGACCAGAGCCTTTTAGAGGTTTGCCTGGACAATGACATAGAACTGCACCATAACTGCGGGGCCGTTTGTGCCTGCAGTACCTGTCATTTATATGTGGATAATGGAATGGATTTTCTGGAAGAACTCAGTGATAAGGAGGAGGATTTCATTGACAGAGCTGTAAATCCGAGAATCAATTCCCGGCTTGGCTGCCAGTGTGTGTTGCAGGAAGGAAGCGGAGACGTCTCCATAACTCTGCCCGACCAGACACAATTCCTGGGTGAATAAAAGGAGTATCATTTCCAATAATTAACGCAATATAATATTATGACCCATTTTGAACCACCTATCCATTGGAATGACCATGAAGATATTGCTATGAAACTCTATGAGCGTTTCGGTGACGATTTTAATGAAGGTAAGATTTACCGTATCCGTTTCACAGACCTGCTCAACTGGATTCTTGAAACCCCTAATTTTCAGGGAACCCGTGAGCAAAGTACCGAAGGCCATCTTGAAATGATCCAAAGTGCCTGGGTATATGAGTGGAGAGACAATCAAAAATAAAACTGTTGCCCTAGGGCCGACTCATTCCGGTAAATAAACAAAACTTTCCCATTGCTCGAAAAATTCAAACATATTACCTGTTTTGTTTTTGATGTGGATGGCGTATTAACAGATGGCAGTTTGTTAGTACTTCCGGAAGGCGTAATGGCAAGGCGGATGAATGTCCGGGATGGATATGCATTACAACTGGCCATCAAAAAAGGGTATCGGGTTATCATCATTTCCGGAGGAAATTCCCCGGAAGTAGCAGAAAGGCTAACCAATTTGGGTATTACAGATATTTGGATGCAGACGAATAACAAAGCAGCGGTTCTTGCCAGTTTACTGAATGAATATGCGCTTTCCAGGGAATCTGTTATTTTCATGGGGGATGATATCCCCGATTTAGCAGTTATGGGTATGGTGGGATTACCCTGCTGCCCGGCAGATGCAGCGCAGGAGATCAGAGAGAAAAGTATTTATATTTCCCATAAGAACGGAGGAGAAGGTTGTGCGAGAGATGTAATTGAGAAAGTACTAAAGTTAAGGAGAGATTGGGGAGAGGATACCACCGTAAGGGCCAGATAACCTATCATTACAGATCTACAGGCTTACCAAAAGAAATAAATGACTGCTTTGAAAATAATCTCCGCTTTTTTCAGGCTGATACGATGGCCCAATCTGGTGTTCATTGCTTTAACGCAGATTTTATTTGAATTCTGTATTGTAAGAAAAGTATATGAAGGCAATTCACTACCTGCAGGCGAAAACCACCAGTTTACTTTTTTGGTTATATCTTCTGTATTGATTGCCGCCGCGGGATACATCATCAATGATTATTTTGACCTGAATATTGACCAGGTAAATAAACCAACAAAAGTGGTGGTGAATGTGATTATTAATCGCCGGTGGGTCATTTTCTGGCATATGTTCCTGAGCCTTCTAGGCTTTTTCTTTACGGTTTCTGCCTTACCCATAGCCGGTTACTGGCACCTGGTTCTTGCCAACCTTACTTCCATTATACTTTTGTGGTTGTACAGTACCAACCTGAAAAAACAGTTTCTTGTGGGTAACCTGATCATATCACTTCTCACGGCCTGGACAATCGGAATCATTTTCTTTTCAAAATATCCACTCTCTATTGATAATTTTTTATCGTTTAACAAAACGGATATCCGGTTTTTCAGACTTACCATTCTCTATGTTTCTTTTGCATTTTTGATTTCTTTGATAAGAGAAATTATCAAAGACCTGGAGGATATGGAAGGTGACAGAAAATATGGATGCCGAACCATGCCCATTGTATGGGGTATCAATACCACTAAAGTGTTTGTGGCTGTATGGATAGTGGTTCTGGTAGCTGCATTAACCATTCTCCAGTTATACATACTGCCTTTTGGCTGGTGGCATAGCTCTTTATATAGTTTGTTGTTAATCATCCTTCCACTTATCTGGGTTTTCAATAAATTATTTAAAGCCCGGACTACTGAAGATTTTCATCAGCTAAGCAGGGTGATAAAATGGGTAATGTTTACGGGTATTTTATCCATGGTCTTTTTCAGGCTCTATTTCTAAAAATATAAGTACCCTTTATGTTCGATATCATACTAGCATCCCATTCCCCCAGAAGAAAAATGCTCCTCGAATGGGCGGAAGTATCCTTTGAAATTATCGTCAAGCATACCCACGAGGATTTTCCGGAAGGACTTGATATGCAGGCGACGGCCATGCACATTGCCAAAAACAAAGCCATTGCCGTTAAACAATATGTTCAGGAAGCTTTTCACGGGCAATACGCAGACAAAACCATTTTGGCGGCTGATACCATTGTTGTATTGGAGGGTACCCTAATGGGGAAACCCGCAAACAAAGAAGAAGCGATACAAATGCTGCAATCCCTCTCGGGCAAACAACATACGGTGATTACAGGTGTTGCCATTTTGTATAACGGGGGAGAAATGATTTTTGCCGATACCACAGAGGTAAATTTTCATCCGTTAACGAATGAACAGATTGGTTTCTATGTTGATAAGTATGCACCCTACGACAAGGCAGGTGCTTATGCCATTCAGGAATGGATTGGGGTGGTTGGCATACAGTCTGTGAAGGGTGATTTCTATAATGTGATGGGACTCCCCGTTAGTCGGGTACTGCAGGCACTAAGTACCCTAAAAAACTAAACAAAAATCAGGTATTTACCACGCTTCTGTCCTTTGTAATTTAACGGCCGCATTTAGCTAGCGGACAAAATGGAGGAAAGTTTACTACAATTTATCTGGCAATTCCAGTACTTCAATAAACAACAATTGCAAACCAGCAGGGGAGAACCCTTACTGGTAGAAAAGCCAGGTATAAAAAATACCCACCAGGGACCTGATTTTACAGAAGCAAGTATTCGGATTGGTAATACCCGTTGGGTGGGTAATATAGAATTGCACGTTCGCTCATCAGACTGGCACAAACATGGCCATAGCCATGACAGCCATTATGACACAGTTATTCTGCATGTGGTTTGGAAAGATGATGAAAAAGTAACGGATAAATCAGGTAATACCCTCACAACACTGGTGCTGGAAAACCGAATCTCCCGTATACTCCTGGATAAGTACCGCTATATGATGGATGCAGGTATCCAATTGCCCTGTTATTCATTTCTTCCTGCCTTAACAGAACTTGCCTGGATATCCTGGAAGGAAAGGCTGGTTGCAGAACGCCTGGAAAGAAAATCAAAAACAATTCTGCAGCAACTTGCCCATGCCAATAACAATTGGGAAGAAGTTAGCTGGTGGTTGCTGGCATCTGCTTTTGGAAACAAAGTAAATACCCTTTTTTTTGAGCAGCTAGCCAAAAGTATCCCCCACAATTTACTATCCAGGTACAGAAACAGGGTCACCCTTCTGGAAGCATTACTCCTGGGCCAGGCCAATCTGCTGGAAGGAAGTTTTACCGATACCTATGTAACAGAACTTCAGAAGGAATACCTGTTTTTACAAAGAAAATACCGGTTATCTCCTGTAATGGGTAAACCTGCTATGTTACGCATGCGACCCGCTGCTTTCCCTACCGTGAGACTGGCCCAACTGGCAGGATTGCTGGCCAGGAACACGCATTTTTTTTCATTAATTAAGGATACCAAAGACGTAAAGGATTTGCTTAAGGAACTCCGGGTTACTACCAGTAACTATTGGAACGACCATTACCGGTTAGATAAAATAACACCCCACAAACCCAAACAACTGGGGAATGATATGGCCCAAAGCCTTCTTATCAATGCTGCCATTCCGCTTTTATTTGCGTATGGCTTGTATAACCGAAACGAGGGCTGTCAGGAAAAATCGATACAATGGTTATTCCATTTACAACCGGAAACCAACCAGCTGACCATTCAATGGACAAAACGGGGAATCAGCCATACAAATGCCCTCGATTCGCAGGCTTTGATAGAATTAACAAACCATTATTGCACTGAAAAGCGTTGTCTGCAATGTGCAGTAGGCAACAAAATACTTTGCTCCTGAATCTGATTACCAGTTGAACTGGAAGTCAAGCGCCACATCGGGGTGCAGGGTTCTTTCAACCGGACAGGTTCGGGCGGTTTTTTCGAGGATTTCTTTTTGCTTTTCATCCAGCAATAGTTCCCCGGGAAAATACAGGTGCACGATAATCTTGCCAATCCGGCGGGGGTCGCTGACCATTACCTTGGTTACGTCAAGTTTTGTGCCGTCAAGGTTAATGTTCATGGTGCGGGCCTTTATAGCCATGGTGGTAATCATACAGGTACCCAGGGCAGTGGCCACCAGGTCCGTAGGAGAGAACCTTTCCCCCTTTCCCTGGTTGTCTGTTGGGGCATCTGTTTCCATGGTGGTTCCGCTCTGCAAATGTGTGGCTACTGTTCTCAGATCACCTTTATAAATAATTTGTGAAGTCATTGTACCATTTTGCCATAAATTTACGCTAACAAATCAAATGTAAGTGAAGAAGCTATTGTTTATCTTATTTGTAATAGGTTCTATTACAGTTACAGCACAGCAAAAAGTGCAATCTGAAAAGCTTTCAGAAAAAATGCAGAAAAAAGCTGATCGCAGGGAAAAAATCAACCAGCTTATCAAGCAGGAGGAAGAGGGTGCGTTGATTTATCAAAAACAGGGCGCATTTGGCTTTAAATTCAATACCGACGGCTGGAGCATGTTTTATGAACATGGCAAATACAAAACCATCACCAAAACTAATTTATGGTGGCTGGAACTGGGAGAAAGAAAACATCCTAAGGAAGAAAAAGTGCCTACTTTAAGTGCCTCTCAGGGGTTTTTGGTTATCTCCAGCTATATCTATGGCAAACAAAATAATTTTTATTACCTCAAAGCGGGTTTCGGTCAGCAAAAATTAATCGGGGGTAAAGGAAACAAGAACGGTGTGGCAGTATCAGCCATTTACGGAGGCGGATTGTCGGCGGGGCTGCTGAAACCCTATTATATTGAAATCAGGAACCCCTCGTCGGGTAAAAATGAAGAAATTAAGTACAATAATAATGACAGCCTTTTTCTTGACCCTAACATTATATTGGGAAAGGGTGGGTTGACAAAGGGTTTCAATGAAATTAAATTTGTTCCCGGCGTACATGCCCGGGCAGCGATCAGGTTCGATTATGGCCGGTACAATGAAGTACTTTCTGCACTGGAAGTAGGCGTAAATGCGGAATATTACAGCCAGAGCATGCCTATTTTGCTTTTAAACCCCGAAAAGAAGTTCTTTTTCAACGCCTATATCTCCCTTGTTTTTGGAAGGCGAAAGTGAGTTAAATTTGCATCCTGAACGAAAAGACAATTAGGTTGTTATTGAGGAAAGTCTGCTGGTAAGGGGTACGTCCCCAAGGTTCAACCAAAGACTTCCTATCCAGACCCAAAACCCCAAAGCAGGAATCATGCAGGAATTACCCGTTATAGCCCAGCCAGATACTTCAAGCCATACCCTGAAAAAGCCCAACTGGCTTCGCGTAAAACTCCCTATTGGTGAAAGTTATAAGCATGTTAGGGGACTGGTGGATACCCATAAACTACATACCATCTGTGAAAGCGGCAATTGTCCCAATATGGGCGAATGCTGGGGGGCTGGAACGGCCACATTCATGATATTGGGCAATATCTGTACCCGAAGTTGTGGATTTTGTGCAGTAGCAACCGGACGGCCTGAAGCAGTTGACTGGGATGAGCCCCAAAGAGTTGCTGAAGCCATTCACCTGATGAAAGTGAAACATGCGGTTATTACCAGTGTTGACAGAGACGAACTAAAAGATGGGGGATCCATCATCTGGTTCAATACCATACAAGCCGTTAAATCATTAAATCCCGATACCACCCTTGAAACGCTGATTCCAGATTTTCAGGGAAGGGCAGACCAGGTGCAAAGAGTTATTGATGCGGCACCGGATGTGGTGAGCCATAATATGGAGACCTGTGAAAGACTAACCCGCCAGGTAAGGGTTCAGGCCAAATACAAGCGCAGCCTTGACGTATTAAGGATGCTGAAACAGGGTGGCATGCGCACCAAAACTGGAATGATGCTGGGACTGGGCGAAACCAAAGAGGAAGTAATACAAACAATGGAAGACCTGGTTAATGCAGGTACGGATGTGATTACCCTTGGACAATACCTGCAGCCCACAAAAAAGCACTTAGCTGTACAAAGGTTTGTACACCCTGACGAGTTTGCCGAACTCCGTGAAATTGGCTACGACCTTGGCTTTGACTATGTGGAAAGCGGCCCGCTTGTGCGTTCCTCTTACCATAGTGAAAAACATGTAATCCCCGGTTATGGTAGAAATAAGTGGATGGAAGAAAAACAAGTGATGCTTTCCTGATAGCATAGCTGTTCTTCATATTTATGTATCTAAGCAGATGACAAATCGCAGGATTAGAATAGCATTTTTTAGTTGCCTACTGGTAAACTTTGCTTCCGCGCAGTTGCACTGGCAGAATGTGGATTCACTATACCAGCCATTGCCTTCTTCTGTGCATGTTTTCTATTCAAATGACTCACTCGAAGGTAAGCCCAGCCGCATTTTTTATGTGTCAGCAGACTTAAAAGACAAATCCCTCAATTTTTCCACCCTGGTGGGAAACGGGAAACGCTATACGCCTTCACAGTACTTTGAAAAACAGTCACAACCCTTACTCGTGGTCAACTGCACTTTTTTTGAATTTGTGCACAACAGCAACCAGAACCTGGTTATACAAAAGGGACAATTAAAAGCGTATCAGGTGCATACTTTGCCGGGAAAAGGGAAAGATACCTTAACCTATCGTCATCCGGTGGGAAGTGCCCTTGGCATATCCCGCAGAAGAAAGGCGGATATAGCCTGGGTTTATACAGATTCTGCTAATCGGTATGCTTATGCCAGTCAGCAGCCGATACCCGCCAACAGGGATTCTCTTCCCAATGTCTCCACCAATACCCTGTTTGCCCGTGGTAGTTTTCAAAAATGGAAAA
Organism: uncultured Bacteroidota bacterium; assembly: GCA_963750825.1. Classification (GTDB taxonomy): domain Bacteria; phylum Bacteroidota; class Bacteroidia; order Chitinophagales; family Chitinophagaceae; genus Sediminibacterium. Next base: position 346 of record CAVVSL010000049.1, on the reverse strand, counting down.
TGGAAACTGGGATAGGGGGAGGCCCCGTTTTATTGCAGCATGGAGACATCCGCATTACCAATAATGAGGAAATTAAATTTGCAGGCAAAGCCATACTGGACAAGCATCCCCGAACAGCAATGGGTTATACGGCCGATGGAAAACTAATCATCATGGTTGTCGAGGGCCGTTTTCCGGGGAAAGCCGAGGGAGCCACGCTCACACAGGAAGCTGCACTGTTAAAAGAATTGGGTCGCTGGGAAGCCCTTAACCTGGATGGAGGTGGCAGCAGTTGCCTGTTGATCAATGGCAAACAAACCATTACACCCAGCGATAAAGAAGGGCAGCGACCAGTGCCGGCAGTCTT